>CAZINI010000001.1:0-190688 GCA_964540575.1 uncultured Ruminococcus sp.
CTGCAGTTGCAACGGTAGTTTGTATGATATTCACTTGGTTAAAATACGGCAAACCCGATGTTTCAATGTGCCTTAACGCTTCTCTGGCAGGTCTTGTAGGTATCACAGCGGGCTGTGATGTTATGGACGCATTCGGTGCTATTATGGTCGGCGTGGTTTCCGGTCTGCTGGTAGTATTCGGTGTATGGCTTCTCGACCACAAGCTTCACATTGACGACCCCGTTGGTGCTGTTGCAGTACATATGATGAACGGTATCTGGGGAACATTTGCAGTCGGACTTTTTGCAACAACTTCCGCTCCCGACTGCACAATTAACGGTCTTTTCTACGGCGGCGGTGCAGATCTTCTCGTTAAGCAGTGCCTCGGTATCGTATCCGTTGCAGCTTGGACAACAGTTACAATGATCATTGTGTTCCAGGCTATCAAGCACACTATCGGTCTGAGAGCTTCCGTTGAGGAAGAGGTAAGAGGTCTGGACGTTACAGAGCATGGTCTTGCTTCCTCTTATGCAGACTTTATGCCCGCACCCGTTCCCACAGTGCTTATGGGCAGTGTTCCCGCAGAAGTGGAAGGAGATGTTCCTGTGGACGCAGCTATCCCCGTAACGGTTACAAAGCGTGCTGATATTGAGAACTATCCCGATGAAAAGAACAAGTATACAAAGGTTTCCATCGTCTGCAAGCAGAGCAGATTTGAGTCCCTTAAATCCGCACTTAATGAGATCGGAGTAACGGGTATCACCGTAACACAGGTTCTCGGATGCGGCGTTCAGAAGGGTGCAGGGGAAATGTACAGAGGTACTCCCGTTGAGATCAATCTGCTGCCTAAGATTAAGGTAGAGGTAATTGTCTGCAAGGTTCCCGTTGAAACGGTTATCGAAGCTGCCCGCAAGGCACTTTACACCGGTCATATCGGCGACGGCAAGATCTTCACCTACGATGTTGAAAATGTTATCAAGGTCAGAACAGGCGAGTCGGGCTATGCGGCTCTCCAGGATGACTAATATTTCAGAACTGATTGCGTCCCTCTTTGCCGAACGGCAGGGAGGGACGCTTTGCTTTTTACGGGATATTTTCTGCATTATAGCAGCGGATTTTTGCATCATACCGAAATTCGCTTGATTATGCCGTTTTGAGATGATATACTTTTTTATGGGGAACGGGTTTGATTATCGATCTTTTTTATACTATCAGAAAATCTCTCAAAAGCTATTGACAAACAGAAAAATATCTGATATAATGTAGCAAACGATTTAAAACGTATGGTTTAAAACATTCGATTTAAATCATACGATAAAGGAGAGATAATATGCCGCCGAAGCCAAAATTCACAAGGGAAGAGGTCGTCCAAGCAGCACTGGATATAGTAGCCCAAAATGGAATGGAAGCACTGACCTCAAGAGAGCTGGGTGCAGCATTGGGCAGCTCTGCAAGACCGATATTTACCGTGTTTTCAAGTATGGATGAGCTGTGCCGAGAGGTAAGAAAAGCTGCCCTTCGCAGATTTGAGGAATTTACAGCTGTCACCGATGAAAATATGCCGCCCTTCAAGCAGTTCGGAATGAAGATGACGAGATTTGCCTCCGAGCAGCCGAAGCTTTTCCGCCTGCTGCATATGTGCGAGATGGACGAAACAGGCAGCTTTGAGATGATATTCAAAAATCTTGGAGATACTGCTGACAGGTGCATTCAGACGCTCAATGAGGATTATGGGTTTTCTATGGAGGATTCAAAAACCATCTTCAAGCATACATGGATATATACCTACGGTATCAGTGTGCTTCTTGCCACAAAAATGTGCAGCTTTACCGATCAGCAGATTTCCGAAATGCTTACTTTTGAATTCCAAAGCATAATCGCAACGGCAAAATCGGGCAAGGACGAGGTTTTTAAGCCTTACGAAATTTCCCGTAAATAAAGGGAGGGGTATTATATGGGACTTTTAAATGAAAATGAAAAAAGTGCAAACATGGCGGCTGCAAAGGTAATGCGGGTGACCGTCATTGTGTTTGCATTGGTGCTGCTGCTTGATATTCTGGGGATATTTACCGTGCGGCTTCCTGTTATGATAACTGCTTTTATAATCGGAAGTATACTGCTTATGATACCGACGCTTCTTTTGAATGTATTTAAGGCAGAGGGCAGCTGGGTCAAGTATGTTATCGTAATTATCGCCGTGCTTTTTACGGCAATAACTACTGTAACGCTGGCGTATCATGCGGTACTGCTGTATGTTTATCCGATAGCTATCGCAAGCTTGTATTTCCTTGGCGGACTGAACAACTTAGCTGTTGTGCTTACTATAATAGCGGTTTCCGTTGGACAGCTTCTGGCGTTTAAGTATCAATTTGTCGGCGACAAAAATTTTATTTCGGTTAAGACCTGTGTGCTTTATGGAATTCTTCCCCGTGCAATGGTACTTATCTGTGTTTCGGCTATCTTCACTATGCTTTGCAGACGAACCGCTTCCATGCTTGGCAGTCTTATGGGTGCTGAGAAGCAGAGGATAATGCAGGAAAAATCTCTGGAGGTTTCCGAAAGACTTATTCAGACGGTTACCGAGCTGGACGGCATCTCGGCGGCTGCAGCAGAAGCAAACCGCAGCATCGCAAACGAGTCGGAAAATGTTATGAAGGACAGCGAAGCTAATTTTGCACATATAAAGTCGGTTGAGGAGAGTATGAACCATATCTCGGATAATCTCCGTGATCTTTCCGAAATGAGTGCACGCATTTCCGAGCTTACCAAGCGGGCTGACGAGATAACAGCGGAAAACGACAGAAAAATGTCCGCAGCCGCTGCAAGTATGGACGAGATCTGCAAGGGTACAGATGAGAGCAAGGCGGTCATCTCAAAGCTGTCCGAGCAGTCTAAGAAGATAGTTGAGATAGCGGAGGTCATTTCCGATATTTCTATGCAGACAAATATCCTTGCACTGAACGCTTCCGTTGAGGCGGCACACGCAGGTGAGCACGGCAGAGGGTTTGCTGTTGTTGCGGGTGAGATAAAGAAGCTTTCCGAGCAGACTAAGGCGGCTGCTTCGGAAATAGGCGACATTATCAACGATGTTACCCACAATATTTCGGGAACGGTCGCTGCTATGGAAAACAACGCCGAGCTTACTCGTGAGGGTATGAACAGTATGGAGGAGATGAAGGCATCAGCCGAACAGCTCAGCCATTCCAACAGAGAGATCTCGGGGAATATTGCGGATATGAACGCTGTCATCAAAAATGTTGCAAACAGCGGTGAAAATGTTTCCCGAAAGCTTGTCAGCGTAAGCGGAAATATCGCCAACAACTGCGGTGCTGTTCAGCACGTTGCGGCGGCTATCCAGGAAAACAGTGCAGGCACGGAAAATCTTGGATTTATGGTCAAAAATATCAGACAGATGGCAGGGGAGCTTGAACAGCTCACCAAGTGACCGCAGCATACATATGAAAGGTCGGAGTCTTATGAAGGACAGCGTTATCATAATTATATTGACGTTTATCGCCGTAGTCCTTACGGGCTGCAGCAGCGAAAAATGCAACCCGCAGCCGCATATGGATTCCGAAATCATCACCCAAGAAAACGGCGGTTCGCTTATTCGGAGAAACGGTGAGGAGCATATTAGCTTTGCTGTGCCCGATGGTTCTGAGGGCGTTGTTGCTGTAAGTGTTCAGCGGGTCAGCGGCAATCTGAATATCGTTATTGCTCCCGAAGCTGACAGCAAGTCCGCTGTTTACGAGGGCAGAGATGTTCCGTCCTCGGAGTTTACCGTGTATGCAAAGGAAGCGGGAGATTATAAAATTTGCGTAAAGGCGGAGAATTTCGTCGGGGATTATTCCTTTAATATTTCGGAAAACACCGCCTGATTATAAAAAGGGAGAGAAAGAATATGAAAAGAAATATCGTATTAACGGCAGCGATCGCTGCAGTACTGCTTTGCGGCTGTGCGGAGCAGGTCAATGACGGAGAGGTAACTGTTATCGAGCCTGCAACACTTGCTTCACAGCTTACGGAAATATCCCCCGAGGAGCAGACAACGGCGGCAGAAGCACCGTCCGAGACCACCGAAGCACCGTCCGAAACCACCGCTCAAGCAGCGGAGGACACAACAGTGTCGGAAACCGAGCCTGCGGTTCAGTCTGTGGACGAAGCGGCTATCCGAAGCCTGTTTGATGAAAACATTTACTGCCTAAGAAACCTTTACGGTGCTACTTCTCTGTACCCCGAGGGAGATCCCGTGCAGGACGACCACATCTACAAGGCAGCTACAGACAGATTTGCGGATTATGCAGAGTTTGAGAGCTACATAAGAAGCGTTTTCTGTACAAATGAGGCAGACCGTCTTCTGTATGACAGCCCTTATGAGGGTCAGCCTATGTATCTGAATATTGACGGAATGCTTTGCGTCGATACCTATCTTGCAGGTGCAAAGGGCTACTATGTTGACTGGACGGATTACAGGCTGGAGATAGTTTCAGCGGACGAAAACAGGTGCGAATTTATCGTAACAGGTCAGGTCGAGTGGCCTGCTGAGGAACCGGTTAAGGAAGATTATCCGTTGAACGGTGCTGTTGTTTACGAAAACGGCGGCTGGCGTCTGGAAAAGCTTATATTCTGATAATTGGAGGAAATGACAATGAGTTCACTTGACAGAATACAAAAGATCATCAAGGTGTTCAGAATACTAGCAAAAATTGCAATGATATTTGCGTATGTTTGTGCAGGGCTCTTGGTTGTTACGGCGATTTTGCTCGCAAATAACAGTTCCTATCAGCTAGTTGTAGGCATTGCTCCTGAGATAGCAGCCGAGTTCGACAAAAATCAAACGATTGCTGAGCTGCTCTGCGATTTTGTTGTCTGTCTGACAGATGGTTTGCTTCTCACATTTGCTCAGCTTTATATGAAGCACGAACTTGCAGACGGGACTCCCTTTACAAACAGGGGAGCGGACGAGATAAAAGGGCTTGGTATTCGAATTATCATTCTGCCGCTGGTGGCTATCGGTATCATCTCAGCTATCTGTGCAACATTTAACGCTGAGCTTCCCGATACTATGTCCAACGAGCTTTCCGTAACCTTCGGCATTGCACTGATCATCATTTCAATTATCTTCCGTTACGGTGCGGAGCTGGAAAGCAAATTAACCGGAAACAAGGGTGAATGATATGAGAGTTGACACAAATACGCTCACGCCCGAACTGTTCCTTAAACTGTACACTTCGGTGGGCTGGGAGCCGCCTGCCTTGGAGCAAGCAGAGATAGCATTAGCACATACGCTTGCAAGCTTTATCGCTTATGACGGCGAAAAGCCCGTGGGTATGGTTCGGCTTCTGGGAGATATGGGCATGTCATTTTATGTTAAGGATTTCGCTGTTATCCCCGAGTATCAGTCAAAGGGAGTCGGTTCACTGCTTATCAATGCTTTAGAGTGTTTTATCAGGGATAATATCCCGAAAAACCGTGCGGTAAGCCTGGAGCTTATCAGCACAAAGGAAGCGGTTGGCTTCTACAAAAAGATGGGCTTTGAAGAACGTCCCTGCGATTGGGACGGTCCCGGAATGTTTAAGATGTTAATTTGATAAGATGATGTCCCCCAAAGTCGGATATTTCGGCTTCGGGGGATAGTTTTATGCTGTGATAAGCTTGAATTCGCTGCAAATGAATTTTTCGTCCATAGTATCCAAAAGCAGGAAAATTATCCCGCTGACGGCGATAAATGCAACTGTCCCATAAACGGGAGAGTTTATCCCGAGAATATTTACCAGAAGCTTCCCCCCCTGACAGCAGACCGCCGAATAAAGGCAGGGCTTCATCAGGTAGGAAAACAGGTCGAAGCGGAGCTGTTCGGTTTTCAGTACCATATAAATTCGGGCAATGTTGCTTGCACAGTTGCTGGCATAGTAGGAGATAACAACTCCCGTAAACCCCAAAAGCTTGACGAAAATAATCACACAGGCAATTCGGATAATATATTCCGCAAGAGAGTTTAAAGTGGAAAAATTCTGCTTTCCAAGACCCTTTAAAATGCCTTCCATTACTATTTCCAGATAGATGAACGGAACAACGGGTGCAAGCCTGACAAGAGTATCTCCCACAAGGCTTTCCGAGCAGAAAAGCAAACCTATCTCCTTGCCCTCGCACAGGAGAATGCCCACTATCAGCAGGGAAAAGGCAAAGCTTTTGCAGATAGCCTTGTGTGTCAGCCGCCGCACCCGCTTCATATTTCCCGAGGACGCCGCCGATGCTATCTCTGGGACAAGTATCACCGCAAGGCTGGACAGTACAAGCGACGGGTAAAATATCACGGGGATAATGAACGCCTCAAACATTCCGTATTCGCTGAGGGCAATGTTCGACGAACCGTAATGCTTAAGCAGCGTCACGGGAACTAAGGCTTCGTTGGCACTGCTCATTATCATCTGCACATAACCGCTCAGGAGAATGGGAAAGGCTATTTTTATAAACTGTCTGAAAGTCGTAACGGTGGGATTTTCGGCGGGACACTTTGAAAATGTTCGGTATTCGGTCAGATACGCCGCTGTCAGGTAAACACAGGAAGCCAGTTCCCCGATGAATATGGAGCGGGAAAGCAGTCGGTAAATGCTTTCCTCCGTGAACAATATCCCGTCCGCCAGAATGCCGTTTTTTATGAGAAATTCGGCACAATCGGCGACACAGGGAATTTTTACCTTTCTGACGGCGTGGAAATATCCCTTGATGCATGAACCGACCGATGCAAGGGGGAGCGACAGGGCAAGAACTCGTATTGCAGAGCCTGTTTCCTTGTCCCGAAGAAGGTTTTCCGCCAAGGTTTCCGACAAAGCCGCCGAGCCTGCCGCAAAAAATACGCTGAGGGACAGCCCGAAGCCCAGGCAGAGAGCCATAACTCTTGACGGATTGGGATTTCCTCTGCCCGTTTCTTCGGACACTATCCGGCTGGCACAGGTGAAAATATTTCCGTTCGCCAGCACCATAATAAAACCGAAAAATGAGAAGATAAGGGACATTATCCCCACGGAAACAGTGCCAAGACGGTTGGAGATAAAGGTGTTCAGGGCAAGTCCCGCCGTCTGGAGAAAAAAGGAAACGGCGGTGAGCTTTAGGGTATCTTTGGTAATGCTTGATCTCATTCAGGGTCAGTCCTCCCGAGGATTTTTTGGAAAATGCCGTTTTTTATCATTTCACCGGTAAAATATCAGAAAAAACAGTTGCTATTTTCTGCGAAATCGTATATAATATATTTGTATGTGCATATTTCGGTGCAAATGATATTTTCAGAGAAATGAGGAATAAATTTATGCTGCCGACTGACAGATTTTTTCAGAGCCTCAGAGGCAAAAAAATTGCTTTTATCGGAACTGGGGTAAGTCACAACGACCTTATTATGATGTTCCTTGAGAAGGGAATGGACGTTACCGTCTGCGACCGAAAATTCAAGGAACAGCTGGGCGAGCTTGCGGAGGGCTTCGCAAGGGCGGGGGCTAAGCTTGCTCTCGGAAACAGCTATCTTGAGGAAGCTGCAAAGTGCGACGTGGTTTTCAGAACTCCCGGAATGTATTTCAATAATTCGGATATTGCGAAAATGCGGGAAAATGGCGTTGTCGTTACCTCGGAGATGGAGGTGTTCTTCGACCTTTGTCCCTGCAAAATATACGCTGTTACAGGCTCGGACGGAAAAACTACTACCACAACGCTTATTTCGGAATTTCTGAAAAAGCAGGGCAAAACGGTCTGGAAGGGCGGAAATATCGGCAAGGCTTTGCTGCCCGAGGTGGATAAAATGTCCGCCGATGATGCGGCTGTGGTGGAGCTTTCCAGCTTCCAGCTTATCTCTATGAGAAAATCTCCCGATGTTTCGGTAATAACCAACATTGCTCCCAATCATCTGGACGTTCACGGGACAATGGAGGAGTACATTGACAGCAAGAAAAACATTCTGCTCCATCAGAACGCATTCTCAAAAACGGTGCTCAATCTGGACAATGAGATAACAAACGGTCTTTCGGGGCTTGTAAGGGGAGAGCTTGTAAAGTTTTCCAGAATAGCCGTTCCCGAAAACGGCAGCTTCCTTGACGAGGAGGGCTGGCTTTGTTATAATCGCTTCGGAAATGTTGAAAAGATAGTTCACAAGGACGACATTCGTATACGGGGTATCCACAATGTGGAGAATTATCTTACGGCTATTGCGGCGGTGTATGGCGAGGTCGATTCGGAAAATATTGTTTATATCGCTAAGAATTTCAATGGTGTTGAGCATAGAATTGAATTTGTCAGGGAGCTTGACGGCGTGAAGTATTACAACGATTCCATTGCAACAAGCCCGACGAGAGTTATTGCGGGGCTGAATTCCTTCGACAAAAAGCTTATTGTCATTGCAGGCGGATATGACAAGAAAATTCCCTATGAACCGATGGCGAAGCCCGTTAACGAAAAGGTCAAGACGCTTGTGCTGCTGGGTGCCACTGCGGAAAAGATCGAAAAAGCAGTCAGGGAATATCCCGGATATGACCCCGAAGCACTGAAAATAATAAGAGTATCTACCCTTGAAGAGGCTGTGGACGCCGCACGAAACAGTGCAGAGGAAGGCGACATTATCACCCTTTCACCCGCAAGTGCCAGCTTCGACCTGTACCGCAACTTTGAGGAAAGGGGAAATCATTTCAAGCGGATAGTAAATTCCCTTGAAGAAAGAGGTTCCAAAAATGCTTGATATAAAAAATACGGTTGCGGAGCTTGCCGACTGCGTTGGAGTTTCGGGCGGCGAATCGGCTGCTGCCGATGCTGCGATGCGGCTGATTTCGCCTTATGTTGATGAATGCTCTGTCGTAAACGGAAATGTTATCGGCAGGTTAGGCAGCGGCGAAAAACGCATTCTCATTGATGCACATATCGACCAGATAGGTTTTATCGTTACAAGTATCGTCAGCGGCGGATTTGTCAAGGTGGGAAATGTGGGCGGCATTGACCGCCGGCTGCTGCTTGCTCAGCAGGTGGTCATTCACGGAAAAAAAGATGTCGTTGGAATTATATGCACGATACCGCCTCATCTTTCCAAGGACGAAAGCTCTGTTCCCGAAATAGATGATATTTACATTGATACGGGATACAGCGAGGAAAAGCTTCGGGAGATAGTATCTATCGGCGACCTGATCTCATTTTCGGGAAAATGTGTGCCGCTATTCGGGGACAGATTGACGGGTCATTCTCTCGATGACCGATGCGGTGCTGCGGCATTGATATACGCCGCTTCTCGTTTACACGACGATAAGATTTTGCCTAACAACTGTTCGGTATTTTTTATGTTTTCCGTTCAGGAGGAAATAGGCGAAAGAGGAGCACACTTCGGAGCGTTTGACATTGACCCGCATTTGGCTGTTGCGGTGGATGTAAGCTTCGGTCTTACAGGCGGTGAAAAGCCCGAGCATTGCGGCGAGTTGGGAAAAGGTCCGATGATAGGCATTTCGCCCTCACTTAGCCGCAGGCTGTCAAATCTTTTTATCAGGATAGCCGAGGAAAAGAAGATACCCTATCAGCTTGAGGTAATGAACAGGCTTACGGGCACGAACGCCGACCAATTCTCCGTAAACAAAGGCGGATGCGAGGCAGTGACGGTTTCCGTTCCGCTGAAATATATGCACACTCCCGTTGAAGTCATTGACTGTGAAGATGTGAAAAACACGGGTATTCTGCTGGCAGAATTCATTAAGGAGGTTTCCGAAAATGGATAAAAAGCTTTACACATATATAAAGGAGCTTTGCGGGATCGGCGGAATTTCGGGTGATGAGGGCAGAGTGCGTGACTATATCAAGGAAAAGCTGGGCAGACGTTACGAGCATTTTACCGACCCGTTGGGAAATCTCATTGTCACCGTAAAAGGAAAAAATCCTGCAAAGCGTAAGCTGATGGTTTGTGCTCATATGGACGAGGTGGGAATGATCGTTACCTCTCTTAAATCGGACGGAACGCTGGGCATTGACAAAGTAGGCGGCGTTGACCCGAGAGTTTGCATTGGCAGGCGGGTAACTCTGCACGGCGGTACGATAAACGGTGTTATCGGTGCAAAGGCAGTGCATAATCTCACCGATGATGAAAAGAAAAAAGCCCCCGATTTTTCGGGACTTTATGTTGATATTGGCACGTCCGCCAAGGAGGAAACAGAAAAGCTTATCTCATTGGGGGACAGCGTTTGCTTTGCTTCGGACTTCATTGAGCTGGGGGACGGTTTTATCAAGGAAAAGGCAATTGATGACAGGGTAGGCTGTGCAATTCTGCTGCGTATTCTGGACGAAACGTCCGAGTATGATTTCACGGCGGTTTTTACCGTTCAGGAGGAGATAGGGCTGAGAGGAGCGGGGGCAGCTGCTTACACTGTTGCACCCGAATGTGCACTTATACTGGAAACCACCACTGCCGCCGATATTCCGTCGGCGGGTGAAGAGCAGAAATGCTGTTATCTGGGAAAGGGTGCGGCAGTTCCGTTTATGGACAGATCGACCGTTTACGACAGGGAGCTTTTCAATCTGTCAAAGGCAGCGGCGGAGGAAATTTCCGTGGGGTGGCAGACCAAGACCACCATTGCGGGGGGCAACGACGGAGGGGCTGTCCACAAATCCCGTGGGGGCGTGAAAACTCTGGCTGTTTCCGTTCCCGTGAGATACCTTCATTCGCCTGCATGTGTTGCAAAACTGTCCGATATTATGGACAGTTACAAGCTTGCAGAGGCAATGATAGAAAGGATATGCCGATGATCTCCCTTGCGGAAAATGCGGATTTTACTGACAGGCTCAGCGAAACATATTACGGAATGAAGATACGCTCCTATCTGAATGCTTATGGCGTGGGATATGATTTTTGCCGATTTTACGTTGGTTCGGGGGAGAGTGACGGCGTTCTGCTTTGCTTTAACAGTTCGGCAGTCTGTGACGGTAACTTTTCCGAGGAGGACTTAAGGTGCTTTCTGGGCTTCTGCCGTCCTCATAATCTGGAAATATCGGGCGGGGAACGCTGCTTTGACGGATATAGGGCGGTAAAACGGGTAATGTTCGGCTTCACCGTCCCCGAAGGCTTTATTCCCGAGGAAATAAAATCGGACGATTCACTTGACAGTCATTTTAGGATAATAAAAAGCGGATTTCCCGAAACCGACTATGAAAAATGGCTGGTGGATATTTCCCATAGAAAACGGCATGGCATTTCAAAATTGTTCAAATTTAAGGAAATCGCTTCGGCGACGATGCAATTTTGTTTTGGAAATTTTGCATTTTTCTCGGAGATTGCCGTTCTTCCCGAATGTCGGGGACAGGGAGCGGCAAGACGTATGCTTTACAGCATTGCATCGGATTTTTCCGAAAAGGGCATAGAATGCGGACTTTTCGCACTCCCTCATCGGGTGGGATTTTACCGTGAAATAGGCTTTCGGGAGCTTTTTGAGGATAACATATATTATAGTATTGGAGATAGTTAAATGAACAGCTTTTTTAACATAGACAGCCGTATCGCCGAGCTGGGCAGGCTTGCGGAAAAGGCTTGCAGACCTCAGTTTGACGAGATCGAAGCCATTGCAGACTACAACGGACAGAAGGTGCTCTCCGCATTCATAAACAACAGAGTCAGCGAGGCTTGCATGAAGGGAACTACGGGCTACGGTTACGGCGATGTGGGCAGAGATGCTCTGGACGCTGTTTATGCCGAGGCGTTCGGCGGTGAGGACGCTTTGGTGCGGCACAATTTCGTGAACGGTACCCATGCCCTGTCTACGGCTCTTTTCGGCGTGCTCCGTACTGGTGACAAGCTTGTCGCCATTACAGGCAGACCTTACGATACTCTTGAAGAAGTGATCGGTGTTAGGGGAGAAAAGGGAAACGGTTCGCTGACGGATTATGGCGTTGAATATGACGAAATCCCGCTGATGGACGATGGACGTGTGGACATTGCGGCTATTCCCGAGAAGATAAAGGGGGCAAAGGTGGCGTATATCCAGCGTTCCAGAGGATATTCGCTCCGTCCTACACTGACTGTTGAGGATATTGAGGAGATATGCAGGGCTTGCCGTGCTGCCGAGCCGAATATCTGCATTATGGTGGATAACTGCTATGGTGAATTTGTGCAAAGGTCTGAGCCTTTACATGCTGGAGCAGACCTGATAATTGGTTCACTGATAAAAAATCCCGGAGGTGCTATTGCCGAAACCGGCGGATATATCTGCGGAAAGGCAAAGTATGTGGAGCTGTGCAGCTATCGCCTTACCTGTGTGGGCATGGGCAAGGAAGTGGGCTGTACTCTCAATCAGTGCAAGCCCATGCTTCAGGGCTTTTTTATGGCTCCCGAGGTGGTTGCGGCTGCTGTAAAGACAGCAACCTTTACATGTGAGATCTTCCATATGCTGGGATTTGGAACATTCCCGAAGCGTGAGGACAAGAGAGGGGACATTATCACTTCTGTTCTGCTGAAAAATGAGGAAAATCTGACGGCATTCGTTCAGGGCGTTCAGAAGGGTGCTCCGGTGGACTCTTTTGTATCTCCCGAAGCGTGGGATATGCCCGGATATGAGAGCAAGGTCATTATGGCGGCAGGTGCATTCAATATGGGTGCGTCCATTGAACTGTCCGCCGATGCTCCTATCAGAGAGCCGTTTGCGGCGTGGGTGCAGGGCGGTATCACATATCCGACGGGCAGAACGGGTATACTTCTTGCCGTACAGGAAATGTATGACAGGGGACTTATTAAGCTATAAACTATGCAAGATTTTAATTTGGTATTATCAAATTAAGAAAATTTGTAAATTTCTATTGCAATAAGTCGGCAGATGGTGTATAATAATCCTATGTTTTGGATTTCACGTCCGAAAATATAATGCGAAATGAGGTTTTGATTATGGATCTGGATATGGTCAGGTATCTTGCAAAGCTCAGCAAATTGAATTATTCCGAGGAAGAACTTGCAAAAGTCGCCAAGGATATGACCAGCATCATTAATATTATGGACACAATAAAGGATATTGATATAAAGTACGATCCCTTTGCGGATAACAAGAATATCTACCTGAACGATTTGCGTGAGGACATTTCCGCTGAGTCATTCCCGACGGAAAAGATACTTGCAAACGCTCTGAACAGCGAAAACAGCTTCGTTGTACCCAAGGTTGTGGAATAATACATTAAGATTGGAACGGTGAAAAATGGATATAACTGCACTTAAGATCCGTGATGCGAGAAAAATGCTGGACGGACGTGAGATCTCCGCTCCCGAGCTGGCAAAGGCATATCTCGACCGAATTGCCGAAACGGACGGAAAGATCAAGAGTTACATTACTGTGACCGCCGACTCCGCTATGAAAATGGCTGAAAAGGCTCAGAAGAAGATAGACAGCGGTGAGGCAGGACCTCTCTGCGGCATACCTCTTGCTATCAAGGACAATATCTGCACGGACGGCGTAAAGACCACCTGTGCTTCAAAAATGCTGGAGAATTTCATTCCTCCTTACAATGCTACCGTTATGGAAAAGCTGGAAAATGAGGACATTGTAATGCTGGGCAAGGCCTCAATGGACGAGTTTGCTATGGGCGGCTCCACACAGACCTCCGCATTTGCAAAGACTGTAAATCCTTATGATACGGGCTGTGTTCCCGGAGGTTCGTCGGGCGGCTCGGCTGCGGCTGTTTCGGCTTCTTTGTGCGTTGCCGCTCTCGGTTCGGACACGGGCGGTTCTATCCGTCAGCCTGCGTCTTTCTGTGGTGTTACCGGTCTGAAGCCTACCTACGGCAGAGTTTCAAGATATGGTCTGGTTGCATTTGCATCATCTCTCGACCAGATAGGGCCTGTGGCTAACTGTGCTTATGACTGCGGACTTATACTCAACACCATTGCGGGATATGACCCCCACGACGGCACTGTTTCCAAAAATCCCGTGGAGGATTATACCGCTAAAATAGGTCAGTCGGTCAAGGGTATGAAGATCGCTCTTCCTCGTGAATTTTACGCTGAGGGCATTGATGACAGCGTTAGAAAGGCGGTCCTTGCTGCTGCCGATGTTTACAAGAGCATGGGTGCCGAGCTTATCGACTGTTCTATGCCGTCGCTGAAATATGCTGTTGCGGCGTACTATCTCATTTCGTCTGCGGAGGCTTCCTCAAATCTTTCCAGATATGACGGCATTAAGTACGGTCACCGTTCAAAGGTCGGCGAAAACTTCAATGAGCTTATCGCAAATTCCAGAAGCGAGGGCTTTGGCGAGGAGGTAAAGCGTCGTATACTTCTCGGAAACTACGCTCTTTCCAGCGGATATTACGATGCATATTACGGAAAGGCAATGGCTCTCAAGCAGAAAATTTCCGCCGAATATGCCGATATTTTTGAAAAATGCGATGTTATTCTCACTCCGACAGCTCCTACCGTTGCTTACGGAGTGAACGAAAATATTTCCGACCCCGCAAAGATGTATCAGGCGGATATTTGCACCGTTACCGTAAATATTGCTTCTCTGCCTGCCGTTTCCACTACCTGCGGATATGACGAAAAGGGTATGCCTATCGGTATGTCTGTGATAGGACGCAAATTCGCCGAGGCGGATATTCTTCGGGTCGCAGACGCTTTCGAGCAGCAGTTTGAACGCCGTCTGCCGCAGATTAAGTGATTGGGGGTACTTCAAAAATGTATATTCCTGTTATAGGACTTGAGATCCACGCCGAGCTGCTTACAAATTCAAAGGTTTTCTGTACCTGCTCTGCGGAATTCGGCGGCGACAGAAACTCCCGCTGCTGTCCCGTTTGCTCGGGTATGCCCGGAACGCTGCCCGTTATCAATCAGACAGCCGTTGAATATGCGGTAAAAGCAGGCTTTGCTCTCGGCTGTGATATTAACAAATTCTCCGTTTTCGACAGAAAGAACTATTTCTATCCCGACCTGCCGAAGGCTTATCAGATCTCTCAGATGCCGCTTCCTCTCTGCATAAACGGCGTTGTTCCCGTTGAGTATGAGGTCGACGGCGAAAAGAAGAAAAAGAATGTCAGAATTAACAGAATCCACCTTGAAGAGGACGCAGGAAAGCTTGTCCACGACGACCTGAACGGTGTTTCCCTGGCTGACTATAACCGATGCGGTATCCCGCTTATCGAGATAGTTACCGAGCCCGATATTGGCTCTGCCGAGGAGGCAAAGGCGTTTGTCGAGAAGATAGCGTTGCTGCTGAAATATGCAGGCGTCTGCGACTGTAAAATGGAGCAGGGTTCTCTCCGCTGCGATGTAAATATTTCCATTATGAGACCCGAGGATAAGCAGCTGGGTACAAGAGCCGAGATAAAGAACCTGAACTCCATCAAGGCTATCGGACGTGCCATCGAATATGAAATAAAGCGTCAGTCTAATCTGCTGGATTTTGGCAAGAGAGTTGTTCAGGAAACAAGACGTTACGATGATAACAAGGGCGAAACAAGGTCAATGCGTTCAAAAGAGGACGCTCACGATTACCGATATTTCCCCGAGCCCGATATTTTACAGGTAAACTTTACCGATGAGGATTTGGACAAGATAAAGGCAAAGCTTCCCGTAATGCCCTATAAGCGTCTGGAAATATACACGGCACAGTATGGACTGTCCGAGGGCGATGCTAAGATAATCGTTAATCAGAAGCCCATTTCCGACCTGTTTGACGATGCACTGAAGGTTTATAACAATCCCAGAAGCGTTTCCAACTTCATTATCGGTGAGCTTATGCGTCGTGTAAATCTCGGTGAAATTTCACCCGACGCTTTGCCGTTTACCGCAACCGAGCTTGCAAAGCTGGTTGAAATGGCTGATACCGAAAAGGTAAGCAAGAACGATGCCAAGGCTATCTTCCGTCAGATGGCGGAGCAGGGAGGAGATCCCGAGGAGATAGCGAAGGCAAGAGGCTTCCTCATTTCCAACGACACTGCCAAGGTTTCCGAGGTCATCGACAGTGTTATCTCCGCTAACGAAAAGGCTGTTAATCAGTACAAGAGCGGCGATGTCAAGGTGTTCGGCTTCCTTATGGGTCAGTGCTCCAAGTCACTTAAGGGTGTCTGCACTCCCAAGGTCATCAAGGAGGAGCTGGAAAAGAAGCTTGCCGAGCTTTCTCATGCCGTATTCGATGAAAATTCGGATAATGTCGGTGCTGACGATCAGGTCAAAGCCGTAAATATGACCGCTTACTCCAATCCCGATGCATACAGACCCTCTGTTAAGGACAATATCAAGCAGATAAGCTCCGACAATTTGAAAAAGGAATTCGTTCTGGAAGATGCGATGAACAATATCGGCAAGGACATCACACTTGACGTTTGCGTTCATAAGATAAGAAAAATGGGCGGCGTTTCCTTTATAATCGTCCGCACGGGAAGATACACGCTCCAGACTGTTTACTCTCCCGACAGCTGTGCTGACAGCATTGAGGGACTGAGAGAGGGCTTCTTCGTTGAGATTACGGGTACCGTGACCGAAAATAAGAACGGCATTTACGGCATTGAGATACTTCTAAAGGGCATTAAGCTTATCTCCAAGCCTGCTGCCGAATATCCGCTGCACGTTTCCGGCAAGAAGCTGGGCTGTGCTTTGGATGTTAACCTCAACAACCGTTCGGTTTCGCTGAGAAATCCTTACGAGAGAGCAATTTTCAAGCTTCAGGAGGGCGTTTGCAACGGCTTTAAGGAGTTTATGCTCAAGGAGAATTTCACCGAGATACATTCTCCCAAGATAGTTGCTCAGGGTGCTGAGGGCGGTGCTAACATCTTCCGTCTGGATTATTTTGGCAAGCCTGCATTCCTGAATCAGTCGCCGCAGTTCTACAAGCAGACAGCGGTTGCGTTCTTCGACAGAGTTTTCGAGATAGCTCCTGTTTACCGTGCAGAAAAGCATGCGACCTCCCGTCATATCAATGAATATATCGGTCTTGACTTTGAAATGGGATATATTGACAGTATGTACGACGTTATGGCAATGGAAACAGCTATGCTCAAGTACGTTATGGAGTATCTCAAAGCAAATTATCAGCCCGAGATCGAACTGCTTGATGCGGATATTCCCGAGATCGGCGATATTCCCTGCATTACTCTGCTGGAAGCAAAGGATATTCTGGGGGATAAGGGCATGGGTGCTAAGCTTGACCTTGAACCCGAGGACGAAGTTGCTCTTTGCGAATATTCAAAGAAAACCTTCGGCTGTGACTTTATCTTTGTTACGCATTTCCCGTCGTCCAAGCCGCCGTTCTACGCTATGAACGACCGTGACGACCCCCGTCTTGCCTGCAAGTTCGACCTGCTTTTCAGAGGTCTGGAGATAACCAGCGGCGGTCAGCGTATTCACGATTATGATGAACAGGTCGCTAAGATGAAGGCTCAGGGTCTTGATCCGGCAGACTTTGAATATTATCTCACTGCTCATAAGTACGGTCTGCCTCCTCACGGCGGTCTGGGAATAGGTCTGGAGCGTCTTGTTATGAAGCTGCTGAATGAATCCAACATTCGTCTGGCTTCTATGTTCCCGAGAGATATTAACAGGCTTTTACCGTAAAATATGGTTCTTTAGCGATAGATAAATTCATTTTTATCCGATTTTGATGCATTTATTTGGTCTGTTCATAAAATTTTGCAAGATTGTTTTATAAAACTTGCAAAATAAATTTGAAAAACCCCTTGACAAACCGAAAAAAATAGTGTATCATATAACCATACCAAGCGGGACACACCGCAGGGTAGAACTGAATATAATAATTGGAACATTGACGTTCCGTTCAGACAGCATTGCTGTCGGGCGGAGCGTCTTATTTTTTCAATGGGAGGAATTTGTTATGTCAGAAGAAAAAATTCAGGGTGTTGCCGAGTATTTCGGCTGTAACGTATTCAACGAGGAAACAATGAGGGCTAGACTGCCTAAGAACGTTTTCAAGTCCCTTATGAAAACAAGAAAAATGGGCGTGCCTCTCGATGCCGATGTTGCCGAGGTAGTTGCAAGTGCAATGAAGGACTGGGCTGTTGAAAAGGGTGCTACCCACTACACTCACTGGTTCCAGCCTATGACAGGCGTTACCGCCGAGAAGCACGATTCCTTTATCTCACCCGTAGGCGACGGAAAGGTAATTATGGAATTTTCCGGCAAGGAGCTGGTAAAGGGCGAACCCGATGCTTCCTCTTTCCCCTCGGGCGGTCTGAGAGCTACATTTGAAGCAAGAGGCTACACCGCTTGGGACCCCACCTCCGATGCATTTATCAAGGACGGTTCTCTTTACATACCTACCGCTTTCTGTTCCTACACAGGCGAGGTGCTTGATAAGAAAACTCCTCTGCTCCGTTCAATGGAAGCTGTTTCCGAGCAGGCTGTAAGAGTTCTCAGACTTTTCGGAAATACCACTGCTACAAGAGTTACCACAACTGTTGGTCCCGAGCAGGAATATTTCCTTGTTGACAAGAAGCTGTACGATCAGCGTAAAGACCTTATCTTTACAGGAAGAACACTTTTCGGTGCAAAATCTCCCAAGGGTCAGGAGCTGGAGGATCACTATTTCGGAAATATCAAGACAAGAGTTGCGGAATATATGAAGGAGCTGGACAGCGAGCTTTGGAAGCTGGGAATTCTCGCTAAGACAAAGCACAACGAGGTTGCTCCTGCACAGCACGAGCTTGCTCCTATCTTCTCCACATCAAATATCGCTGCCGACCACAATCAGCTGACTATGGAGCTGATGAAGAAGATCGCTCTTAAGCACGGTCTGGTTTGTCTGCTTCACGAAAAGCCTTTTGCAGGCGTAAACGGTTCGGGTAAGCACAACAACTGGTCCATCTCCACAAACGACGGTCAGAACCTGCTCGACCCCGGTGATACACCCGCTGAGAATGCTCAGTTCCTGACATTCCTCTGTGCTATCATCAAGGGCGTTCACGAGTATGCTCCTCTGCTGAGAATTGCCGCTTCCTCCGCAGGAAACGACCACAGACTTGGTGCTAACGAGGCTCCTCCCGCTATCGTTTCTATGTTTATCGGTGATGAGCTGCAGAAGGTCATTGAGGCTATCGAAAATGACGGCACTGTTGAGTCGGGTGCAGGCACAAAGTTTGAGCTTGGCGTTGGTATTCTTCCTAACTTTATCAAGGATACTACCGACCGTAACAGAACATCTCCCTTTGCATTTACAGGAAATAAGTTTGAGTTCAGAATGCTGGGTTCTGCAGATTCTATCTCCTGCACCAACATTATGCTGAATACTATCGTTGCCAAGGAACTGTCCGAATTTGCGGATATTCTTGAAAAGGCTGACGATTTCAACGCAACTCTTAAGGAACTGCTGAAAAAGACCATCAAGGAGCACAAGGCTGTTATCTTCAACGGAAACGGCTACTCCGCAGAGTGGGTAGAGGAGGCTGCAAGAAGAGGTCTGCCTAACCTTGTTTCCACTGTTGATTGTGTTCCGCTGTTTGCTGCCGATGAAAATGTTGCTATCTTCGAGCAGTTCAAGGTATATACAAGAAGCGAGATCGAGTCCCGTACCGAGGTGCTCCTTGAAAACTATGGCAAGGTCATCAACATCGAGGCTCTGACTATGATCGATATGGCAAGAAAGGATATTATTCCTGCAGGTCTGGAGTTTGCTAAGTTCCTTGCCGAGTCGGTCGTTGCAAAGAATTCCGCAGGTATTGACAGTGCTGTTGAAAAGAAGCTTGCCGATAAGGTTTCCGGTCTTGTGGCTTCCATTGATTCAGCAACAGCTGTTCTTGAAGATAAGGTTCTCGGTGCTAAGAATGCTGATGGTGCTGAGGCTACTGCAAAATATTTCAGAAATGAAGTATTCTCTGCTATGCAGTCCCTGAGAGCTGTTGCAGACGAGCTTGAAACTGTCTGCCCCGAAAAGGTATGGCCTTTCCCCACATACGGCGACCTCCTTTTCAGAGTTTGATCCAGATTATTTCTATATCCGAAATGTATGACCTTTCATACATTACTCACTTTACAACGGCTTGCAGGTTTTCCCTGAGCCTGCAAGCCATCTCCCTGAAGATAATACGCCGACCGTTATGGGCAATACCTGCGGTCGGTGTAATTTTTTTGTGAAAATGTAGATTTTTTCTGTATTTCCTCTTGCAAATCAGCGAGAAATATAGTATAATACTTTTGTATAGGTGTGCTCATTTAAAATTTGGAATATTTTGACTTATTCAACGTGCTTTTGCGTCGAGAAAATATCGGCAGAACAGTTCTCAAATATTCGCAAGATCATATTATTTCAAATTGAAATAACTGTCAACTACTGTTTTCGGCATACCCGAGAGGAAGTCCAATGAAAAATATATCACGCCGTATAATTCCTATTGCTGCCGCTGCCGTTCTGTTTACAGGCAGTCTGCCTCAGTATGCTGCGGAGGCTTCGGTTATATATGACGATTCCGTGGTTACATTTAATATAGATACCGAAAAGGACAGAAAAGCTGTCAGCCCGTATATTTACGGCGTCGCCGATACGATGCGGCTTTCGGGCATTAGGGCAAACGCCGTCAAGCAGAGCAATGTTGCCGTTTCTACATATAACTGGGAAACCAACAACGCCAACACAGGCGTGCAGCTTTATAATTCCAACGATAAATCTCTTGTCAGCCGTTACCCTAATGGTATGTGGAGCGAGCCGGGACTGTATTCCTATGCACTTGTCAGCGATGCTGATGCATGCGGTATTGCAGGACGCTTCGTGACCCTTCCCATGCTTGGATTTGCGGCGGGTGATGGCAGCGGTATGGTCATAGAGCCATATTCAAAAGCCCCCGAGAGATGGCTGAGTGTTATCCCAAGGAAAAATGACGTCCTTACAACTATCCCCGATATTTCCGATAATTTATCATATACCGATGAATACGTTCACTATCTGGTCAGCAGGTACGGCACTGCCGAAAGCGGCGGTATCACCGGCTATTTTCTGGACAGAGAGCCTGAATATTGGCACGAGAATTTCCCTATGCTGGAATTATCTCCCGTTTCGGCGGCTTCGCTGACAGAGAAGAGCATAGTCCTTTCTCAGGCGGTAAAGGCTGTGGACAGCAGTGCGATGGTGTTCGGTCCGTCACTCAGAGGGCTGACTTCCTATATTTCGCTGAACGATGCTCCCGATTGGAATAAGGTGGGAAGCGGTTTCAACTGGTTCATCGACTATTACCTCACCGAGATGCAAAAAGCGGAAAATGCCTCGGGCGAAAGGCTGCTTGACTGTCTTGATCTGCATTATTATACCGAGTCGGTAAGTCCCACGGGGGACAGGGTGATAGACTGCACCGATTATTCTCACGAGCAGTGCAACCGCACAAGAATGCAGACGGTCAGGACACTTTGGGACCCCGATTATACCGAACTGAGCGATATGCATTCCTTTAAGCAGTATACGCCGCTTATCCCGATATTACAGGCGTCAATACAGCTGTATTATCCCGGGACAAAGCTTTCCTTCAGTGAATATGACTTTGGCGGCGGCAGCCACATCAGCGGCGGTATAGCTCAGGCTGATGCCTTGGGCTGCTTTGCAAAGCAGGGTGTTTATTTGGCTTGCCTGCGTCCGCTGGGGGAGGATTGCTCCTATCAGAAATCCGCTATAAATCTTTACACGAATTACGATAGAAGGGGAAGTTCCTTCGGCGATACTGTCGTAAGGGCGGATAACGGGAAGGATATTAACAGCTCTGTTTTTGCTTCCATAGACAGCGGCGATCCGTCAAGGCTTACGGTGGTTGCGTCCAACAAGAATTATACGTTGGATAAGGAGATAACCTTCAAAATAAGCTCCAAGGCGGAGTATGATTCGGTCACGGTTTACGGATTTGATTCCGAATCATCGGACATAAAGAAGATCGGCGATGTGAAAAATATTACCGATAATAGCTTTGTATATGAAATGCCGCCTCTTTCCGTGTATATTTTTGAGATAAACGGTGAGATCCCTGAGGCTTCACATACTACTGCCGATGATAATATCGGTGATACCGTTATCTCGATGGAAAACGGAGAAACCTCGGTCAGCGAACCGCCGGAAACAGCCGTATCGGATGAAGTTACCGAAACTGCTGCATCTCCCGAAACTTCGTCAACTCAGACCGAACCGTCTGCTGTGACCGAACTTCCCGCCGAAAGCGGCGGAGGGTCTGATGTCAGCTCTTCATCAATATCCGGAATTACGGGTAATACAGATCATTCGGAAGCTCAGACAGCATCGGAAACGGATAAAGCTCCCGTTGGCGGCTCGGTCACGGACGATGAAAAGCATTTCCCTCTTGTGGGCAAAATATTTATCTCATTGCTGACAGCTTCGGCTGCCGCTCTTATGGTATATGCAGTAATAATTGATAACAAGCAATAGAAGGGATTAACAGATGCGTATAAAAATAAAGCTTACAGCAATAATGCTGCTGATTCTTATAATACCGATGATAGCTGTAAACATTATTTCTTCCAATAGAATAAAGAATTATGCGGCTTATGTAAGCAAAAATGATTACGGAAATTTGATCGATACTCAAAGTGCCTGCTTAGGTGCTTATTTTGAGAATTGTATTTCCGGAATAAAATCTGTATCTGCCGACGACAGCGTTAAGGCATTGCTGGCAGGTACCGGTTCAGATGAAGCTGCACTGGATTTTATCACAGGCTTTAAAAACGGAGAGCTTGCCATTGATACGGTGCTGGTTTGTGATCTTGATGGAAATATCATGGTATCCACCGATAAATCCTATAAAGGGAAGCATGCTTCTGAACTGAAAATCGACTTTATAAACAGCGGTTCCGGTGTGTCTGATTTCTACTATTATGGTGCAGGTATAAACAAAAGGGTCGTTTATGTTATTTCGAGATATGTCTATTCAGATGATAATGAAAAAATCGGTACGGTTGATTTTATCTATAATTCAGGTTATTTTCAGAAGATAATCTCAAACTCAGATAAAAATGAAAATGCAGTTTGTGCTGTCGCTGACAGCAGCGGCAATATTTTCAGATCGTCTATTAACGTTTACAATCATTACAGCAAGATGGATCTGCCCGAATCGGTTTCAGCTCAGCTTTCCGCTGTTTTTAACGATGGTATACAGGCTCCTGTTACTATTGAATATACGCAGGACTCTAAAATGAATACTATCATTTGTTCACCTATTTCGGGAAGCGACTGGGTATCGATCTATATTATTGACAGTCAGAGTATTATGTCGGCAGCGGGGAGGTATAATTCTCAGACAGGCACTGTGTCATTCTTCCTTGTTATTGCAGCGATCATCGTAATTGTTGTTTTTACATTTAAATTTACCAAGCCTGTGAATATGATGATGAATGTTGTCAAGCAGCAGCGGGGAGGAAACAGTCAGGCTAGGTTTGAAACTGAGGGGAACGACGAATTTACCCATATATGCAGCGAGCTTAACAAGCTGCTTGATAAAATGGTCGAATCGGAGTACCGCTATAAGGCTATCGTGGAGATGACTAACAATATCATCTTCGAGGTAAACCTTATTAAGGATAATGTTTTTGTGTCCTCAAGCTTTAATAAGAAGTTCAGCTTCCGTCCGAAATCCGATAAGCTGGAGGACAGCTTCCTTTGCAAGGCAAGAGTTCACAAGGACGATAAGGATCGTTTCGATGCGGACATTGAGAAGCTTCTGAGCACTGATATGAATCATTTGCAGGGTGAATATCGCATTAAGGATATTTACGGAGATTTCTCATGGACAATGATAAGGGCTGCCAAGTTCTATGACAGAAATCAGACCCCGTCAAAAATAATCGGAGTTATCGTGGATATTGACAGGGACAAGAAGAGTATGATAAATTTGGAGCAGAGGGCAAATTTCGATGCTTTGACGCATCTGTATAACCG
Source organism: uncultured Ruminococcus sp. (assembly GCA_964540575.1). Lineage (GTDB taxonomy): Bacteria > Bacillota > Clostridia > Oscillospirales > Ruminococcaceae > UMGS1889. The sequence continues at coordinate 23,838 of CAZINI010000001.1, forward strand.
TCCCCATCTTATTAAAACTCTGGAGGAGGAGATAAAGGCAACTCCCGCAGAGGGTTCTCTCGGAGCGGTTATGTTTGTGGATCTGGATAACTTCAAATATTTCAATGATACCTTTGGTCACAGCTGCGGCGATGAGGTGCTGAAATTTGTTGCGGATACGCTGAAAGAGGTCGCTTATGACAAGGGCTTCGCAGGAAGGCTCGGCGGAGATGAGTTCGTTATCTGCATAAGAAATCTCAAGCTTTACGGCGATGCGGGCGAATATGCACAGGAGATAATCTCAACGCTTGCTAAGGGCTATGAGTCGGATATTTCCGGTCAGCTGCATCAGGTGCATTGCAGTATCGGTATCTCATTTATACATATAAACGGCGAAGAAGCCGAGGATATTATCAAGGCTGCCGACAATGCTATGTATGAGGTCAAAAAGCACGGAAAAGGCAATTTTTCGTATGCAAAAAGCGAGTAAAACGACGACCTTTCCGTTGTTGAATTTATGGACGTAATATGTGTCTTTCCCGCAGCAAAATTTCGGGAAAGGCACATACTTAATTTAATGTCTGTCTGCCGCCCGTTAGCGGCGGCAAATGCAGACGTCAATCAGGTATTGAGTACGCACTAATTTTATTTTAAGGAATGATTGTGTGAATGGATAGGCTTAGTGGCTTCTGGAACGATCTGAAAAATGTAATAGCCTCAATGACTCCCGTTGACGGGCTGGATATTTTAATGCTGAGCATTATTATCTATGCGTTGATGAAATGGGTGAGGGAAACAAGGGCAGAACAGCTTGTAAAGGGTATTGCCGTGCTTAGTATTGCATATGCTATTGCTGCGGTGCTGGAGATGAAGGCTATCAGTTTCCTTCTCAGCAAGACCTTCGATGTCGGTCTGCTGGCTCTGCTGATAATGTTCCAGCCTGAGCTGCGGCGTGGATTGGAAAAGGTCGGCCACACTAAGGTGGGGCAGCTGGGCGTTTTCCAGTTTGGTTCGGAAATGAGTGATGATACCGTAGCAAAGTGGAATACTGCCATTGAGGCTATCTGCGATGCCTGCGATGACCTTTCCGCAACGACCACAGGTGCACTTATTGTTATCGAACGTCAGACAAGGCTTGGCGAGCAGATAGACACGGGAACGATAATGAACGCTCTCCCCAGCAAGGAGGTTTTCGGAAATATTTTCTATCCCAAAACGCCGCTGCATGACGGTGCGGTTATTATGAGGGACGGAATTATTCTCGCCGCTGCCTGCTTCCTGCCGAAGCCTCAGAAGGAGGAGCTTATCAACAAGCAGCTCGGTTCAAGGCATAGGGCTGCTATTGGCATGAGCGAAAATTCGGACGCTATCGTTGTAGTCGTGTCCGAGGAAACAGGCTGCATTTCGGTTGCGGAAAACGGCACGCTTACGAGAAATCTTACCCGAGATAGCCTGAAAAAGCTTCTCAGAACCAAGCTTCTTCCCGAAAAGCCCCAGCAGAAAACCGAAAAGAAGCTTAAATTCAGGAGGCTGTTAAAATGAAAGAAACTTTAAAGGAGATATGGCAGTCTGTTGTTAAGGCGTCAAAGCATAATATTACTCAGAAAATCACAGCGTTTTGTTTTGCATTTTTGCTGTGGTATTTCGTTTCGGTAAATGTTTATCCGACTATCAGTGAGGACGTTTACGGTGTGGATGTTAAAGTGGAGATAGCAGGAAGCTATGCGGAATCGGTGGAGCTTCAGCCTGTTTCCGTCGGCACTCAGACGGTCAATGTCCGCATTGAGGGCAAGCGTTCGGAAATTGCCGATATTTCGGCAAAGGATCTGGTGGCTTATGTAAATGTGGATAATGTCACCTCCGCAAGGGAATACAAGCTTCCTGTTGAGGTCAAAAGCGTTGATGGAAAGGAATTTGAGGTGCTGTCCGTTTCGCCGTCGAATATTGCGGTGAAATTCGATAAGATCATTACCAAAAGCTTCGAGGTCGAGCCTGATATTTCATCTATCTCGGTAATGCCCGGTTATTTTAAGGACGAAATATCGGTAACTCCCGCAACTATCAGCATAACAGGTCCGCAGAACAGGATTGATAACATTACCAATGTTTACGCAAAAACCACCGTCAGCAAGGAACTGAAGGCTTCGGCGGAGGTTCAGTCCAACGAGATAGTTCTTTTCAATAAGAATACCAATGCGGAGATTTCCAACGATAACGGCGACCTTACCTTTGATAAGTCCAGCTTTACCATTGTCATTCCTATATATGTTAAGCAGACTGTTCCGCTGGAGGTCGAGATACAGAACGCTCCCGCTGGCTTTGATGCTGACTCGTTCAAAAAGCAGCTAATTCTGTCCGAAACTCAGATAGACATTGGTGCACCTACCGAAAGCATTCGTGATATAAACAGCTTTGTGGTCGGTATGATAGATATGAGGTATGTGGACATTGGTTCAACCTTTGAATTTGATATTATTCTTGGAGATGGCTACACAAATCTTTCGGGAATAGAATCTGTTACCGTTACCTGTCCCAGCGAGGGGCTTGCGAAGAAGCGTATCAATCTTCGTTCATCGGATTTTGCAGTTATCAATGCACCTGCACAGTTCGATATTTCACCCATAAATTCGGGATATTCCATTGATTTCATAGGCCCTGAGGAGCTTATTGCCGATCTGTCCAAGCTGGATGTCGTGGCAGTTCTTGACCTGATGCCTTATGAGATAGAGGAGGGTACATTTGCGTGTCCTGTGCAGATCTCCGTACCGTCCCACCCCGAGATATGGTCTATGGGAACCTTCAACATTTCGCTGACGGCAAGTATTAAGGAAGAACCCGAACCCGAGGTCACGGAGGAATAAAAAGTATGGCAGTTATAATCAGCGGTATTTCCGCTCCTATCTCTGCCGAAAAAGACGAGCTTATCGCTGCTGCACTGAAAAAGGTTTCAATCAGACGCAGCAGCGTTTTTTCGGCGGATATACACAAAATTTCGGTAGATGCAAGGCGGCAGTCGGATATTAAGCTTGCGGCTTCTGTCTATCTGTCCCTCGACCCCGACAAAGAAGCGGAGCTGTGCAAACGGTACAGTTTTTGTGCAGAGTGTGCGGAGGACACCGAAGCCGATCTCCCGAAAGGCAATGAAAAGCAAAAAGGACGGATAGTGATAGCCGGCTTTGGACCTGCGGGAATGTTTGCCGCCCTGCTGCTGGCAGAAAACGGCTACGCTCCCATTGTCCTTGAACGGGGAGAGCCTGTGGAGGACAGAGTTAAGCGTGTGACCGATTTCTGGAACGGCGGTGTGCTTGACGAAAACAGCAGCGTTCAGTTCGGTGAGGGCGGTGCAGGAACGTTTTCAGACGGAAAGCTCACCACGAGAATAAACGACAAGCGTTGTCGGTATATCCTGAAAAAATTCTGCGAAATGGGTGCACCCGAGGAAATACTTTTCAAGGCTAAGCCCCATATCGGCACGGACAAGCTAAGGGGTGTTGTGAAAAATATCCGCACCCGAATAATCGAATGCGGCGGTGAGGTCAGGTTTTCAACGGCACTGCGTTCCATAAAAACTGAGAATGGTGAGCTGAGAAGCATCACTGCCGAAAATGTCAGAAGCGGGGCAATGGAAGAAATTCCTGTGTCTGCATTGGTGCTGGCGATCGGTCACAGTTCCCGAGATACCTTTGAAATGCTGCTTGACAGCGGCGTTTTTCTTGAGCCGAAGCCCTTTTCCGTTGGCGTCAGGATAGAGCATCTTCAGGAGGAGGTCGACCGTTCGCTTTACGGAAAACAGGCGGGAAATCCGATGCTGCCAAAGGGTGAATATCAGCTCTCTCACCGTCGGGACGGCAGGGGAGTTTACACCTTTTGTATGTGTCCCGGGGGAGTGGTGGTGCCGTCCCAGAGCGAGGAAAAAACCATTGTTACCAACGGAATGAGTGAGTTTTTGCGTGACGGGAAAAATGCAAATGCTGCTGTTGCCGTTTCGGTTTCTCCCGAGGATTTCGGCAGTCATCCGCTGGACGGTGTACGTTTTGCCCGTTCAATCGAGAAAAAGGCATTTGAGGTATCGGGTTCGTATAAAGCCCCCGCCGTTACTGTCGGGAACTTTTTGAAGCATAAGACGGGACTGAACGGCGGGATTGAACCAAGCTATGCGATAGGTGTCACCGAGGGAGATATTTACGAGATATTCCCCGATTTTGTGACGGATATGCTTTGCGATGGGCTGAGCGTTTTTGCTCGGAAAATGAAATGCTTCGGCAGCGGCTCGGCTGTTCTCACCGCTCCCGAAACACGGACTTCATCTCCCGTAAGAATAAGGCGGAATGAGGAGCTTGAAGCTGTGGGCGTTAAGGGGCTTTATCCCTGCGGCGAGGGGGCAGGCTATGCGGGAGGGATAACCTCAGCGGCGGCTGACGGTCTGCGTATTGCGGAAAAGCTTATTTCACGTTTTTCGCCCGATTGATTTTCGGTAAATGTCAAAGATAATAGCCGTCCAACGTCTGAATTTTTTCTCTCAGACGTTGGACGGCTATTTCTGTTCAGCTATTGACAAAACGCAAAATTTCGTCCCAGCTTTTTACTCTTGTAATGTTTTTATGCTCTGTCGATTGATTATAGGGTGCATCGAAAAGCAGCACCGTCATACCGTTTTCCGCAAGAAAAAGTGCAATATCGGGCTTGTCATCTATCATAATATCGGCAGATATTTGTCTGCAATATCGGAGCTTTTGGGACGGTGTATTATCCTCGGAACAGAACATTATACTGTCAAGCGGCAGCTCGTTTTTTGCTGTCCAGCTTCTGAATAGGCTTCTGCTTAGACTGCCGAGAGGATTTTTCATTGTGGAAAATTTCCTTGCTGTAATCACATATAATTTGTGTCCGTCGGCGGTCAGATTTCGGCATACTTCAACTGCATTTTCACGAGGACTCAATCTGCTGCAATAGTCATAAAAGTGTCTTAGCCCGAAGAGAAATTCCCGCTTTTTACTTTCTCCGAATATTTCGGCGGTAGTGTAGCCTGCGGTATTTACAGGCTTATGCCCGAAGAATTTTTCGCCGTATTCGTAATTGAAGCCCGACATATCCGTAAGTACGCCGTCAGCGTCTATTCCTATTACCAAGCTTTTCACTCCTTTTCATAGCGATTATCTGCCGTTTTATTTCCTCGGTGATATGTTCGGCGTTCTTTTTAGCAGGGTCGATAGGTGTGCCGAAACGGATATGCAGCGGATATTTACTCATTTTTTCCATATCGAAAATACGGGGAAATTTTAGGTAAACGGGATATATCTCCCTTGCACCTTCGATATAAACGGGAACAATTTTCACCCCCGACTTTTTGGAGATAATTGCCGCTCCTTTTTTGAATTGACCGAGTTTGCCGCTTCGGGTGCGTGTACCCTCGGGATGGATAAGCAAAAATCGTTTTTCCTTTTTTATAACGTTAAGTGCACGGTTCAGTGACGGAGCAAAATCACCCTGTCTTTCGATGGGTATGCCGCCCGATATTCTGAAAAAAAAACGGTGAAGCGGGTCATCAAGATGCTCTGCCGCAATAAGTGCACAGAATTCGTTAATGTCTGCGGCAGAACTGATTGCCGTCAGAACCCACATACAATCTAAGTCACTTTCGTGGTTGGGACAGAAAATATATCGTTCGTTCATATCCAGTGCATCAAGTCCTGTTACGTCAAATTTGTACAGCTGTTTTGTCAGTGCGGAAAATGTGCGGAACAATGCAATGTCACTGTCCGAACGTTTCAGCGGATATTTCCCGAAGCTTTTCCGAAGCATTTTTCTGTTTTTTTCCTTCGAAATAACGGTGCAGAGCCTTTTTACGGTGCGGCATTCATAAACATTCTTTGCCGTAAGAGTGAAACCTCGATTTTCGGCAATTGCCGAAAATTCCATTGCCGAAAGGCTGTCGCCGCCAAGCTCAAAGAAATCATCATCAGTCCCGACCTTGCAAACGCCGAGGACCTTTGCCATAATGCCGCAAAGTATTTTTTCGGTTTCCTCGGTGGGCGGGACGTAAGATATTTCTGAAAGCATATTTTGTCTGTTAAAATCAGGTTCGGGCAGCTGATTTCTGTTGATTTTTCCGCTGGCTGTCATGGGCATTTCCGAAAGCCTCATAAAAATATTGGGTATCATATAGGCAGGCAGCTTCTGCGAAATGAACGAACGAAGCTGTCTTTCGTCTATGTCATTTTCCGAAGTATAATAGCCTGCAAGATATTTTTCGCCCTTTTCATCGGTTTTGCATACCACAGCAGAATGACATATCCCCTCAAAGCTGCCGAGAACGCTTTCTATTTCGCCAAGCTCTATACGAAGTCCCCGAAGCTTTATCTGATGATCCTTTCTGCCGAAAAACTCAATATTTCCGTCAGCACGAATAAGTCCTATGTCACCCGTTCTGTACATAGTATCTCCCGCATAAAACGGGTCGGGGAGAAACCTTTCCGCCGTCAGCTGAGGGGCAGTTAAATATCCATTTCCGACGCCGCTGCCCGATATGCATATCTCGCCGAGTATTCCCACAGGAACGGGCTTTTGCTTTTCATCGAGAATGTAAATTCGTGTGTTTGCAACAGGCTTTCCGATGGTTATGTCATTTTCATCTGCCAAAGCTGTCGATGACCATACGGTAGTTTCGGCGGGACCGTAAATGTTGTAAATCTCGGCATGGGTATGTTTTTTCAGCCTTTTGCAAAGCTCCGCCGTAAGCTCTTCTCCGCCAAGAATTATAGTGCGAAGCCCCGACAGATAGTCAAGATTATTTTTATCCAAAAGATAACTTCGCATTTTTGTCGGGGTAGTCTGTATGATTTTTGCATTGCTCTCCGAAATAAGTTTGCTAAGTGCTTTCTGAGATACTGCCTGTTCGTCATCGGCAAGGCAGATCACCATACCATTCAACAGGGGGAGGATACTTTCCGTAACAAAAATATCAAATACAATATCGGTCACGGAAACAATGCCCGAAGTGTTATCCTTGATGATTTTTCCCATTACATTGAACTGATTTGCGGAGCAGTAGTTCATCACATTTTTGTGGGTTATCGCCGTGCCTTTGGGCTTTCCCGTTGAGCCTGAGGTAAATATCACATAGCAGGTATCATCGGGACTGCTTTTGCCCGGCGGTGTCGGCGAGGTGTATGAGTAATCAAAGGCGTCCAGCTTTATTTCCTCGGAAAATTTGCAGCTGTAGCCGCAGGTAAGCAGAAGCTTAGCTGAAACGCTTTCTGTCATAAACTGTATTCTATCATCGGGATAATCGGGCGAAACGGGCATATATGCTCCGCCCGCTTTCAGCACGCCAAGCATTGCTATTATAATATAGGGACTTCTTCGGGAAATTATGGGGACAATATCATTCCGATTTATTCCCTTGTCACGGAGGAAGCATGCCAGCGAGTCGGACATTTTTTCTATCCGAGAATAGGTGTATTTCTCATCTCGGAATACAAGTGCGGTCTTGTCTGGAAATTTTGCCGCCATTTCGGAAAATGCTTCGTGAACGCATTTATTCGGAAAGCTGATAGAGGTGCGGTTAAAGCTATGTATCAGCATTTCAAGCTCGTTATCGGGCAGAATGGAAATTTCCTTTAACGCTGCTTCTTTACGGTTTATCAGCTGACGGATAATATGCATGATCCTTTCGGAAATTAGCCGTATCTCGTCCGCCTGTGAAAAAATATCCGTCTGATAATCAATGGTAACTGTATAGCTGTCAAGGCTGTCACGGTTATCGATATGAAAGGCAAACGGCACTTCGCAATAGCCGTTTGAAAACCATTCGGTTGAGGCTGCAATGTCGGTTTTGGCGTTCTGACAGCTGACCATAACATCAAAGAGCCGTCCCGAAAAGGCGGTTTTTTCTCGTATTTCACGCAATATTTCACTGTAAGGAAATTTCCTGTGCCTGAAAGCTTCTCTTTGCAGCTCGGCTGTTTTTCTGACAAGGGATAATACATTTTCGTTTTCATCGGTTTCAACTGTCAGCGGGATAGTTGAAATAAACATTCCCGCTGTTTTTCTCTCTCTCGCACTGCCTCTGCCAAGCACGGGAACACCGATAGTTACGGAGCTTTTCTCGCTGTTTAGCTTTGCAAGATATATGATAACGGCGGTTTCAAAAAGTGCAGCGGACGATATGCCGTTTTCGGAACAGAATTTATCTATTTCCCGAGAAAGGTCGGCGGGGAGCAATGCGGAATATCTTTTGGACGCTGCTCCCGAATTGCTTCTGCGGCATACTCTTATGGGCGTTCCTTGAATATTTTCGTTGTATTTTCCCGACCAAAATGCTCGGTCTGCATTATATTTTTCGGATGAAATGTACTCTTTATCCTTTGCGATATATTCGGTAAATCTGCAAGTATTTTCCTCTGCATATTCGCCTTTTGAAAGCTGTTCGTAAATATTGTATACGTCATTTGCCAGAATACTGTAAGTCCACGCATCGGAAATAAGATGACTTGCTGATAAAATAATTCCCGAACCTTCGGGTATTTCAAACACCGTCATACGGAACATTTCCGAGCCGTTTAGTTTAAAGGGGATATGAGCCTGCTTAGTGCAATATTCCCGCATAGCTTCACGGGAGGAAAATTCCGCAAAATCAGCTTCCGAAAAACTATCGCTGACATACTGAACTGTTTTTCCGTTTTCCGTGATAAATCTCAGGCGAAGTGCTTCGTGCTTTCGGATAATGATATTTGCAGCATTAATGAGAAGCTTTCTGTCAAGCTTTTTGTCAAATGTCACTGCTCCGCATATTACCGATATGCTTGTGTCCGAATAAAATCTTTGCAGTTCATCTATATTTTTCTGTGACAATGTCAGTTCATAGCGTTCCATAAATATTACCCCTTTTAAATTATACACCATTCAGTGTAATGCTATATTAGCATTATAGCACTGTACAACGGAAATTGCAACAAAAATCTTGATTTTTTGACCTATGGACTATTGAGCAGACATGAAATAGCATTAATTACCGCTTATATAGAACTATCTCCCGTATATAATATTAGTGCAAACCCCTTAACCACTAAAATATAAAAGGAGAAACCAAAATGAAAGATTCTAACATGACTCAGCAGGGCAGAGAGACCCTGGAAAGATTTAAGATGGAAGCTGCTAACGAAGTTGGCGTTAACCTGAAGCAGGGCTACAACGGCGACCTTACTGCAAGAGAGGTTGGTTCCGTTGGCGGACAGATGGTTAAGAAAATGATCGAAGCTTACAAGGTAGGCAACGTTCACTAATTCGGGCTCAGCCGCTTGTTTTAATATAATTCTCAGCTATAAGCGGAATATTCGGGGATAATCTTCCCTGATGGCAGAGGTGTGTACGGAATGTCGTGCATACCTCTGCTTTTTGCAGTTTGAACGGTGTTTGCATAAAATTTTCAAAACGGCTTGAAAAAGGGGAAAAAATGATGTATAATAAAAATATATGTATGCGGCTATGCCGAACGACTAAATGATTGGAGCTGGAATGTATGGCTGAAAAGTTTACCGTTTCCCTGAAAAAAATAATTGATGAATTCCATCTGGAGAGTATTCATCTTCCCGATGATCCCGATAATATACTTATTGGCGAACCCGATCTGAACCGTCCCGGACTGCAGCTTATGGGATTTTACGAGTATTTCAATCCCGAGCGTATTCAGATAGTTGGAAAAATGGAGTTTGCATACCTTGCTTCTCTTGATGAACCTACCAGATATGAACGCATTGAGATGCTTTTTGCACAGAAGCTGCCTGCACTTATCATCTCCCGTGAACTGCCTTATTTCCCCGAAATGCTGGAGCTTGCCAAGAAGCACGAGGTTTCTCTGCTCCGTTCCAAGGACAGCACGTCCAGCTTTATGGCTGCACTTATTGCATTTCTCAATCTTAACCTTGCACCGAGAATTACCCGTCACGGCGTACTTATCGAGGTTTACGGCGAGGGTATGCTTATTGTGGGCGAAAGCGGCGTCGGTAAGAGCGAAACTGCCGTTGAGCTTATAAAGAGAGGTCATCGTCTTGTTGCGGACGATGCTGTTGAGATAAGACGTGTGTCCAGCATAAGCCTTGTTGGTTCATCTCCCGAAAATATCAGGCATTTCCTTGAGCTTCGTGGTATCGGTATCATCAACGCCCGCCGTCTGTTCGGTATGGGTGCTGTTAAGATCACCGAAAAGATAGATATGATCGTTGAGCTGGAGCCTTGGGACAGCGAGAAGGTTTACGACCGTATGGGTGTGGATAACGAATACACGTCAATTCTCGGTGTAAATGTTCCCTGCAATGTTATCCCCGTTAAGCCGGGACGTAATCTTGCGGTCATTCTTGAAGTTGCGGCTATGAACAACCGTCAGAAGAAGATGGGATACAATGCCGCTCAGGAGTTGCTGGACAATCTCGGTCTTGATATGGAGCGTAAGGATTCCGTCAAAAAGTGGGATATTTATTGATTATTTAGCGGAGGTCAAAAATGTTTATCGAAGCAGATACCCATTGTCATACGGTGGCGTCTACTCATGGCTATTCGACTATAATGGAGATAGCCACCTGTGCTGCCGAAAAGGGACTTAAAGCAGTTGCAATTACCGACCACACACCGGGAAACACCGATGCTCCTCACATATGGCATTTCCATAATCTGAAAAAGGCTATTCCCAGAAAAATAAAGGGTGTCAGCATCATATACGGTGCGGAATCCAGCATTATAGATTACGATGGAAACATTGATTTCCCCGAAAATGAATGTGCGGCATTGGACTGGATAATCGCTTCCATTCATCGGGATATGCTTAAGGAGGGAACGGTGGAGCAGATAACCAACACTTATCTCAAAGTCGCCGAAAATCAGCTGGTGGACGTTATCGGTCACCCGGGGACGCTGGCTTTTCCCTTTGATTATGAGCAGTGCATTGCTAAATTCAAGGAATGCGGAAAGCTTGTGGAGATCAACGAAAGCAGCATAAAATGGAAGGGCACTGCGGATAATTTCCGAAAAATAGCTGAAATTTGCAAGAAGATGGAATGTCCCATTGTGGTAAACAGTGATGGGCATTACTGTGAGCTGACGGGAGAAGTTCCCCTTTCAAAGCAGATGCTTGAAGAAATATCATTCCCCGAAAGGCTTATCTTAAACGCCGATTGGGACAGGCTCAGGCGGTTTATCAACGAAAAAAGAGGAAGAAATATCGTCTGACTTTCGTGTATAATATGCCCCATTTGGAATATATTGTAAATATGCCGACAGCTTTTCGGCAAATCGAATTAAGGCGGGTATCATATGGACAGTCTGAACAGAATATTTGAAGCGGCAGAACGGCTTGGCTGCGAGGTACGCCGAGAACCGTCCCTGAAAAATTATACTACCTTCAAGATAGGCGGCAGCTGTGATGGCGTCATCGTGCTGTCCTGTGAAAAAGCCTGCTGCGAGCTTCCGCTCCTTTGCCGTGAACTGAAAATACCGTACTATATTTTCGGAAAAGGCTCAAATCTTATAGTTTCGGACGGGAAAATTGACGGGATAGTTTTCGTTTTCGGCGATGAGCTTTCGGAGATAAGCTTTGACGGCTGCCGTGTCACAGCGGGAGCGGGTGCGTCCTTTACGGGACTGTCTGCGGCGGCTATGCGTGAGGGGCTGTCGGGGCTGGAATTTGCTTATGGTATCCCGGGTTCTGTTGGCGGTGCGGTGTATATGAATGCAGGTGCTTACGGTGGAGAAACGGCAGATGTCATTGTCAGGGTGAGAGCTGTTCTGCCCGATGGCAGCATTGGGGAATATTCCCGTGATGAGCTGGAAATGTCATATCGAAAAAGCCGTTTCAGCGGTGGGGACAGCATTATTCTGTCCGCCGAATTTGAACTGAAAAAGGGAGAACCGTCTGAAATAAAAGCGAAAATGGACGACTTGATGGAACGCCGCAGGTCAAAGCAGCCCTTGGAATATCCCAGTGCGGGCAGCACATTCAAGCGTCCCGAGGGAAGCTATGCGTCGCTGCTAATAGATCAGTGCGGACTGAAAGGACGCTCAGTGGGTGATGCACAGGTCAGCGAAAAGCATGCAGGATTTATTGTCAACAAGGGGAATGCCACATTTGACGATTTGATGGCACTAATAAAAATTGTACAGGACGAGGTTTATGAAAAAACAGGCTGCAAGCTTGAATGTGAGCCTGTTATAATCGGATAAAAACATTTTGGGAAAGGATAGATGAATATGCAGTTTCTGATAGTTACGGGAATGTCGGGCTCGGGAAAATCGGGTGCGGTGGACGCTCTTGAGGACATCGGCTTTTACTGTGTGGACAATATGCCGCCCATACTCATCTCAAAGTTTGTGGATATTTGTATGCAGTCGGGGGGACAGCTTGACAAGATAGCTATCGTTACCGACATACGAGGCGGAGATATGTTTCTTGAGCTGGGAAAAAGCCTTGAAAGCCTGAAACAGCAGGGGATAGAAGCAAGCATTCTGTTCCTTGACGCTTCCGATGAGGTGCTTTGCAAACGCTACAAGGAAACCAGAAGAAAGCATCCGCTGGACGAAAAGGCACACGGCAGTATGTCCAGAGCGATAGCATTTGAGCGTGAGGTGCTGTCCACGGTAAGAGAAGCTGCAAATTTTTACATAGACACAAGCGATATGACTATCGGTCAGCTGAAAGAGAATATCAAGACTACATTCCTTGACAATGCGTCCGATTCTATGCTTGTGAAGGTTATGTCCTTCGGCTTCAAGTACGGTTATTGCCGAGATGCGGATCTGGTTTTTGACGTGAGATGTCTGCCTAATCCTTACTATATTCCCGAGCTTAAGGAGCATACGGGTCTTGAAAGCTGCGTCAGTGATTATGTGCTTTCCTTTGAACAGTCCCAAAAGCTTCTGGAAAAGCTTACGGATATGATAGATTTTCTTATCCCGCTTTATATCCACGAGGGAAAATGTCAGCTAGTTATTGCATTCGGCTGCACGGGCGGAAAGCATCGTTCGGTAACGTTTGCCGAGGCAATGTTCCGTCATCTGACCGAAAAGGGGATAAAGGCTCGGATCTGCCACAAGGATATTACTAAGGACAGATAGGAAGGATTTTTCCATAATGAGTACAGAGGTAAAAACCACCTCCTTTTCCTCGGAGGTCAAAAGGGAGCTTACTCAGCACCTGACCGACAGCGACAAGAAGTACGCCTGCCTTTACGGAATGATACTCTTCTGCAAGCATTTTTCTGCCGAGGGACTGGTTTTTCAGACGGAAAACAAGCTTGTGGCGGACACCTTCATTTCTCTTACGGACGACCTTTTGGGGCGGAAAAAAACCGTTTCCGTATCGGAGAATACAAAGAAAAACGGCACTGTCCTTTACACGCTTTCGGTCGATGAAACGGAAAATATTGAGGAGATAATATATCGTTTCAGAATTTCCAGCCGAACGCTTATCCATCGTATACAGGGAGAGATAATCAACAATAACAATGTGTTTGCGTTCCTTTCGGGGGCATTTTTGTCCTGCGGGAGCATTATCGACCCCAACAAGGAATATCATCTGGAATTTGTCATACCATATAAGGAGCTTTGCGATGATCTGTCGGATATGCTTCTTTCAATGGGGTTGACGGTCAATTCTACGGTCAGAAAGGGTGCGTATGTGCTTTACATAAAGGGAAGTGAGTCTATCGAGGACTTGCTGACCATTATGGGAGCCACAAATTCATCTCTTGAACTGATGAACGTTAAAATATTAAAGGACGTGCGGAACAAGGCAAATCGCATTGCCAACTGCGATTCCGCCAATATTGACCGAATTATAAGAGCGGCGGAAAAGCAGATTGAGGACATTTTGTTTATCGAAAAAACCGAGGGACTTGACTCGCTGCCGTCCGAGCTTTACGAGATGGCTATCGTGCGTATGGACAATCCCGAGTTTTCTCTGAAAGAGCTGGGGGAGATGCTGTCAAAACCTATCGGACGTTCTGGTATAAATCATCGGCTGAAGCGTATCTCGGATATTGCGGACAGGCTTCGGGAGGAATATCCCGAGGAAGTGGAAATAAATATGCGAGGTGAGAAGCTTTGAGCGGATTTGTCCATCTTCATCTGCATTCCGAATACAGTCTGCTGGACGGTGCCTGCCGTATCAAGGAGATAGCGGAATATGCAAAATCTGTCGGGCAAACAGCTGCTGCAATAACCGACCACGGCGTAATGTTTGGGGCAATTGAGTTTTATAACGAATGCAAGAAGCAGGGGATAAAGCCAATTATCGGCTGCGAGGTCTATGTTGCCCCCGCAAGCAGATTCGACAGGATAAAGGACAGCAAGCCGTACCATCTGATACTGCTTTGCAGGGACAGCAGCGGCTATGAAAATCTCATAAAGCTTGTTTCCTACGGCTATACCGAGGGATTTTACGGCAAGCCGAGGGTGGACAGGGAGCTTCTCAGGCGGTACAGCGGCGGACTTATTGCGTTGTCGGGATGTATTGCGGGAGAGGTGCAGAGAAATATTCTGAATAATGACATTGAAGCTGCCGAGGAGGCGGCTTTATTCTATAAGGAAACCTTTGGGGCAGAAAATTACTATTTCGAGATACAGGATCACGGAATTTCCGAGGAAAAGAGAGTTATCGGGACGCTGTTAAAGCTTTCGGAAAAGCTGGGAATTCCATGTGCTGCCACGAACGATGTTCACTATATAAAAAAGAACGATGCGTCCGTGCAGAAGATACTCATTGCAATTCAGACGAATACTCTGCTTGATGAGCCGTCGCCGCTGGCGTTTCCAACGGAGGAATTTTATATGAAATCCGAGGAGGAGATGCGGAAGCTTTTTGCATATTGTCCCGAAGCGGTGGATAATACTGTAAAAATCGCCGAACGGTGCAATGTGGAGTTTGAATTTGGCAAAATAAAGCTGCCGAAGTTCGTTATGAGCGGCGTTGACAACAATGAGGAATTTTTTACCGCACTTTGCTTTAAGGGTCTGAAAAAGCGGTACGGTACTCCGTCGGAAAAAGCAATCGAACGGCTGAACTACGAGCTGGACGTTATAAAGAAAATGGGATTTACCGACTACTATCTTATAGTGTGGGATTTTATCAGATTTGCAAAGGAGCAGAAAATTCCCGTTGGACCCGGACGAGGTTCGGGAGCGGGAAGTCTGGCGGCGTACTGCATCGGTATTACGGGCATCGACCCGCTGAAATATAATCTGCTGTTTGAACGTTTTCTCAATCCCGAGCGAGTTTCTATGCCCGATTTCGATATTGACTTCTGCTATGAGCGAAGGCAGGAGGTAATAGATTACGTTATCCGAAAATACGGCGATGACAGGGTCGCACAGATAATCACCTTCGGTACAATGGCGGCAAAGGCGGCTGTCAAGGACGTTGCCAGGGTGATGAACGCTCCTTATCAGCTTTCGGATAAGATCTCTAAGCTTATCCCGTTCGGAATACACGTTACATTGGAGAGGGCACTTAAGGAAAGTCCCGAGCTGAAGGAATTGTATGATTCCGACAGCAAGGTTCGGGAGATAATTTCGGCAGCTATGCGGCTGGAGGGCATGCCCCGTCACGCTTCTACGCATGCGGCGGGGGTCGTGATTGCGGACAGACCTCTGCGGGACTATGTTCCCCTTTACAAGGCTGACGGCAGTTCATCGGTAACACAGTACACTATGACTGTTCTGGAATCTCTGGGACTTCTGAAAATGGATTTTCTGGGACTTCGCAACTTAACAGTCATAAGCGACTGCGAAAAGGCGGTCAGAAAGCAAGACCCGAATTTTTCCGTTTCCGCAATTCCCGAAAATGACCCCGAAACCTTTGAGATGATGTCAAAGGGAGATACGCTGGGTGTTTTTCAGTTTGAAAGCGATGGTATGCGGCAGGTGCTGACGAAGATGAAGCCCCGTTCTATCGAGGATCTGACGGCGGCACTGTCGCTATACCGTCCCGGACCTATGGACAGTATTCCAAAATATATCGAAAACAGGGAGCACCCAGAGAAGATAACCTATGCACACCCTATTTTGGAAAATATCTTAAATGTCACCTGCGGCTGTATCGTTTATCAGGAGCAGGTCATGGAAATATGCCGAAAAATGGCGGGTTATTCCTATGGAAGAGCTGACCTCGTCCGCCGTGCGATGGCAAAGAAAAAGCACGATGTTATGGAAAAGGAACGGGAGATATTCGTTGAAGGTTCGGTGAAAAATGGCGTTCCCAAGGAAACGGCAAACGCTGTTTTCGATGAAATGGCGGGCTTTGCATCATACGCATTCAACAAGTCCCACGCCGCCGCTTATTCTCTTGTTGCATATCAGACTGCTTATCTGAAACGGCACTACTTCAAGGAATATATGGCTGCACTGATGACCAGTGTTCTGGAAAATACAGGAAAGCTTATCGAGTATATCTCCGGCAGCGAGAGTGCGGGCGTCAAGGTGCTATCTCCCGATATTAACGAGAGTATGGGGGGCTTTGCTTCCGTCGATGGGGGGATACGCTTTGCTTTGCTGGCTGTAAAGGGCGTTGGCAGGGGAGTTATTTCGGGGATACTCGAAGCACGCCGTTCGGGTGCTTTTGTGAGTATTCAGGATTTCTGCCGCCGTATGCAGGGCAGGGATTTCAACAAGCGAGCCTTTGAAAGCCTTATAAAATGCGGTGCTTTCGACAGTCTGGGATATACCCGCCGCACGCTTATGGACAACTACGAGAGCTTATTTGAGGACGGCAGGGACAGCATTCGCCGCAACATTGAGGGACAGATGGACTTTTTCGGTACAGCTTCTGAAAATACGGGTTCTGACGGTGTTCTTGAAGAAAAGCCCGAATATCCCGACGAAGTTCGGCTGAAAATGGAAAAGGAAATTACAGGAATATATATTTCGGGTCATCCGCTCGATTCGGTTGACAATTATGCCGCAGCACTGCGGGTCACAGATATAAATTCCATACTGTGTGCCGCCGAAAACGGCAGCGGCACTATTGACGGAAAAAAGGTTTTAGTCGCCGTAACGTGGCAAGTCTTTAAGCTTTATAATACAAAAAACGGCTCTCAGATGGCTTTCACAAAGATAGAGGACAAAACAGGGGAGATGGAGTGCATCGTATTCCCCGAGGTTTTCAAGGAAAGCAGAAATATTATCAAATCCGATGAAAACGGTATTCCCAGCTTTGTTTCGGGTAAAATATCCATAAAGGACGATGAACCTAAGCTGCTTGCCGAGCGTATCATTTCTCGGACTGAGATGGAGAATATGTGTAAAGATAAGAAACTTTACATTAGATTGAACGACAATGATACTGTAAAGATGGAAGCTGTTTTGAAAGCAGCATTGCAAAAGCCCGGCAGCGGAAAACTTATCTTCTGTCTGGAACCGTCTAAAAGGAAATTATCTCCTAAAAATATTTCAGGAATAAATATTGATGGTGAGTTTCTGAAAACCGTTTGCAGGCTTGCGGGCAGACAGAATGTTTTTGTTGAGCTTGGCAGTCTGTAATCATATCTGTCTGACGGAATGCATTGTGCAATATGGAAAAAAATGCATAAATTTCGGGCAAATGGAGCTAATTGCGAAAAAAATGTTAAATCCTTGACAAACGCCTTGACATTTAGTTAAATATGTTGTAAAATTAACTTTGTAATGTGATTTCGTATAGCAACGTAAACGTTTAATTTGTTTTGTTAAAACGTTTGACGCTTTAATATGGAGGGTTAAATATGGCAAAGACTATTGGTATTCTTACTAGCGGCGGCGATTCGCCCGGAATGAACGCAGCTGTCAGAGCTGTGACCAGAGCTGCTATCGCCAAGGGAATGAAGGTCATCGGTATCGAGAGAGGCTATAACGGCCTTATCAACGGCGAAACAAGAGAGCTGACCGAAAGAAGCGTTTCTGACATTATCCAGAGAGGCGGCACTATCCTTTACACCGCTCGATGCCTTGAATTCAAGGAACAGGCAGGCGTTTTAAAGGCTAGAGATAAGTGCGTTGAACTGGGTCTTGACGGTATCGTTGTAATCGGCGGTGACGGTTCATTCAGAGGTGCTGCCGATCTGTCCGCAGCAGGCGTTCCCTGTGTTGGTCTGCCCGGCACTATCGATAACGATATTCAGTGCACAGACTATACTATCGGTTATGACACTGCTATGAACACAGCTATGGAAATGGTTGACAAGATCAGAGATACTGCTCAGTCCCATGAACGCTGCAGCCTTGTTGAGGTCATGGGAAGAAATGCAGGCTACATTGCCGTAAATACAGGCGTTGCAGTTGGAGCTATCGCTGTTGTTGTTCCTGAAATGCCCATTACTACCGATGAGATCGTTGAGAAGATACTCAAGTCCAAGGCTTCCGGCAAGAAGCACTTTATTATCGTAGTTTCCGAGGGCGTTGGTCATTCCGAGGAGCTTGCTAAGGAAATTCAGGCAAGAACAGGAATCGAGTCCAGAGCTACTATCCTCGGTCACGTTCAGAGAGGCGGATCGCCTACGGTTCGTGACAGAGTTGCAGCAAGCCGTATGGGTGCTTATGCTGTTGACCTGCTCGAAAAGGGCATCGGCAACAGAGTTGTAGGTATGAAGAAGGATGAGATTATCGACGTTGATATTCAGGAAGCTCTTTCCATGAAGAAGCCTTTCGAAACAGATCTCTACAATCTTTCCAATCAGATCTCTTTCTGATATAAATTCGACTATTACAGAGATGCGTCCGATGGGGCGTATCCTGCAACAGAGTAGGCAGATGAGCGTAATACCGAACACTCATTTTGAATAGTGTTTGGTATCAGTGCCGAACGAACGGGGAGTTGTCGTTCGGACGAAAAGGCATTACGCCTTGCGGTTCATCTGCCGCATCCCGCTGGTGCATATGTTATAGAGCTTTTCATTTTCCTCTGTAAAATATGCCAAGGCAGTTTTGTCCGCAAATTTTAAGGAGGTATTTAAATGAAAAGCTTTTTTTCTATGTTCAAAGATTCAGCTAATGAGATGAAGAAGGTATCCTGCCTGACTGTTACGGCAATGATGATGGCATTATCCATCGTTATTCGTAATCTTGCTATAAACATAACGCAGGATCTGAGAATTACATTTGCGTTTATCGGAATAATGATAATTGCTATGCTCTATGGCCCCACAGTTACGATAATTGCAAATATCGGTGTCGATATTATAGGATATTTTCTCGATGGCTATAAGGCAAGAGATTACAATCTTGGACTGCTTGCCGTAAAGATCATTATGGCTGCTATCTATGGAGTGTTCCTTTACAAGAAGGCAACAGGACGCTCGCTTATTACAGCAGGTGTGATCTCGAGAGTGATCGCTGTAATTTTCGGAAATCTGATACTTAATTCAGCTGTTTTGTATTATAGCTATACAAACCCGAATTTCCCGTTTATGTCGGCTTCGGAATGGGATGCGTTCCGTATCTGGATGACTCCTCGTGTTATCAAGAATGCCGTTATGCTTCCGATAGAGCTTCTGATGATCTCGGTGCTTCTTCCCGCTGCCCAGACGGCGTACCGCCGTGTTTTCGGAGGAAAAATGCGTCCGAGTTTTGAAAAGTGACATATGTTCAGAAACGTAATTAAAATTTCTCCATGTATTTGTTATTAATGAACTATTTTTGCTGATTTATAATAACAATAGATAGTTAACAACATAAAAATTACAAAAAACCACTTGCTAAATTGTACAGAACGTTGTATAATATTTGCAAGTGGATTTTTATTCTTAAAAGGAGTGATTTTTATGTCAGCTTTTATAAACGGTGAAAAAGTCAAGGTAGGTTTCATTGGAGCGGGAAATATGGGCTCTGCTATTATGAAAGGCATCAGCCTTCGTCTTTCAGAAAAGGTGGAGGTCTGTGCATTTGACAGTTTTGCCGATAAGCTTGCTTCTTTGGCGGAATTCGGTGTATCTCCCTGCAAAACCGCCTGTGAGGTCGCCGAAAGCTCCAAATACATTTTCTTGGCAGTAAAACCTCAGAATTTCGGAGAGCTGCTGGAGGAGATAAAGGGCAGTATCACCGAGGATAAGGTCATTGTTTCCATTGCTGCGGGAATTACTGCGGATTATATCAGAAGCTCCACTATTCCCGGGGCAAAGGTAGTGCTGGTTATGCCAAACACTCCGTTCCTTTTGGGAGAGGGTGCGACTGCTCTTGCAAAATGTGCTCATGTTTCGGACGATGAGTTTGCTGTTGTCCGTGAAATTTTTGAAACGGGCGGCGTCACAGCTGTAGTTCCCGAGAACAAAATGAAGGAGATCATTGCTGTAAACGGCAGCAGCCCCGCATTTATCTATCTGTTTGCAAAGGGCTTTGTTGATTATGCGGTTTCCGAGGGGATAGACGGCAAGGCAGCTCTCGAACTGTTTGCACAAAGCCTTATCGGGTCGGCAAAGATGCTTACCGATTCGGGCAAGACCGTTGACGAGCTTATAAAGATGGTTTCGTCCCCGGGAGGAACTACTCTCAAGGGCCTTGACGAGCTTTACGACGGCAATCTGCTGGGCGTTGTCCGCAGATGCTGTGAAAGCTGCACCAAGAGGGCTTTTGAGCTTTCTAAGTAATTTTTCATCTGTTTGGATATGAAGCCTTCTGTTCTGTTTGCCGCTTTCCGTTCATATAATTTGAATGGACAGGCATATTTGCCGAGAAAGCGGAGGGTGTTAAGATGACGGACGGTAATGCATATTCGGGCAGAAAAATCGTAATGTCCCTGATGGTGATAATACTTATTATAGGTATTGCGGCGGGGACGGCGGCTTATGCGGACAACAGCGGTATTACTGCGGCTGTAAGCGGATTTGTCCCCACAAACGGCGGAGCTTACGAGGTTGGTGCGGCTGTGAGCCGTTCTGTTTTCGGAACGGCGGTGTTTATTGCGGCAGTATTCTTTTTGGGCTTTGGAACGGTGTTTCAGCCGCTGACCGCTGCGGTAGTGCTGTTTCGGGGAATAGGCACAGGTGTGCTGCTTTCACATTTGTACTCCCTTGCGGCAGACGGCGGACGGGGAGCGGCGGCAATGCTTGCGGTTTCCGTCTGCGAGGCGGCGGTAAGCTCGTTTATCCTTGCGGCGGCGGCTGCGGAAGCGGTGCTTTTCTCGGGACAGTGTGCAAGGGTAATGTTCTTTTCAGGCGGTGCTGTTATCCGTCCGCAGCCTGATGTTCGGCTGTATCTGGCGAGATTTGCTGTTTTTGCGGCGGCTGCTGTTATCTGCTCTGCTGTATGCGGTGTTGCTCATGCTGCTGTGTCGGTCTATCTTTTCGGTTAACGGACAGTCACAGTTCAGCGGAAGTAAAATTTCCCGAAAATAAATGGGGAAGCAGGGGTTAGAAAATTTAAGGAGTTGTAAAATTTGGCATTATTCGGTGACTATACCAAGGCGGGAGCGGGCGTTGAGAAAAACGCACCTCAAAAAAAGCCTTTTTTCAGGTTTATTGAGCTTTATTTCAGAAAGTTTTGGAAGCTTATCGGGCTTAATTTTCTTACATTTATCTGCTGCCTGCCGATCATTACCATAGGCCCTGCAATTGCGGGAATGACGAAGGTTTTAAAGCTCTATTCGATGGAAAGACCGTGCGATGTTCTGTCGGATTTCTGGAGCGGATTTTCCAAGAATTTCAAGCAGGCGTTCCCCATAGGCATCATTGATATTATCGTGTTCAGCGGCGTAATTGTGGGACTGAGGATATATCCGCAAATGGCAGAAACTACGGGAAACACGGTTTTCTTCTATGCACTGAGCGTTATCTCCGCTATTTTGGGATTTACCTTTCTGATGATGAATTTTTACATATTCCCAATGCTGGTGTCGGTCGACCTGTCGCTTTCGGATATACTGAAAAATTCCTTTTTCCTGACCTGTCTGGGACTTAAAACGAATATCATCACTCTGCTGATATTTGCACTTGTTCTGGGACTTACTTTCGTTTCTACGGTGTTTGTCAGCGTTCTGAATATAATCGTCCTGCCGATATTCATTTTCAGCCTTTTGGGATATGTCAGCGTTTTCAACAGCTATCCCATTATCCAAAAGTATGTTATCGACCCGTACTATGAGCAGAGAGGTGAGGATAATCCCGAGTATGATTATCTTAAACCCCTTGACCCCGAGGACAGTATTTTCGTTGATATGGGCGGAAAGGAAGCTCCCATCGAGGGCAAAAAGAGGCATAAAACTATCTCCTGATGGGTAAAATATAAATAAATTGAAAAAATTTCAATTTGCCCTTTACAAATTCGAATTTGTGTGTTATAATGTTAGAGTTGTGTTTGATAAACACATTATCCGTGTTCTAAGCTTTCGGGTCACGCCCCTTTTTGGGGAATAATGCCTGCCGACTGCCTGGGCACAGGAAAATATTTTAGAAGAGGTGTTTTGCTATGATGCAGAAAGACGAGAAAACCGCTATTATCGAAAAGTACAGACTGAGCGAGACCGACACAGGTTCGCCCGAGGTTCAGATCGCAATCCTCACCAAGAGAATCAGCGACCTCACCGAACATCTTAAGACTCACAAGAAGGATCACCACTCCAGAAGAGGTCTGTTCAAGATGGTTGGTCACAGACGTAACCTCCTCAACTATCTGATGAAGACAGATATTGAGAGATACCGTGCTATCATCGAGAAGCTGGGTATTCGTAAGTAATTTTTGTGCTAAATCGGGGGCAGAGGGAAAGAAATTTTCCCTTCTGCCTTTCCGTGTTTCAAAAAGCAGTAGATATTTTAGCATTAAATCGTGGATTTTTGCGGAAATTCAGGATTTATTGCTAAAGCTGCTGCCGTTTGAAACTAAAAATTTGAATTATGGAGGCAGTTTATGTTTGAAAATCACAGAGTATTCAAAACAACCTATGCAGGCAGAGAGCTGACCGTTGAAACAGGCAAGACTTGCGAGCTTTCCAACGGCTCATGCTGGGTACGCTACGGCGAAACAGTTGTTATGGCTAACGTCACCGCAAGCGAAAAGCCCAGAGAGGGCATCGATTTCTTCCCTCTGTCCGTTGACTATGAGGAAAGACTTTATTCCGTCGGACGTATCCCCGGCTCGTTTATGAAGAGAGAGGGCAAGCCCTCCGAAAAGGCTATCCTGACTTCCAGAGTTGTTGACCGTCCCATCAGACCTCTTTTCCCCAAGGATATGAGAAACGACGTTTCCGTTGTTATGACTGTTCTTGCGGTAGACCCCGATAATTCTCCCGAAATAACCGGTATGATAGCTACTTCCGTGGCACTGTCCATTTCCAATATTCCTTGGAACGGACCTATCGGCGGTATCAGCGTTGGTCTTGTAGATGACGAGATCGTGCTCAATCCTACTCTTGACCAGAGAGCAAAGTCCAAGCTGAACCTTACCGTTGCAGGCACAATGGAAAAGATCGTTATGATCGAAGCAGGTGCAGATCAGGTTCCCGAGGACACCATGCTTGAAGCTATCCTCAAGGGTCACGAGGAGATCAAGAAGATAGTTTCCTTTATCAGCGATATTCAGGCTCAGATCGGCAAGAAGAAGTTTGAATTTGAGTCTATGGAGGTTGACCACGAGCTGTTTGACGCTATCGAAGCATTCGCTTCCGACAGAGTAAAGTTCGCTCTCGATACCAACGACAAGAATATCAGAGAAGAAAGACTTTCTCCCATTAAGGATGACATTCACGCTAAGTTCGACGAGGAAAACTCCGAGAGAATTCCTATGATCGACGAGTGTATCTATAAGCTTCAGAAGAAGATCGTAAGAGAGTGGCTCAAGCAGGGCAAGCGTGTTGACGGCAGACAGATCGACGAAATTCGTCCTCTTGCTGCTGAGGTCGGTGTTCTTCCCAGAGTTCACGGTTCGGGTCTGTTCACCAGAGGTCAGACTCAGGTTCTTACTGTTGCTACCCTCGGTCCTGTAAGCGATGCTCAGAGGATCGACGGTCTTGACGAGGAAGATACCAAGAGATATATGCACCACTATAATTTCCCCTCCTATTCGGTTGGTGAAACAAAGCCCTCCAGAGGTCCCGGACGCCGTGAGATCGGTCACGGTGCACTGGCTGAAAGAGCACTTGAACCCGTTATTCCTTCCGTTGAGGAATTCCCCTATGCACTCAGACTCGTTTCCGAGGTGCTTTCCTCCAACGGTTCTACTTCTCAGGGCTCTATCTGCGGCTCTACACTTGCTCTTATGGACGCCGGTGTTCCCATTAAGGCTCCCGTTGCAGGTATTTCCTGCGGTCTTATCACCGATGGTGATGACTTTATGACTATGGTTGATATTCAGGGCCTTGAGGACTTCTTCGGCGATATGGACTTTAAGGTAGGCGGTACTCACAAGGGTATCACCGCTATTCAGGTGGATATTAAGGTTGACGGTCTTACTCCCGCTATCATCAAGGAAGCCTTTGAAAAGACCAGAAAGGCAAGAATTTATATCCTTGACGAGATAATGCTGAAGGCTATTCCTCAGCCCAGAGAAACCGTTGGCAAGTACGCTCCCAAGATGCTTCAGACCAAGGTTCCCGTTGATAAGATACGTGAAGTTATCGGTCAGGGCGGTAAGGTCATTCAGAAGATCTCTGCTGACTGCGGCGTAAAGATCGACATTAACGATGAGGGTAATGTATTTGTTTCGGGTGTTGATATGGACGGTGCTAAGAAGGCTATCCAGATAATCAACACTATCGCAAATGACCCCGAAATAGGTGCTATCTACAAGGGCAAGGTAGTTCGCCTGATGAACTTCGGTGCATTTGTTGAGATCGCTCCCGGCAAGGACGGACTTGTTCACATTTCCAAGCTTGACCGTCAGAGAGTTGAAAAGGTTGAGGACGTTGTTTCCATCGGCGATGAGATCGTTGTTAAGGTAATGGAGATCGACAATCAGGGAAGAATCAATCTTTCCAGACGTGACGCTCTTGCAGACCTTGAGGCAAAGCAGAACGCTCAGGGTTGATAAAACGTTCTGTTCGTTGTACGGCACATAAACTAAAGGGCGGATTTTCCGCCCTTTTTCTGTATTTTCGTTAAAATAGTTGACGTTTATTTGCATTCGGCATAGTATATATCGGAGGTGTGTGCTATGTGCGAGGCATTTTTAGCGTTATTTATTGTTGCGGCAGCGGCTTTTCTGATAGAGATAGTGCATAAATTGGTTCATAGCCTGCTGAGAAAGCATAAAGGTTCAAGCGGTGCTTTTATAGTTATCCCGCTGAGAAGGGATACCGATAACATTGAAATGACCGTTCGTGAGATGCTGCAAAAAACTGCCGATATAGACCCTGCTATGAAAATTTACGTTTGGAATATTGACGGGGAATGTGAAGCACTGACTATCTGCCAAAAGCTTATGGAGGACGTTGGCGGATTTGAGATCGTCGATAATTTAACTTCGGGTATTTTATAGAAAAATGAAATATTTTTCGTAAGAACTTGCAATTTGCTGAAAAGTGTAGTATAATATTTTTTGTATTCGGGAGATGATATATTGAACTCTGAGGGGAAGATGTACATAAAGCTTGAGGGCAGCGTTGATTCGGTGCGATTTTCAAATCCCGAAAATGGGTACACAGTCCTTGACCTTGATGCGGGCGGGGACTATGTGACCGTAGTAGGTGAGCTGGGCAACGTTGAAGAGGGCGAGGAGCTTATACTTACGGGAGAGTACGTTACTCACCCTAAGTTCGGAGTTCAGTTTAAGGCACAGATGTGTGAGCGGAGGCTTCCCGCAACCTCCGCCGCTATTCTGAAATATCTTTCCTCGGGGATAGTCAAGGGTGTCGGAAAAGCCACTGCTAAGCGACTTGTTGAAGCTTTTGGCGACAGCACGCTGGAAGTCATCGAAAGGGAACCGCACCGTCTGACAGAGGTCAAGGGCATTACCAAGGACAAAGCGGAGAACATTTCCCTTGAATTTCAGCGTATCTTCGGAATACGTTCGCTGATGATATATTTTGCTCAGTTTTCACTGCCGCCTGCTGTTGCTGTTGCCTGCTGGAAAAGATGGGGACAGTATGCTAAGGAGATTATCGATGAAAATCCGTATAGGCTATGCGAAGAGGGCATTGATGTGCTCTTTTCAAAGGCGGAGTCGATCGCCGTTCAGCTGGGTATACCAAAGGAAAGTACCAGCCGAATAAATGCAGGATTGACATATGTTCTCATTCATAATACCTTCAATGGGCACACCTGTCTGCCCATAGATAAGCTTATGAAAACCGCAATTACACTGCTTGATGTCGCTCCCGAGATAATCGATAAGAGTTTGCAGACCATGCTTTCCGAGGACGAGCTTTGCGAATACAAAAAGGGCGAAAGAAGTTTCATTTGTCTTAAGGACTATTTCACGGCGGAAAGCTATATTGCCGCACGGCTTAAGGTCATGTCCGACTGCCTGAAGGACACGGGCACCGACTATTACAAGCTTATCGAGATAGAGGAAAAGGCAAGGGGCATCGAGTATGCGGAGCTTCAGAAAAAGGCTATCGCACTGGCACTTTCTCAGGGCTTTATCATTTTGACGGGCGGCCCCGGAACGGGAAAGACTACTACTCTTAAGGCAATGATCTCACTCTATGAGCAGCGTGGAATGGACGTTGTCATCGCCGCACCCACAGGCAGGGCGGCAAAGCGTATTTCCGACCTGACGGGCTACGAGGCAAAGACCATTCACCGTCTGCTGGAGGTCAGCTACGGTTCGGACGGAAACCTTAAATTTATCCACAACGAAACAAATCCCCTAAACTGCGATGTTATGATAGTGGACGAAATGTCAATGGTGGACGTGCTGCTGTTTGAAAGCCTGTTGAGGGCTATGAAGCTTTCCTGCCGCCTTATAATGGTGGGGGACTGCGACCAGCTGCCTTCGGTCGGGGCGGGAAATCTGCTTCGGGATATGATAGACAGCGGCTGCCTGACGGTTGTGTCGCTGACGGAGATATTCCGTCAGGCACAGCAGAGCCTGATAATCACCAACGCCCACGCTATTGTTACGGGAAATCCACCCGATCTATCCCGCACCGACAACGATTTCTTCTTTATGCAGCGGCTCAATGTGAACGATGCTGCAAATACGGTTGTGGAGCTTTGCCGTGACCGTCTGCCGAGGGCTTACGGATATTCGCCTACGGAGGATATTCAGGTGCTGTGTCCGTCAAGAAAGGGAATGCTGGGTTCTGCGGAGCTTAACAAGGCATTGCAGGCTGCGTTAAATCCGCCGTCGGAACGGCTTTCGGAGGTCAAGGGTATGCTGTTTACCTTTCGGGATAACGACAAGGTTATGCAGATACGGAATAATTATGACATACTCTGGTCAAAGGCGAATGAAAGCGGTGCGGGCATATTTAACGGAGATATTGGCAGAATTGTCAAGGTGAAGCGTACCGAGGGGACTGTTCTTATCGATTTCGAGGGACGGCTGGCTGAATACACCTTTGATATGCTGGATCAGATAGAGCTTGCATATGCCGTTACCGTA
The DNA here is from genome assembly GCA_964540575.1 of uncultured Ruminococcus sp. Lineage (GTDB taxonomy): Bacteria > Bacillota > Clostridia > Oscillospirales > Ruminococcaceae > UMGS1889. The sequence continues at coordinate 51,306 of CAZINI010000001.1, forward strand.
CACAAAAGTCAGGGCAGCGAGTTCAACGCCGTTATCCTGCCGCTTCTCGGGGGATTTGACAAGCTGTTATACCGAAATCTTCTCTACACTGCCGTTACAAGAGCAAAGCAGCGGCTTATTATTGTCGGCTCGGTGAATGTTGTTATGCGGATGGTGAAGAACGACCGCCGCACACTCAGATATTCCTGTCTGAAAAATATGATAGTTGAGGAGCTTGGGGGAAATGGAAACTCAAATTAACAGGCGGACAGGCAAAGCAAGATTTTTTCTTGACCTGCTCTATCCCTCAAAATGCCCGTTTTGCGGAAAGGCTGTCAGGTGGGATATGCTTTCCTGCGACAGCTGCTTTTCCGATATTTGCTGGACGGATAACAGCTTTTGCTCGGTATGCGGGCATTTGAGCTGCATCTGCAATGATAATGAGATACCGTTTACGAGATTTTATTCCGCAATGGTATATAACGAGAAAGCCAAGGACGCATTTGCTTCGTTTAAATATCACGCAAATCGAAATCTCGGCGGCATTCTCTGCGATATGCTGGTGTATAAGATACAGAATTCGGACGATTTCGTCAAGTATGATATGATAATCCCCGTGCCGATGAATCCCGTAAAACAGCATATCAGGGGATATAATCAGGCGGAGCTTATGACAAAGGAGCTGGCTGAAAGACTCGGTTCGGTTTCCGACACGAGCATTATCGGAAAGAGATACATGTCAAAATTTCAGCACAGCCTTGGCAGTGAAGAACGTGCAGTCAATGCCGAAAGAGTTTTCTTTTCATATGACAAGCGAATTGACGGAATGACCGTGCTTTTATGCGATGACATAACAACCACAGGCTCAACGATGATAAAATGCGGCAAGCTTCTGAAAGAGCTGGGAGCGTTGAGGGTAGATGCCGCTGCAGGTGCTGTCACCTCCATTTGAAAGGAAGTCTTACAATATGGATATTGGAATAGACCTTGGTACTGCCAACATAATGATAACCATGGGAAAGAAGGGAATTGTTCTCAACGAACCGTCTGTTGTGGCGTTCAATAAGAAAACCGAGCAGGTGCTTGCTGTGGGTCAGGACGCTTACAGAATGATCGGACGAACTCCCGAGTATATCGTTGCGGTGCGTCCGCTTAGCGACGGAGTTATTTCCGACCATAATATGGCTGAGCAGATGATCTCCGCTTGCATCACAAAGGTATGCGGACGGCAGCTTGTTCGCCCGAGGATAGTTCTTTGCGTTCCGTCCATTATAACCGATGTGGAGAGCAGGGCAATGGTCGAGGCGGCAAGAAATGCAGGTTCAAGGAAGGTCTATTTGATCGAAGAGCCTGTTGCCGCACTTCTGGGAGCGGGTGTTGACATTTCCAAGCCTAACGGAAATATGGTCGTGGATATAGGCGGAGGAACTGCCGATGTGGCGGTGCTTTCTATGAACGGCTGTGTTGCCAAAAAGTCGTTGAAGCTTGCGGGAAATAAGATAGATCAGGCAATAGCGAAGTATATTGCGTCCACATATAAGCTGTATATCGGCGAAAAAACGGCGGAGCAAGCGAAGTTCACTCTTGCAAACGTCTATAACCCCAGCGAAAAACGAACTATGGTCATCAAGGGCAGACACCTTGTCAGGGGACTTCCCGAGCAGATGGAGATTTCGGAGATAGATATTTACAATGCTATAATCGAGATTGTCAAGGAGTTTGTGGACGCTGCCAAGGAGGTTCTGGAGCAGACACCTCCCGAGCTTGTGGGAGATATTTACAATAACGGCATTATCCTGACGGGCGGCGGTGCCCTTATCGGCGGTCTGGACAAGATAATGTCCTCGGCTATCGGAATTCCCTGCCGTGTGGCGGACGATCCGCTGTCCTGCGTTGCAAAGGGAACGGGAATGGCATTCGGTATGATAGATAAGCTGCTGGACGGCTTTGAGAATATTTCGATGTATAAATATTGACAGACAGAAAGCCCCTGCTTTGTGAAATTTCCAAAGCAGGGGCATTTTTTATTTGTATATTTGATTTTTACTTTTAGCTGAAATACTTAACTCCGCTTTCAAATATCTTCTGATCCTTTTCGCCCGAAACGTTCTTGCATACGTCTATGCCGATACGCTCGGAGTGTCCCATTTTACCGAGAACACGTCCGTCGGGAGAGGTGATGCCTTCGATAGCTTCAATGGAAGTGTTGGGGTTGAAGCGAATGTCAAGGGTAGGTTCGCCGCTCATATCAACGTACTGAGTTGCGATCTGACCGTTGGCTGCAAGCTTTTCGATAAGGTCGGGAGATGCAACGAAGCGTCCCTCGCCGTGGGAGATAGCAATTCTGTGAATATCGCCTGTTTCACAGCCCGCAAGCCAAGGAGATTTCACGGAGGAAATTCTCGTGTTTACCATCATAGACTGATGTCTGCCGATAGTGTTGAAGGTCAGTGTGGGGGAATCATCGGTCATATCAACAATTCTTCCGAAGGGAACAAGACCCAGCTTGATAAGAGCCTGGAAGCCGTTGCAGATACCCAGCATAAGACCATCTCTGTTGTCCAGCAGGTCGTGTACAGCGTCCTTGATGCGGGGATTGCGGAAGAATGCAGTGATGAACTTGCCCGAACCGTCAGGCTCGTCGCCGCCCGAGAATCCGCCTGGTATCATAATTATCTGAGAATTTCTGATAGCCTTTTCAACATAGCTTACGCTGTCCTCAAGAGCAGAGGCGGACAGATTTTTGATAACTGCCACGTCTGCAACAGCACCCGCACGCTCAAATACTCTTGCGGTGTCATATTCACAGTTTGTGCCGGGGAATACGGGGATAAGAACTCTCGGCTTTGCGACCTTGACGGAGGAAGTTCTCTTTTCTGCATATTCATAGGTGAACTTCTTAGCTTCTGTATTGCCAACATTGATATTGCAGGGGAATACGGGTTCAAGGCGGTCCTCCCAAGCGGACTGTGCCTTGTTCATATCAACAACATAGTCGATGCAGTCGATAACATAGCTGTCGATAGTTTCACCGATGACCTGTTCAACAGTGAAGGGATTGCCGTTCAGTTCAATAACAAATGAGCCGTAGTTGGAATAGAACAGCTTGCTGTCGTCCAGCTTTTTGTCGAAACGGAAGCCTATCTTATTTCCGAGGGACATTTTTGCAACAGCCTCTGCAACGCCGCCGAAGCCTACTGCCCATACGGAGAGAGCCTGTCCGTCGGTGATGAGCTTTTCTACCTTTTCAAAGCAGCTTCTGATGCTGGAGAATACGGGCAGCTTGTTTTCGTCATATTCGGGGGTGATAAGAATGACCTTGTTGCCCGCCTTCTTAAATTCGCCCGACATTACTCGCTTTGAAGATGCAGTGGAAACCGCAAAGGAAACGAGAGTTGCGGGAACGTCTATATTTTCAAATGTACCCGACATGGAGTCCTTGCCGCCTATTGCTCCGCAGCCCAGCTCCAGCTGTGCCTTGAATGCACCCAGAAGAGCAGCGAAGGGCTTGCCCCATCTTGAAGGATTATTCTGAGTTCTTTCAAAATATTCCTGGAATGTGAGCCAGCAGTTCTTGTAGCTTCCGCCTGCCGCAACGACCTTTGCGATAGACTCGATAACTGCTGCCATCGCTCCGTGATAGGGGCTTCTGTCGGACAGATAGGGGTTAAAGCCCCAACCCATAATTGAGCAGGTAGTTGTTTCGCCCTTGAGAACGGGTATCTTTGCCGCCATAGCCTGAGTAGGTGTAAGCTGATATTTTCCCGCATAAGGCATAAGCACCGTGCCTGCACCGATAGTTGAGTCAAAACGCTCAACAAGACCCTTCTGAGAGCATACGTTGAGGTTGGACATAAGTGTGTACCAGCTGTCCTCGCTGTCGGTATAAGAGCGGAGCTGATTTGTTACGGGAAGCTGAACCATAACGTCGGTGTGCTTCTCAGCACCGTTTGAATTGAGGAATTCTCTGGAAAGGTCTACGATGACCTTGCCGTTCCATTCCATTTTGAGTCTGGGTTCGGCTGCTGCTACTGCAACCTTTGTTGCTTCGAGATTTTCCTTGCCTGCTTCTTCGATGAATTTATCTGCATTTTCGGGGGCAACGACAACAGCCATACGCTCCTGAGATTCGGAGATAGCAAGCTCGGTGCCGTCTAGACCGTCATATTTCTTCGGAACCTTATTCAGGTCGATAACAAGACCGTCTGTAAGCTCGCCGATAGCAACGGAAACGCCGCCTGCACCGAAGTCGTTGCAGCGTTTTATCATCTTTGTGACCTCGGGATTTCTGAACAGTCTTTGCAGTTTTCTTTCCTCGGGAGCGTTACCTTTCTGTACTTCAGCACCGCAATGCTCCAGAGATGCCATTGTGTGGGACTTGGAAGAACCTGTTGCACCGCCGCAGCCGTCACGTCCCGTGCGTCCGCCCAAGAGAATGATAATATCTCCCGGCTTGGGAACTTCTCTTACAACATTTTCCGCAGGAGCGGCACCCACAACTGCACCTATTTCAAGACGCTTTGCCACATAACCGGGGTGATATACTTCGGAAACGTGACCTGTTGCAAGACCTATCTGATTTCCGTAGGAGCTGTAACCGTTAGCTGCTCCGACGGTTATTTTTCTCTGAGGAAGCTTGCCCTTTATGGTGTCCTCAACGGGAACAAGGGGATTAGCCGCACCTGTTACACGCATTGCCTGATAAACATAGGAACGTCCCGACAGCGGGTCACGGATAGCACCGCCAAGGCAGGTAGCAGCACCGCCGAAGGGTTCTATTTCGGTGGGGTGGTTGTGAGTTTCGTTCTTGAACATCAGCAGCCAGTCCTGAAGCTCGCCGTCCACGTCGACCTTTATCTTTACGGAGCATGCATTGATCTCCTCAGACTCGTCCAGATCCTTTAAAATGCCGTCCTTTTTAAGCTTTTTAGCGGCAAGAGTTGCAATATCCATAAGGGTAACGGGCTTGTCGCTTCTGCCCATTTCATTTCGGATATTAATGTATTCCTCATAGGTTTTCTGAATGTAATCCGCATTGAAATCCGCATTGTCGATAATGGTGGAGAATGTGGTGTGACGGCAGTGGTCGGACCAGTAGGTGTCGATCATTCTTATCTCGGTGATAGTGGGGTCACGCTTCTCGGTATCTCTGAAATATGCCTGACAGAATTTAATGTCGTCAAGGTCCATTGCCAGCCCGAATTTTTCCACAAATTCCGCAAGCTGACGTTCATCGAGCTTTGTGAAATCGGTAAGTGTTGCAACGCTTTCGGGAATGTCATATTTTACGGAAAGAGTATCAGCCTTTTCAAGGGAAGCCTCACGGCTTTCAACGGGGTTGATGATATACGCCTTGATGCGGGCAAAATCCTCATCGGAAACATTTCCCTTAATGATATAAATTCTTGCATTTCTTATAACGGAACGCTCGCCCTGAGTTAAGATCTGGATACACTGTGAGCAGGAGTCCGCACGCTGGTCAAACTGTCCCGGGAGATATTCGACTGCAAAGATACGCTCATCGTCAGCCGTTTCGGGCAGCTCGGAATACACTCTGTCAACAGCAGGCTCGGAAAAAACCGTGGGGACTGCAAAGCGGAAATCCTCCTCGGAAAGCTTTTCCGCATCGTACCTGTTCAAGATGCGAACGCTTTCGATACCCTCAACTCTGAGAGCGGTTTTCAGGTCGTTCAGGCAGGACTTTGCTTCAACAGCAAACTCGGGCTTTTTTTCCACATAAATACGAAATACTGGCATATAATTTCGCTCCTTAAATATATTTGGAAAATGCCGCCGATTATTGATCGGCACTTTCAATGATCCTGCCGATGGCATGATCATCTTCTATCCTTTCTATTTTAACATATAAAATCTGTTTTCGCAAACTTTTTGATGAATTTTCTCTAAAAATTTTTACTAAAGTCTGATTTGGAGTGTGCCCCTGATGAAAATTTACACTTTTTTCTTTTTCAAATAATACGGGGTAAATATTTCCTACTTGTTTTTCCAGAAATTTTACTTTTGATTGACGGATAACTTCCGTCATTTCCGCTGCTCTTCGGTTTTTTATTTCCTCGGAAATCTGATTTGGCATTTCAGCAGCCCTTGTGCCGATTCTTTGTGAGTATGGAAAGATATGACCGTCGGCAAATCCGATATTTCGGACAAATTCCAGAGATTCGGAGAAATCCTCCTCCGTTTCTCCCGGGAAGCCCGTCATAATGTCGGTAGTGAGCGAGCAGTCGGGGAATGCGGCACGGAGTCTGTGAGCAAGCCGGGAATATTCCGAGGAGGTGTAGTGCCTGTTCATAGCTTTAAGCGTCCTGTCACAGCCGCTTTGCAGGGAAATGTGAAATTGAGGGCAGAATTTTGGAATGGCAGCAAACCGCTTTATATCTTCATCGGTGATAAGCTCAGGTTCAAGAGAGCCAAGGCGGACACGTTCTATGCCGTCAATGCTGCTGACAAGCTCTGCGGCGTCCGCCAGCCGCAGACCCATCTCCGCACCGTAAAAAGAGAGGTTTATTCCCACAAGGACTACCTCCTTATATCCGGAGGCGGCGAGAGCTTCCGTTTCCGAACGCAGCTCGTCAAGGGGCTTTGAACGTATATGTCCACGAGAATAGGGAATAATGCAGTAGGTGCAGTATCTGTCGCAGCCGTCCTGTATCTTCACAAAGGCTCGTGTATGTCCGTGAAATTCCGTGTTTGCGGATCGTTCGAAAGCATCTCCGACCTTGTGGGGGATAACGGAAATTGTCTTTGAACGGCTTGCAATATGCTCCGCAATAAGCTTCGGTATTCTGCTTCGCTCCTTTGTACCGCAGACAATATCCGCTTCGGAAAGCTCCACCGCCCTTTCGGGAAATGCTTGGGGAAAGCAGCCTGTCAGCAGTATTATGCTTTCGGGATATTCCCGACGAAGCCTACGCATAAGCTTCAGCCACTTCTTATCTCCCGAATGAGTAACGGTGCAGCTGTTTATAACGAACAGTTCAGCTTCATTTTCCGATGAACAGGGAGTGTGTCCCGCAGCGGTCAGTGACTGCCGTATGCTTTCCGTTTCATATTGATTGACCTTACAGCCAAAGGTAAAAAAGTAAATGTTCATAAAAATGCAATCCTTTATTTGTGCAATGTGTCAATTGACGGGATTTCGATGCCCCGTCCGATTATTATATTATACAATATAAAATTTTTTTTTGCAATATCTATTGACTTAATCGGATTTTATTGGTATTATATAAATGTACCGAAAGGTAAATAAGACGTTATTTAACGCAGGAGGTATGTTTTATGCAAAAGACAACTGTTATGCTGGGTACTATCAATGATGTAAAGAACTTCGTTTCCATCGTTTCGCAGTGCGATTATGATGTTGACCTGATCTCCGGCAGATATGCCGTTGATGCTAAGTCCATTATGGGTATTTTCAGCCTTGACCTTTCCAAGCCTATTGCTCTGGAGGCTCATACCGATGACGCTTCTGCTTTCTTCGCTAAGATCAAGCCTTTCATCGTTGACTGATCAACAGAACAATTAAATTCCGCCGCTCCGACGGGAAGTTTTAGTTTACGCTTCCTATGATTACGGGGCGGCTTTTCCTTGTATCTTCGGCTGTATTTTTATTGCATTATCTGCATAAAATAGAGATAATGCAAATCACCGAACAAAGTCAGGTTATTGCTTTATTTTATTATCGGTTTTTATAAAATACAGTGCGGGGAGTGTACGCCTTGAAGTTGAGATTTACCGCAGCTGCTGCGGCTGTTGTGATGTTCATAAACGCCTTTTCGTTTACCGTTTCTGCCGAAAATTCCGAGGGGACATTTGCCCTTGCCGAAGCCGAAACGGGGACGATAATCTTGGAAAGCGGAGCAGATACCATTCTGCCCTGCGGCTCTCTTGCAAAGCTTATGACCGCCCTGCTTGCTGCCGAGGCTGTGGAGGACGGTCGGGCTTCTTTGGACGAGAATATGACCGCTTCTGCACACGCAAATTCTCTCGGCGGTGCAGAGATATGGCTTACCGAGGGGGAGAAAATGACTCTCGGCGACCTGCTGAAGGGGGCTATCCCCGGGAACGCCAATGATGCAGCCTGTACCATAGCGGAAAATCTCAGTGGTTCGGAGGAAAATTTCACCGAGCAGATGAACAGCAAAGCCGCCCTGCTTGGACTAAACGGTACTCACTTTGCCGACTCAACGGGGCTTGGAAATTCGGTTTCCACGGCAGGGGATATGGCGAAGCTTTCCTGTGAGCTTCTGCGTTTCGATGCGGTGAAGCCTGTTTTTTCCATATATCTCGATTATGTCAGAAACGGGGAAACTCAGATAGTCAACACAAACCGTCTTGTCCGCACCTATGAGGGCTGTACGGGACTGAAATATTCCTATTCCGAGGAGTCGGGGTATTGTGCTGCCGTATCTGCCGAGAGGGACGGGAAAATGTTTGTGGCTGCTTTGCTGGGATATTCCGACAAGGATAAGCTGTTTGCCAAGGCGAGAGAGCTTTTAGATCACGGATTTTCGGCGTATTCCTGCATAACCCCCGAAGCTCCCGAGGACTTTCCCGACTATATCGGGGTAAAGGGAGGCGTTTCGGCAAAGGTCAGGGCGGCTTATGATAAGGATATACGGATAGTTGTCCCCAACGGAAAAATTCGCCTGCTGGAAGGCTATGCGGCATATCCCGAATACGTTTATGCTCCCGTGAAAGCGGGGGATAAGCTGGGAGAGCTTTTCTATTACCTTGACGGAAAGCTGGTATATCGGGGCGATATATGTGCAAAAAGCAATGTGAAAGCAAAAAATCAAGAATTTTCGTTGTCAAAATTGCTAAAATATATATTTGCATTTTAGATATTATCTACAAAAATTTCTGTTTCCGATTATTGTTTACAAAAAATATTGCAAAATTCTCGGTTTTATAGTAAAATTAAAGTAAGGAAGTTTTTATGGAGGAATAAAAAATGTCTTTAAAGCTTAACACAAAATATCTTGAGAAGTTTATCGCTCCTCACGAAATGGAGGCTGCTAAGGCTCAGGCTATGCTCGCTGCCAATACTCTTGAAAGCAAAAGCGGTCAGGGAAATGATTTTCTCGGCTGGCTCACTCTTCCCACCGATTATGATAAGGAAGAATTTGCAAGAATAAAGGCTGCTGCCGAGAAAATAAAGAAGAATTCCGATGTGCTGATCGTTATCGGCATCGGCGGTTCCTATCTCGGTGCAAGAGCTGCTATTGAGTTCTTGAAGTCACCTCTTTACAATAATCTTAAAAAGGACACACCCGAGATCTACTATGTGGGCAACAGCATCAGCTCCACACATCTCAGCGAGGTGCTTTCCCTCTGCGAGGGCAAGGATATTTCCGTAAATGTCATCTCCAAGTCGGGCACTACCACCGAGCCTGCTCTTGCTTTCAGAATTTTCAAGAAGCTGCTTGAGGACAAGTACGGCAAGGAGGGTGCAAAGGAGAGAATTTTTGCTACCACCGATGCAAAGAGAGGTACTCTTAAGGAGCTTTCCGATACAGAGGGCTACGAAACCTTCGTTATTGCTGATGATGTCGGAGGACGTTTCTCCGTTCTTACGGCAGTTGGTCTGCTGCCTATCGCTGTTGCAGGCTGTGACATTGATGCTCTTATGGCAGGTGCAAGGCAGGCTCAAAATGACTTTACAGCAGATTTCGACGCAAACGACTGCTACAAGTACGCTGCTATCAGAAATATACTTTACAGAAAGGGCAAAAGCGTGGAAATGCTCGTTTCCTATGAGCCTTCCTTCGCTATGATGAATGAGTGGTTCAAGCAGCTCTTCGGCGAGAGCGAGGGCAAGGATAACAAGGGTATTTTCCCTGCTTCCGTTATCTTCTCCACAGACCTTCACTCTATGGGTCAGTTCATTCAGGACGGTTCGAGAGTAATGTTTGAAACAGTTGTTGACATCAAGAAGCCCAAGACCGATATTTTCCTGGAGAACGATTCCGAAAATCTGGACGGACTTAACTTCCTGACAAATCAGAATATGTCCGTTGTAAACAGAAAGGCGTTCGAGGGAACGGTGCTTGCTCATACCGAGGGCGGAGTGCCTAACATTATCCTTGAGCTTGAGGATACGACTGAAAAGAGCCTCGGCTACCTCATCTACTTCTTTGAAAAGGCATGTGCTGTCAGCGGTTATATGCTGGGCGTTAATCCTTTCAATCAGCCCGGAGTTGAAAGCTACAAGAAGAATATGTTTGCTCTTCTCGGCAAGCCCGGCTATGAGGATCAGAAGGCTGCTCTTGAAGCTAAGCTCAGTTAATTCGGTATTTGTGCACTAAGTGCATTTTATACAGCCGCCGCCAATGTTACGGAGGCGGCAGGGGATACCCCATAAAAACAGAAGCCTCACGGCGGAAATGGAGTGTTTTATATGTTAAAACTTATCACAGGTAAAAAAGGTACAGGCAAAACTAAGATACTGATTGATATGATTAATAAAGCCGTTAAAAACACAAGCGGTAACGTTGTTTGTATCGAAAAGGGTGCAAAGCTTACATATGACATCGACCACAGCGTAAGACTGGTTGACACCGAGCATTACGGCGTTGACAGCTATGACAAGTTCTACGGATTTGTTGCAGGTATGCTGGCCGGCAACTATGACATAAAGGAAGTTTTCGTTGATTCTATCCTTAAGATCGGCGGTCAGGATTTCGATGCTCTGGCTGATATGCTGGTTAAGCTGGATAACCTTTCGGGCAGCGAGGTTGAGGTAGTATTCACCGTTTCTGCTGATGCTGCTGACCTTCCCGATTATGTTAAAAAATATATTGTCTAAAACCTCTTGACAACGACACATTTTTGTGGTAAAATGTAATTTGTGATATTTTAGGGGAGAATTATGGTTCTGAATTTAAAGCAGATTTACGAAATCATAGGTGAAAAGCTCAGTGCCGATTACCTTATTTCGCCCGAAAGCCTTGACTACGTTAAGGGCTATGCGTTTTCAGCCCCTATATCTGTTTCGGCTGAGGTCGTCAACCGTGCAGGAATAGTTACACTCACCTATTCCGTAAAGGTGCTTCTTAAAGCCGAATGCGACAGATGTCTGAGCGAGTTTGAAAGGGAATATGCTTTTAGCTTCGAGCATATACTTGTCCGTTCTCTCAATTCCGAGGATAATGACGAGTATATTGTCACCGAGGACGATAAGCTTGACCTGGACGAGCTTGCTGTTTCCGACATTTTGCTGTCGCTGCCGTCAAAGATGCTCTGCAAGGAGGACTGCAAGGGACTTTGCTGTCACTGCGGAACAAATTTGAACGATAATGCATGTAACTGTAATGGTTAATAAAGATAAGGAGGTGCTGAATAATGGCAGTACCAAAGAGAAAAGTCTCTAAGGCCAGACGTGACAAAAGACGTTCCGCTGTATGGAAGCTGGACACACCTGCATTTTCCAGATGCTCAAACTGCGGAGAGCTGACCGCTCCTCACAAGGTTTGCAAGAACTGCGGATTCTATAAGGGCGTTGAGGTAATCAAGAAGAAGGAAGCATAATTCATAGCTTCCTCAAAGCTGAGAGGAGGAGCAATCCTCCTCTTTTTTTTGGAGGTTTTATGTCGGTAGAGGTAACAGGCGTTGTAAAAAATTCTGCGGCTTACCGTGCAGGCGTCAGAAAGGGTGACATTCTTGTTTCGGTGAACGGTCACGGTATTCGGGACGTTCTTGATTATATGTTTTATTCGGCGGAGCAGAGCGTTATCCTCGTTCTCAGGCGGTGGGATAAGCATATTGTGCTGAAAACCGTCAAGAGCGAATATGACGATCTCGGAATGGAGTTTCAGTCATTTCTGATGGATAATAAGCAAAGCTGCACCAACAAGTGCGTGTTCTGCTTTATCGACCAGATGCCCCCCGGAATGAGAGAAACTCTCTATTTCAAGGACGATGATGCGAGACTGTCTTTCTTGCAGGGAAATTATGTGACGCTGACAAATATGAAGGACGAGGATATTGACCGTATCATCTCAATGCACCTGAACGTCAACATTTCGGTGCATACAACCAATCCCGAGCTTCGCTGCAAAATGATGAATAACCGTTTTGCGGGGGATAAGCTGAAATATCTTAAGCGGCTTGCTGATGCAGACATCGGTATGAACTGCCAGATAGTGCTCTGTCCCGGGCTGAATGACGGTGAGGAGCTGAAAAGATCGCTTGATGATCTGGGAAAGCTTGCACCTGCGGTAAAAAGCGTAGCTGTCGTTCCCGTGGGACTTACGAAATTCCGTGAGGGACTCTATCCGCTGAAGCTGTTTGACAGGGACGGTGCCGCCGAGGTCATAAAGCTTATTGAGGAATATCAGAAGAAATTTCTTGAAAGCTTCGGGACACGTCTGGTTTTTCCCGCCGATGAGTTCTATCTGACAGCAGGGCTGCCTATTCCCGATAACGATTATTACGAGGATTATCCTCAGTATGAAAACGGCGTAGGTATGCTGCGTTCGCTGGAGGACGAGTTCTCCCGAAGAATGAAAGAGATCGACAGAATGCCCCATAAGCTTCGCAAAGTGTCGATTGCGACAGGTGCGGCGGCTTATGAGTTTATCAGTGAGCTGGCAAGGTCTGCGGAGAAAAAATATCCGGGACTTAACTGCCGTGTTTACAAAATAATCAATAATTTTTTCGGAGATACTATTACCGTGACAGGTCTGCTTACGGGACAGGATCTCGCCGAACAGCTGACAGGCAGGGAGCTTGGCGGAACGCTGCTGCTCTCCGAGTCAATGGTTATGCGGGGAAGTGATATTTTCCTCGATGATTCCACTGTGCCGCAGCTGGAAAAGAAACTTAATGTGAAAATCAGGCTTACTCCCCAGGACGGAGCAAAGCTTTTCGATAATATAGTTGGAATATCTGAAAGTAATAGTTAAAATTTGGATATTCGTTCAAAAAAGGAGATGATCTCTATGGCATTGCCCGTTGTTGCCGTTGTTGGACGTCCTAACGTCGGAAAATCCACACTGTTCAACAAGCTTGTGGGACAGCGTATCTCAATAGTTGAGGACACCCCGGGCGTTACCCGTGACCGTATCTATTCCAAATGCGAATGGCGTAACCGTGAATTTATGCTGGTGGATACGGGAGGTATCGAGCCGAATTCCGAAGACGTGATCTTGAAGCAGATGAGGCGGCAGGCTCTGCTTGCTATCGAAAAAGCGGACGTTATTGTCTTTCTGACAGACCTGAAAAGCGGAGTTACCGCCAGCGACTATGACGTTGCGGCAATGCTCCAGAAAAGCGGAAAGCCCGTTGTCCTCTGTGTAAATAAGTGCGACAGCATCGGTGAACCGCCTCCCGAGTTTTACGAGTTTTATAATCTCGGACTGGGCGATCCCGTTGCGGTTTCGGCTGCTCACGGTCACGGTTCGGGAGATATGCTTGATGAGGTTTTCAAGTATTTCCCCGAAGAGGACGAGGAAGAGTATTCCGAGGAATATATCAAGGTCGCCGTTATCGGTAAGCCGAATGTGGGAAAATCCTCGCTTATCAACAGAATTTCGGGGGAGGAGCGTGCTATCGTTTCCGATATTGCGGGAACTACCCGTGACGCCACCGATACCGTTATCGAAAATGAGGACGGAAAATATGTGTTCATCGACACGGCAGGTATCAGAAAAAAATCCAAGATCCTCGAAAAGATAGAGCATTACAGCGTGCTGAGAGCATATATGGCTGTTGACCGCTCGGATGTTTGCGTTATCGTTATCGATGCAGAAGTGGGATTTACCGAGCAGGATTCAAAGGTCGCAGGCTATGCTCACGAGCAGGGCAAGGGCTGTATCGTTGCGGTAAATAAGTGGGACGCTATCGAAAAGGATTCAAACACAATGGACGAGTTCACCAAGAAGCTTAAAGAGGATTTCAGCTTTATGTCCTATGTGCCGTTTGTGTTTATATCCGCAAAAACGGGTCTGAGAATTGACAAGCTGTTTAAGATGATAAACGAAGTCAACGCTCAGAACTCTATGCGTATCTCCACGGGAACGCTGAACGACGTGCTGGCTTACGCAACAACAAGAGTTCAGCCCCCTTCCGACAAGGGCCGAAGGCTGAAAATTTACTATATGACTCAGCCCTCCACCAAGCCGCCTACGTTTGTTATTTTCGTAAACCGTGCGGAGCTATTCCATTTCTCATATCAGCGGTATATCGAAAATCAGATAAGACAAACCTTCGGTCTGGAGGGTACTCCCGTGAGATTTGTCATCAGAGAACGTGACAGAAACGATGATTAATAATTGCTTAATATACCGAAAGGCTTGATTTTATGGTAGCTAAGTTTATAATTTCAACTTTGATTACTCTGGTGATCTCCTATCTGCTGGGCAGCTGCAATTCCTCTATAATCGTTGTACGGCTGCTTAAGCATCAGGACATCAGGGATTACGGCAGCAAGAATGCAGGGCTTACAAACACTCTCAGAGTTTACGGTAAGTTTCCTGCTCTGCTGACCCTTATCGGCGATCTCGGAAAGGGTATTATCGCCGTTTTGCTGAGTATTCTTGCGTTTACGATGATAATGGGCGAGGGTGCGTTCGACAGGCTTGTTGTGGGATATATTGCGGGCTTTGCGGCTATTCTCGGGCATATTTTCCCCATATATTACGGTTTCAAGGGCGGAAAGGGAGTGCTGGTCGCTTCTTCAATTCTCATTGTAGTTGACCCTATGACCTTCTGCATTGTTATACCGTTCTTTGCGTTGGTGCTGTTTATTACGAGATATGTTTCGGTGTCCTCCATAAGTGCGGCGGTCGCATATCCCATAATAACCTTCTGCACTCATTATTTCATAAAGGGACTGCCGCTGAATACTTGTCTGATACATACTGCACTTGTGGCATTTACAAGTATTCTGCTTATCTATATGCACCGTTCAAATATTGAACGTCTGAAAAACGGCACTGAAAATAAGTTCGGACAGAAGAAGAAGGAAAATTGATCGGGGAGGATTTCAAATGGCAAAGATCACTGTTCTTGGCTCAGGGGGCTTCGGGCTGGCACTGGCTGTTATGCTCGACAAATTCGGAAATGAGGTAACGGTCTGGTCGGCATTCCGTCAGGAGCTTGACGATATTATCCGTGACGGCGAAAACAAAGCAAAGCTGCCGGGCGTTAAGGTAAGCAGTTCCATCAAGCTTACGGACGACATAAGCTGCATTACGGGAAGTGAAATGGTTATTTTCGGAATTCCGACGGGTGCTGTAAGAAAGGTTGCAAGGCTAGCTTCGCCCTATGTTACGGCGGAAATGGCTGTGGTGAACACGGGCAAGGGTCTTGAGGATGGCACCTTCAAGCGAATGAGCGAGGTCATCAACGAGGAAATACCTCAGTCGGAAACGGTAGTGTTGAGCGGTCCGTCCCATGCCGAGGAGGTTGCGATCGGTATGCCGACTACGGTAGTAGCGGCGTCTGCGGACAGCGAAAAGGCAAGCTATGTTCAGTCGATAATGTCGAACGAAACATTTAGAGTTTATCTGAATGATGACGTTGTGGGCTGTGAGCTGGGCGGTGCACTGAAAAATGTTATCGCCCTCTGTGCGGGAATAATCGACGGTCTGGGCTGCGGCGACAACACAAAGGCTGCACTTATGACGAGAGGTATCTCCGAGATAGCATCTCTCGGAACGGCTTTGGGTGCGAAAACCGAAACATTTGCGGGGCTTACGGGCATAGGCGACCTTATTGTGACCTGTACCAGTATGCACAGCCGCAACAGGCGTGCGGGAATTCTCATTGGAAAGGGCGTATCTCCCGAGGAGGCTGTCAAGCAGGTTGGAACGGTTGAGGGCTACACCTGTACCAAGGTCGCTTACGAGCTGTCCCGCAAGGCAGGGGTGAATATGCCAATCACCGAGCAGTGCTATTCGGTGCTGTTCAACGGTGATACCGTGGAGGCTGCTATCAAGAGGCTTATGGGACGTCCCAAGAAGCATGAAACTGAGCGTACGGCACTTGTTAAGTGATTAATTTGGCGTAAAATGAGTATAACCTGAGAAGATTTTCGTTTTCTTCTCAGGTTATTTTAATTATATGAAAACAGTATATCAGCTTAAATCATAAGAAGTATAGCCCATATCGTTGATCTTTTTTTGCAAATCCCTAAAGTTGTTATTATTTTTGTGTTTTGCCAATATCCCTTTTTGATTAAAAATGATTCTGATAGGTAAATCCAATGTAAAAAATTCAAAATAAGGTGGAGAAGCAGTGATATTTCTTTCGGCTATGCAAGTTTCACTATTATAGCGGTTTCCTATACAATCTTTAAAAATTATTTTATTTCCATTATTGAATGTAATGCCCATTTCATTAATCTTTTCAATATCGGAATAATTCTTTTCTAAATGATTCATTAAATTCCACCATATGGTTCCTTTCAGTAACGTAAATTCAAGTTTTTCGTCGAATTAATTATATCATATAATTTACACAAAGTCAACGGCAGCGAAAATCGCCCCGCAAATATCATTTTTACAATATCACAGGAAGATAGAATTTTGTTAGTGAGCTAAATCAGAAATAATCTTTTGAACAGTATGTAAATGGGTATACTTTCTTCTTTGCAACCAGATTTTTGTAATCACATATGTTGAGTATATTACCATGATCATCATCAACAAATAACTCACTGTTAAAGCTAATTATTGCGGATAACAATTCATTTATTATTTCAAAAGGGGAAAATGTTAAATGACATACGCCGCATACATTATATGGGAGCGTTATTTCCTCCTCTAAATAATCACCTAAATCCTTTGTAAAGTGAGCAATTAAAGATCGTTTGCTATCTCTGTTTGAGTATAGTTCTTCACCATTATTTGATTGCTGTAATTCCAAGCAAGATATAAGCTCTTCTCTGTTATAATAAGATTTGCCGTCAAGTAGTATTATTAAATCTAACATATACTCGCCCCGTAAATATCATTCTCAGGTTATTTTTACATAGGAATTTGTTAGTGAGCAAAATTGGAAGTTTGTAGTTAAGATATATCAGAATCTGCATCAGTTGATTTTCTTAATCTGAATATTATTGCAATAAGACTGATTGCCCAAATGATTAGCATAGCAATACCCATCGGAATAAACATTGAATCTTCTGCCCATTCTTTTGTGCCCGGCTTTTCAAGCCATAATGCTGATGTGAATAAGATAGAAAAGAATAGCCAGAACACACTAAAAATGCTGTATGCTATTCCGATGATAACCTTTTTCATAAGAGCACACCCTCCTAATAAATTTCGACTTACTGCCAATTTCATTATATCATACACATCACACAAAGTCAACGAAAATGAAAAACGCCCCGCAAATCTTCCAAAATGCGGGGCGATCAAAAAATATTCAGTTGGAAAAATTACAGCTTGATGATAATCTTGCCGCCTGTGGTGGGGTTAACTTCAACGGTATCCTTGCCGAATACTGTTACCTTGAAAGGCTTGTCGGTAGCTGTGTAAGTTACCTCAACGGTGTCGCCGCTGCGGGAAGCTGTCAGATCGAATACCTTGTTTGCTTCGGTGTCATAGATAGAAGCGGAAGCAGACTTGCCGTCCTCCAGACCGTAGATAACGAACTCGGTGTTTGTGAGATAGTCATATTCAAAATTCTTCTCGAATGCACCGTATGCGATAATGCTGTTGGGCTTTGCAAGGCAGGGGAGAGAGAAGTAGTCGTACTTTTCGTTGTAATACTTGCCGCCCTCGTAAACCTTGCCGCTGATAATGTCTGTCCACTGACCTGCGGGGAGATAATACTCAGCTGTGCCTTCCTCGTTGAAGATAGGAGCAACAAGCAGGTTGTCACCCAGCATATACTGTCTGTCAAGGAACAGGCAAGCAGGGTCGTCTGCGTAGTCGATGACCATTGCTCTCATCATAGGAACGCCGACCTCGTGTGTCTTGATAGCCTGTGACCAGATATAAGGCATCAGGCGGCCTTTGAGCTTGGTGAAGAAGCGGAGAACGTCAACGCATTCGGTGGAACCGTCCTTGTCAAAGAGCCAGGGCACACGGTAAGAGGAGTTGCCGTGGAGTCTGGAATGTGTGGACAGCAGACCGAAAGCAGCCCATCTCTTGTAAATGTCGGCAGTTGCGGTTGCCTCGAAGCCCGACATATCGTGGCTGAAGAAGCCGAAGCCGGACAGACAGAGGGAAAGTCCGCCTCTGAGAGTTTCTGCCATAGAGGTGTACTCTGCCGAGCAGTCGCCGCCCCAGTGTACGGGGAACTTCTGTCCGCCGACGGTTGCACTTCTTGCAAACAGGCAAGCCTTGTTCTCGCCGTAGTATTCCTTGAGAACGTTGAATACTGTCTTATTGTAGAGATATGTATAGTAGTTGTGCATTGCGATAGGATCGGAGCCATCGTAATAGGTAACGTTTGTGGGAATTCTCTCGCCGAAGTCGGTCTTGAAGCAGTCAACACCCATCTCGCAGAGTGCACGGAGCTTTGAAGCATACCACTCGCAAGCGGCGGGATTGGTGAAGTCAACGATAGCCATACCGGGCTGCCACATATCAGCCTGGAACACGCTTCCATCGGGATTTTTGATGAAATAGCCGTTCTTCTTGCCCTCGTCAAACAGCTTGGAACGCTGTGCAATATAGGGGTTTATCCATACGCATATCTCAAGACCCTTAGCCTTCAGACGCTTGAGCATTGCAGGAGGATCGGGGAACTGACGGGTATCCCACTCAAAGTTGCACCACTCGTATTCTTTCATCCAGAAGCAGTCGAAATGGAATACCTGGAGGGGAATATCTCTTTCAGCCATACCGTCGATAAAGGAGGTAACGGTTTCCTCGTCATACTTGGTCGTGAAAGATGTAGTCAGCCACAGACCAAAGGTATATGCGGGAGGAAGTGCGGGCTTGCCTGTAAGTGTTGTATAGTTGGAGAGAACCTCTGTAAGATTTTCACCGCCGATGATGAAATATTCGAGATGCTCGCCGGGAACGGTAAAGGAAGCCTTGGAAACGGTGTCCGAAGCGATCTCAAAGGAAACCTTATCGGAGGAGTTTACAAGAATACCATAGCCTCTGGAGGAAACATAGAAGGGGATAGACTTATAGCTCTGATCGCAGCATGTACCGCCGTCAGCGTTCCAGATCTCAACGTTCTGACCGTTCTTAACGAATGTGGTGAACTTCTCGCCGAAGCCGTAGATGCACTCGCCAACGGACAGTGTAAGCTGTTCTCTCAGATATGTATTTCTTTCGTCAAGAGGATATGACCAGAAGGTATCGTCCTGATGATTTGCAAGTCTTGTGGAAACCTTGAATTTGCTCTCGTTAATAACGGTAGTAGCTCTCCATCCGCCGCCTGTGAGCTTCTTTCCGTCGTAATAGTATGCGATATTCCAGGAATACTTATTGATAACAAGCTTTGTTTTGCCCGATACCATTACCATATTTTCGCCGTCGTCTGTGATCTCGGGGGTGTAGCCCTGATCTTCGTCAAGCTCGAACTTGGGAGCGTTGTCCAGAGCACCCTTGTAATGGTCGATAGTTACCTTGATAACGTCCTTTGCAGTAGAAGTAAAGGTAATGTCAAGGCAGGGACCGCCGAGGGTCATTCCTCTGTTCTGAATGTACTGAGCGGTTGCCCATACGTTGATGGAATTTTTCGTTGTCTTGATCTCATAGGGCTGTGCGGTGTAGTTTACCTCATAGCCTTTCTGATTGAGCCAGAAGCCGTCTGCAAATTTCATTGCGTATATCCTCCTAAATGATATATTGTGTAAACGATTACACTCTTCAACTTCAGCATCGGCAGATATGCCTTGCGAACTGATTACATTATATAACATATTCCAAAACATTTCAAGGGGGTTTGCAAAATTTTATAATTTATACATAATCTTCACATCTCATCGGGCATAGAAAAACCGCCTTGTTTAAGGGCGGAATATGTAATTAATTCAAAAATTTAGTGCCTGGACGAATCAACGGTTCGTTTTCGGATTCCAGAGCTTTTTTAACAAACTCATTCCAAGTCATATTGTATTTTGTTTTGACATATTCTTCACGTTGTTCTTCGGTCATTAATTCTATAGATTCAGGACCGTCAATTGTAATCTTACTCATATTTTAATTCCCACCCTAACTCATTTGCAAATTTTTCAACAGCTCCGAGAGCACTTCCGCTGTATCCGAAAAATTGGTTCAAGCGATCCTGATAATAATTATAATCATTTATATTGCTTAAGTCAAGTCTTTTTCTATCGTAATTCCACTCTCCACTTTTAACACTCAACATTCAAAAAAACGGTGCACCATAATTCCACTTTCCACTTTCCACTCTCCACATTTTAAAAAAACAAGCATACAAGCCATAACCTCCGAATATACTTTATACCAAGAACAAACTGCGGACGAATTGTCCTGCGGATAAGGAGGAAAATATGGATCTGAAAACCAACAGAGAGCTGATCTCTGCCTGTGAAACTATTTTTAACGGCGTTCAGGAGCAGTCGGCGGAGCTTGATTATACCTTGCCCGACTATTGTCCCGATATTTTCAGAATTGTAAAATGTATGGCGATACCGAGGATACTGTCTTATAGTATCAACGGTGAACGGCTTACCTACGAGCTTTCAATCTGCGTAAGGGTGCTTTATTGCAGCGAGGAAAGTGAAGCGGTGCATTCCGCCGAGCAGAAGCTTATTTACACGAAAACCGCCGATCTGGGCAGATGCCCCAAGTCACCCAAGGTCACACTGAAACCGTCTGCCGATTACATAAACTGTCGGGCGGTAAATAAGAAGCGGCTTGACATAAGGGGAGCGGTTTCCGTAAAAATAACGGTGACGGACGAGGTCGGCTGTGAGGTCATGAGCGATATTTTCGGAATGGGAGTTCAGACGAAAAAGCTGCCTGTAACCTTTGTTTCTGATGTTATAAGAGGGTCGAAGCATATCACCGTCAGCGAGGAATACGACCTAGGCATTTCCAAGCCGCCTATCGGGGACATACTTATGTGCGATGCCGCTGTTACGTCCACCGACTGCAAGGTCATTGCAAACAAGCTGATAGTGAAGGGCGAAGCGTCCGTTGAACTGCTTTACAGCTGTGTTAAGGACGGTCTTTGCGGGCTTGAAGCTATGCAGTTTACTCAGCCCTTTTCACAGATAATCGATATGGACGGCATTGATGAGCGTTACGACTGCGGTGCGGAGGTCACTGTTACCTGCTGTGATATGACGCCCGTCCCCGACAGTGACGGAGAACCGAAGCTTGTCAGCTGTGAGCTTGGCTTGCTTATCTGCTGTGAGGCGGTGAAAACCTCATCTGCCGAAATAGTCTGCGATGCATTTTCCACGTTATATCGGTGCGAGCCTGCCGTAACAAACGTGAAGATAACGAGTGCTCCCGTGAAATTCTGCGACAGCCTTATGGTGAAAAAATCGCTGGATTACAAAAACGGCGAGCTGACGGGCGTATGTGCGGCTTGGGGCAGACCGTCCATGACTTTGGCGAAAATTACGGAGGACGGAAAGCTGTCCGTAAGCGGCACTGTGACATTATCCGCACTTGTGACTTCATCGGACGGAAAGACGGATATTATCGAGGAGGAAGCACCCTTTGAACTTATCAAGGATATTGCGGGAATATCTCCCGACTCAGCGGCGGAAGCTTCCGCTTCGGTCATCTCCTGTTCGTTCAGTATGTCGTCATCGGGCAGCATCGAGGTCAAGGCAGAGCTGAAAATATGCGGCTGTATTTCCTCGGGAATATCCGCTGCGGCGTTGACGGACGTTTCCGTATTGGAAGAAGAACCTGCGGAGCGGGACGGCGACTATGCTTTGAAGCTCTATTTTGCGGAGGACGGCGAAGCTGTCTGGGATATTGCCAAGAGATACAAGACCTCTGTTTCTGCGGTAATGGAGGAAAACGAGCTTGAAAATGAAACGGTTCACGGCGGAATGATTCTCATTCCCATCGTCTAAAGCGGAGGTAACGGATATGAACAGCAGCGATATTTACAGGGACATTGCGGAACGCACCAAGGGTGATATTTACATTGGAGTGGTAGGTCCCGTCCGAACGGGAAAATCCAGCTTTATCAAGCGGTTTATGGAAACGCTTGTTATCCCGAACATAAAGGACGGCTATTCCAAAGAACGGGCAGTCGATGAACTGCCTCAGTCGGCGGCGGGCAAGACCATTATGACCACCGAGCCGAAATTTATCCCCGAGGAAGCGGCTGAGATAAGCATCGGGGACAATGCAAAAATGCGGGTGCGTATGATAGACTGCGTTGGCTACATTGTTCCAAGCTCTATCGGATATATCGAAAACGAGCAGCCGAGAATGGTCATGACACCGTGGTTTGATGAGGAAGTGCCGTTCAATATGGCGGCAGAGGTGGGAACGGCAAAGGTCATCAGGGAACATTCCACCATCGGGCTGGTGGTTACCTCCGACGGCAGTATTTCCGATATTCCAAGAAGCGAATATGAGGAATGCGAAGAGCGGGTCATAGGCGAGCTTTCCGAGATAAACAAGCCCTTTGTGGTGCTTCTGAACTGTGTTTCGCCACATTCCGAGGAAGCGTCTGCAATGGCTAAAAATATGGAGAAAAAGTACGGTGCAAGGGTAATTCCCGTGAACTGTCTTGACCTTAACGAGGAGGATATTACCGCTATAATCAAGGAGGTGCTTTTCTCGTTCCCCATAAAGGAGATAAACGTGAAAATGCCTAAGTGGATAACCTCGCTGCCAAAGGGTCACTGGCTGAAAAATGAGGTTTTCGGTGCGGTGAGAGAGGCAGCATCGGGAATTCGTCAGGTGAGAGATGCTCAGAATATTTCCGAAAAGCTGAAAGATTGTGAGCACTGTGCCCATACGGAAATAATCGGCATCGACCTTGGAAAGGGCAGTGCTTCTATCTGTGCCGAACTGAAAAACGAACTGTTTTACAAGGTGCTTTCGGAGGAAACGGGCATAGCTATTTCGGAGGAAAGCGACCTGCTGCCCCTGCTTACGGAGCTTTCGGAGATACGAAAGAAATACAGCCGAATGGAGGGTGCACTCTCTCAGGTGGAGGCAACGGGCTATGGCATAGTTATGCCGTCCATTGATGAGCTGGAGCTTGAAGAGCCCGAGATAGTTAAGCAGGGCGGACGGTACGGCGTTCGGCTGCGGGCTTCCGCACCGTCTATTCACCTTATGCGGGCGAATATCGTAACGGAGGTCAGTCCTATAGTGGGTTCGGAGAAGCAGTCACAAGAGCTGGTGGAGTATCTTATGAACGAATTTGAGGAGGACCCGAAAAAGATTTGGGATTCCAATATTTTCGGAAAATCCCTTCACGAGCTTGTCAACGAGGGGCTTCACAACAAACTGTATCACCTCCCGGCGGATGCAAGACTTAAGCTTCAGGAAACCATCGAGCGTATGATAAATGAGGGCTGCGGCGGGCTTATCTGCTTTATTCTTTGATATAGTTTTTGTCGTGAAACGGCGGTGTATTTTTGGATATGCCGTCGTTTTCAACTGTCGGTTGAACGATTTAACCGCAAATCGTTTGACATTTCGTGGAATAGTATGCTAGAATATAAACACAAAAGCTTTTGAAATTTTTATAGGAGTGAGAAAATGGAACTGTGTATCGGCGAAAATATCAGGCGTTTAAGAAAAAATATGGACATTGGTCAGGAAGCATTGGCGAATGAGGTAGGTGTTTCCGTTCAGGCGGTGTCAAAGTGGGAAACGGGGCAGTCCGTTCCCGATGTGGGCATAATCCCCGATATTGCCGCATTTTTCGGAGTAAGCATTGACAGCTTGTTTTTCGGTGAGAGAGCGGGTATCGGAAATAAGATGCCGCTTCCCGAAGATGATGTGCTTTACATTGTTCAGGTAAGAAACGGCAGCGTTCTCGGAAAGGGCAGGTGGGACAGGGAAAAGTCCATTAAGCTGTCTTTGGAAAATGTTGAGGGAAAGCTTGATATTCAGATTTGGGGAAATGCCGAAATTGAAGGCGATGTTTCGGGAAATGTTAATTCGGGAAACAGTTTGACTTGTAAGGATGTCGGCGGTGATGTAAATGCCGGCGATGGAGTCAACTGTGGAAATATTAGCGGTGGTGTAAACGCAGGTGATGGCGTCAACTGCGGAAATATCGGCGGCGGTGTAAATGCGGGCGATACTGTCAACTGCGGAAATGTTTGCGGCGATGTAAATGCGGGCGATGATGTCAATTGCGTAAATATCGGCGGAGATGTTACCTCAAACGGAGATATTCACTGTGCCGAAATAAGCAGTGCCGACGAGATTTCCTGTGAAACGCTTTATGCAAAGGGCAGCATAAAATGCAATACTATCGAGTGCAGCGGCGACATTCATACCGAAGAAAAGCTTGACAATGTTTTCTGAATAAATCTCCAAAAGCAAAACCTCCGCTTCTGTCCGTTATTTCGGACGGGAGCGGAGGTTTTCTGTTTTTATATCAGCTTCATCTGATTGGGGTCGTCCTCGTCTTTCAGGATAGAACCGGCGGACGGAACGGATTTTACAACGTATTTTTTCATAGCTTCAAGCTTTTCTTCGGGGAGCTTTTCGGCATGGTCAACGGCTGCCTTTGCTTTAAGCGTTACTACCTGAACGCCCTGTGTATCTCTCGTGGATTTCGGGAGAATAAGTGCGGAGTCGAAAATTATTGCTCTGCCGTTTGTGGTATGCACATAAATGCTCGAATTGTCACATTCGGGGATAATGCTCACAAGCGGGGATTTTGACGAATATGCGTTTGATAGCTTCTTTCGGTTGGTCTTGGTTTCGTAAGCGGAAAGAGGTACCTTTGCCGCCTTGCCGTTTTCAAACAGCATCATAATATGTCCGCTGTAATCGGTGGTGATTATCATTCCCAGCAGGTTTTCGCCCTCATCGAAGCCCAGCTTTGCGGGGATATATTCGCCCAGAGCAGATGCCTTGGTGTTCTCGAAATTGTTCACCTTAGACTTGTAGACCTGACATTTATCGGTGAAGAACAGCAGATCTGCCTTGGTGGTGGTTTCCTTTTCAAGGATAATTCTGTCGCCCTCTTTCAGCTTCTGTTCGCTGCTCATTCGGAGGGACTGAGGTGTTATCCGCTTGAAATATCCGCTTTCGGACAGGAACACGGTCACGGGCATATCGGGAATATCCTCCTCGGTATCCTCCTCGGCAATATCTCCCGCATAGAAGAACATTGTCTTTCTCGGCTGACCGTATTTCTTGATAACGTCTTTCAGTTCGGAGATGATTATCGCCTTGATCTTTTTCTCGTCGGCGAGAATGCCTTCCATCTCGGCAATGTCCTTTTCAAGCTGTTCAATTTCGTCGATGCGTCCGATGATATATTCTCTGTTCAAATGACGAAGCTTTATTTCTGCAACGTATTCCGCCTGAATTTCGTCAATGCCGAAGCCTATCATCAGGTTGGGTACAACGTCACTTTCTTCTTCGGTTTCACGGACAATTTTAATTGCCTTGTCAATGTCAAGCAGTATCTTTTTCAGACCCTTTAAGAGATGCAGCTTTTCCTTTTTCTTGTTAAGGTCGAAATAAACTCTCCGCTTGATACATTCCTTTCGGAACGCAGTCCATTCTTCAAGGATTTCGTTTATGCCCATGACCTTCGGCATTCCGCCGATAAGGATATTGAAATTGCATGCGTAGCTGTCCTGAAGAGGAGTGAGTCTGAAAAGCTTCTGCATCAGCTTGTCGGGGTCAACGCCTCTTTTTATGTCGATAGCAATTTTCAGACCCGAAAGGTCGGTTTCATCTCGGATATAAGATATTTCAGTAATTTTTCCCGCCTTGATAAGCTCTATTATCTTATCCATAATGGCTTCGATGGTCGTCGTTGCGGGAATTTCGGTTACTTCAATACAGTTTGCGGCTTTGTCAAAGCTGTATTTTGAGCGAATTTTTATCGAACCTCTGCCTGTTTCGTAAATCTTCCGAAGCTCATTTTCGTCGTATAGGATAAACCCTCCGCCGGGAAAATCGGGTCCCTTTAAGGTGGATATGGGGTCGTGCTCGGGATTTTTCAGATATGCAATGGCGGTTTCGCAAACCTCGGTCAGGTTGAACGGACAGACAGCACTTGCCATTGATACGGCAATTCCCACATTTGCATTTACAAGAATGGTTGGAAATGTAGCGGGGAGCAGGGTAGGCTCTGTCAGAGTGTTATCATAGTTGGGGACGAAATCCACAGTGTCCTTGTCAATATCTCTGAAAAGCTCGGAGCAGATAGCGTCCAGCTTTGCTTCGGTGTATCGTGAAGCGGCATATGCCATATCTCTCGAATAGGATTTGCCGAAGTTTCCCTTGCTGTCAACGTATGGGTGAAGAAGTGCCTCATTTCCCCTTGAAAGACGCACCATAGTTTCGTAAATGGCAGCGTCGCCGTGGGGGTTCAGCTTCATTGTCTGTCCGACGATATTTGCGGATTTGGTACGGTTGCCCTTCAAAAGCCCCATGGTGTACATAGTGTACAGCAGCTTTCTGTGGGACGGCTTGAATCCGTCTATTTCAGGCAATGCACGGGACACGATAACGCTTATTGCATAGGGCATATAGTTCTGCCTGAGCGTGTCGGTAATGCGTTCCTCAACTACCGTTCCCGAACCTTCAATATAAGCATTGGGGATAGTCTGACGCTTTTTCTGTGGTTTTTCCTTATCTTTTTTTGCCAATTGTCAGCCCTCCTTTATCAGCTAAGATCGGCAAGCTCCAGATAGCTTGCACCGTGTTCGGAAATATAGTCTTTTCGTCCCTGAAGATTATCACCCAGAAGCATTTCAAACATTTCGGCAGTAGCTTCAATGTCATCGGGATTTATCTTGATAAGACGGCGTGTTTCGGGGTTCATAGTAGTAAGGGACATCATATCCGGCTCATTCTCACCAAGACCTTTTGAACGCTGGATAGTGTACTTAGCATTTCCCAGCTTTTCGAGAATGTTCGCCTTTTCCTTTTCGGTATATGCAAAATAGGTCTTGTCCTTTGAAACAATTTCAAACAGGGGAGATTCGGCAATGTACACATATCCCTCCTGAATGAGAGTCGGTGTGAGCCTGTAAAGCATTGTCAGGATATGCGTTCTTATATGATATCCGTCCACATCGGCATCGGTGCATATTACTATCTTGTTCCATTTGAGATTGTCGATATTGAAGGTGGACAGCTCCTTATTTGCCTTTGAAGTGACCTCAACGCCGCAGCCCAGCACCTTGATAATATCGGTGATTATCTCGTTCTTGAATATCTTGTCATAGTCCGCTTTAAGACAGTTGAGTATCTTTCCACGGACGGGGATTATCGCCTGAAATTCGGCTTCCCTTGCCAGCTTAACAGCACCCAGAGCAGAGTCACCCTCCACTATATACAGCTCTCTTCGGGAAATATCCTTTGTGCGGCAGTCAACGAATTTCTGCACCATATTGGAAAGGTCGATAGTTCCCGTGAGCTTTTTCTGCATATTTGTGCGGACCTTTTCCGCATTTTCACGGCTTCGCTTGTTGACCATGACCTGCTCGGCGATACGCTGTGCCTCATCGGGATTTTCGATGAAATAGACCTCCAGCTGATGCTTCAAAAATTCCGTCATAGCGTCCTTGATGAACACGTTTGTGATCGCCTTTTTAGTCTGATTGGCGTATGAAGTCATTGTGGAGAATGACGAGGAAATAAGCACCAGACACTCGGCAATATCCTCCCATTTAACGGGCTTTTCACCCTTGTTATACTTGTTTCCCGATTTGAGATAGCCGTCAATAGCGGACAAAAATGCCCTGTTTACCGCCTTTTCGGGGGAACCGCCGTGCTCCAGAAAGCTTGAGTTGTGGTAATATTCAAGCAGCTTTACCTTGTTTGAAAATGTGAATGCTACCGAAAGCTTTACCTTGTATTCGGGCTTGTCCTCACGGTCACGACCCTTGCGTTCGCCCTCCCAGTATTGCAGGGAGGTAAGGTGATTTTCTCCCGCAATCTCGCCGAGATAGTCGGAGATGCCGTTTTCATAGAAAAATTCTTCGGTTTCAAAGCTGCCGTCCTCATTCTGCCAGCGGAATATGAAATTTACTTTCGGGTTTACGATAGCCTGTTTTTTCAGGGTTTCGGTGAAATATTCCCGTTCAATGTTAATATCGGTGAAAACTTCAATATCGGGCTTCCACTTGGTTTTTGTTCCCGTCTTTGAACCTTTGTACGGCTCTTTTTTCAGACCGCCGACATTTTCTCCCTTTTCAAAATGGAGATCGTATTTGAAACCGTCCCTGTGAATTTCAACGTCCATATATTCGGAGGAATACTGTGTGGAACAAAGTCCCAGACCGTTCAGACCGAGTGAAAATTCATAATCCTCTCCGCCCTCGCTGTATTTTCCGCCTGCATACATTTCACAGTAGACAAGCTCCCAGTTATAGCGGTTTTCATTCTGATTGAAATCAACGGGACAGCCTCGTCCGAAGTCCTCCACCTCAATGCTCATATCATTGTATCGGGTGACGATTATCTTATCTCCGTGACCCGCTCTTGCCTCGTCAATGGAGTTGGAAATTATCTCAAAAACAGAATGCTTGCAGCCGTCCAGACCGTCCGAACCGAAGATAACGGCAGGACGTTTTCTTACTCTGTCCGCACCCTTAAGGGCAACAATACTTTCGTTGGTATAATCGTTTTTCTTTTTTGCCATTGATTATTCTGCTTCTCCCTTCGTTTCGGGTCTTGTAAATGTGCAGGCTACCCAATCTTCTTTTTCTGCAATGGTTTCAAGAATGTATCCGTTTTTCTTCATAGCGTCGAGGACTTCTTCCGAACGCTGAGATATTATTCCCGAAAGAATAAGCTTTCCGCCGGGACGGATAAATCTTCCGAAAACTCCGCTCATTGCAATAAGCACGTCCGCAACGATATTTGCGGTGATAACATCAAATCCGCCGCCTATATTTTCGCAAAGCTCATCATCTCCCGCAACATTTCCGCAGAAGCAGGTGTATTTCTCCTTCGGGATATGATTTTTCTCCGCATTTCCCGCAGCTATTTTAACGGAATTTGCGTCAATGTCAACAGCGGTTGCTTCGCTCGCACCCAAGAGCAGGGCAGCGATTGAAAGGATACCGCTTCCGCAGCCCAGATCGAGAACTCTGTCGCCGTTGGAAATTATCTTTTCAAGCTGTTCCAGGCAAAGCTGAGTGGTGTGGTGCTGACCTGTTCCGAAGCTTGATTCGGGGTCTATTTCCAGAATTACTCGTGCTTCGTTTTCATCGCAGTTTTCCCAAGAGGGCTTGATAAGCAGCTTGTTGCCGATACGCAGGGGCTTGAAATACTGCTTCCAGTTGTTCGCCCAGTCCTCTTCACGTACATTTGCCAGCTCCACCGCAAGTCTGCCGAATTTCTTCTCCGTGTCACGCTCCGAGAGAGCGACCATTTCCGTGCGGATCGAAGAAAGCATATCTGCACCCTGAGAGTTTTCGGGGAGATATACGGTCACGCAGGTTTCACAGTCTTTGAGGTTCATCAGGTCATCGTCAATGTAATCCCAGTTTCCCGTTTTATCCGCAAGGAAATCCTCAAAATCCTTTGCGTCCTTTATGACAAAGCCTGTAACGCCGATACAAAGCAGGCAGCCGCAAACAGGATCAATTCCATCGGTTGTGGTAAAAATATTAACTTCTGTCCAGTTCATTTTATCAGTCCTCCAATATTCACACAGATACGCATACAATTTCAATTATATTTTATTTTTTTCTATTTATCAAGTGATTTCGATATTATTTCACACAAAATGATATTTTACATAATAATTAAACGGACTGACGATAATGTTCAGCCCGCATTTTGCGACATATTTCTTTGCAAATAGTCATTCCTTAAGCTTGCAGACATCTATCCAGCCTTCCGCTGCCGACAGCATTTCCAGCTCCTCGGGGGACAGTTTGACGGCACTGCTGCTGCTTCCGGCGGCAGGGTAGACCGTTTCAAATCGCCTGAGAGAATTATCCAGAAATACTCTTACACCGTCCTTAATCGCAAACGGGCAGACACCGCCCACGGCGTGTCCAACCATTTCTACGGCTTCTTCGGGGGTGAGCATTTTTGCTTTTGTTGAAAATTGTGCCTTGAATTTGCCGTTGTCTATCTTCGTATCACCCGCACAGACGATAAGCACCGCACCGTCGTTTACCTTAAAGGAAAGGGTTTTTGCGATAAGGGCGGGGTCACAGCCCAATGCTTCGGCGGCAAGCTCAACTGTTGCCGAGGAAACGTCAAATTCAATTATCCTGTCTTCGTAATTTTTGCTTTTGAAATATTCTCTGACTTTTTCGATTGACATTTTTATTGCTCCTTTTAAAGAATTCCTAAATGCTCCAGCAGAATTTTTGCCCCGATGAATACAAGTATCGCACCGCCGACCATTTCCGCACTGCTTTTGAATTTCAGCCCGAACTTGTTTCCTATGTAAACTCCCGCAAAGGAAAATCCGAAGGTAACACAGCCGATAAGGGCCGCAGAGCCGACAATAGGCACTTTAAGACAGGCAAATGTAATTCCCACCGCAAGAGCGTCAATGCTTGTGGCAATGGCAAGGAGGAATAGCTCCTTGATGTTCAGCTTGTATTCCTCGTCAGACTTTTCATCATCGGGCTTCATTGACTCAATTATCATTTTTCCGCCGATGAACAGCAGCAGTCCGAAAGCTATCCAGTGGTCGTAATTGGTGATGGCAGTTTCAAAGCTTCTGCCGAGAAACCAGCCTATTATGGGCATAAGTGCCTGAAATCCTCCGAAGAACAGACCAATTATCGCCGCATAATGCACCTTTGCTTTTTTCATTGTCAGACCCTTGCAGATGGACACGGCAAAGGCGTCCATGGAAAGTCCGGCGGCTATGAGCAAAAGCTCGTAAAATCTCAAAAAAATTCCTCCTCACAGAATATCCGAGCCGTTTATTTTCATACAGAATTTTACTTTCAGAAACTCGGCAGAGCGTTTGCAGAGAAGCATTCTGTCCAGAAATATCTCGAAATATTCCAGCACCGAGGATATTTCCGTGTCGATATCCAGATCGAGAATAAGCTTTTCCTTGTTGTCGCTGAAATACAGCTTTGCCTTGGTAACGGCGTAATTCACCCTGTCGTGAATATCGAATGTCTTGAAATCCCGATTGCGTACTCTGCTTCGGCGGACGTCGGTCTTGTCGGCGATGATAAGCGATGCGGCAATGGCGTTTATGGGCTGTGCCGTTGACTCGTCGTGATTGCCTATGGCGGAGATGATAGTAGCTATCTCCTCGGCGGGCATGGAAAGGTTATCAAGCAGACGGAATGCCATAACAGCACCGCTTTGTGCGTGGTCTATCCTGTTGATAACATTTCCTATATCGTGGAGGATAGCGGCAATTTTGGCAAGCTCAATGTCCCGTTCGCCGTAGCCTAATTCGGTCAGTATCATTTCCGCCGAAGCCGCCGCTTTTTCGACGTGGGCAAAGGAATGCTCGGTGTAGCCCTGTGCCGCAAGTGCCTCGTCCGCCTTTTTGATATAGGTCATAATATCGGGATTTTTTCTGATATATTTATATGTTACAAGACTGCTCATAATTATTAAAATTCCTTTCTGAATTGGACAATTCATCTTTTCATATACAGCCCCACAAATGTCAGAATGTGCTCTTTTATTTTCGGAAGTGCATCGGCAACGCTGTCGCTTTCGTTCAGGATAAGATACAGTGGTGCATAAAAAGCCCTTGCCGCCGCACGAGGAGAAAGCTCGGGATTATTCATTGCACCGAATAATCGTGTGAAAAATTCCTCGGGCTGTCTGATATATATGCTTCGGTAACAGCTTTTGAGCCTGTCGTTCGAGAATTGTCCTATTACGAGCATACGTCTGAAAAGCCGTGAAAATTCGTCCGTCAGATAAAAATTCATCACGGAAATAGCTACCATTATCAGTTTTTCCTCGGAAACCTTACTGTAAATGCCGCCGTTTTCCGAGCAGAATGGATTTGTCAGGTTGAGAAAATGCTCCTCTGTACGCCTTTCGCATTCGGAGATAACAGCGTCGAAAATTTCCCGCTTGTTTTTGAAATAGTAGTAAAGGGAGCTTTCTCTTATGCCCACGGCAGAGGAAATATCCCGCACGGAAACAGAATCGAAGCTTTCCGAGGAGAACAGTTTCAATGCTTCAAATATTATTTTTTCCTTTGTTGATGACCCGCTCACAGTTCAAGCAATCCTTTCGAGTATTTCCAGGCGATAATTCTCATGACCGCCCTGTCGATGGTTTCCTGTGTTATTTCTCCGCTTTCCACAGCCGACTGAATGTCGCTGTACGCCGCTTCGTATTCGGTGACGATTAGCATATCATTTCCCGCATTGACCGCTTCAGCGTAGGGCAGGCTGTCGGTGCAGAACAGGGAAACGGCGTCCATAGAAAGGTCGTCCGTCATAATTATTCCCGAAAATCCCAGTTCCTCACGGAGTATACGATGAATTTCGGGGGACAGTGAAGCGGGTCTTTCGCCGTCAAAGCATTTAACGATATTGTGGGACACCAGCACACATTCCGCCCCGGCATCGATACCCGCTTTAAATGGAATAAAATCGCCGTTTGCAAAGCTTTCGGCGGAACGCTCGTCAATCGCCGAGCCAGTGTGAGTGTCGGCGTTGTTTCCGTAGCCGGGGAAATGTTTCAGACAGGAAGATATGCCTGCTTCTCTTGCCGCTGTTACGGCATTTGTGATATATTCGGCTGTTTCTTCGGCGGGAAGTCCCAGGGTGCGGCTGTAAATGTAGTCCTTCGGGTCAACGGAAACGTCCGCAACGGGGGCAAGGTTCAGATTAAAGCCCAAGTCAAGGAGAAACTTTGATTTCTCGGAATAATCATCGTAAATTCCACGAAAACCGCTGTTTTTATATGCCTTTGACGGGGACGGAAAGCGGCTGTCCCGAAAAGCGGTGAGTGAGCTTATACGAACTATCTCGCCGCCCTCTTCATCGACTGCACATATCATAGGAATATCCGAAGCGGACTGAAATCCGCCGATAAATTCTCTCAGCGTTTCGGGAGTTTTGCCTTTAATATTCCGCTTGAAAAGGACATATCCGCCGAACTTGTATTTTTCAGCCTGTTCAGCCGCATTGTCGGGGCATCTTGCCAGGAGAAGCTGTCCGGCTTTTTCTTCATTTGACATTTCAGAAAGCTTTGCGTATGCTGCGTCATAATATTCGGAAAATTCGCCGCCGCAAAGGAGATATTCCCAAGGTTTTTCTTCCGTTTCGCTGACGGTGGTTTCGGGAATAGAAGTTGTTATCGTTGTTTCGCAAACTCCTGTAATAGAAACCGTTTCCGAAACAGGCTGAGAAATTTCAGCAACGGGAGCACATCCCACAAGCATCGAAACGCAAAGCAGTGCGGCGGCAAAATGCGTTCTCATTCAAAATATACCTTGTGCCAAACGAGGAAAATGTAAACAGTCCATATTTTTCGGCTGTTGTCCCGCTTGCCGTTTTTATGCTCGTCAAGAAGGGAGATGAGCATATCGGTGTTGAAATAATGCTCGGCGGTTTCGGAGGTGAATGCGTCCTTGATAATGTTGTAATATTTGTCCTCTTTAAGCCATACTCTGATGGGCACGGGGAAGCCCAGCTTTTTCTTGTTTGCGGTCTGAGGGGGAGTAGCTTTCAGGGCAGCCTTTCGCATAGCCACCTTGGTGTTTTCGTCATTTACCCTATATTTTGTGGGGATTTTCTCCGCAAGTGCCATAACCTCCTTGTCGAGGAATGGAACTCTCAGTTCAAGGGAGTTTGCCATTGACATTTTATCGGCTTTCAGAAGAATATCTCCCGTCATCCACAGATGCAGATCGAGATACTGCATTTTCGTAACAGCATCCTTATCCTTGACCTTATCGTAAAAGGGTTTGGTGATCTCCATAGCGTTGGGGGCGTTTGTCTTTATTTTCAGCAGTGCCTTTCTTTCCTTTTCCGAGAACATATAAGCATTGCCGATAAAGCGTTCCTCTAAGTCCTTGCTTCGTCTTACAAGGAAGTTTATGCCTCTTTTCGGGGGCAGTGCGGAAGCAACGGCACCTATTCCTTTTCTGATAAACTTGGGAACTGCGTTATATGCGGGGATAGCCATAGGCTCTCTGTAAATGTTATATCCGCCGAAAATTTCATCTGCACCTTCGCCCGAAAGCACGACCTTGACATATTCCGAAGCCTTATTGCAGACAAAATAAAGTGCTATTGCAGAGGGGTCAGCAAGGGGTTCGTCCATATGATACTGTATTTTTGCGATATTTCCCCAATATTCCTCGGGGGTAATGACCTTGCTGATATTTTCCTTGCCAATATACTTGGAAAATTCCTTTGCCCAGCCTATTTCGTTATACTTTTCGTCCGTGCCGAAGCCGACGGTAAAGGTCTTGTCAACATTTGCAACGGAAGCAACATAGCTGGAATCAACGCCGCTGGACAAAAAGCTTCCTACCTCAACATCGCTTATCTTATGGGCTTCAACGGAATTTTTGAAGGTATCGGAAATTCTGCTTACCCATTCGTCCATATCGGGATTTTCATCGGCGTCAAACTTGACCTCCCAATATCTCTTGATGGTCAGCTCGCCGTTTTTATATTTGATGAAATGAGCGGGGGGCAGCTTATAAACATTCTTGAAAAATGTATCGGTGGTGGGGGAATACTGGAATGTGAGATAGTTTTCCAGAGCGTCCTCGTTCATTTCCTTTTTGAAATCGGGGTGGGGAAGAAACGCCTTTATTTCCGAGCCGAACATAAAGGTATCGCCCATTTTTGCATAGTAAAAGGGCTTGATGCCAAAGAAATCTCTTGCACCGAAAAGCTCCTTTGTGTTTTTGTCCCAGATAACGAAGGAGAACATTCCTCTCAGTCTGTCCAGCAGCTTTTCACCGAATTCCTCATAGCCGTGGAGAAGCACCTCGGAGTCGGCTTTGGTTTTGAAAATATGTCCTTTTGCGATAAGCTCTTCTCTTATTTCCATAAAGTTGTATATCTCGCCGTTAAAAAGGAGAATTTTGGAATTATCCTCGTTATAGATAGGCTGGTGTCCCGAATTAAGGTCGATGATGCTTAGCCTGCGAAATCCCAGAGCAATGTCGCCGTCAACATATTTGCCCTCGGAATCGGGTCCTCTATGCTTAATTTTATCCATCATTTCTGAAATTACTTGATTGGCGTTGTTTATTTTGTTGGTAAATCCTACATATCCGCACATTAAAAAATCAGCCTCCCGAACAGTTTTGCCGCTGTAAAAATTAGCCGCATAAAATCATTATACACTATATTTAATGCTTTTGCAATAACATTATTTCCATTTAAATATAAAATTTTACGCCATCTTTGCGGATTTTTTTAGCAGAAATCGCATTGAATACATTGCATTATACTATATAAAATAGTATAGGACAAAAAAATCCGAACTGCCCGCCGACGGACAATTCGGATAATTTCACAAAATTTTGTCACCAAAGGAATGCAAGGATAAAGTAGAGGACGGAAAATGCTGCGGTCAAGTTTTGTCTTGGAATCTGTTTCATTGGTATATTTTTAACTATTTAAACATCACATTAACTTATTATTATATTATATCATTAGTATTCACAAAAAAACAGAGGTATATTGAAAAAAACTATACAAATCCGACATTGCGGCTTGTGCAAATATTACAAAACGATGTCAATTATTAAAATCTGAATATCTTGTTGCATTTTAAATTGTTTTGTATTATAATAGAAATACAGCAGGAAAACGCAGATCGACGCAATTATTCCTGTGATTTCAAATTTAAGGATGGTGGGTATGAGAGGACAGGAAAAAAGACGTCCGAGATTTAGTATCGGGCTGGTGTTCTTTCTGATTTTTCTGAGCTTTGCGGTTTGCTTTTTCATTTATATGAAAAACGGTCAGATGCCTGAGGAGAGCCTTTCGGCTTCGGGCGAAATGAGTGATACCGAGCTCCCGGCTCCCGAGGAAACGACTGCTGCAACGGAGGCACTGACGGTTTCGGAAACCGAGCCGCCCGAGGCAAAGCTTGTAAATCCCGTTCCCGAGAGTGCACCCAAGGGGCTGGCTTATCTTGTAAATGACTGCAATTTCGTGGGGGATTCGCTTACTGTCGGGCTTTCGAGCTACGGTATACTTCCCGAGAAGAACGTGCTTGCCAATATCGGTATGAACGTTTCTAAGATCAACACCGACACCGTTACCACTCCCGATGGGGATATGACGGTGCTGGAGGCTCTTAAGAAAAATGAACCGAAGAATGTTTATATTATGCTGGGAAGCAACGGTATTGCGTGGCTGACAAATGAAAAAATGATCTCGGAATACAGCGTTTTCATCGACTCTATCAAGGAAGAACTCCCCGAAACGGCGATCTATATTATTTCCATTCCGCCCGTTACGGCTAATAAGGAGACAGACAGCAAAGCACCTATTCTCAACTCGGATATTGACGCATACAACTCCGAGCTGCTGAAGCTTGCCGATGATAAGGGCGTGTACTTCGTTGACCTGAACACAGCTCTCAAGGGCAACGACGGAAAGCTTGCTTCCGAACGCTCCGACGGCGACGGTATGCACTTCAAGAAGAGCACTTATGATATTATGCTGGATTATCTGCTGACCCATACGGCAGATCAATAAAATCAGGAAAAGAGAGAGTTAAAATGAAGAAAAAAATTGCTGCCGCTGCTGCGGCAATGGTTATGGCAATGTCGCTGACCGCCTGCTCGGAGCCGACCGTTGATACGGGAGATGCTTCCGCCGATACGGCTTCGGTGTCCGAAAGAGCCGCTGCTGCCGAGCCTTCGGATGTAACGGCGAAGATCATTGCAGATATTGAAATGTCCTCGCTGGCGGAGGTTCAGTCCGACAGAATAGAAATGTATCTGGATGCAGATATGGAAAAGGTGGACAGCTTTTCCATGTTCATCTGCGGTTCGGGCGGATTTGCCGATGAGGTAGGCGTTTTCAGAATGAAGTCCGATGCCGATTGTGAGGCACTCAAGGCACTTATCACCGAACGCTTGGAGAAGAGAAAGGTCGATTTCGAGGACTACAATCCCGACGAATTTGAGAAGCTGGGCAAGGCTGTCTGCGGAATAAGCGGGAATTACGTTTATTATGCAGTTACGCCCGACAGTGACAAGGCTGAGAGCATCATCAAGGAGTTTATCGGCTGAATTTGACAAAACTGTTTTTGCGGGGCATATCCGTCTTTCGGGTATGTCCCGCTTTTTCGGAAATGGCATATTTTCGGGATTGTTCTTGACAGCAAGAGCGTCGTTTTATTTTTTTGTAACTTTTTTTGAAAAACTCTTTACATATTGGGGAAAGTATAGTAAAATATAACATAGTATGAGTTGCCCTGCGTTTTTAGCAGAGTATACCGATTAAAAATGTAAATAATCTTTTCGGCAGCTTACGGCATTGACCGAAAAGAAAAATTTTAGCGAGGTGCGATTATGGAACCTAAATATCACAGAGTTCTCCTGAAGCTCAGCGGTGAGGCATTGGCAGGTGACAAGAAAACCGGTCTTGACTATTCCGTTATCAACGAGATAGGAAAGAGCATTAAGAAGTGTGCCGATGCAGGCGTTCAGATGGGAATAGTCGTTGGCGGCGGCAACTTCTGGAGAGGACGTTCCAGCGGTGCTATGGACAGAACAAGAGCAGACCATATAGGTATGCTCGCTACCACGATGAATGCACTGGCAGTTGCCGATGTGCTTGAATCTCTGGGGCTGGATGTCAGAGTGCAGACTGCTATTGCAATGCATCAGGTGGCAGAGCCTTATATCCGCAACAAGGCTGTCCGTCATATGGAAAAGGGCAGGATCGTTATCTTCGGCTGCGGCACGGGAAATCCGTTTTTCTCAACCGATACGGCTTCTACACTGAGAGCTGCCGAGATAGAGGCGGATATTGTGCTTAAGGCTACAATGGTCGACGGCGTTTACGATAAGGATCCCAACAAGTTTGATGATGCGGTCAAGTTCGATAAGCTCAGCTTCAATGAGATACTCGTGAGAAATCTTGCGGTCATGGACAGCACAGCTGCTTCTATGTGCAAGGATAATCATCTTCCGATACTTGTTTTTGACCTCAGCAGACCCGACAATATCTATGACGCCTGCATGGGCGTACCTGTTGGTACCATAGTATCCGACGAGGAATAACGTAATTATTTAACGAAAGGAATTTTATATTATGAAAGAGCAGATGAATACAGCTAAGGG
Source organism: uncultured Ruminococcus sp. (assembly GCA_964540575.1). Lineage (GTDB taxonomy): Bacteria > Bacillota > Clostridia > Oscillospirales > Ruminococcaceae > UMGS1889. The sequence continues at coordinate 89,601 of CAZINI010000001.1, forward strand.
TAAAATGGAGAAGTGCATAAAGAGTCTGGAGCACGAGTTTACAACTATCAGAGCGGGAAGAGCAAATCCCGCAGTTCTCGATAAGGTTTTCGTGGATTATTACGGAGCACCCACTCCCGTAAATCAGCTTGCGGCTATTTCCGTAAGCGAGGCGAGAGTTCTCGTTATCCAGCCTTGGGACGCAGGTGCATTGAAGCCCATCGAAAAGGCTATCCAGACCTCCGAGATCGGTATTAATCCCACAAATGACGGAAAAATGATCCGCCTTGTTTTCCCGCAGCTTACCGAGGAAAGACGTAAGGAGCTTGTTAAGCAGATAAAGAAAATGGGTGAAGAGGGCAAGGTAACTATCCGTTCCGTAAGACGTGATACTATGGAAAAATTCAAGACCATGAAGAAGAATTCCGAGATAACCGAGGACGATCTCAAGAACTGCGAGAAGGATGTTCAGAATCTTACAGATAAGTTCGTTGCTGAGATCGACAAGGCTGTTGCCGAAAAGGAAAAGGAAATTATGTCTATCTGACGTTTCATAAATCTGAATGAAAAGGTGATTTTGTTTGGCTACAGACAGCGATAAGCTTCCCGTCCATATCGGAATTATTATGGACGGAAACGGCAGATGGGCACAGAGCAGAGGACTTCCGAGAGCTGCGGGTCACAAGGAGGGTGCGGAGGTCTTTAACCGCATCACAAAGCATTGCAGGAAAATAGGCATAAAGTATGTGACCTACTATGCCTTTTCCACGGAAAACTGGAAACGTCCCGCCGACGAGGTGAACGCTCTTATGAAGCTGTTTGAGCAGTATCTTGGCACTGCCGAACAGTATTCAAAGGACAATGTCAGGCTTATGTTTATCGGAGATAAGTCCCGTTTTCCCGAAAAGCTTCGCTTGAAGATGGAGGAGCTTGAGAAGAAATCCGAAAATTTTGACGCTATGACCGTTATTATGGCGATGAATTACGGCGGCAGGGACGATATTGTCAGAGCCGCAGCACGGGCTGCCGCACTTGTCAGGGACAGGAGCATCACCCCCGAACAGATAGACGAGAGCCTTATTTCATCACTTATTTACACGGGCGGGATACCCGACCCGGATATGATAATCCGTCCCGGCGGGGAAAAGCGGCTTTCAAACTTTCTTACATGGCAGTCCGCATATTCGGAGCTGTATTTTACGGACGTATTGTGGCCGGATTTCACCGCAAAGGAGCTTGACAAGGCTCTGGAAGAATTTGCACATAGAGGCAGAAGATTTGGAGGAGTATAAGATATGGCTGTCAGATTGATCTCTGCCGCTGTTGGTATCGCAGTCGGAATAGGCGTGCTGTTTCTGTCCGACACGATGTTTTTTTACATTACATTAGCACTTATTAGTCTGATAATTCTCTACGAGCTTTTCAGTGCCGAAAAATGCAGGGAGTTCAAAAGCGAATGCATAACCTGCTATTTGTATACGGTGTGCGTTCAGCTGCTGCTGGGCTTTGAAACGCTTATGGGTATTGACAGATTCTGGAGATATTTGCTTGGCATAGCCTGTGTATTCGTTTTATTTGCACTGTTTGTTATTGACAAAAAGCGTATTCCGTATGATAAGTTTTGCGTTATGGCGGCATCGGCTGTGCTTGTGAACGGTTCGATCTCTTGTATCGGTACGGTAAAGAATTACAGCGATATTCACGGTGTATGCTATGTGGTGCTTGTGCTGGCAGGTGCGTGGCTGGGTGATGCGGGTGCGTATTTTATCGGAAGTGCATTCGGAAAGCACAAGCTTTGCCCCGATATTTCGCCGAAAAAAACCATTGAGGGTGCTGTGGGCGGAGTCGTTACAACAGGTATTATTTTTGTAATATACGCATATTTTTATCGTATGGTGCAGCTTTCCATCGGTGTGTCCGATTTCAGTGTGAATTATATCATTCTTGCAGTTGTGGGAATGGTTTGTGCTGTGCTGGGTATGCTGGGAGATCTGTCCGCTTCTCTTATCAAGCGGCAGAATAATATCAAGGATTTCGGAAAGCTTATGCCCGGTCACGGCGGTATGCTGGACAGATTTGACAGCGTGCTTTTTGTTGCACCGTTTCTGGCGATAGTTTTGAAATTTCTGCCGATTTTCGGATGATGACCGATGGTTGGCAGAGCCTTTTAAGGAAATGTCGGTCGATCGGTCCGTACATTTCCGTTCTGCAAGGCAATGCTGTCAGTAATGCGGCATTGCCTTGCAGTTGCGTTTGTATGGAGGTATGGAATGAAAACAATTTCGCTTTTGGGGTCTACGGGTTCGATAGGTACGCAGACCTGCGAGGTGTGCAGAAAATACGGTATAAGGATAAAAGCTCTTGCGGCACTGAAAAACACCCAGCTGCTGGCTCGTCAGGCGGTCGAGTTTGGTGCGGATACAGTCTGCATTTACGACGAAAGCAGATATGCGGAGCTGAAGTCGCTTCTTTCGGGGAAAAATATCAGCATACTTACAGGCGGCGACGGTCTGAACGAGATAGCTGCATTGGACGGCGTTGATTTGATGGTCAATTCCGTAGTCGGAATGGTGGGTCTTGTCCCCACGCTGACGGCTATCGAAAAGGGGACTGATATTGCCCTTGCCAACAAGGAAACGCTGGTGGCGGGCGGCGAGCTGGTCATGTCCCTGGCGGCAAAGCGGGGAGTTAAGATCTATCCTGTGGACAGCGAACATTCCGCAATTTTCCAATGCTTGCAGGGAAATAAGCGGTCACAGCTCAAAAGCATTATACTTACAGCATCGGGCGGACCGTTTTTCGGGAAATCTCGTAAGGAACTTGAAAATGTAACTGCCGCCGAGGCACTTTGTCACCCAAATTGGTCAATGGGCAGCAAGATCACTGTGGACAGCTCTACGCTTATGAACAAGGGTCTGGAATTTATCGAAGCAAGGTGGCTTTTTGACCTGTCGCCCGAGCAGATACAGATAGTCGTTCATCGGGAAAGCGTTATCCATTCGGCGGTGGAATATGAGGATAACTCGGTCATTGCACAAATGGGCGTTCCCGATATGAAGATACCCATTCAGTACGCACTTTTATATCCCGAGCGGACGGAGTGTGATGTGAAGCGGCTGTCCCTTACCGACTATGGGACGCTTTCCTTTGCAAAGCCCGATTATGAAACATTCGAGTGCCTGCAAACCTGCATTGACGCTTCCAAAGCGGGCGGAACTGCCTGTGCCGCTGTAAACGGTGCCAATGAAGCCGCTGTGGGACTTTTCCTTGAAGGAAAGATACCGTTCCTGAAAATCGGAAGTCTTGTGCGGGGGGCATTTGAAGCTCTGCCTCATTCCGAAATAAACGGCGTCGGCGATATTCTTGCCGCCGACAAAGCCGCAAGGGAATATGTGCGTTCAAACGTATTATCGGAGGAATAAGATGAAAATTGTACTTGCCATTCTTGTTTTCGGGGTAATAGTTGTTGTTCACGAATGCGGACACTTTTTTGCCGCAAGGCTCTGCGGGGTAAAGGTAAACGAATTTGCCATTGGAATGGGTCCTGCCATTTTCAAAAAGCAGGGCAAGGAAACGCTCTTTTCTGTCAGACTTCTGCCTATCGGCGGATTTTGCTCTATGGAGGGCGAAAACGAGGACAGCGATGCCGAGGGTGCATTTAACAGCAAATCTCCCGTAAAACGGCTTTTGGTCATATCGGCGGGTGCGATAATGAACATTATTCTGGGATTTTTTTTAGCGGTCATCGTTACCCTTGTCAGCGGCAAGATTGTCACAAATGAGATAGTATATTTTACCGATAATGCCGTAAGCAGTTCAAGCGGACTGGAGCTGGGGGATAAGATAGTCAGGATAAACGGCAAAAAGATATTTACCGCAAATGATATTGTCTATCAGCTCAGAAACGACGTGGACGGTATCATAGATATGCAGGTCATCAGAAACGGAAAGCTTATCAGCCTTGACAACGTAAAATTTACTCTCAGCTTGAACACGAAAACTGGCAAGCAGGTCATAAACATTGATTTTCGGGTCGCTTCTGTCAAATGCACCGCCGCAAATCTCCTGCCACATGCGTTCAGAAAGACTGTTTCCACCGCAAGGCTTATCTGGATCTCACTTGTGGATATGATCTCGGGGAAATACGGATTTAACGATATTCAGGGACCCGTGGGAATAGTCAGTGCCATCGGAGAAGCCGCTTCGGTGGATATTTCCGAGCTGCTTGACTTTATGATGCTGATAACTGTAAATGTGGGCATATTCAACCTGCTTCCTCTGCCTGCTCTTGACGGCGGACGGATTGCGTTCATCGTTGCGGAAATTATCCGAAGAAAGCCTGTGCCGCCCGAGCGTGAGGGTTTGGTGCATTTCGTGGGATTTGCTTTGCTTATGGTGATGATGCTTGCGGTGACATTCAATGACATTATGCGTATTATCAGACCGACCGAACCGGACGGCGAAGCTGTCGGAGAAAAATCGGCTTGTATCGGAGGTATGGTTCTTGAAAAATAAAAGAAACGTCAGGAGAGTTAAGGTCGGGAATTTACTGCTGGACGGAGGAAAGATATATATTCAGTCAATGCTCAGCGTTCCGTCTTACGATATTGAGGGAAGCGTTCGGCAGGCAATAGAGCTTGAAGCGGCGGGCTGTGAGATAGTGCGTGCTGCCATTCCCGATATGGAATCGGTGAAGCTTATCCCCGCCATAAAGGAGCGTGTGAATATTCCTCTTGTGGCGGATATTCATTTTGATTATAAAATAGCTTTGGCTGCTGCCGAAGCGGGTGTTGACAAGATAAGGATAAATCCGGGAAATATCGGCAGTGCGGAAAAGGTCAAGGCTGTGGCGGACGTGTGCAGGAGCAGAAATATTCCCATAAGGATAGGCGTGAATTCCGGTTCGCTGGAAAAGGATATTCTTGCAGAGTACGGCAGACCATCTGCCGAGGCTCTTGTGAAAAGTGCTTTGCGGCACGTTAAAATGCTCACCGACAATGATTTTGAGGATATTGTTATCTCCATAAAATCCTCCGATGTTCCGACTATGATAGAAGCTTACAGGCTGCTTGCACAGCAGACGGATTTCCCGCTTCATCTTGGAGTTACCGAAGCGGGAACGGAGCGTATGGGACTGATAAAATCCGCCGTGGGAATAGGTTCTCTGCTCTGTGACGGCATAGGCGAAACCATAAGAGTTTCCCTTACAGCAGACCCCGTTCGGGAGATAGCGGCGGCGAAGGATATTCTTAAGGCAGTCGGACGGGGCAGCGGTGTAACTATCGTTTCCTGTCCCACCTGCGGAAGAACGAGAATTGACCTTATCAAGGCGGCTTCGGAAGTGGAAGCGGCTCTTTCCGACTGCGAGCTTCCCATAAAGGTCGCTGTTATGGGCTGTGCGGTAAACGGTCCGGGAGAAGCAAGGGACGCCGATATTGGCATTGCGGGCGGCGACGGCTGTGCTGTCATCTTTTCAAAGGGAGAGATGCTCCGCAAAATTCCCGAGGACAGGATAGTTCCCGAGCTTCTTGCCGAAATAAATAAACTGCGGGGGAAATGTTGATATGCTGATAAAAGAGCTGTTTTCCGATTATTCCGATGCGATACCTGCGGCAGTGGGCAGAGGTGAAATTCTGAATATCAAGCATGCAAGGGACCTCACCTCCATTTGGGTGACAGCTTCCTTTGATATTCCCGTTAAGGCTGATAATGTTGCCGAATTTGAGCGGATAATGCTGAAAGAGCTTGCGTTAAAGGATTTCGTGCTTCGGTGCAGATATGCTCCCGACCGTTTCAATGCTGATTATCTCCCCGAATTGTTCAAGAAAATGAAAAGGCGGATAACCGTATTAAATGGTTATCTGGACGATGCGGAAGTTAAGGTGGACGGAAAGAAGATCACCGTCACCATAAAGCACGGCGGATATGAGCTTCTGAAAAAGGCAAACTTTGAGCAGAAGCTTTCCATGATAATCAAGGAAGAATTCAGCGACACTTATGAGGTCACTGTCAACGGTCAGCTGAAGCTTGACCCGTTTGAATATGAAAAGCAGAGAAATGAAGCGTATAATGCTCTGCTTGAAGCTCCGCCCCCGCCGCCGTCTGTTGCGGAGGAGGCTTTTACAGCTCCGTCCGAGCCTGCCGATGCGGTCACGGTGGATTTCAAGGAGCTGCCTATTTTATGTGAAGATGCGGTCATTATCAAGGGAAGAAAAATAGGCGGTCCCGATGTGAAAAATATCGGAGATATTGTTAATGAAAATGAGCTTGTAACTATCTGGGGCGATGTTTTTGAGATGGACAGCAAGGAGACCCGTGCGGGGGACAAGCTTATCATAAATATTGCCCTGACCGATTATACGGGCTCCATAACTATGAAAATAATCGACCTGAAAGAAAAGGTCGGCGAGATAATGTCCATAAAAAAGGGAAATACGCTTGTTGTCAGAGGAAAGGTCAAGAATGACGATTTCGACAAGGAGCTGCAGCTCAAGCCCAATGATATTATGGTCGTAAAGAAAAAGCAGCGTACGGACACCTCCGAGGAAAAGCGTGTGGAGCTTCATATGCATACGAATATGTCATCTATGGACGCTCTTGCACCTGCCGCCGATCTGGTAAAACGTGCCTATTCCTGGGGACACGATGCTATTGCTATAACCGACCACGGCGTTGTTCAGGCATTTCCCGAGGCGATGGGTGCAGTTGACGATATACGCAAGGGCGGCGGGAAGTTCAAGCTGCTTTTTGGCGTTGAAGCCTATTCGGTAAACGACTGTGCCAATGCGGTGAAGCTTGTTTCCGACAGGGATATTAATGATGAGATAATAGTGTTCGACCTCGAAACCACGGGACTTAACGCCGTTTCCGAAAGAATAACGGAAATAGGTGCGGTAAAGCTTGTGAATATGGAGATAACCGACACCTTTGGTATAATGGTCAACCCCGAAAAGCCAATCCCGCCGAGAATTTCCGAAATAACGGGCATTACCGATGATATGGTAAAGGACGCTCCCTCACAAGAGGAGGCTATTCGCAAGTTTATGGAGTTCTGCGGGGATAAGCCCCTGCTGGTGGCTCATAATGCGGGATTTGACACGTCCTTTATCCGCAACGGCTGCGAGAGATACGGCATTGATTTTACATTTTCCGCTCTTGACACGGTGGTAATGTGCAGAAGCATGCTGCCCGAGCTTAGCAAGCATAAGCTGGATATTGTGGCGAAGCATCTGGGGCTTGGCGAGTTCAATCATCACCGTGCTGTGGACGATGCAAAAATGCTGGCAAGAATATTCATCAAGCTGATGACAAGGCTTCACGAGGAGCAGAAGATAACAAAAATATCCGAGCTTAATCCCAGACTGCATTCGGCAAATCCTCAGAAGCTTAAGGCATATCATCAGATACTTATCGCCCGAAATAATACAGGGCTTAAAAATCTTTACAAGCTTATTTCTATGGGAAATCTCAAATATTACAGCAGATACCCGAGAATTCCCATGTCGGAGCTTATCAAGCATAGAGAGGGCATTATCGTTGGTTCTGCCTGCGAAGCGGGAGAGCTTTTCTCAGCTGTCAGGGACGGCAGACCTCACGACACGCTCAAGGAGATAGCTTCATTTTACGATTATCTGGAAATACAGCCTATTGGAAATAACGCATTTATGAAGGAAAGCGACGATTATCCCGATGTAAAGACAGACGATGATCTCCGTGACCTTAACCGCAAGATAGTTGAATTGGGAGATGAACTCGGAATTCCCGTTGTCGCAACCTGTGATGTTCATTTTATGGACGAAAAGGACGCTATTTTCAGGGCAATACTGATGGCAAGCAAGAAGTTCAAGGACGCTGACAGACAGCCGCCCTTGTATTTGCGTACCACCGATGAAATGCTGGAGGAGTTTTCCTATCTTGGCGAGGAAAAGGCGAGAGAGGTCGTTATCGAAAACACAAGGCTTATTGCCGATATGGTCGATCCCGATATAAGACCGTTCCCCATGGGCACGTTTACGCCGTACATTGAAGGCTCGGAGGAGGACTTACAGCGTATCACCATTGAACGGGCAAAGTCACTTTACGGCGACCCGCTTCCCGAAATAGTTCAGAAGCGTCTGGACAAGGAGCTTACGTCCATTATCAAAAACGGATTTGCCGTTTTGTATATGATAGCACAAAAGCTGGTTGCCAACTCCAATGAGCATGGCTATCAGGTGGGTTCGAGAGGTTCGGTCGGTTCGTCCTTTGTGGCGTCAATGTCGGGTATTTCCGAGGTAAATCCGCTGCCGCCTCATTACCGCTGTCCGAAATGCTTGAACAGCGAATTTATTATGGACGGTAAATACGGTTCGGGTTATGACCTGCCTGCAAAGACCTGTCCCAACTGCGGCACGGAATATCTTCGTGACGGACACGACATTCCCTTTGAAACATTTCTTGGATTTGACGGAGATAAAGCCCCCGATATTGACCTTAACTTCTCGGGAGAATATCAGTCCTCGGCACATAAATACACCGAGGAGCTTTTCGGTCAGGATAACGTGTTCAAGGCGGGAACTATCGGTACAGTTGCCGACAAGACTGCGTTCGGATATGTGAAGCATTATATGGAGGAACGGGACAAGCATGTCAGTGCCGCCGAGGAAAGACGGCTTACCATCGGCTGCACGGGTGTTAAGAGGACTACGGGTCAGCACCCCGGAGGAATGGTGGTTATCCCGTCAAATTATGATGTTTATGATTTCACGCCCGTTCAGCACCCTGCCGAGGATATTAAGTCGGATATTGTTACTACGCACTTCGATTTCCATTCGCTGCATGATACTATCCTAAAGCTTGACGAGCTGGGGCACGATGTTCCCACAATGTACAAGCATCTGGAAGACCTGACGGGCATAAAGGTCATGGACGTTTGGCCCGCCGATGAAAAGGTAATAAGCCTTTGCACCTCTCCCGAGGCATTGGGCGTCACCCCCGAAGCTATCGACAGCGAAACGGGAACGCTGGCTATCCCCGAAATGGGAACGCCGTTCGTTAGGGGAATGCTGGTGGAATGTCAGCCGAAGCGGTTCTCCGACCTTTTGCAAATATCGGGACTTTCCCACGGTACGGACGTTTGGCTGGGCAATGCTCAGGAGCTTATCAAGGACAAGATATGCACCATTTCCGACGTTATCGGTACTCGTGACAGCATTATGACCTATCTAATTTATCACGGTGTTGACCCGAAGCTGTCCTTTAAAATTATGGAGATAACCCGAAAGGGAAAGGCTCCCAAGCTGCTTACCGAGGAAATGAAGCAGACTATGCGGGATAACAATGTTCCCGAATGGTACATTGACAGCTGTCTGAAGATAAAGTATATGTTCCCGAAGGCACATGCCGCCGCTTACGTTATTGCGGCTATGCGTCTGGGCTGGTACAAGGTGTACAAGCCGCTGGAATTCTATGCGACAGTGTTTACAGTGCGTGGCGAGGATTTTGATGCGGAAACGGCAATTCTCGGAAAAGCGGCTGTCCGACTGAAAATGACAGAGCTTAAGCAGAAGGGAAATGACCGTTCTGCAAAGGAAAGCGGCACTTACGATATGCTGATGATAATCAACGAGATGCTGCAAAGGGGCTTCGAGTTCCTGCCCGTTGATATTTACAAGTCACACGCTACGAAATATCTTATCGAGGACGGTAAAATAAGGCTGCCGTTCTGTTCGGTTGCAGGCGTTGGCGAGGCGGCGGCAGGATTTATCTACGAAGCTGTTCAGCAGGGCGATCTGCTCTCCATTGAGGAGCTTCAGCAGCGAAGCGGTGCTACAAAATCGGTAATTGAAGCACTGGAAAATTGCGGTGCTTTGTCTAAATTGCCGAAAACAGATCAGATGTCACTGTTTTAGCTTGACTTTTTGCAAATGATATGATACTATAATATCACGATATTGTGTTACTACACTAAAGTGAGTATTTTCCGAACGGGAAATCTGCCCTTCGGAGATTGGAGTTACTATGAAAAAATACGATCTTATTACTCCCGAGGGTACGAGAGATATTATTCTCGAGGACTGCTCGGCAAGACGCAGCGTTGAGGAAAAGCTGTATAATATTTTCAAGTCAAAGGGTTACAGAGAGGTTGTGACCCCGGGGCTGGAATTTTACGATGTTTTCGATTTGAACTCAATTTACTATCCTCAGGAAAGTATGTATAAGCTGGTGGACGGCAAGGGCAGACTGATGGTAGTCAGACCCGACACGACTATGCCGATAGCCCGAGTTGTTGCCACAAGGCTCAAAGACCAGATAATGCCCCTGAGATTGTTTTACAGTCAGAGCGTTTTCAGAATGAAGCCTGCTATGAGGGGCAGAAGCGATGAGATACTGCAAAGCGGCATTGAGCTTATCGGTTCGTCCTCAAAAAGGGCAGACTTAGAGGTCCTTACCACTGCTGTTGAGGTGCTGTCCTCCTGTGATAATGAAAAATTCCGTTTGGAAATAGGCGACATTGGCTTCTTTAAGGAGCTGGTTTCCAGACTTGGAACGGATGATGACACCATCGAGGAGATACGCCGACTTATCGAAGTGAAGAACTATCCCGCACTGAATGACCTGCTTGACAGTATCGGCGACAATGAGGTGACAAATGCACTGAAACAGCTCCCTCGTCTTTTCGGCGGCGAAGAGGTCTTTGAAAAGGCTGCACAGCTTATCAGTGATGACAAAACGGACGAGATACTTTCATCTCTCCATTGGATTTACAAGGAACTGGCAAAGCTTGGTCACAACGGCAAAATTTCCGTTGACCTTGGTATCGTAAACAAGCTGGATTATTACACGGGCATAGTTATGAAGGGCTATTTGCAGGGCTTCGGAGATAACGTTCTTTCGGGCGGACGGTACGACCATCTTATAAAGGAATTCGGTATGGACCTGCCTGCTACGGGCTTTGCGGTGAATGTTGACGCTGTTGCAAAGGTTATGTCCGCTAAGCAGGAGATTCATCTTGCTCCTGCATTTGCTGTTGTTTTCGGCGAGGACGGATATGAAACCGAGGCTATCAAGGAAGCGGACAAGCTTATTGCACAGGGTTATGTAGTTGAAAATGCCGTATTTGACAAGCTTGATGATGTTCTTGCATATGCAGAAGAAAAGCATATCAATAAAGTGTACGTTGTATCTGACAGCGTTAAAATCATAGAGATCGGAGGCGGCAGAAATGCAGAATGAAAACAGGCGGCTGAGAATTGCTCTGACAAAGGGCAGGCTGGAAAATAAAACTGTCGATCTGCTGGACAAGATAGGCTACGACTGCACGGCTGTCAGAGATAAGGGCAGAAAGCTTATCCTTCCCGTAGGCGATACAATTGAAGCGGTGCTTGCAAAGGCAAACGACGTTATTACATATGTTGAACACGGTGTATGCGACATTGGCGTTGTGGGCAAGGATACAATTATGGAGATGAACGGAAAGTTCTTCGAGCTGGTTGACCTTGGCTTCGGAAAATGCCGTTTTGCTCTGGCGGGTCCCAAGGGACGGGATTTTTATTCGGGACATAACGTCAAGACTATCGCAACAAAATATCCCAATGTTGCCCGTTCATATTTCGAGAAGCAGGGTATGGACGTTGAGATAGTAAAGATAGAGGGAAGCGTTGAGCTTGCACCCTTGCTTGACCTGTCCGATGCTATTGTGGATATTGTTGAAACGGGAACGACCTTAAAGGAAAACGGTCTGGAGGTTTACGAGGACATTGCTCCCATTTCCGCAAGGCTTATTGTAAATACCGTAAGTATGAAGCTGAGAAAAGCTGAGATTGAAGAGCTTATTGCTCAGATAGAGAAAAATCTGTAAGGAGTGAAAGCTGATGATAAGAAAGATAATTGCCGACGGTAAAGCGGAAGCCGAATTTCTCAAGGAAGTTTCCCGCCGTCAGGGCGAAACCAACAAGAAGATAACCGAAGCTGTCAGCGAGATAATAGATAACGTCAAGGAAAACGGTGATAAGGCTGTCAAGGATTACACGATGAAGTTTGACGGCAGACTGCCCGAATATTACGAAGTTCCCAGAGATGTTATAAACGATGCTCTGGAAAATGCCGACAGCGATTTCACAGATGCACTGCTGAATGCTATGGAGAATATTGCTGATTTCCACAACAGGCAGAAGGAACAGGGCTTTATCACTCCCAAGGAGAACGGCGTTATCCTCGGTCAGCGGGTGAGAGGTCTTGAAAGAGTGGGACTTTACGTTCCCGGCGGCACAGCGGCTTACCCATCGTCGGTGCTGATGAATGCTGTCCCCGCAAAGATAGCGGGCGTTAAAGAAATTATAATGGTAACACCTCCCTTAAAGGACGGTACTCCAAACAAGGACATTCTTGCGGCTGCTGCTATATGCGGAGTTGACAGAGTGTTCCTTGCAGGCGGTGCACAGGCTGTTGCGGCACTTGCTTACGGAACGGAAACTATCCCCAAGGTTGATAAGATAGTCGGTCCCGGAAATATTTACGTTGCCACTGCCAAGAAGCTGCTTTACGGTCAGGTGGATATTGATATGATAGCTGGTCCCAGCGAGATACTTGTGCTTGCAGACGAAACGGCAAATCCGAAATATCTTGCCGCCGACCTTATGTCACAGGCAGAGCACGATATGATGGCGTCCGCTATTCTTGTAACAACAAGTGAGCAGGTTGCAGATGAAACCATCAAGGAGATAGAACGTCAGACTGCACTTATGTCACGAAAGAATATTATCGAAAAGTCCATGAGCGATTACGGAGCTGTTATTGTTTGCAGCAATATAAATGATGCGGTTGAAATGGCAAACGCTCTTGCCCCCGAGCATCTCGAAGTTCAGTTGAAAGATCCTATGGAATATCTCGGCAGGCTGGATAATGCAGGCTCTATATTTATGGGACAGTATGCTCCCGAGCCGCTGGGCGATTACTATGCGGGACCAAACCACGTTCTCCCCACAAGCGGCACGGCAAGGTTTTTCTCACCTCTCTCGGTAAACAGCTTCACTAAGCGTTCCAGCTTCATCTACTATACCGAAGCGGCTCTTTGCGAAGCACAAAAGGACATTGTTACCATTGCCGAAAGAGAAGGGCTTACCGCTCACGCAAATGCTATCAAGGTCAGATTTGAATAAGTGAGGTTGATTTTGATGAACTGGGAAAATAATGTCAGACGGGTAGTGCCTTACGTTCCCGGCGAACAGCCTAAGCGTTCGGACGTTGTAAAGCTGAACACCAACGAAAATCCCTATCCGCCGTCGCCTATGGTCAAAAAGGCTCTTGACGATTTTGATTACGGCAGAATGCGGCTTTATCCCGACCCCAATGCGGAGGTTCTCGTTAATGCAATTGCAGATTTTTACGGCTTGAAGCCTTCCAACGTTTTCGTGGGAGTAGGTTCGGACGATGTTCTTTCAATGGCGTTTATGACATTTTTCAATTCGGACAAGCCAATACTTTTCCCCGATATTACATACTCATTCTATGATGTCTGGGCAGAGGTTCACAGAATTCCTTACAATCAGATACCTCTTGACGAGAATTTTAAGATAATACCCGATGATTATAAGGTCGAAAACGGGGGAATTATTTTCCCTAATCCCAATGCACCGACCGGCGTTCTTGAAAGCCTTGATATGATCGAGGAGATAGTTGCCGCAAATCCAAATTCGGTGGTAATGATCGATGAGGCATATATTGATTTTGGCGGAGAAAGCTGTCTGCCGCTTATCGAAAAATATGAAAATCTGCTGGTTATTCAGACATTTTCGAAATCACGTTCAATGGCTGGAATGAGAATTGGTTTTGCTATGGGCAGTGAGAAGCTTATCAAGTATCTGAATGATGTAAAATTCTCCGTAAATTCGTACACTATGGATCACATTACTCAGGTGTGCGGTGCAGCTGCCGTAAAGGACTCCGATTATTTTTACAGCTGCCTGAAAAAAATAGTTGACGTGAGAGAGTACACGAAGGAAAAGCTTACAGAGCTTGGTTTTACATTTGAAGATTCAAAGAGCAACTTTATTTTCGCTTCACACAAAACCGTCAGTGCGGAAAAGATATTCAATGCTTTAAAGGTTGAGGGGATTTTTGTAAGATACTGGAATAAAACACGGATAAACAACTATCTTCGCATAAGCATAGGCACTCGTGAGGATATGGACAAGCTGATCGCCGCACTTGCGAGAATTCTCGCTGAAGCATAGGAGGTTTGTATGAGAGAAGCAAACATAACCCGAAGCACCCGGGAAACCGATATTTCCGCAAGGCTTGCACTTGACGGTTCGGGAATTTGCAAAATAGACACAGGTATCGGTTTTTTCGACCATATGCTGACTGCTCTTACCGTTCACGGCGGTATGGATCTTGAACTGAAAGCTGTGGGCGACCTGCACGTTGACGGTCATCACACGGTAGAGGATACGGGAATTGTCCTCGGAACGGCGTTCAGAGAGGCTTTGAAAACCTCTTCGGGAGCTATTGCAAGATATGGTTCGGCATATGTGCCTATGGACGAAAGCCTTGCATTCGCTTCACTGGACATAAGCAACCGTCCATATCTGGTTTTTGACTGTGATTATTCCGATGACAGGACGGGGACGTTCGATAACTGTCTGACAGAGGAATTTTTCCGGGCATTCGCCTTTAATGCGGGAATTACGCTGCATATCAAGCTGATGTACGGTTCTAACGACCATCATAAGATTGAGGCGATATTCAAGGCAGTTGCTCATTCGCTCAAGGCTGCAAAGGCAGTCACGGGCGGTGAAGTTTTATCTACAAAGGGCGTGATTTGATGATAGCTATCATTGATTATGGTGCAGGAAACATTTTCTCTGTGAAGAATGCACTTGATTATCTGGGAGTGCCCTCGGTTCTCACAAAGGATAAGGCGGAGATAGAAAGTGCTGATTCGCTCATTCTGCCCGGGGTAGGTGCATTTCCCGAAGCAATGAAAAAGCTTGGTGAAAGCGGTCTTATCGACACCGTAAGGGCAGAAGCCAAAAAGAAGCCGTTTCTCGGAATATGTCTTGGTATGCAGATGATATTTGATAAGGGATATGAATTCGGAGTGACGGACGGTCTTGGACTTATCCACGGAACAGTGGAGCCTATCGAAGCCCCGGGAATGATTATCCCGCATATGGGCTGGAATTCGCTGGAATTCAACAGGGATTGTCCTATGCTCAGCGGAGTTGACAACGGGGAGTATGTTTACTTTGTTCATTCCTTTGCAGCAAAATGTTCGGCTGACGATGTTGCCGCATATACGGAATATGCAGGGAAGGTGACTGCTCTTGTATATGACGGAAAGACTGTTTTCGGTTCTCAGTTCCACCCCGAAAAAAGCGGAGCTGTCGGAATGAAAATGCTTAAGAATTTTGCAGAATTTAAGGCGTAATGTTATATGGCTTTACATATGTGTAATGAAAATGATTATTTAACAGTAGTGTAAAGCAATTTAACTTTACAAATTTGCAAAGGTGGTAGATGAAAAATGCTCGCAAAAAGGATAGTTCCGTGCCTCGATGTCAGAGATGGCAAGGTTGTAAAGGGCGTAAACTTTATAGGCATAAAGGAAGTCGGCGACCCCGTAGAATGTGCCGCCGAGTATGACAGGCAGGGTGCGGACGAGATAGTTTTTCTTGATATAACAGCGACCCACGAGGGACGGGGCACCATGCTCGATGTTGTCAGCAGGACGGCAAAGCAGGTATTTGTTCCCCTGACTGTCGGCGGTGGAATACGCACTATCGATGATTTCCGTGACACGCTGAGGGCGGGAGCGGACAAGGTTTCGGTAAACTCGGCGGCGGTGAGAAATCCTCAGCTTATAAAGGAAGCGGCGGATATTTTCGGAAGTCAGTGCGTAGTTGTTGCTATTGACGCAAAAAAGCGTCCCGACGGCGGATATACCGTTGTTGTCAACGGCGGGCGTATAGATATGGGCATTGACGCTGTTGAATGGGCTAAGAAGGCTGAGGAGCTTGGTGCAGGCGAAATTCTTCTGACTTCCATGGACACTGACGGCTGCAAAAACGGTTTTGACATAGATATGCTGAATGCTGTCTGCTCGGTGGTGAATATCCCTGTTATTGCCAGCGGTGGATGCGGCAAGCTGAAACACTTTACAGAGGTTTTCGAAAAAACGGAGTGCACGGCAGCGTTGGCTGCTTCGCTTTTCCATTTCAGGGAGCTGACTGTCGGCGAGGTAAAGTCGGAGATGAAAAAGCACGGCATTCCCGTCAGAAATGTGTAGATCTTCTGCGGTATTTCCTGAAAATGTTTTGAATAGGGAGAGTTTTTATGGGACTTATTGAGGAAACAAGTGAGCTTATGCTGGATTGGGACAAGCTTTCGGCAATGTCCCCCGAAAATCACGTTATCCCCGTGGCAGTTCAGAATTTGGACACAAAAGAGGTCATTCTCATTGCCTATATCAACAAGGAGGCTTTGGAGGAATCCATCAGGCTTCGGAAGGTCGTGCTTTGGAGCACTTCGAGAAATAAGCTGTGGTTCAAGGGGCAGGAGTCGGGAAATACCTTTACACTGCATCACATTTTTGTCAACTGCGAGCAAAATTCTCTGGTGTTTCAGGCGACACCCGACAAGGGAAATATTTGTCACACAAGCTATAACGGTGTACCGAACAACTGCTATTACCGTGAGCTGGATATGGATAGTATGAAATTAATTAATTTAAATGAATCAAAGGGAGATCGTATATGACTATTTATCAGGAAATTTTTGAGGTTATCAAGGCAAGAAAGGCGGCTTTTGACAAGGGGGAAGCCCCCGAAAAGTCCTACACCTGCTATCTTTTTGAAAAGGGCGTTGACAAGATATGCAAGAAAGTAGGCGAGGAGGCTGCCGAAACCATTATTGCGGCGAAAAACGGCGACAATGATGAGCTTATGAACGAGATAAACGACCTTATTTACCATGTTATGGTGCTTGCCGTAAATCAGGGACTTGAATGGTCCGATGTGGAAAAGGTGCTTGACGAGAGAAACGAAAAGATCGGTAATCTCAAGCAGTTCCATACTGTTGACAAAAATACCTGATTTTTTGTTATATTTTCGGTGTAATTACGGCAGAATAGTATCAGTGAAGGGAGTGTGTTTATGAATTTCAAGAAATCAACAGGCTTTTTTGACAGCTCCAACGGTACGGACAGGATAGCTTACTATATTTACCGTCCCGCAGATGCCGAAGTAAGGGCAATAGTTCAGCTGTCCCACGGTATGTGTGAATATATTGAGAGATACGAGGACTTTGCGGATTTTCTATGCGGAAATGGTATTGCCGTTTGCGGAAATGACCATCTGGGACACGGAAATTCTGTCAGCTCCGATGATGAGCTGGGATATTTCGCTCCCGACATGGGCTGGACGTTTCTGCCGAAAGATCTTCACCGTATGACTGCTATTATGCAGGAGGAATACGGTGAGCTGCCGTATATAATGCTCGGGCATAGCATGGGTTCCTTTGCGGCGAGGGCGTATGCGGCAAAGTACGGAAGATGCCTTGACGGGCTGATCCTCTGCGGAACAAGCGGCGGAGAGCCGGCGGCTGATGCGGGTCTTGCTTTGGCAAAATCTCTTTCGGCTGTAAAGGGCGACCATTATCGTTCGGAAAAAATTCAGCAGATGCTTTTCGGCGTCAGCAATTTCAAGGTGGAGGAAAAGCGGACTGAATTTGACTGGGTTTCAAGGGACAAGGAGATCGTTGCCAAATATATGCTTGACCCCAAGTGCAATTTTACCTTCACGGTCAGGGGATATTACGATCTTATTATGCTGCTTGAATATGTTTCCTCGGAAGATTGGGCAGGGAAGATCAATAAGGATCTCCCGATTTTCCTGATAAGCGGAGATATGGATCCCGTCGGCGGTTACGGCAAGGGTGTTCAGAAGGTTTATGAGCGTCTGACTGAGGCGGGCGTTGAGGATGTTAGCATTAAGCTTTATGAGGGTGCAAGGCACGAGCTTATCAACGAGATAAACCGCAGCGAGGTTTACAGTGACATACTTGAATGGATCAATGCAGTTATTTGACGGCATGCAGTTGGAGGAATGAACGGTGTTTGCAAAAATTAACAGCTTAGGACTTTTCGGGCTGAACGCTTTTCCCGTTGATGTTGAAATAGAGCTAAGCAGGGGAACTCCCGCCTTTGAAATAGTCGGTCTGGCGGATATTGTCGTTAAGGAAAGCCGTGAGAGGATACGTTCCGCTCTGCGTTCCTGCAACATTGCGTTTCCCACAGCAAGGGTGGTGGTGAATCTTGCTCCTGCGGACACGAAAAAATCGGGAAGCGTTCACGACCTGGCGATTTTTGCGGCTCTTTTAAAGGTAACGGGAAATATTTCCGCCGATCTGGACAGCTTCGCTTTTATCGGTGAAGTTTCCCTGAACGGCGGAGTTCGTCATATAAACGGCGTGCTGCCGATGGTCATACTTGCCAAAAAAGAGGGCTATAAGGCGGTTTTCGTTCCCGAGGACGATGCTTACGAGGCAAGCGTTGTGGACGGCATAACCGTTTACGGGGTAAAAAATGTTTCGGAGATCATCTCTCATTTTGACGGTGAAAAGCTAATCGTTCCTCAGGGAAAATACCGGATAAAAGAGGCTGAATGCTTCGGTGAGGCGGATTTTGCCGATGTTAAGGGTCAGCCTGTGGCGAAAAAGGCTCTGGAGATCGCTGCTGCGGGCGGTCATAATGTTTTGCTTATTGGTGCTCCCGGTTCGGGAAAATCAATGCTTGCCAAGCGTATGCCCTCCATTATGCCTGCAATGAGCTTTGAGGAATCCATTGAAACCACAAATATCCACTCCATTTCGGGACTGCTGAAAAAGGATATGCCGCTTATCACCGTAAGACCGTTCCGTTCACCTCATCACACTATCTCATCGGCGGGACTGGCAGGCGGCGGCAGCATACCAAAGCCCGGGGAAATATCTCTTGCTCATAACGGCATACTTTTTCTGGACGAGCTTGCGGAGTTTGCCCGTCCGACGCTGGAGATACTCCGTCAGCCGCTGGAAGACCAGAAAGTGACCATTTCAAGGGCTTCGGGAACAGTCAGCTATCCCTGCTCGTTTATGCTGATCGGTGCTATGAATCCCTGCCCCTGCGGATATTTCGGTCATCCCGTAAGGAAGTGTATCTGCGGAAAGAAACAGGTAGCTCAGTATCTCTCGAAAATTTCGGGACCTATGCTTGACCGTTTCGATATACATATTGAGGTCGCTCCCGTTGAATTTGAGCAGATCTCGTCAAGGAAAAAGGAAGAGCCGTCCTCGGCAATTCGGGAAAGAGTCCAGGCGGCAAGAGAGATACAAAGCAGGAGATACAAGGGGACTTCCGTTACCTGCAATGCCCGTGTTACTCCCGATATTATCCACGAGGTCTGCCGAATGACGCCGCAGGCAAATGATATGCTAAAGCAGGTTTTTGAAAAAATGGGGCTGTCCGCCCGTGCATATGACAAGATACTGAAGGTTGCAAGAACTGCCGCTGATATGGACAATTCGGAGGATATTGAAAGGCAGCATATTGCCGTTGCGGTGCAGTACCGCAGTCTGGACAGAAAGTATTGGAGCGGGGGAGAAGGATAGGACAAATTTAGCCGCTGTACGGTGCAATGTACAGCGGCTGTTTTCATATTTCTTCGTTATTATATGGGAGCGTCCCGCAGCTTACGGTAAGATTTCCGTTTCGGCATCTTATTTTGTCAAGCATCTCCTTTTCCTTTGCCGAGTCGCTTAATGTGATGGAATAGGCAATCTCATACATTGTCCCCATATTTACGGTTTTGACATATTCCATATTAAATTTAAGCGTGTATTCCTTGAGAATATCGTCAAAAACACCGCTGTAATCCATATTTTCGGGGAGCTGTATCTTTAGCCGCCGATTTTTTTCTCCCATATTTTCGGGAATAAGCTTCTCGGCAGCTGTCAGGACAATGCAAAGTGCAGCCGTAAGTGCAAGTGCATATACCGCATACCCGACACCGGCGGCAATTCCCGAGGTCATTGCCATAAACAGCACGCAAATATCCTTGGAATTTCCCGGTACAGAACGGAAACGCACCAGACTGAATGCCCCCACAATAGCGATGCCTGTTCCGATGCTGCCGTTTACCAGCATAATAAGTGCCTGAACGACTGCGGGAAGGATAATGAGTGTCACTATCATATTTCGGGACGGCTTTTTCTTTCCCAACCCATAGGCGACCGCAATGATGATACCGCAAAGCAATGCCGTTCCGAACGCAGCGGCGACCTGACCTGTGGTAGGTGAAAAGCCTGTGAATATATTTTCTAACATTTTGCTGTACAACCTTTCTTTTCTGTAAGTTTGGGCAGTATTATCTGTTTATAGATCTCTCCGTATTTTGAAAATGAAGCGGGGTAAATTTTCAGCTCCGAAAGTATTTCCGCCAACTCAAAGGGGATAGCACCGCTTGTTTTTATCTCCATTATCCGATAGTCGTCACCGAATTTTCCAACCTTGATATACCGACCGTCATCGCCCTCCGAAAGCCTTAGCCTGTCGGTGCGGCAGCGGACGGCACTGTCAAATGTAATGCGAAGGGAAGGGTCGGCGATACCTTCAAATGCCTGTCGGTCGTATGCCACATAGACCATAGGAACGGGACGGTATTTCCTTATAATAAAGTCAATTTCCGAAAGTATCTGCGGGTCGGCGGTTTGGAAAAGGCGTTCGGATATTTCACCTGTGACCGCATAATCATATAGCTCCGATTCCGCTGCGGAAATTCTGCGTTTATATACAATGCCGTCGAATTTTTTCTTTATCTCGAAAAATACAGTATCGTTTTCATTTGGAACTCCATAGCTTCTAAGGCGGAGCTTTTCCTTATAAACAGGCTTTTCAATGGAATTTCTGATGAACATAAAATCGGCAGTGTCCAAATAAACGCTGCATATGGTATGCTCTCCGTAGCGGTCGGGACGGATAAGCGTTGAGGCTTTTTCTTTAAGCCCGGCAAACTGCTCTGCATTCAGAATGTATTTTTTCTCGTAGCGATTGAAGCTCTGTATGTATTCCATAGCTGCCTCATTCAAATACGGCTTTCAGGGTGAAATTTCCCTTAAAGCTGACTGTTATTTCGTCGGAATTTTCATCGGAAACGGTGCAGTTCTCGTATTCCCAACGGACAAATTTTCTGCCTTCATCGGGAACTGCTTTTATGCTTATATCGAAGTCCGCAAAATATATTCCTTTAAATCTGTCCGAAACAGGTATCTGCGATGAGTTTACAAGTGCATATCCGCCGTCAAGAGAAAGGGTCAGTTCAGCCTGATTTTCAAGGGAAAGGGCTTCCTGCATAATATTCGGGAATTTTTCATATCTTCCGTCAATAAACGCTGCCAGCTCGTTGATCCTCTGATAGAAATACTGCTCGGTGTCCTGACCAGCCACCCAATCGGGTCCGAAACGCTTGAACGTATCCGGGACAAGCTTTGCATACACATCGGATACCTCAACAAGCCTATCCGTGGCACGTCTTGTTTCAAAGTTTATATTTCTAATGTCGCAAAGAGCATTAATGAATTCTTTTCGGAAATCCTCATTTTCATAAAGAGAGATGAACAGCTCTCCCGGGTGTCTGTATTCGGGATTTTCTTTATCCTCTTCATTCGGTGGACTTAACTTAAATGCTTCTGAAATACTGTCATTTGAACAGCTCGAACCGCCGTCGTATATGCCCGATGAAAAGTCCACGTCATAGACCATCATACGCCATTTTCCGTCGGAAACGGAGGTTTGCATATCAGGCTCTCTTACCCGCCACATTTCCCAGTTATTATCCTTGAAAATGCTGTCCTCATTATTTATATATATGTTGAATGCACAGTAATCCGCAAAGCTGTTTACGTCCAGCATTTCCGAGGCTTTGCTGTAATTGTCGGAATTTTCCATATCGTTTTCGGTGATAAAATCGAACATCCGATAATAAAGCTCAATGTCCTCATCATTTCCGTCTTCGATCTCGCCTTTTTTCACGAGAACAGCATTGTTATTGTCAATGCCGTAGTTATTCTCGATATAATTATCGCTGTAATCCTCGGAAACAGTGTACATACCCCAGTATTCGCCGTCAATAAAAACAACACAGGGAGTGTACTGCTCTGTTTCAAAGCGTCTGTCACACACCAGCTCCTGCAAAAACGGATCACGCACCTTGGCAAAATCGCAGTCATTTCCGCCGTTTCGAAGTACAAAGGATTTATATTTTTCCACATTTCCGCCGCCGTCCGAACGAAGGTTATCGGGGATAACTTCATAAGCCACAGACTTTTTTCCGTAATCGGCTCGGGCAAAAAGTCGTAAGCTTTTCTGTGAATTTCCTCGGGACGCCGCACCCATAATGCGGACACCCATATCCTGTGAAAAGGCAAGCTTTCCGTTTGCGTCAAAATACTGCACCGCCACGGGACGTTCCCATTCTCTGCCCTTGTTGGAGAAATTTCCTTGTTTCTCCCAATCCTGTAAATTTGCGTTTGCGGGGTCCTCTGCCAGCCAGTCATCGTAACGCTTGCCCTTGACGAAAATTCCCGTTTCGTAATCGAAAAGATTTTTTGTATCTGTGCAAAGGGAAATTACAGGCACGTTGGGGTATTTCTTTTCACGGTCGATACCTATAAAAAATGTTCCGTTTGAGATCTCGCTTTTTGTACCGTCGGATAATACAGCAACAGCTCTTATAACATTTGCCTTGTCAACATTTTTCCTCGGGATATAGTCAGCACCGCTGCATATTCCTCCGACAGCACTTAGGACGTTCGGCTCGGAAGTGCGGTTCTTAAGCTTTATTGGGGCAGTGTAGAGAATATCGCTTTCATCGGGATCACTGCCGTCGGTGGTGTAATATATCGCTGCGTTTTGGTCGCTGCAAAAAAGTTCAAGCTCAAAGCCCTTGTCATAAAAACCGCTTTCCTTGCTGAAGGTCACGGCATTGTCAAGCACTTCGGCGGTGTTCCCCGAAACTGCGGGAGCAGGGGAGGTATCGGCGGGAGCATTCCCGTTATCTGCATTGCAGGCGGAAAACATTCCCGATAGGATAAGAACAGCACATATAGCGGCTGAGGTTCTGTGTTTTTTCATCAAAGCCCGTCCTTTCCGAATATCTGATGCGGTGCATAACAATACCATTAAACCATAATTAATTGTAAAAATCAAGTAAAATTTTACGTTGCATATGTAAATAGATATTCGGTAAAAGGGGATAACGGCGGCTCATACAATATAAGTATACAAAATGTATAAAACGACTGTGATTTTTCGGGAAAATGCAGTTGTTTTTGCTGAAAATGGAAAATATGCTTGACAAGAAAAAGGTTTTGTGATAATATTTTATAATGTATCATAATGTATAAATACACCTTTTTTTACTCGTGGATCAAGTTCGGAATACGCCGTCTGCAGTGCTTTGGGGTCTGACAGGCTTTGAAATACCAAGCTTTGTATACGGACGATAAGCGGTACGGCGAGCAGAGGTACTGTAAGCGGCTCTTTTATGGCTGTCCCGTAGGGACGGGGAAAAAAGGCTGCTGCGGTATGTGCGGCTTCCGAAAAAGGAAAGTGCAGGGCATGATACGATTCCCGCGAAATGATTTAAGGAGGTACTCCCGTCTATGGTGAATGTCAAGCCGGTGCAGCTCGGTAAAACGACTCGTATGAGCTTCGGAAAGATCGACGAAGTTCTGAAAATGCCGAATCTTATTGAGGTGCAGAAAAATTCCTACAAATGGTTTCTGGAGGAGGGACTTAAAGAGGTATTCCGTGACGTTTCGTCGATTACGGATTATAACGGCAATCTCGTGCTTAATTTCGTAGATTACCGTATCGACGATACTCCAAAGTATACGGTTGCAGAGTGCAAGGAACGTGATGTAACATATGCCGCCCCCCTCAGAGTTAAGGCTACTCTGTGGAATAAGGAAACGGGCGATGTTAAGGAAAATGAAGTCTTTATGGGCGATTTTCCTCTTATGACAGAAAGCGGAACCTTTGTTATCAATGGTGCTGAGCGAGTTATTGTTTCTCAGCTGGTCCGTTCTCCCGGAGTTTATTACGCATTTGAAAAGGATAAGACCGGAAAAGACCTGTTCAAGACTACCGTTATCCCCAACAGAGGTGCTTGGCTTGAATACGAGATGGATTCCAATGACGTTATATATGTACGCATAGATAAGAACAGAAAGATCCCCCTGACTACATTTATCCGTGCTCTCGGCGTGGGTACAGATCAGGAGATCGAAGAAAAATTCGGCGTTGACGAAAGACTCAATCAGACTATTATCCAGAAGGATTCCACAAAGAATACCGAGGAAGCTCTGCTTGAGGTTTACAGAAAGCTCCGTCCCGGCGAACCTCCTACGGTCGACAGTGCAATGGCTCATCTGAATGCACTTTTCTTCGACCCCAAGAGATACGATCTTTGCCGTTTCGGACGATATAAATTCAACAAAAAGCTTGGCATTGCTTCCAGACTCAGCGGACGCTATCTGTCCAGACCGATCGCCAATCCTCTGACAGGTGAGATCATCGCCGATGTCGATGACAAGCCCATTTCCTATGAAAAGGCTTGCGAGATCGAGCAGGCAGGCGTTATGGAAGCTTGGGTAAATGTTGAGCATAAGGAGTCTTATACTTCTCCTACAGGCGAGTCGGTAAACCGAGTTGAAACAAGAGAAGTAAAGATCATCGGCAACGGTATGGTCGATATTGCACCTTATGTTCCTTTTGACGCTTCTCAGTACGGCATCAACGAAAAGGTGTCCTTTAAGGTACTGAGCGATATTCTTGACTCTGCTGCCGATCAGGACGAGCTGGAGGAAATGATAAAGAAGCGTGCAGATGAGCTCGTTCCCAAGCATATTATCCTTGATGATATTTACGCAACTATCAGCTATTTCCTCAACCTTTGCGAGGGCGTCGGCGAGGTGGACGACATTGACCACCTGGGCAACAGACGTATCCGTTCGGTTGGTGAGCTGCTCCAGAATCAGTTCAGGATCGGCTTTGCGAGAATGGAAAGAGTTATCAAGGAAAGAATGAATATCCAGACTCAGGAGATGGAAACCATCACTCCTCAGAGCCTTATAAATATCCGTCCCATTACTGCTGCTATCAAGGAATTTTTCGGTTCCTCACCTCTGTCGCAGTTTATGGATCAGAATAATCCTCTTGCAGAGCTGACACACAAAAGACGTTTGTCCGCTCTGGGTCCCGGCGGTCTGTCCCGTGACAGAGCCGGATTCGAGGTTCGTGACGTTCACTATTCTCACTACGGAAGAATGTGTCCTATCGAAACTCCCGAAGGTCCTAACATCGGTCTTATCTCGTATCTTGCTTCGTTTGCAAGGATCAACGAGTACGGCTTCATTGAAGCACCTTACAGAAAGGTCGACAAGGCAACAGGCGTTGTTACCGATGAGGTCGTTTATATGACTGCCGATGTTGAGGATAATTTCACAGTTGCACAGGCAAATGAGCCTCTTACCGAGGATCATAAGTTTGCACGTCCCAAGGTAAACGCAAGATATAGAGATCAGATCCTTGAGTGCGAGAGAGAGCTTATCGACTACATGGACGTTTCGCCTAAGATGGTCGTTTCCATCGCTACGGCGATGATACCGTTCCTTGAGAACGATGACGCAAACCGTGCACTTATGGGTGCTAACATGCAGCGTCAGGCTGTTCCTCTGCTCAAGACAGAAGCTCCTATCGTCGGAACGGGTATGGAGTACAAATCAGCAGTCGATTCGGGTGTATGTATCGTTTCCAAGCATGATGGCGTTGTGGAAAGAGTTTCCGCTGACGAAGTCGTTATCAAGGAGGGTACAGGTGCACTCCAGACTTATAAGCTTACCAAGTTCAAGCGTTCCAACCAGGGTACCTGCATAAATCAGCGTCCTATCGTTGATAAGGGCGAGGAGGTACACGTTGGTCAGGTGCTGGCTGACGGTCCTGCAACAAGCGGCGGAGAAATTTCCATCGGAAAGAATGCTCTTATCGGCTTTATGACATGGGAGGGCTATAACTACGAGGACGCCGTTCTGCTTAACGAGCGTGTTGTTCGTGAAGATATTTACACATCTATCCACATAGAAGAATATGAGATCGAAGCAAGAGATACAAAGCTTGGTCCTGAGGAGATCACAAGAGATATTCCCAACGTGGGCGAGGACGCTCTCAAGGATCTTGACGAAAGAGGAATTATCCGCATAGGTGCGGAGGTTCATTCCGGAGATATTCTGGTCGGCAAGGTTACTCCTAAGGGCGAAACCGAGCTTACTGCCGAGGAAAGACTGCTTCGTGCGATCTTCGGTGAGAAGGCAAGGGAAGTTAGAGATAATTCTCTGAAGGTACCTCACGGTGAAGCAGGCGTTATCGTTGATGTTAAGGTATTCACCCGTGAAAACTGCGACGAGCTTTCTCCCGGAGTAAACAAGCTGGTACGCTGCTATATAGCCCAGAAGAGAAAGATCTCCGTCGGCGATAAGATGGCGGGTCGTCACGGAAACAAGGGTGTTGTTTCGAGAATTCTCCCTCAGGAGGATATGCCCTTCCTGCCCGACGGCACACCGCTTGATATTGTGCTTAACCCCCTGGGCGTTCCTTCCCGTATGAACATCGGTCAGGTGCTTGAAGTTCATCTCGGAATGGCTGCAAGCAAGCTTGGCTGGAAGGTCATGACTCCCGTATTTGACGGTGCTCACGAGGAGGACATCAGAGCATGCTTCCGTGAAGCGGGTATGGCTGAGGACGGCAAGGTACAGCTTCGTGACGGACGTACAGGCGAACCCTTTGATAACCGTGTTACTGTCGGATATATGTACTATCTGAAGCTTCACCATCTGGTTGACGATAAGATTCACGCACGTTCGGTAGGACCCTACGCTCTCGTTACTCAGCAGCCCCTTGGCGGTAAGGCTCAGTTCGGCGGTCAGAGATTCGGAGAGATGGAAGTTTGGGCACTGGAGGCTTACGGTGCTGCATATACACTTCAGGAAATTCTCACCGTTAAGTCCGATGATACAGTCGGACGTGTCAAGACCTACGAGGCTATCGTAAAGGGTCAGAACGTTCCCAAGCCGGGCGTTCCCGAATCGTTCAAGGTTCTTATCAAGGAACTGCAGTCCCTCTGCCTTGATGTAAGAGTGCTTAACTCTGACGGAGAGGAGATCGACCTCAAGCAGACCTTTGAGGATGACGATGATCTCATTCCTCAGCCTGTTATGGACGCCGAGGATATGGAAGAAGTCGTTACCGAGGAGGATCTCGATGAGGGCTTCACCTTCGAGGACGGCGATGATTACAGCGATGATTACGACGATGAGGAAGACGATGACGAAGAGCTGTCCTTCGATGAAGATGACGACAGTTTGTTATAAATAATACGATATGCGGATAATGCTGCGGAATTACCCGATTCCGCAGTACAAAATCTGAAAGGGGTTGCTTTTTAGTTGGAATTCAGCGTATTTGACTCTATTAAAATAGGTCTTGCTTCACCTGAACAGATCAGAGAATGGTCCTACGGAGAGGTTGAACGCCCCGAGACTATCAATTACAGAACTCAGAAGCCCGAAAGAGGCGGTCTTTACTGCGAAAAGATCTTTGGACCTACAAAGGACTGGGAATGTCACTGCGGTAAGTACAAGAAGATCCGCTATAAGGGCAAGGTCTGCGACCGCTGCGGCGTTGAGGTAACAAGGGCTAAGGTCAGACGTGAACGTATGGGTCACATTGAGCTTGCCGCTCCCGCTTCTCACATATGGTACTTCAAGGGTACTCCGTCCAGGATCGGTCAGGTGCTGGAGGTATCTCAGAAGCGTCTTGAAGAAGTGCTTTATTTCACAAAATATATCGTAATCGACGGCGGAAATACCGAGCTTGTTAAGTATCAGCTCCTTACCGAAAAGGAATATGCCGATATGCGTGAGAAGTACGAGGACGATTTCTACGCAGGCATGGGTGCAGAGGCTATCAAGGAGCTTCTGAATGAGTATGATCCCGAGCGTTACGATGACTATATCAGACAGAACATTACCGATTTTGCCAAGGTAACAGGTCTTGACGAGGAGGAGATCGAAAACTTCCTTGCAAAAAGATTGTACGTTATTGACGATAATGCGGAAAATGAGGATTATCAGAAGGGTGACGTTGTTAAGCGTTCCGTTTATCTGGAGGATATTGTCCTCTACAACCGCAAGAGAGATGAAAAGAAGCTCTCGAAAATTACCGTTGAAACAGGTTCTAAGTATATCGAAAGACTCTTCGATGAAAATATCGAAGAAGCTAATGCAGACGGCGAATTTAACGCTATTGCAGATAAGAGCAATTGGATAAACACCCTTGTCTGGGCTTCGAATGAGCTGAAAGCAGAGCTTACAGACCTGCCTCCCGGACAGAAGAAGATAAAGCTTTTAAAGCGTCTTGAAATAATCGATGCTTTCAGACTTTCGGGAAATAAGCCCGAGTGGATGATAATGGACGCAGTTCCCGTTATCCCTCCCGATATTCGTCCTATGGTCATGCTGGACGGCGGACGCTATGCGACTTCCGACCTTAACGACCTGTACAGACGAGTTATCAACAGAAACAACCGTCTTAAGAAGATGCTGGAGATGGAAGCTCCCGACATCATTATCAGAAACGAAAAGAGAATGCTTCAGGAAGCTGTTGACGCCCTTATCGACAACGGCAGACACGGCAGACCCGTTACAGGTCCCAACAACAGAGCTCTCAAATCTCTTTCCGATATGCTTAAGGGTAAGCAGGGACGTTTCCGTCAGAACCTGCTGGGTAAGCGTGTTGACTATTCCGGACGTTCGGTTATCGTCGTAGGACCCGAGCTGAAAATGTATCAGTGCGGTCTGCCTAAGGAAATGGCTCTTGAGCTGTTCAAGCCCTTTGTTATGAAGCGTCTTGTTGATACTAAGGTGGTCAACAATATCAAGTCTGCCCGTAAAATGGCTGACCGTGCAAGAAACGAGGTTTGGGATGCCCTTGAGAATGTTATTAAGGATCACCCCGTTTTCCTGAACCGTGCTCCTACGCTTCACCGTCTTGGTATTCAGGCATTTGAACCTATTCTCGTAGAGGGTCGTGCTATAAAGCTTCATCCTCTGGTATGTACAGCATTCAACGCTGACTTCGACGGCGACCAGATGGCTGTCCATCTGCCTCTTTCCGCTGAGGCTCAGGCAGAGGCAAGATTCCTTATGCTTGCCGCAAACAATCTGCTTAAGCCCTCTGACGGTCGTCCTGTTGCCGTTCCTTCTCAGGATATGGTACTCGGTTCTTACTATCTGACACTCAAGAAGCCCGGCGAAAAGGGTGAGGGCAAGGTTTTCCGTGACGTAAACGAAGCTCTTATGGCATATCAGGATGGAGTAGTATCTCTCCATGCAGCTATCAAGGTAAGAATTTCTAAGGACATTGGCGGAAGAAAGATCTCAAAGATCATCGACTGCACCGTTGGACGTCTTATATTCAACGAAAATATCCCCCAGGATCTGGGTTATGTTGACAGAACAAATTCCGATAAACAGTTTGACCTTGAGATCGACTTCCTCGTTAAGAAGGGTCAGCTTTCCGAGATCATTGAGAAATGTATTCATATCCACGGAACTGCTACTACTTCCGAGGTACTCGACAAGGTCAAGGCTCTCGGCTTTAAATACTCCACAAAGGCTGCAATAACCGTTGCTGTCTGCGATGCGGAGATCCCCGAGGCTAAGGCAGACATCCTTAAGAAGGCTGATGAAGAGGTCGAAAAGATCAACAAGCTGTACAAACGTGGTTACCTGTCTGCTCAGGAAAAGTCCAAGAGATTCATCAGCGTATGGAACAATGCTACCGAAGAGGTTAAGAAGGCTCTTAAGAGCAGCCTTGACCCATATAACCCCATTCAGATGATGGCTGACTCCGGAGCTCGAGGCTCTATCGAACAGATCCGTCAGCTGGCAGGTATGCGTGGTCTGCTTGCAAACACCTCAGGTTCTACCATCGAGATGCCTATCAGAGCTAACTACCGTGAAGGTCTTAACATTCTGGAATACTTCATCGCTTCCCGTGGTGCTCGAAAGGGTCTTGCCGATACGGCTCTTCGTACTGCCGACTCCGGTTACCTTACCAGACGTCTTGTTGACGTTTCTCAGGAGGTTATTATCCGTGAGGACGACTGCGGAACCGATGAGGGTATTGAGGTTTATACAATTACAGGTGCAAATGACGCTGTCATTGAGCCGTTCTCCGAAAGACTCGTGGGACGTTTCCTCTTGGAAGACCTCAAGGATCCTGCAACAGGCGAGCTTCTCGTTTCCAGGAATAAGCTGATGACAGAAGCTGATGCTGCAAAGATCATCAATGCAGGCATTGACAGAGTAACTATCAGATCCGTCCTCAACTGTAAGGCTAAAAACGGTGTATGTGCTAAGTGCTACGGTGCTAATATGGCTAACAACAACCTTGTTTCCGTCGGTGAAGCTGTCGGAATAATTGCTGCTCAGTCTATCGGTGAGCCGGGTACTCAGCTGACAATGAGAACGTTCCATACCGGTGGTGTCGCTTCAGCTGAAGGTGATATTACACAGGGTCTTCCTCGTGTTGAGGAACTGTTTGAGAGCCGTCGTCCCAAAAATGCGGCTATCATTGCAAGAACAGGCGGACGCATTCGTATGGAAGAGATCAAAAAGACCCGCAATGTTGTCGTTGTTAACGAAGAAACAGGCGTTGAAGAGTATTATCCCGTTGCATACGGCTATAAGATCAAGGTCAAGGAGGGCGACGTTATCGAGGCGGGTGCTTCCTTGACAGAAGGTCCTATCAATCCTGCCGATATTCTTGCGATTAAGGGTCAGCAGGCTGTTCAGAACTATATCATCACCGAAGTTCAGAAGCCTTACCGTCTGCAGGGTGTTGACATCAACGATAAGCACATTGAAGTTATCGTTCGTCAGATGCTCCGCAAGGTAAAGGTCGAGGACGGCGGAAGCAGCTTCCTGCTGCCGGGTTCACTGGTTGACAAAAAGGAGATCGACGAAGAAAACGCTAAGATCCAGGCAAGGATCGACAACGGTGAGGTCGGACTTTCACTTATCACAACAGTACCCGTTATTCAGGGTATCACAAAGGCTTCCTCCAATTCGGAGAGCTTTATGTCCGCCGCTTCCTTCCAGGAAACTACAAAGGCTCTTACCGATGCCGCTATCAGAGGCAAGACCGACCACCTTATCGGTCTTAAGGAAAATGTTATCATCGGTAAGCTTATCCCCGCAGGTACAGGTATGGACGTTTATAATAACGTTCAGGTCGTTAAAAACGAAAGCTTTGGTGAACATCCGGGCACAACAGTTGTACACTGATTTTTCGGAAGCCGCTTTGCTGACAGCAGAGCGGTTTCCTTTATTTTCGGAGAATGCTGCCTAATAGGTCAAAAACAGCGATTTTATCAGCTATTTTGAATATAAATATGAATATTTACCGACTAAATGGTCAAATTATTGGATGTACCGAAATTTTACGAAAAAATTTGTGAAAAACGCTTGACAAACAGGAAATATTCGTATATAATAAATAACTGTGTGATGGACGAGGCTGTCCGCACATAATTTGGAAGAAAGGAGATAGATTTATGCCAACCTTTAACCAGTTAGTTCGTAAGGGAAGAGATGTTCTTGAAAAGAAGTCTACCGCTCCCGCTCTTCAGAAGGGCTACAATGCCAAGAAGAAGATCGCTATCGACCTCAGCTCACCTCAGAAGAGAGGCGTTTGCACAGCTGTAAGAACTGCTACTCCTAAGAAGCCTAACTCCGCTATGAGAAAGATCGCAAGAGTTAAGCTGACAAACGGAAATGAAGTTACCGCTTATATCCCCGGTATCGGTCATAACCTCCAGGAGCACAGCGTTGTTCTCATCAGAGGCGGACGTGTTAAGGACCTCCCCGGTGTGCGTTACCACATCATCAGAGGTACACTTGATGCTCAGGGCGTTGCAAAGAGAATGCAGGCTCGCTCCAAGTATGGTGCTAAGAGACCTAAGGCAGGTGCAGCTAAGTAATTTGCACATTTAATTGTAGAAGCTCAATTGAACCACAGGATTTTATGTGGGGCGTTTATTATAGATAAATTGCCTCAGCATTGGTCGGCGTGTCAATCGTCATCCGTACCGATGCGTACGGATCGTGGAATGAAGCGAGTACCTATGATATCATTATTATGAAGGAGGGAAGTAAAGTGCCAAGAAGAGGTAATATCGCAAAGCGTGAAGTTTTGTGTGACCCTGTTTACAACTCCGAGATCGTTACCCGTCTTATCAACAACGTAATGCTGGACGGTAAGAAGGGCGTTGCTCAGAAGATTGTTTACGGTGCATTTGAAATTGTTGAAGAGAAGTCGGGCAAGCCCGCTCTCGAAGCTTTTAACGAGGCTATGGAAAACATTATGCCTTTACTGGAAGTTAAGGCTCGCCGCGTGGGCGGTGCAACCTATCAGGTTCCTATGGAGGTTCGTCCCGAAAGAAAGCAGACTCTCGGTCTGCGTTGGCTGACCAACTATTCCAGAGCAAGAAGCGAAAGAACAATGAAGGAAAGACTTGCTGCAGAGATCCTCGATGCTATGAACGGTACAGGCGGTGCCTGCAAGAAGCGTGAGGATACACATAAGATGGCAGAAGCTAATAAGGCTTTCGCTCATTACCGCTGGTAATCCTACGGGATTAGTAACTGAAATTAGGAGGATATTATGCCAAGAGATTGTTCACTCCAGGATACAAGAAATATTGGTATAATGGCTCATATTGACGCAGGTAAAACCACCACAACAGAAAGAATTCTGTTCTACACGGGTATCAACCACAAGATCGGTGAGACCCACGATGGTACTGCTACAATGGACTGGATGGCTCAGGAGCAGGAAAGAGGTATCACAATTACCTCCGCTGCTACAACAGCTTTCTGGAAGGGTCATAGAATCAATATCATTGATACTCCCGGTCACGTTGACTTTACAGTCGAGGTTGAGCGTTCCCTTCGTGTACTGGACGGTTCTGTTACCGTTCTCTGTGCTAAGGGCGGCGTAGAACCTCAGACAGAAACAGTTTGGCGTCAGGCTGACAAGTATCATGTACCCCGTATGGTCTATGTTAACAAGATGGACATTATGGGTGCAAACTTCTATCGTGTAGTAGATATGCTCCACGACAGACTGAAATGTAACGCTGTTCCTATCCAGCTTCCTATCGGTTCTGAGGATACTTTCAAGGGTATCGTTGACCTGCTGGAAATGAAGGCTTACGTTTATTATGATGACATTGGAAAGGATATCCGTGTTGAGGATATTCCCGAGGATATGCTTGCCGATGCCGAGAAATACAGAGCTGAGCTCCTCGATAACGTTGCTGAACATGATGAAGAGATCATGATGAAGTACCTCGATGGAGAAGAGCTCACTATTGAAGAGATCAAGCACTGCATCAGACAGGCTACTCTGAAAAATGAGATGGTTCCCGTTGTATGCGGTACTTCCTACAAGAATAAGGGCGTTCAGAAGCTCCTCGATGCTGTAGTTGACTACATGCCTTCTCCTATTGATATTCCTCACATCAAGGGTGTAAATCCCGATACAGGTGAGGAGTGCGAGAGACCTTCCGATGATAACGCTCCTTTCGCAGCTCTTGCGTTCAAGATCGCTACCGACCCCTTTGTTGGTAAGCTCTGCTACTTCCGTGTATATTCCGGTAAGGTAGATGCAGGTACTACCGTTCTTAACGCAAACAAGGACTGCAATGAAAGAATGGGACGTATTCTTCAGATGCATTCCAACCACAGAAAGGATATCGAAACTGTTTACGCAGGCGATATTGCTGCTGTTGTTGGTCTTAAGAATACAACCACAGGTGATTCCCTCTGTGATCCTAAGGCTCCCGTAATTCTCGAGTCTATGGAATTCGCTGATCCCGTTATCCAGCTTGCTATTGAGCCTAAGACTAAGGCAGGTCAGGAGAAGATGGGTATCGCTCTTGCAAAGCTTGCAGAAGAGGATCCTACCTTCAGAACATGGACTGATGAGGAAACAGGTCAGACCATTATCGCAGGTATGGGTGAGCTCCACCTTGAGATCATCGTTGACAGACTTCTCCGTGAATTTAAGGTAGAAGCTAATGTCGGTGCACCTCAGGTTGCTTATAAGGAAACTATCAGAAAGCTTGCCGATGTTGACCACAAGTACGCTCGTCAGTCGGGTGGTAAGGGTCAGTACGGTCACGTTAAGATCAAGGTTGAACCCAATGAGTCCGGTAAGGGCTATGAGTTTATCAATGCTGTTGTCGGCGGTGCTATTCCTAAGGAATACATCCCTGCTGTTGACAAGGGTATTCAGGGTGCTATGAAGACCGGCGTTCTCGCAGGCTATCCTGTTGTTGACGTTAAGGTTACTCTGTATGATGGATCCTACCACGAGGTCGACTCCTCTGAAATGGCATTCAGCATCGCAGGTTCTATGGCATTCAAGGAGGCTATGAAGAAAGCGGATCCCGTTATCCTCGAGCCTATCATGAAGGTTGCTGTTATCGTTCCTGAGGATTACATGGGCGATGTTATCGGTGACCTGAACTCCAGAAGAGGTCAGATCCAGGGTATGGAAGCAAGACCCGGTTCTCAGCAGATCAACGCTCTCGTTCCTCTGTCCGAGATGTTCGGTTATTCCAATGACCTGAGATCCAAGACTCAGGGTCGTGGACAGTACGCAATGGAGCCCGACAGCTACATTGAAGTTCCTAAGTCCATCTCTGAGAAAATTATGGCTGTCCGCAATAAAAAGGCAGAATAATTTATAAAAAGTACTTGATATTTTTGCTTATATCTGTTACAATATAGAATATAGGCTTTAGATGCTGCAGGGCTTCGGCTCTGCAACATCATAATTTAAATTTAAGGAGGAAACTTCCAATGGCAAAGGCTAAATTTGAAAGAACCAAACCCCATGTAAACATTGGTACTATCGGTCACGTTGACCACGGTAAGACTACTCTTACAGCTGCTATCACAAAGTATCTTTCCCTTAAGGGTCAGGCTCAGTTCGAGGGCTATGCTGACATCGATAAGGCTCCCGAGGAGAGAGAAAGAGGTATCACAATCAATACTGCTCACGTTGAGTACGAGACTGACAACCGTCACTATGCTCACGTTGACTGCCCGGGCCACGCTGACTACGTTAAGAACATGATCACCGGTGCTGCTCAGATGGACGGTGCTATCCTCGTTGTTGCTTCTACTGATGGTCCTATGGCTCAGACTAAGGAGCATCTGCTGCTTGCTCGTCAGGTTGGCGTTCCTTACATCGTTGTATTCATGAACAAGGTTGACCAGGTTGACGATCCCGAGCTTCTCGAGCTCGTTGAGATGGATATCCGTGAGACTCTGGATAAGTACGAGTTCCCCGGCGATGATACTCCTATCATCAAGGGTTCTGCTTTCCTTGCTCTGGATTCCGCTTCCAAGGATCCTTCCGCTCCTGAGTATGCTTGCATCCAGGAACTGATGGACGCTGTTGACTCTTACATTCCTACTCCTGAGAGAAAGGCTGATCTGCCTTTCCTTATGCCTGTTGAGGACGTATTCACCATCACCGGCCGTGGTACTGTTGCTACAGGTAGAGTTGAGAGAGGTCAGCTCAAGACTTCCGACGAAGTTGAGATCATCGGTCTTACCGACGAGAGAAAGAAGACTGTTGTTACCGGTATCGAAATGTTCAGAAAGATCCTCGACTACGCTGAGGCAGGCGATAACATCGGTGCTCTTCTCCGTGGTGTTCAGAGAACAGAGATCGAAAGAGGCCAGGTTCTTTGTAAGCCCGGTTCTATCAACCCCCACACTAAGTTCAAGGGTCAGGTTTACGTTCTGAAGAAGGAAGAGGGCGGACGTCATACTCCTTTCTTCAACAACTACAGACCTCAGTTCTACTTCAGAACAACAGACGTTACAGGCGTTATCACTCTGCCTGCTGACAAGGAAATGTGCATCCCCGGCGATAACGTTTCTATGGACGTTGAGCTCATCACTCCTATCGCTATCGAAGAGGGACTCCGTTTCGCTATCCGTGAGGGTGGACGTACTGTTGGTTCCGGCGTTGTTACAGCTATCAACGAATAATTTCAGATAGTTTTATAACTTTGCTTTTCAGGGCTGCTTCGTTTCGGCGGGGCAGTCCTTTTTGTATGCAAAAAGTCAAAAAAATTCCCTGCCGAAAAGGGACGACCCATTTGTCATTTCGTTGTTGATTTGCGAAATGAGCAAAGTTTGCCGCTCGGTACCGGTAAGATTTCTTTATCGGCACCACCCTAATGACAGGGAATTGCTTTGTTTACATTAAAGGGGATACCCCCGATATGTAATTACTCAGCCTTGGGAGCATCAACAGGACATGTGCCTGCACAAGCACCGCAGTCAATGCAGGTATTTGCATCGATAACGAACTTGCCGTCGCCCTCAGAAATAGCTCCTACGGGGCACTCAGCTGCACAAGCACCGCAGGAAATACATTCATCACTGATTTTGTAAGCCATGGAATACACCTCCAGATATTTTTCAGATGAGCAAAAGCTCTCTATATAATATTCTACCATATTTTCAGAAAAAAGCAATAGTTTTAAATAAAAAATTATTGGGTCTTTGTGCTGTCATTTTCTACATGGATAAAATTCGACGTATTTTTCCAAAAGATTAATAAAATCTAAACACTAAAAATATTTTGCTAAAACAGTTGAAATTCTGCGTGAAATAGGTTACAATATAAATATGAGTTTTGTTTAATCTCGTATTATTTTTGCGGATGGAGGTCGTTCTGATGCACAGTTGGCTGCGTTCACCCGAATGTCCCTATGGCTTTGTTAAGCGTTGCGGGTATCTGCCTGATAATGCGGGATTTTTGTACTCTTTTTCAGACGCAAACGGAATAGGTGTAAGTAAATGAAACTGTGACAATGGTCGCAGTTTTTTGTTTTGGAGGTTTTGATATGTCAAAAAAAATTGCCGTGATAATGGGCTCTGACAGCGATTTCCCCGTTGTTAAGAAGGCATTGGAGGAGCTTAAGGCTTATGATGTGCCTTTTGAATGTCATGTTATGTCTGCCCACAGAACTCCCGAGCTGGCAAGCAAATTTGCAGCTTCCGCTAAAGATAACGGTTTTGGTGTGATTATTTGTGCTGCCGGTATGGCTGCTCATCTTGCGGGAGTTGTTGCAGGTCACACTACACTGCCTGTAATCGGAATTCCATGCAAGGGTGCTAATTTTGATGGTATGGACGCTCTGCTGGCTACCGTTCAGATGCCTTCGGGTATTCCCGTGGCAACAGTTGCGGTAGATGGTGCTAAAAACGCTGCCATACTTGCAATTCAGATGCTTGCCCTTTCCGATGAAACGCTTTCCGAAAAGCTTCTTAAGGCTAAGCAGGATATGATCGACGGCGTTATTGCAAAGGATAAGAAGCTTCAGGACGCAATTAATGCTCTTTGATTGGAGTATGTACAGTGAAAAAGGAGTACAACACCATTCTGTTTGATCTGGACGGTACACTTACAGACTCTTCGTCAGGCATAATCAATTCCATTAAGTATGCATTGAATGAGTTGGATGAAAATATTCCCGACGAAGCGACATTTCAGAAATTTCTCGGTCCGCCGCTGATCTATTCTTTCACGAACTTCTGCGGTTTTGATGATGAACTTGCAAATCGTGCTGTGAAGCTTTATCGACAGAGATATGACACATACTGTGATATAGAAAATGCTCTCTATGACGGTATATGTGAAACTCTTGACAGATTGCGTTCGGCAGGAAAACGGCTAATTGTTGCCACGTCTAAGCCTGATGTTTACGCTAATAGAATAGTTTCTCACTTTGGTCTGGATAAGTATTTTGACGCTGTATGCGGAGCAACGCTTGACGAAAGCAGGAATACTAAGACAATGGTGATCAAATATGCACTTGAAAGCTGCAATGTGACCGATTTGGAGCACACGCTTATGGTCGGTGACAGAAAGCATGATATTGAAGGTGCTGCGGCTGTCGGGATCGATTCCATGGGCGTACTTTACGGTTACGGAACACTGTTCGAGCTGCAAACGGCGGGAGCAAACTACATAGCTGCCGGCGTTTCGGATATTGCTGATATTATCTTACTATAAATTATTTTTTGGAGGAATTTAAAATGGAAAATCTTGAAAAGAAAGAACAGCTCTATGAGGGCAAGGCTAAAAAGGTTTACGCTACAAGCAACCCCGACTACGTTATCGTTGACTACAAGGACGATGCTACCGCTTTCAACGGCGAAAAGAAGGGTACTATCAGAGGCAAGGGCGTTGTCAACAACAAGATGACCAACTATATGTTTGGTCTGCTTGAAAAGGCAGGCGTTCCCACACATCTTGTTGAGGAGCTTTCCGACAGAGAAACTGTTGTTAAGAAGGTTGAGATCGTTCCTCTGGAGGTTATCGTAAGAAACGTTGCTGCAGGAAGCTTCTCCAAGAAGCTTGGCATTGCTGAGGGTACTCCTCTCAAGCAGCCTACTCTTGAATTCAGCTACAAAAACGACGATTTGGGCGATCCCTTTATCAACAGCTACTATGCTCTCGGTCTGGGACTTGCTACTCAGGAAGAGATCGACACCATCACCAAGTATGCCTTCGCTGTAAATGAGTTTATGCTCAAGTTCTTCAAGGAGCATAATATTGACCTTATTGATTTTAAAATCGAATTCGGCAGATACCACGGTCAGATCATTCTTGCCGATGAAATTTCGCCCGACACCTGCCGCTTCTGGGACAGCACGACCCATGAAAAGCTTGATAAGGACCGTTTCCGCAGAGATATGGGCGGAGTCGAGGAAGCTTATCAGGAAATGATGAAGCGTATTTTTGGTGAATAATTATGGGTGGCTTTTTCGGCGCAGCGTCCCGTAACGACTGCATAAGTGATGTTTTTTTCGGAACAGATTATCATTCACATCTTGGTACAAGACGAGGCGGTATGACTGCATATTCCGACAAGCTGGGATTTCAGAGAAGTATTCACAGAATTGAAAATTCACCGTTCAGGACAAAGTTTGAGGCTGATATTGAAGATATGAGCGGCAATCTTTGCATAGGCTGCATCAGCGATTCCGACCCTCAGCCTATACTTGTTCGTTCTAAACTTGGACTGTATGCTGTCTGCAATATCGGTATCATCAATAATGCGGAACAGCTTCAGAATGAGATACTTGACAGCTGCTCCGAGAGCTTTGAGGCAATGAGCAGCGGTAAGGTTAATTCAAGCTCGCTTATCGGTGCACTGATCGCTCAGAAGTCATCTATCGTTGAGGGTATCAGATATGCACAGTCGAAGATCGACGGCTCTATGTCGCTTCTTATCCTTATGAAGGACGGCATTATCGCTGCCAGGGACAAGCAGGGCAGGCTGCCTATTATCATAGGAAAAAGGGAGGACGGCTACTGCTTCTCCTTTGAATCCTTTGCTTTCCAGAAGCTGGGATATGAAACCTATCGTGAACTTCTCCCCGGTGAGATAGTGAAGATAACTCCCGAAAGCTGTGAAACCTTATCTCCCGGCGGAGATGAGATGAAGATATGCTCCTTCCTGTGGACATATTACGGCTATCCCAATTCCGTTTATGAGGGTGTTACCGTTGAAACTATGCGAACCAGAAACGGTGAGATAATGGCGGAGCAGGACATCAAAAACGGAAATCTCCCCGATGTTGACTATATATGCGGCGTTCCCGATTCGGGAATACCACACGCTATCGGATATGCAAACCGAAGCGGAATACCATTTGCAAGACCTTTCATCAAATATACACCCACTTGGCCCAGAAGCTTTATGCCTCAGAATCAGTCGATGCGAAACAAGGTGGCAAAGATGAAGCTCATTCCCGTTCACGAGCTGATTGAAGGCAAGAAGCTGCTGTTTGTTGATGACAGTATCGTCAGAGGCACTCAGATGAGGGAAACGGTTGAATTTCTGTATTCAAACGGTGCTAAAGAGGTTCATATGCGTTCAGCCTGTCCTCCCATTATGTACGGCTGTAAGTATCTGAACTTCTCCAGAAGCACCTCCGAGCTTGACCTTATCGCAAGGAAGATCATTGACGAGCTGGAGGGTGCAGAGGGCGTAAAATATATCGAAGAATATGCTGACACAAACACCGAGCGAGGCAAAAAGCTGAGAGCGGAGATCTGTGCAAGACTAAAGCTGACATCTCTTGAATTCCAGTCCCTTGAGGGTACGACAAAGGCTATCGGTTTAGGCGGCTGCAAGCTTTGCAGCTATTGCTGGAACGGAAAGGGTTGAGATTAATTGTTTAACAATATTCATGAGGAATGCGGCGTTTTTGCAATTTACAGCAGGAAATCTATGGACGTTGCTATGCAGACTTATCTTGGACTTTATGCACTCCAACATAGGGGACAGGAGTCCTGCGGCATCGTTGTAAACGACAGAGGTGTGTTCAGCCATCACAAGGACTTGGGTCTGGTGCACGAGGTTTTCGATAAGGATACTCTTCACAAGCTTGGCAGCGGAAATATTGCTATCGGGCATGTGAGATATTCCACAACGGGAAACTCTAACCGTTCCAATGCTCAGCCGCTGGTCGTTCGTCACGTTAAAGGTCCCCTTGCTATCGCTCATAACGGAAATCTTGTTAATGCTAGGGAACTGCGTGAGGAATACGAGCTGAAGGGTGCTATTTTCCACAGCACAAATGATACCGAGGTAATATCCTATGCTATCACCGAACAGCGGCTTGTTTGTCCGTCTATCGAGGAGGCGGTCGAGAAGGCTGCCGAAAAGATAAAGGGTGCTTTTTCGCTGGTTATAATGTCCCCGAAAAAGCTTATCGCTGTAAGAGATCCTATCGGCTTCCGCCCGCTTTCGCTGGGAAGGCTTGACGATGATACCTATGTGGTAGCTTCGGAAACCTGTGCTTTTGACAGCATCGGAGCTGAGTTTGTGAGGGATATTGAGCCGGGTGAGATACTCGTTATTGATGAGAACGGCTGTCGTTCCATTAAGACACACTGCGGAAATAAGCCTAAGCTTTGTGTTTTCGAGTATGTTTATTTTGCACGTCCCGATTCGGTCATCGAAGGATCAAGCGTTCACAAGGCAAGGCTTAAGGCAGGTGAGTACCTCTGGAAAGAGCATCCTGTTGACGCTGATGTTGTTATGGGCGTTCCCGACAGCGGTCTTGACGCTGCTCTGGGACTTTCAAGAGCTTCGGGCATACCTTACGGCGTTGGGTTTATCAAAAACAGATATGTGGGACGCACCTTTATTCAGCCAAATCAGGCGGAGCGTACCAATTCCGTTCGCATCAAGCTGAATGCCATTTCCGACACGGTCAAGGGCAAGAGGATAATACTTGTTGATGACAGTATCGTAAGAGGTACGACCTCGGCAAGAATTGTCAACCTGCTGAGAGAAGCAGGGGCAAAGGAGATACACATGCGAATATCCTGTCCGCCGTTTATCAACCCTTGTTATTTCGGAACGGATATTGACAGCAAGGAAAATCTCATTGCCTGCAAAATGTCTGTGGATGAAATCAGAAAGGCTATCGGTGCGGATTCGCTGGGTTATCTCAGCGTTGAGAGCGTAAACAGACTGACCGATAATGACCGCTGCGATTTCTGTGACGGCTGCTTTACGGGAAAATATCCCGTTGAAGTTCCTGCCGAAATGCCCAAGGATAAGTTCGAATTTAAGATCGGCGAGATACGCTGACTGCAAAAACGCATTTCATTTGGAGATTATGAATATTGTAAAGTGAGTAATAGAACCGTCCGCACAGGGAATGCGGACGGTCATCGAGAATGATCCGCAGCTGTATTCCGCAGACTGTCAGCTTCGGGTAAACCCCTTATCGAACATTCTGCGGAGAAAAGAGGACTTATGATTAACAGTTTTTCTGAAAGCTATAAAAGTGCCGGCGTTGACGTTACCGCCGGATATAAGGCTGTCGAGCTGATGAAGCAGCACGTTGCAAGGACAATGACAAGCGGCGTTCTTTCGGGAATAGGCGGCTTCGGCGGCCTGTTTGAGCTTGACCTTACAGGTATTTCTCACCCTGTTCTCGTTTCGGGAACAGACGGTGTAGGCACAAAGATCAAAATAGCATTTACTATGGACAAGCACGATACTATCGGTATCGACTGCGTTGCTATGTGCGTAAACGATATTATCTGCTGCGGTGCAAAGCCTCAGTTTTTCCTTGATTACATTGCCTGCGGAAAGAATTTCCCCGAGAAGATAGCAGGTATTGTTTCGGGCGTTGCGGAGGGCTGCGTTCAGGCAGGCTGTGCACTTATCGGCGGCGAAACCGCTGAACACCCCGGTCTTATGCCCGAGGACGAATACGATCTGGCAGGCTTTGCTGTGGGCGTTGTGGACAAGGACAAGATACTTAAACCCGACACACAGAAGGCGGGGGACGTTGTTATTGCGGTAAAATCCAGCGGTGTTCACTCCAATGGTTTCTCTCTCGTAAGAAAGGTATTTACAGTAAATGAGCAGACTCTTGCAAGACATTTTTCCGACCTTGGGGCAACTCTCGGCGACTGTCTGCTGACTCCCACAAAGATATATGTCAAGGCTGTAATGTCCCTGCTTGACGCTGTAAACGTTAAATCCATCAGCCACATTACGGGCGGCGGCTTCTATGAGAATATTCCCCGTTCGCTTCCCAAGGGAATTTCGGCGAAGATCTCCAGAAACGCTGTTCAGGTTCTGCCTATCTTCGACCTTATTGAGAAAACAGGTAATATCCCCGAGAGAGATATGTTTAATACATTCAATATGGGTGTCGGACTTGCAGTTGTTGTTGACAAGAACGATGCCGACAAGGCTGTTGCCGCTATCAATGCAGCAGGCGAAGAAGCTTATGTTATGGGCGAGCTGGTTGACAGCGAAGAGGGCGTAATCATCTGCTAAAGGACGGTGCTTATGAAAAATATTGCAGTTCTTGTTTCGGGCGGCGGAACTAATTTGCAGGCACTTATCGATGCCGAGAAAAGCGGCATTATAAAGAACGGAAAGATCACCTGCGTTATCTCCTCAAAAGAGGGTGCTTATGCCCTCGAAAGGGCGAAAAACAACGGTATTAAGGGTATTACGCTGCCTCGCTCGGAGTATTCCGATGTTGCTGCTTATACTGCTGCTATCGTTGACACGCTTAAGGCGGAAAATGCGGATATTGTTGTGTATGCGGGCTTTATGACTATCCTCGATGAGCAGATAGTTAAGGCATTTCCATATAAAATGGTGAATGTTCACCCTGCACTTATCCCGTCCTTCTGCGGAAAGGGATTTTACGGTCTGCACGTTCATGAGGAAGTGCTCAAAAGGGGAGTTAAGCTGACGGGTGCAACGGTGCATTTTGTTACAGAGGTGTGCGACGGCGGACCTATCATTCTGCAAAAAGGCGTTGAGGTCAGAAAGGGCGATACTCCCGAAATTCTCCAGCGGAGAGTTATGGAGGAGGCTGAGTGGAAGATTCTCCCCGAGGCAGTTTCTCTCCTTTGTCAGGACAGAATTACCGTTAAGGACGATGTAGCTTACATTGATTGATTTTACGGAGGTTAAAATGAAAACTTTAGATATTTTTGAAGAGCTGAAAAGCAATGCATATCCCGGCAGAGGTATCATTATCGGACGTTCCGAGGACGGTAAAACTGCCGTTACCGCATATTTTATCATGGGCAGAAGCGTTAATTCCCGCAACCGTGTATTCACCGCCACCGAGGACGGTATCATCACCGAAGCGGCAGACCCTGCAAAGCTTTCCGACCCGCATCTCATAATCTATTCTCCCGTAAGAGTGCTGGGCAATAAGACCATCGTTACAAACGGCGACCAGACCGATACCATCTACGAGCTTATGGATAAGCAGCAGACATTTGAGCAGTCCCTCAGAACCCGTGAATACGAGGACGACGCTCCCAACTATACCCCCAGAATTTCGGGAATAATGCACATTGCCAACAGTGAATACAACTATGCTATGTCCATTCTGAAATCGGCAGACGGCGACCCCAACTGCTGTGAAAGATTTACATTTACATATTCAAATCCCGTTGGCGGCGTGGGACATTTTATCCACACCTATATGGGCGACGGAAACCCGCTTCCCAGCTTCGAGGGTGAGCCTAAGAAGATAGCTATGCCCGATATGGACATTGACAAGCTTGCGGAAAGCCTGTGGAACGCTCTTAACGAGGATAACAAGGTTTCGCTGTTCGTAAGATATATCAATATCGAAACAGGCGAGGTTGAGTCCAGAATTATCAATAAGTACAGCAAGAATTGAAAGGATTGATATTTGATGTCTAACGAAATGCAGTTAAAATACGGCTGTAACCCCAATCAGAAGCCTTCAAGAGTTTTCATGGAGGACGGTTCTGAGCTTCCTATCGAGGTTCTGAACGGCAAGCCCGGTTACATTAATCTGCTGGACGC
The DNA here is from genome assembly GCA_964540575.1 of uncultured Ruminococcus sp. Taxonomy (GTDB): domain Bacteria; phylum Bacillota; class Clostridia; order Oscillospirales; family Ruminococcaceae; genus UMGS1889. The sequence goes on from CAZINI010000001.1 coordinate 134,147, forward strand.
TTTCAACGGCTGGCAGCTGGTCAGAGAGCTGAAAAAGGCAACGGGACTTCCCGCCGCAACTTCCTTCAAGCACGTTTCTCCTGCCGGTGCGGCAGTTGGTCAGCCTCTTTCCGATACTCTTAAGAAAATTTACTGGGTCGATGATCTGGGTGAGCTTTCTCCGCTTGCTTGTGCTTATGCAAGAGCGAGAGGTGCTGACAGAATGTCCTCTTACGGCGATTTTATTGCACTTTCCGATGTTTGCGATGCATGCACGGCTAAGATGATACATCGTGAGGTATCCGACGGCGTTATCGCTCCCGGATATACCGATGAGGCTCTTGAAATTCTCAAGTCCAAGAGAAAAGGCACTTATAATATCATCAAAATAGATGAGAGTTATGTACCTGCTCCCATCGAGAGAAAGCAGGTTTACGGTGTAACATTTGAGCAGGGAAGAAACGAGCTGGATATTAACAGCGAGCTGCTTGCAAATGTTGTTACCGACAACAAGAATATCCCCGAGGACAAGAAGAGAGATCTTATTATCTCCCTTATCACACTGAAATATACTCAGTCAAACTCCGTCTGCTACGTTAAGGACGGTCAGGCTATCGGAATCGGTGCAGGTCAGCAGTCAAGGATCCACTGCACACGTCTTGCAGGACAGAAGGCTGATAACTGGTGGCTCAGACAGTGCCCCAAGGTCATGGATCTGCCCTTCAAGGACGATGTAAGACGTGCTGACAGGGACAATGCTATTGACGTTTATATGGGCGATGAATGGGAGGACATTCTCCGTGACGGCGAGTGGGAGAGAGTATTTACCGTTAAGCCCGAGCCCCTGACCCGTGAGGAAAAGAAGGAATGGCTTGCTAAGAATACCGACGTTTGCCTTGGTTCAGACGCATTCTTCCCCTTTGGTGACAACATTGAAAGAGCTAAGAAATCGGGTGTTGCTTACATTGCTCAGCCCGGCGGTTCTATCCGTGATGACAACGTTATCGAAACCTGCAACAAGTACGGTATGGCTATGGCGTTTACCGGTATCAGACTGTTCCACCATTGATTTAAGGAGAGTTGAATATGAAAATTCTGGTTGTAGGCGGCGGAGGACGTGAGCATGCTATCATTATGAAGCTTGCGGAATCTCCCAAGGTCGAAAAGCTTTACTGCACTCCCGGAAACGGCGGAATTTCCCGTTATGCAGAGTGCTTCGGCGTTAAGGCGACCGACATTGACGGTGTTGTTGCACTGGCGAAGCAGCTGTCAGTGGATATGGTTGTAGTTGCTCCCGACGATCCTCTTGTTCTCGGAATGGTTGACGCTCTGAATGCTGAGGGCTTTATGACCTTCGGTCCCAACAAGGCGGCTGCTATTATTGAGGGAAGCAAGGTATTCTCCAAGGAGCTTATGAAGAAATACAACATTCCCACGGCAGGCTATGAGGTTTTTGATGACCCCAAGAAGGCTATCGAATACATAAAGGCTCAGAACAGCTATCCCACCGTTGTAAAGGCAGACGGTCTGGCTCTCGGAAAGGGCGTTGTTATCGCTCAGAACGAGGAGGAAGCAGTGGACGCCGTTAAGTCCATTATGGAGGACAAAATGTTCGGCGAAAGCGGCTCTAAGATAGTTATCGAGGAATTTTTGACAGGTCCCGAGGTTTCCGTTTTGTCCTTTACCGACGGAAATGTTGTTATCCCCATGATCTCTTCAATGGATCACAAGAGGGCTTACGACAATGACGAGGGTCTTAACACAGGCGGTATGGGCACTGTTGCTCCCAATCCTTACTACACCGAGGACGTTGCCAAGGAGTGTATGGAGAAGATATTCCTGCCTACTATAAACGCTATGAAGGCTGAAAACCGCACCTTTAAGGGCTGCCTGTATTTCGGTCTGATGATAACGCCCAAGGGTCCTAAGGTAATCGAGTATAACTGCCGCTTCGGCGACCCCGAAACTCAGGTTGTTCTGCCGCTGTTGGACGGCGACCTTTGCGAGATATTCGAAGCTATCTACAACGGAACGCTTGCAGATGTGAAGTTCTCATGGAAAAAAGAATTCTGTACCTGCGTTGTTATGGCTTCGGGCGGCTATCCCAAGAAGTATCCCACTGGCATTGAAATGTCGGGTATGGACGACAAGGGTCAGGTGGACGGTGCTTTCGTTTACCATGCAGGCACGAAATTCGCTGACGGAAAATTCTATACTGCGGGCGGACGAGTTCTCGGCGTTACGGCTACGGGTGCAACTCTTCCCGAAGCTCTGGAAAAATCCTACAAGGCTGTTGATAAGATAAGCTTTGAAAATGCCCATTTCAGAAAGGATATTGGAAAGAGAGCTTTGGCAGCTGTCAAGTGATCATATTTTTCATAAAATAAACGTGCCTATCGGCTGCAATGGTCGATAGGCACTTCTTTATTCGGAAACTGCACCCCATTTATTCACGGGACAGTTCATATTCTTTTTGGCAGCTCTTATTTCGGCAAAACAGCCGCATTCGCCGCACATTCCGTCTGTGAGTTCGTCACAGCTTCGGCAAATATCGAGCCGCTTTTGGTATTCGGCGGGTGATGCCTTATTTTCCTCGGGTATCAGTGAAATGTAGTCACGAACAGTTTCGATAAACTCGTCCATACTGAATTCCGAAAGAAGGCATTTGCCGCATTTTACGCCGCTCATTCAACTATCAGCGAAACAACGGAGCATTTCGGCAGGGACAGCTTGAGCATATCTCCCGAAAGCTCAGCGGAATATTCCTCGGGATGAACGGTTTCGGGTGCGTCAAAAGTGTTGCAGTTGTGAACTTCGTTTGTTAGAATTTTTGCGGAAACGTGCTTCGGAGATATTCCCGAAATGCGGCAGATTATCTCTATGTCCTCATCGATAGAACAGTTTGCAAGGGTAAGGGTAAGCTTTCCGTCAGCTGAAACAGAAGCAGACTGTGACAGCATCGGTATGCCGTTTGTTTCGGCATTTTCCGCAAAGCTGTAAACAAGCTCGTTATTCTGATGAGTCTTGAACATATCAAAAATGTGGTAGGTAGGCGTTTTCACAAGCTTTTCGCCCTCGGTAAGAAGCAGTGCCTGAAGCACGTTCACAGCCTGTGCAAGATTTGCCATACATACAATATCCGAATGTTCGTTGAAAATGTTCAGGTTGCAGGCAGCAACGATAGCATCACGCATAGTATTCTGCTGGAAAAGGAAGCCGGGATTTGTGCCTTCCTCTACGTCGTACCAGCAGCCCCATTCGTCAACAATAAGCTTTATTTTGTCCGAATAGCGGGAGATTATCGCTGCATGCTTCTTTATCAGCTTGTCCATATAAAGTGTGGAGGAAATAGTCTTGTAGTATTCCTCGTCGCTGAATGCGGTTGCACTGCCTTTCTTGTTCCAATCGCCTGTGGGGACGGTGTAATAGTGCAGGGAAATCGCACTTGTGTGATGATCCTTAACAATATCCAGAAGCTTTTCTGTCCAGCTGTAATCGTCGGCACTGGGACCGCAGGCAATCTTGAACAGCTCGTTTCCGCTGAAATTGCGGCAGTAGGTCTGATAGCGGCGGTATTCGTCGGCGTAGTATTCGGGACGCATATTGCCGCCGCAGCCCCAGTTTTCGTTGCCGATGCCCAGATATTTCAGCTTCCATGGCTTTTCTCTGCCGTTTTTGCGGCGAAGGTCTGCCATAGGTGAAATTCCGTCAAAGGTGATATATTCTATCCAATCCGCTAATTCCTCAACAGTTCCGCTGCCGAGATTTCCCGCAAGGTACGGTTCACAGCCGACCATTTCACAGAAATCGAAAAACTCGTGAGTGCCGAAGGAGTTGTCCTCGGTGACGCCGCCCCAATGGGTGTTTACCATTTTCTTACGGCTTGATTTTTCGCCTATGCCGTCACGCCAATGATATTCGTCCGCAAAGCAGCCGCCCGGCCAGCGGAGAACGGGCATTTTTATCTGCCTGAATGCGTCTATGACGTCGTTTCTTATGCCGTTGGTGTTGGGAATAGGGGAGCTTTCGCCCACATAAATTCCCTTGTAGATACATCTTCCCAGATGCTCGGAAAAGTGTCCGTAAATTTCGGGATTAATGTGCGATTTTTTATCAAGGGTATTGACGAGCATATTCAGCTTTTTCATTTGAATTCCGCCTTTCATTCTGATTATTTTGCTATTAGAATTATATCACTCTTGACACATTCGGTGCAATGATTTATAATATTCAATAACTGATATATCATACGATTGGAGGATAACTATGGAGATACACGCTATGGGGATCTCTTACCGTCACGATGAGAATTTCCGTATAAACCGTCCCGACGGTTCGGGGGATAATCTGCTGCTGATTTTTAAAACCCCCGCATATGTGTTTTCGAAAAACAGAGAAATTGCCGTTCCCGAAAACAGTGCCGTTGTTTACGCAAAGGGTTCGCCGCAGATCTACGGTGCAAGAGGTGGAGAATATATCAATCATTGGGTGCATTTCGGCTGCGATGAAACTGACATATTCTTTGAACGGGCAGGGATATGCTTTGACCGTCCGTTTGCTGTCGGTTCGGCTGCATCGGCGGAAAGCCTGCTGGAGCTTCTGAGCCTTGAATCTGTTTCGGAGGATAGGGGAATGGGTGAGTGTGCCGATCTGCTTCTTAAGCTGCTTTTTCTCAAGCTTTGCACCAACGGTGAACTCTCTGCTCCGACGCCTCACAGGGACAGCCTTCGGCGGCTTCGTGCTGAGATATACAGTACTCCTGCCGGAAAATATCGGGTAGATGAAACTGCCGGAAAAGTGCTTCTGAGTCCATCACATTTTCAGGCGGCATATAAGGCGGAATTCGGCATAAGCTTCGGCGAGGACGTTATTAGGGCAAGGATAGCGGCAGCAAAGCGTTACCTTAAAACCACATCTTTGACCGTTCGAGAAATTTCCGAGCTTTGCGGATACGAAAATGATGTGCATTTTATCAGGCAATTTAAAAAACGCACGGGAATGACTGCAACGGAATTCAGAAAAAATTGATTGATTTTATCAAAAAAGTATGATACAATAGATTAAAATGCTATTTTTATCGGAGGGGAATATGGATATTTCGGCTTTTATCAAGGCAGTGGTTGATTCCGACAATATGCCCGTTGTTATATGCGATTTGGAGCATACGATCGTTTATATAAATCCTGCTGCTGCCGAACGATATGCTAAGCGTGGGGGATATGCTCTGATAGGCAGGTCGCTGCTTGATTGTCATAATGCAGATTCTAATGAAAAAATAGAGAAGGTCGTGGAGTGGTTCAAGAGCAACACGGCAAATAACAGGATATTCACCTTCCATAATCCAAAGGAAAATAAGGACGTTTATATGATAGCACTTCGGGACGGGAACGGCGAGCTTATCGGGTACTATGAAAAGCACGAGATGCGTACCCCCGAAGGCTCTCAGCCTTATGGAATGCTGAATTGATACTATCTAAGGAGAATAATATGTATACACTTTTAAAACAGGAAAACAGAGCAAGAAGGGGACGCTTTGAAACGGTTCACGGCACATTTGAAACGCCCTGCTTTATGAATGTAGCAACGTCTGCCGCTATTAAAGGCGGCGTTTCGGCGGTGGATTTAAAGGATATGAAGTGTCAGGTGGCACTTTGCAACACTTATCATCTGCACGTTCGTCCGTCGGATAAGATAATCAGGGAAATGGGCGGATTGCACAGCTTTATGAACTGGCAGAAGCCCATTCTGACCGACAGCGGCGGATTTCAGGTATTTTCCCTGGCAAAGCTCCGCAGAATAAAGGAGGAGGGCGTTTATTTCAGCTCTCATGTTGACGGACGAAAGATATTTATGGGACCCGAGGAAAGCATGCAAATACAGTCAAACCTCGGCTCAACTATTGCTATGGCGTTCGATGAATGCGTTGAAAATCCCGCAAAGCATGATTACGCAAAGCGGTCTTGTGAACGCACCGTCAGATGGCTTTACCGCTGCAAGGACGAAATGGAGCGTCTGAACGCTCTGCACGATACCATCAACAAGAAGCAGATGCTTTTCGGAATAAATCAGGGCTGCACCTATGACGACCTTCGTGCTTCTCATATGGAGGAGATAGCTAAGCTTGACCTGGACGGCTATGCTATCGGCGGACTTGCCGTGGGTGAGCCAACCGAGGTCATGTATCACGTTATAGACGTTGTTGAACCCATAATGCCGAAAAATAAGATACGCTATCTGATGGGTGTCGGAACGCCTACCAACATTATCGAGGCGGTGGCAAGGGGAGTTGACCTGTTCGACTGTGTAATGCCCAGCCGAAATGCCCGCCACGCAACCATTTTTACATGGAACGGCATAACCCACGTTTCAAACAAATGCTATGAAACCGACCCGCTGCCCCTTGACCCCGAATGTGACTGTCCCACCTGCCGCAATTTTTCCAGGGCATATCTCAGGCATCTGTTCAAGGCAAATGAGCAGCTTGCGGGACGTCTGGCGGTAGTTCACAATCTCTATTTCTACAACACGCTTATGGAACGCATCAGAGAAGCCCTTGACGAGGGACGCTTTGAGGAATTCCGAATGAAATATTCCGACAGGCTGGCTTCGCATTATTGATTTTTTGCATAAAATTACGCCGTAGTGTTTTTGATGGACACTACGGCGTTTTTATCTATACTTTTATTGGTTATTAGTATTATACTCCTCTAAAAGCTTCACTAAGTCATCTCTGTTGCATAATTTGTAGTATTCTTTCAATGGATACTCTTTACTGGCAATGACTACTCCACGCCCTTTCTTTTGCGGGAACCGATTTCCCTTGACATTAACATTTGCACCATTTTCGAGAAAAACTTTTACATTTGCAGCAGAAATATGAATGGAATTAATCAAGCAATCATCAGGTATTTCCGCACCGCAATCTATTATATATTGCACCATCTCAGGCGAGTATTTTTTTGCAAACCTATATATATCACCGGATTTTTCAGCAGAATTGCATAATTCCTCATATGTCATAAAACCTTCGCCGACATCAGAATAACCCGTGTATTTGTATCTTATTGCATCTTCATCATACCTGATTTCAATATCCGAAGGCGAGCGTATATCGAAGGAGTCATAATAATTAATATTGATCCTGCCATTTTCTATAACTGCCTTAACCTCATCGGGTCCGCACCAACCAACAACCATTTTAAGATCATTAGGCATCATGGGGCGTCCATTTTCGTAAAGATACTTTATTGTGTCTGCATAGCAGCGGTCAAAGGGTAAATATCTGCAGTCGAAGCCTTGTTCAAAAAGGAAGTCTATCTTTTTGTATTTATCTATTGAGCCTCTTCCTGTATCAGGGAAAAAATGCTCTATCAAATCCTCAGTGAATCCACCTTCAACATTTTCTTCCCAAAAGTCAAAAAGCAGTTTGAAGCAATCAAATCCTCCGTTAAATGCTCTGTACCACACATCATTTTTCCATTCGTGATTTATGCTGTCATAACTCAGCAGAAGCTTAACAACTTCGATTTGATTCAGCTGCATCGCAGCAACAAGCATGTCGCAGTCTTGAAAATCAAGAACATATCCCTTTGAATTTTCATTATCAGGGTCTTTGTTGAGATATAATCTTTTCAGTACCTCTGCATTTCCCGCACCCGCAACGCAGGAAGCGGGCGGTCTGGAGTATTTGCCCCAGAAGTCCGCAAATTCCTGATACTGTTCCATAGTGGCAAAATAGCCGAAATAGTAGCTGATTAGACCCATATCAACGTCAGAAACCGTGTTGCCGCTTTTCAGCTCATTAAGTGACTTTTCACTTTCGCCCAGTATTGCGTATTCAACTGCTTTCGGCAATCCGCTCTCCTGTCCGTTGTCAAGCAGAATGCCAAGAAGATATTGTGCAGTAAGCGGCGAATGAACTATCTGACGATATGCACCATTGCCGACGTTTCTCTCGGGGTCGCCCTCATATTCATTGTGAAACATTTCGGGATACGGCTCAGCACCGTGTTCCACTAAAAGCTTTGCAAGGTAATATCCCGATGCTTCCCATTGTCCATTTGCATTATTCAGGGCATAAAACAGCGGGGAATAGCCGTCGGAATCTTTCAGATTAACGTCTGCACCCAGATCAATCAAAAAACTAACTGCTTCATAGTCCAAAGCTTGAGATTCACTTGCAATGACGGCTTGCCCATTAAGGTCTACACCCATATCATATATCATCTTAGCATGATAAAATCTATTGTTCCATACACCTTTATTAAGCATTTTATTAAAATAGCTTAATAATTCCTTTTTACTGCAATCTGATAGTAATTCTTGAAGCCATGCTATATTTTCATACTCTACCGCTTCTTCAATAAACTCTTTTTTTGTAAGAGGTTTATATAACAATAATCCCCCAAAACAGCCCGACAGCGAAATTGAAACTGCCATCGCCATAAATAAACAAATTATTCTTTTACATATTTTTAGTCCGTTATGTTTGCAGCACGGTTTAGTATTTATGCTATTCATATTTGCTTTATCCCCATCATTTAAATTTACAGTAATCGAATGCTGAAATTTTTTTGCAGTATATTTGGATTTGTGTACATTATACCATAATAAGATATTATTGTCAAATAGCTATCGTTAGCTATTAATTCATTTTTCAGCACTTTGACCTGATAAAGTCAAAAATATTCATAATTATCGCTTTTAAATTTCAAATTTATAATGTATAATTTCAATTGTATTGTGAAAATATAAAAATGACTAATGTTCATTTTTAAGTTCAGCAAGAGGATTTAAGAAAATGATTAAACTTGTTATCTTTGATCTTGACGGTACACTTGTGAATTCCATCGACGACCTTGCCGATGCAGCCAATGCCGCTCTGAAAGAGAATGGTTTCCCCGAGAGAAGCACAGATGAAATAAGACGCTTTGTGGGAAACGGTGCTGCCGAGCTTTTGCGGAGGGCGTTGCCCGAGGGAGCGTATAATGCCGAAACAGCGGCAAAAATGCGAAACAGTTTTGATTTGGCATACAGAAAGGGCTTTGCCGTCAAAACGAAGCCATATAAGGGAATACCCGAGCTTCTTGACGAGCTGAAACGCAGGGGGATACTTCTTGCAGTTGCGTCCAACAAGCCCGATGAATTTACAAAAGCGATAGTTTCTCACTTTTTCGGGGATATGTTTGACGCTGTTCAGGGACAGACGGATGCTATTCCCAAAAAGCCCGACCCGACCGTTGCTTTGGAAATAATGCGTAAGCTGAATGTTTCAAAGGAAAACACGGCTTTTGCGGGGGATTCGGACGTAGATATACATACAGCGGCTAATTCGGGGGTAGTTTCTATCGGGTGCAGCTGGGGTTTCCGACCCGCAGAAACTCTTCGGAAAGCGGGGGCAGATCATATTATAGATAGTCCGCAGGAAATGGCGGAGCTGAATATTTTTCCTGTTTCGGGGGTAAAATACTGATAACTATGGATAGGGCATTGCTGAACATCAATGCTCTGCTCTGAAATCGAAAGGAAAGTTTTGCTATGCTGAATATTAACGAGAAATATGTGACAGAGGAATATAACGACGAAGGCGAGCTTATTAAATTCGAGGTCAATTGTCCCGACGACTATAACTTTGCATATGATATTATCGACGAGATAGGCAGGCAGACACCCGATAAAAAGGCTATTATCTGGGTCGGAAACGACGGCAGCGAGAAGATATTCACATATTCCGACCTTGCAAAAGCGTCAAACAAGGCTGCAAATATGTTTCTGGCTCACGGCGTTAAAAAGGGAGATAAGGTCATCTGTGTGCTGAAAAGGCATTATCAGTTCTGGATAATTGCGTTTGCACTGTGCAAGATAGGTGCGGTGCTTATCCCCGCAACAAATCAGCTGAAAAAGAAGGATTATGTTTACCGTTTCAATGCAGCTGAGGTGGATTATATCGTTGCTACTGCCGACGGTGACGTTACCGACAATGTTGAGCTTGCTCTCGGTGAATACAAGCTGCCCGGAGAAAAGTTCATTGTTAACGGCAGCAAGGACGGCTGGCTGAATTTTGACGATGAGTGTGAAAAATATCCCGATACTATGGAGAGGATAAAGGGCAGTGCATATGATGATATGCTGCTGTATTTTACCTCGGGAACAACTGCATATCCCAAGATGGTAGTTCACAATCAGACTTATACACTTGCTCACATTATAACGGCAAAGCACTGGCATCATCTGGACGACCACAGTCTGCATCTTACAGTGTCCGAAACGGGCTGGGCAAAGTGTATGTGGGGTAAAATGTACGGTCAGTTTATAATGGAGGCATGCTTGTTCATTTACGATTTCGACCGTTTCAATGCTCATGATATGCTTGTTAAGCTGGAAAATTACAAGGTAAATTCCTTCTGTGCTCCTCCGACTATTTACAGATTTCTCGTTAAAGAGGGCATTGAAAACTACGATTTCTCCTATCTTGAATATGCTACAACAGCAGGCGAAGCACTTAATTTCGAGGTTTACAAGAGATTTCTTGACTACACCGGCATAAAGCTGATGGAGGGCTTCGGTCAGACGGAAACTGTTCTTCTGGTGGGAAATCTTTTCGGTGCAAAGACAAAGCCCGGTTCTATGGGACGTCCCGTGCCGCTGTTTGATATTGAGCTTATCAACGAGGAGGGCAAGCCTTGTGAGGTGGGTGAGTCCGGCGAGATATGCGTTAAGATGAACGGCAAGCACCCTATCGGTATTTTCAACAGATACTACAATGACCCCGAGGCGACCGCAACGGCGTTCAGGGACGGCTACTATCACACCTGTGACACGGCTTACAAGGACGAGGACGGTTTCTTCTGGTATGTGGGACGCACCGATGATGTTATCAAATCTTCGGGATACAGGATAAGTCCTTTTGAGATAGAAAGTGTGCTTATGGAACACCCTGCCGTTCTGGAATGTGCGGTCACGGGCGTTAAGGACGAGATCAGAGGAATTGCCGTAAAGGCGACCATAATCCTTACCTCGGAATACAAAAATAAGGCTGACGTTGACCTTAAAAAGGACATTCAGAATTACGTTAAGAAGAACACGGCTCCTTATAAATATCCGAGAGTTATTGAGTTTGTGGAGGAGCTGCCGAAAACCATCAGCGGAAAGATCAGAAGAGTTGAAATTCGCAAAAAGGATAATGCTGACAAGTAATTTTTGAAAATGAATGCAGCCGTCGAATAAAATCGGCGGCTGTTTTGCAAAAGAGATATTGGAGTGGGCGGTGTGAAAAAGGCATCAAGGATAGCGTTTGTGGGCTTTGAGTTTCTTTGCTGGTCGTTCATCGGCTGGCTTTATGAAATAATACTGACATATATTGCATTCGGGAGATATGAGGACAGGGGAATGCTTCATCTGCCTATCTGCCCGATTTACGGATTTTGCGGGCTGGCTGTGCTGCTCATTCTTGGCAGGATAGAGAACAAGGCGTTGTTTTTCGCCGCAAGCACGGTTATGATAACGGTCATAGAATATGCCGTTTCCTACATACTTGACAAATGCTTTGACTTATGGCTGTGGGATTATTTCGGCTGGAAATTTAATCTTCACGGGCGGGTGGCTTTGGGCAGCAGTCTGATATTCGGCGGTCTTTCGCTGCTGATGATAAAGGTCCTGCACCCTTGTGCCGACAAGCTTTATGAAAAAATGCCGAATTGGCTGTCCGCCGTTATAGGGGGCTGTTCGGCTGCTCTTATTTTATGTGACTTTATTTTCGTTATATTTTTTTAGGAGGGGAATGACGTATCAATGGACTTGCATAAGGATATTTCAATAAAGGACATTTTCGCCAAATGCTGTAATGCCGATAGGAAAAAGCTGCTGATATTCTTTTATATCGGTTCTCTGACAGTACATTTTATCTATCTTGCGGTTAATGGCGTATGGCTTATCGGAGATCCCAACATGGATACGGACAGCTATTTTTTCATAAATGGTGCTCATATGCTTACACAGGATTTCCCGGGATTTATTCATAAGTATGCGGGAATGCCGTATTATTGGTGCTACATACTCTTTCTTGGGATACTGACAGCAATTTTTGGCGATAACTTCACGCTAATTGGGATAGTTCAAATAATTCTGAACGCTGCTTCGGTGCCTATGCTGTATCTTGCGGCAGAAAAGGTCAGCGATGACAGACGCATACCGTTCATATCGTCGTTCATATATATGTTTTATTTGTCGACAGCAAGATGGGCACTTCTTATCGGAAGTGATTTTCTCGGAGCAGGGTTTATGCCTGTCTGTCTGTATTTACTTTTTGCATATCTCAAAGAGGAGGACAAGGCAAAACGGAGAAAATATCTCATCAAGCTCATTATTTCTCTGGCGGCATATTTTACTATGAGGACAGTTGCAGCAACGTTTATCGTATGCGTTTTCATAATACTTATTTGGAAACAGGGGAAAAAGGCTCGTATTATTGCAGGCTCAGTGTTTGCGGCGGCAGCAGCAGTTTTGGTTATTTTATTGGTAAATGCAGGCGAGCAAATGCACACTATCAGCGATAATTTCAGCTTTATGATTTCGCTGTACAAAGACGGTGCTATTGTAAAGACCTTGTATCACTATATATACGCACAGGACGCTGAATACGGGACATTCCCATTCTATTGGGCTTGCCTTGGCGTAATTTTCTATCGCTTCTTCTATTATTGGACGGCTATTGATGTTGGTGTGAATAACGGTCGGTATTATCCGAGAACTACCTATGCGATTGCTCACTATCTGCCTAATCTTTATATTTTCAGTGCAATGTTTCTGGGAATGATAATAAGCAAATTCAGAAAGGACAGAGAGGCTTCAAATATCAAGCTTATTTCGGGGATAATATGGGTCTGCTGTTTCGTTCAGATTTTATGTGAGATAAATTCTAACTGGCGTTACCGTGACATAATAATGCCCATGTGCTTCATTGTATGTGCATACGGAACGGCAAGAATGTACGATATGCTGAAAATTTCATCGGCAGATTCCGAAGCCGCTTCCTGATCGGAGGAATATAAAATGTTTTACGAACAGCTTATAAAGCTCTGTGCCAAAAGCGGTATTAACCCATTTCTGCTTATGCGGCATTTGGGTGTGAATACCGACTGTCTGCGGCGGTGGGAAAAGGGAGGACCTGTCAGCTCCGAGGTACTGCTGATGCTTTCGGAATTTTTCGGTGTATCGGTGGACTATCTTCTGAAGGGCGACAGGGCGGATAAGAGCTTCAAGCTGAATGACCGTGAAAAGGAGCTTGTGCTGAAATTCCGTATGCTGAACACTATGGACAAGGGGCGTGTTCTGGAGCGTATGGAGATATTCATCGAAAATGAGCGTGAAAGCCTTGATGAACGCAACACTAGGACAAAGCTTGTAACGGATAAAAATGATAATAATTCTGAGGAAGAAGATTGACATTTAAACGGAGGGACGGAATATGAATGATACAAAGGTGCGTTTTTATGAAAGCGTTCCCGATGAGCGGCTGAAATTTGCAGTGATAGCTTCGAGATATAAGGACAGTTGGGTTTGGTGCAGGCATAGAGAGCGGGATACCTACGAAATTCCCGGAGGACACCGTGAGGCAGGGGAGAAAATAACCGATACTGCAAGGCGGGAGCTTTACGAGGAAACAGGTGCTGTTGAGTACACCATTTTTCCTATCTGCGTTTATGCTGTTGAAAAGAACGGAGAGGAAACCAGCGGTATGCTTTTCTACGCCGAAATATACGAAATGGAAGCTGAGCTTCACAGCGAGATAGAACGGATAGAGCTTTTTGACGATTTGCCCGAAAAGCTTACATATCCCGAAATACAGCCGATCTTATTTGATAAGGTCAAATCGCAGATAGCAACGAGTGATGGATTTCCTTTTAAGCAAATGCAGCAAATGCAAAGGAAGCTTCAGGAAAAATACAAGGACAAGTGGGGCGGTCTGTCCCCCGAAAAGGCTCGGGAAAAGCTTCTATGGCTTTACGGAGAGCTTGGGGAAGCGGCAGATATAATCAAGAAAAACGGCAGCGGGAAAATTATCTCTGATGAAGCTGTACGACAGCATTTTATTGAGGAAATGTGCGATGTCATGATGTACTATAACGATGTTCTGCTGTGCTTTGATATTTCGACTGAGGAACTGGAAAAGGTGTACCTTGAAAAGCATAACAGGAATATGGGAAGATGGTAATTGAAATGTTTTTTCATAAACGGAGGAAATACGTCAATGAAGGTTATGAATCTGCTGGTAATTTACAGCAGCGACTGTAGGGAGATACTGATGTGCCGCCGAAGAAAAGCCCCCTACAAGGGACTTCTCAACTTCACGGGAGGAAAGGTTAAGGACGGGGAAAGCAGCATTGACGCCGCCTATCGTGAACTTTACGAAGAAACCTCCATAACCTGTAAGGACGTTTCGCTTGTGCATTTTATGGATATGGTGTATTATACCTATGACTGCAAGCTGGAGGTTTTTGTGGGACGGCTGAACAAGGCTGTTACTGTCAGCGGCAGCGAAAACGAGCTTTTGTGGCTGCCTGCTGACGGAGATTTTTCCGATACGACGGTATTTGCGGGAGAGTGGAATATCCCGCATATCATTGAAATGATAAGAGATGATATAAATATACTAAGACAGTAGAACCCGCATTTCACTGTGATGATGAAATGCGGGTTTTTACAGCTCTCTGAGAAGCTTAATTTTGCAAAGCAGCGGCGGCGGGAGAATGCTGCGGTAAAGGCTGTGATAATCTTCATAGGTGACATTGCAGCCGTTTGTGAGTATCTCCATATTTACGCCGAACAGGTCAACTTCAAAGGGCATAACCTTCATACCTCCCCGAAGATAGAAGCTTTTTCGGCGGCTCCGTTCCTCGGGACAATTCTGCGGGTCAAGGGTGCTTTCTATTTCCAGGAAAAAGCGTTTATCTGCATATTTTTCCTTTAACAGCTTCAAGGCTTCGCTGCCTGTCCCTTTGCCTCTTGCTTCGGGAGATACCGCAAAATAATCCAGCAACGCTAAATCTTCATACAATACTGTTATTGCAAGACCCAAGAAATCTCCGCTGTCGCTTTCAAGGCTAAGCATCTCACTTTTTCCCGATCGGCATAGCCTTTTTATCATAGAAAACGGCTTTCGTTCCGCTTTCGGAAATGCTTCGAGATATAGTTTTTTCATATTTGACAGCTGTATGGTGCTGTCGGCTTTTATAATTTTCATATATTATCTTTTCGTGATATATGCGTACAGCTGTAATTTTTCGGTCAATTCGGGCATAAAATAATACTGCACCTCTGCAAACACTATTGTATTGGAGTGAGTATTGTGACCGAAAAGCCACAGGGGGATCAGCGAAGCAGAAGCGTGATCCTCGGCGAGTACATTCTGGAAAACAAATCTACTGTTCGGGCGGCAGCAAAGCAGTTCGGAATTAGCAAAAGCACGGTACATAAAGATATTACCCAGCGTCTGCCGATAGATAACCCGCAGCTTTATCCGTCGGTAAAGCGAATCCTTGAGATCAACAAGCAGGAACGGCATATCAGAGGAGGAATGGCAACTAAGCACAAATATGAGGAAGAGAAGCTCAGAAAATCTTAGCGGGGGAGGATCCCCTAAAATGAAAAGCAAACCGAATTCCCACATGATACGGTGGGATTCGGTTTGCTTGCTTTTCGGATAGATATTACCGATCAGCCCATCTTAGACATATAGTCGTCCTTGATCTTCTGCAGACGGATAGCGTCCTCTTTACGCTGCTGACGGCAGTTTTCCTGTATCTGACGAGTTTCCTCGATACCGTTGACGATAGTCTGCCATGTCTTTTCCAGCGTTTCCACCTTTATGGAGCTGCCGGAGGCAAGCTGAGTGGTCAGCTTTGTCTGATATACGGTGTTTTCCGCATTCTTAAGGAGCAGCTCGTTTGTCTTAGCATCGAGAGCACTCATTCCTTCTGCCATTACTCTCTGACGCTTGAGCATTACAGCCTGTGCAAGGGACTGCTTGAATACAGGCATTGTGATGATGAATGCAGAATTGATCTTTCTGATAAGGTTCAGGTTGGAGTACTGCATTGCCTTAAGCATAGGAACGGTCTGCATTGCAACGTTTTCTGCAATTTTCAGATCCATAACTCTCTGCTCAAGAATATCCTTAACGTGGATAAGGTTATCGAGATCCATCTGAGAAGTTCCTGTGGGGTCTGCAGCAGCCTTCTGGCGGTATTCTTCAATGTACTGGTCAAGCTCAACGCAAGCCTGTTCGCCTGCCATAATGTATTTCAGAAGCTCCTGATAATAGTTGATGTTGGCGTTAAACATTGTTTCCAGCTTAACGTTGGACTGCTCGATCTCATTCTCGTACTTTTTCAGGGCAACATAGATCTTGTCAACGTCCTCACCCATAGTATGATACTTTTCGAGAATCTTTTCCAGCTGCTTCTTAGCATTGGAGAAAAGCTTCATAAAGCCTGTTTCGGACTTGGGGTCAAGCTCGGTGGCATCGAAGCGGTCCATAACCTTGGAAAGAGCGGTAAGCAGCTCGCCAGAATCGTTTACCTGTGCGATGCTGAGAGAGTTCAGCACCTGGTCGGAAGCCTTGGAGATCTCCTCAGCGACCTCGTTACCGAATTTTACGAGAGAGTTGGGATTATTTACATCGATCTGGCTGACAAGCTTGTCGATCTCAGGGCTGCGTGCAAGCTCGGTCTTTATCTCCTCGGTTTTTGCTACCATGGAAAACTGTGGTTCTTCAACGGGCTGAATGTTCATCTGAGGAGCGGGAGCTGCCTCAACAGCGGTGGTTTCTACCATCTCCTGTGCTTTTTCTGCGGAAGGTTTGAACTGTAATGGCATAATAACTAACGACCTTTCTTTTTGAATTTATTGAATAATCCGCCGCCCTTTGCACTTGCTGCATCGGGAAGCTTGAATTTCGGGATACGCAGGTCATACTTGAAATCATTCATAGTATAGCTTTCAAAGGCTCTCATATCAATGTACGATTCAAGATTGCGATAGCCTGTGGGGGTATAAATAAGTATGTCAAAGCCCAGCGAATTTATCAGCAGGAGCTGAGTACATTCGACTTCGCTGAAGGTGTCCTCAATATTATCGATGATTATGAACTTGGGGATAGCCTTAGTAAAATCATAAAGCTGTAGCAGACGAAGCAGGGAACGGTCAAAATTCGTTCCGACATACATCACCAGCGGAACAAGTATCTGCGGGTCGACCTTTAGATAGCCGCTGTCGATGACCTCCTGTATCTTCTCAAAAATAAGATATTGCAGATCGTCGGAGAGAAAGCCGTATCTGTTCATCGGCGAGGCTTTCAGCTTGCGAATGTCCACTGTTGTGCCGTTATAAAATGGACGGTATGGAGCAAGAGTTGCGTTTGTAAGCTGACGCACCGTAGGAGCTTTTGTGGTAATTATGGTATTGGGCGAAAGCTTGGAGCGAACATCGTCCCAGTATTTATTGGCGTTTCCGTCGGGAACGCCGCTTATTTTTGCAAAGATATTCGGAATAATAACTCTGTCGTTATCCGCACGGAAGCCCGAACGGTATTTCGCCTCCTGATGCCAGAGAATGTCTATCTCCTCATAGGTAGTTTTAAGCGTCATGGACGTTAACTTGGAGAACTGGAAATCTCTGAAAAACACCGAATCGCTGTAAAGCATAGTATCAAGCTCACGCTCGGCGTTATAGGCAACGGTTGCTATTTTTGCCTTGACGGGCTTTGTGGGGAACGGCTCGACAGCCATAGAATTCGGCAGCTCGAATATCTGCATATTATGTCCCGCATTTGCATTGGAAATCATATCATAGCAGGATTTATCGGGATTTATATACACCACGTCCATACCCGCTCTTGAAGCAAAATGCAGGAACATCAGCTCGGTAAGGGTAATGGAGCCGTAGTAGAATATCACGGGAATTTCCGATGACATACGATAAGCGTCCGAAGAAACGCAGAGCATCAGCCAAGAGATGAGTTTCACACCGTGAACGAAAACCGTTTCGGGTGAGGAAGCGTTCATCAGCTTCATTTCCTCGATAAAGGCGTAACGGACGATGGGAGTTCTTTCGGGCTTATTCTTTATCTCGATTTTCAGGGCAAGCATATCTATCATGCTCTCCACGTCCAGCGAACCGTCCCTGGGAATATCCGAGAATAGCTTGACCTGGTCATTATCGGGGTTTTTGAAACCGTTGGAAACGAATATCATCAGCTTGTCGGATTTGGAGAGATTGTTTTTCATCTCATAGAGGATATTTGTGTAAATGTCCTTTTCGTTGTATCCGATCATTGCGGCGGAATAAACGGGGGTCAGCTCCGACTTGTTGAAGTGATTTCCTCTGGAAGATATTCGCTGAAAATGGGATTCGATAATATCCTCGGGAAGCTTATCGGCAGAGGTCGTAATGTACTGAACATTTTTCGTTGTCCTGGGCGTAAATTCTTCGTACATTTTCTTGATAAGCTCCAGACTTTTCGGGTCTAAACGGCTGAATTTCAACTCAAATTTGTCGTTCAGGCTGCCCGTTGTTGTTTCGGAAAATACTCCCGATGGGTCTGCTTCCGCATAGGCACCGTTGTCCGCAAAGCTGAACATTGTTACCTTTAGTCCCAGTCTGCTGAGAAGATAGAGATAGTAAACGTCGTATTTTGACACATCATCGTTTATGTAAAGTACGCTGTTTACAGGCTTTTCGGAATATCTCGCAAGCCAGCAGACGAGCTTTACATAAGTGTTTTTGAAAGCGGACTGTGAAACCGAACGGGCAGCGGCGTCCCTGATGACCGAATAAACGGTATTTGCAGCGTCCTTTGGCTGCAGTCCCTTGCTGTAATTGTCAAGCTTAACAAAGCCTCGCTGAGAAAGGGTGAGCATATCCTCCAGAACTTCATCGGCATTGACCGAGGTACGGTTAAAGTTTACGGCGGTCATAAGCTTTGAAAGCTCGTTCTGCGACGGATTTGGGATCGCCGAGGTAATGCAGATACCGTCTGCGGCGGCGTCTGTATACAGCTTTGACAGCATACGTCCTGCTTCCGCTTTATCGTTATATCCCACATATCTCAGAAAGTTGGAATTCCTGACCGGCTGGCGGTCGGGATGCACCAGATTAAGCAAAAATTTCACCACCAAATCGCAAAAAATACTTAGTTATTACTATTATACTATACATAATATACTATGTCAAGATTTTTTGATAAATTTTATCTGTGATTTCTTTAAAAATCGGTCCTGCGGTTGCATTTCCCGTATAACCGTCCTCTACAAGCACGGTCACGGCGTATTTCGGACAGTCTGCGGGGAAAAATCCCGTGAACCAGCAGTTTAGAAGCTCAACGCCCTGTCCGTCAAACCGTCCTGTCTGGGCGGTGGAGGTTTTTCCGCCTGCGGTGATGAATTCGGGGACTGCCATGGAGTTCTCCTTGTATACCGTATCTATCATAAATTCCTTAAGCTTTTCTGCCGTTTCCTTGGAACAAGCCTTTGAATATACGGGAGATTTCGCCTTGGGGATATATCTGTCAATATCCTCGGTAGTGCCACGTACAAGAATGGGACGGGGTGCATTCCCGCCGTTGGCAATGGCTGCGGTCATAACGGAGATCTGAACGGGTGTGGCGGTAAGATAGCCCTGTCCGAAGGAAAAATTCGCCTTTTCAGCGGGGACAGATAGCTGATTTACGGTAGGCAGACAGCCCTTTTCACTGTATACGCCACGGCAGAGATATGCACCGTTTCCAAAGCCGAAGCCCCTTGCGGTATCAAGAAGCTTTTCGGGCGATAAATAGCTTGCAAGCTCAATGAAATAGGTGTTGCAGGATTCCACAACAGCATTTTTCATTGACAGGTCACCGTGTCCGCCCCATTTATGACAGTTGAAGATCTGCCCGTTTACGTCTGTTGAGCCTGTGCAGGTGAAGGTAAATTCCTCGTCAAATCCCGAGGAAAGGGCAGCGGCACAGGTAACAAGCTTAAATATTGAGCCGACGCTGTATGGCATAAGTGCACGGTTTACAAAGGGTGCATCGGTGCGGTCAAGATAGTTTTCTGGAGCGGTGGGGTCGAAGTCGGGGAAGCTTGCCATTGCTTTGATTTCGCCGCTGTAAACGTCCATTACAACGATGGCACCCTTGCCTATGTTTCTGCCCGCTTCCTCGCATATACGCTGAATATCGGCATCAATAGTTGTTACAACACCCGCCCTGACCTGCTCGGATGGGTGTATCTCATATTTCCCGCCGGACAGAATATCCCCCAAAGCGGACGCTTCATATGTGACCGAGCCGTATGAACGGTGGGAGCGGATAAACTCGTTATATCCCTTTTCAATGCCGCATACGCCCTGTCCATCGCTTTCATAGCCGATTATGTGAACGGCGGTCTGTTCGGGGGTAGTTCTTACCATGCTGCTGAACAGGCACACATTTTCACATTCGGGACAATCGGCGGAAACCTCGGCGATAAACGGTTTTGCACAAGAGGCTAAGCTGAGGAATTCCGATTTGTCGGCGGCATAGGGGAGAACGTTCACAACGGCGTTTCCGTCGGGATTTACGACAGCGTAATACTTAGTTTCGGTGTTGTTCAGAAGCTGTCCGCTGCAGTCGTAAACAGACGCATAGCTGCTTTCAGAGCGTATGGTGCAGCTGTTGTATCTGCGGGTGCGTTTCTGCATATCCTCATCGGTGATTATTACAGCTATTTTCATATATATAAAAGAAAATCCCACGGCAAAGGCTACCACCAAAGCAAGCAGTCTGTTCAGCATTTTTACACGACCTTTCGGGAATATTATTGACGGAATTTTCCGTAAAATTCACCGAAAATAAAAACGGTATGACCGACCGAAAAGCCAATCATACCGCATAGTGTTCGCTTATATTTTTTTAAAGTGCAATACCGTTCTTGATCTTTGCGGAAGTAAGCGTGTTCTTCATCAGCATTGCGATAGTCATAGGACCAACTCCGCCGGGAACGGGAGTGATATATCCCGCCTTTTCAAAGCAGGCAGCATAATCCACGTCGCCGCAAAGCTTGCCGTTTTCCAGACGGTTCATTCCAACGTCGATGACCACTGCACCCTCCTTGACCATATCGGGGGTAACGAAGTTAGCACGTCCCACAGCAGCAACGAGAATATCCGCTCTTCGGCAGACCTCAGCGAGGTTCTTTGTTTTGGAATGGCAGATGGTGACAGTTCCGTTCTTGTGGAGCAGCAGCATTGCCATAGGCTTGCCGACAATGTTGCTTCTGCCGATAACAACACATTCCTTGCCGCTTATCTCAATGCCTGTGGAGGCAATAAGCTCCATTACGCCTGCGGGTGTGCAGGGGAGAAATGCGAAATCGCCGATCATTATCTTGCCCACATTTACGGGGTGGAATGCGTCAACGTCCTTTTCGGGCAGGATAGCGTTGATGACCGCCTTTTCGTCTATCTGCTTGGGAAGGGGAAGCTGAACGAGAATTCCGTTTACGGTATCGTCATTATTCAGCTTGTCAACGAGAGCAAGAAGCTCCTCCTGAGTGGTTTCCTCGGGGAGGGCATATTCAAAGGACTCGAAGCCCACCTCGGCACACGCCTTTTTCTTGTTGTTGACGTAAACTCTCGAAGCGGGATTATCTCCCACGATAACCACCGCAAGTCCGATGGAAATGCCCTTTGCTTTAAGTGCTTCGGCTTCCTGTCTTACCTCGGATTTTACCTTTGCGGATATTGCCTTTCCGTCAATTACTGCTGCCATTTTCATCATTCTCCTTTTCATCATCGTTGTCGTTTTCATCGACTATTTTATCCTCGGGACGAAGTTCTTCCGTTTCCGAAGATTTTTTTGCTTTCTTTTCTGCCTTTTTGCGTTTTTCCTCAGCCTCGGCGGTTTCCTGTTCCTCAATGAATTTTTTTGATTCCTCGGTATCCTTATAGAAAACGTAATCTCCCATTCTGCGGATATGAATTCTTATTCCGATAATAAGGCATACCGCTGACACAAAGCATATTGCCGCAAGCAGCTGTGATGCTCTGATATGACCTATCATCAGGCTGTCGGTACGAAGTCCCTCAATGAAAAATCTCACAAGACCGTACCATCCGAGATACATAAGGAATATCTCACCGTCAAATTTGCGGTGCTTTGAATAGAGATGCAGCAGGAGAAATCCCAGCAGACAGAGGGCGGATTCGTATAAAAAGCAGGGGTGAACGGTGGAGTATGGGTCAATAACTGTGCCTGTTTCGTTAAATATCCTGTCGGCATTGGCGGCAAGATAGCTTTGTATGCGTCCGCTGGACATTCCGAAGATATTGTCCGTATTTACGCCGAAGCATTCGTGGTTGAAGAAGTTTCCCCATCTTCCGACGCCCTGACCGATAAGAAAGCCCATTCCCGCCAGGTCAAGCAAGGGAAGAAGCTTGACCTTTCGTATTTTCGCAACTGTACATCCAACTAACAAGGCACCTATCAGTCCGCCGTAAATAGCAAGTCCGCCGTCCCTGAAAGCCAGTATCTCAATTGGATTATCCTTATACTGATCCCACTGAAAAACAACATAATAAAGCCTTGCACCGATAAGTGCACCGAAAAATCCCGCAAAAACTGCGTCAAAGGCTCTGTCGCTGCTGATGCCGAAGCTTTTCATTCGCTTGAAGCAGTAGGCGAATGCCAACAGCAGTCCCGTCATTATCACAAGCCCGTACCATTTTATTGCCAGATCACCGATAAAGAAAGCGTCCTTGTCAACGTTTATGTCTATTCCCAGCTTGGGAAAAACAAGGTTGGTCGGGTCAAGCGGCTCGACCTTTGTAAAAAGGTAACTATTCATCGGCGGATTCCTCCTCGGACTTAGGCTCGATTATCGAGAGAACCGCTTTAGACGTATCTATGGAGCAAAGCATTTTCTGAATGTCCTCATAGGTCAGCTCGGCAATGATCTCCATCTGGTCGAAGGGAAGAACGCCGTCCATATGGGAATTAAGCATAAGAGTTGCGGCAGCCTCCACATTGTCAAGCTCTCTGATAGCAGAGCCGTAGATAGATTTTTTCAGGGCGATGAAGCTTTCTCTGTCAAGGCCTTCGGCTTTGCAGCGTTCTATCTCCTGAATGATGACCGAGAAAACTCTGTGCGGATCTCTTGATTCGCCGCCGAAATAGGGACAGAAGAAACCATCTCCCGAAAATACATCTGTATAGAAGGTTGAATTGATAAGTCCTTCATCGTAATATCTTCGATAGAAATCCGAACCTTCATATGCAAGCACTGCAAGTGTGAGCTTTGCAACAGTATCTGCCCTCAGTCCTTCAAGACCGCTTACGGGCGGCAGCTTGAAGCCGATATTGAACATGGGAACGGCAACCTCCAGCCGCTGTGAAACCTCCGGTTGTGCAACGGTTTCGGGTTCATCACCAAAGAAGCAGATGGGCGATGCGGGAACGGCGGGCTTCAGAAGCCTGTCGCATATTTCAATAATTTTATCCTCGTCAACATTTCCCGCAATGCTCAGCACCATATTATCAAGATTATAGAATGCGTTATAGCACTTATAAAGCAGTTCCTTGGTTATCTCGCCGATACTTTCCACGGTTCCGGGAATGTCTATCTTTACGGGGTGGTTATGGTACATTCCGTTCAGCATATTGGAGAACACACGCCAGTCGGGATTGTCCTCGTACATTTTTATTTCCTGGGCAATGATGCCACGTTCTTTTTCCACATTTTCATCGGTGAAATACGGCTCCTGAACAAATGAAAGCAGTATTTCCAGCGATTCATAGAAATTATCCGAACAGGTGAACAGATAACAGGTCTTGTCAATGCTGGTATAGGCATTTCCCGAAGCACCCGTTTTAGCGTACTGTTCGAACACGGGACAGTCCTCATTCTCGAAAAGCTTATGCTCCAGATAATGAGCGATGCCGTTGGGGACAACGGTGAAATCCTTCTCTCCGGGGAGCTTGAAGGTGTTGTTGACAGAACCGTACTTTGTTCCGAAAAGAGCATGAACGGTGCTGTATTCGGGCATTTTCCATATCATAATTGTAAGTCCCGCAGAATGACGGAGCTTTACAAGCTGTTCACCGCAGCGTTCGCTGGAAATAATTTCTCTGTTTATAATGCTCATTTCTCGTCACCTGCACTTTCTTCAAGACCTCTGAGCAGATATTCCGTATCGGGGACAAGGCTTTCGGCGGCTTCCTTAAGCTCATCTAGCGTAACGGCACATATCTTCCTTGCATTTTCCTCGGGGTCGTCAAATATTCCCATAAGGCTGTTGTTGAAATACCAGTTTGCCAGTGCTTTGGGATAATCCGAATATGCCTTTGCATTGTTGGAAACTGCCAGCTTTGCCGCAGACAGCTCGCTTTCGGTGATATTTCCCGCTTTTATCTCCTCAATCTGACGGTTTATCTCGGTTTTTGCCGCTTCGACCTTGTCAAGATTTACGCCGCTGTCAATGAAAAGCGTCTTTTTCAGCATATTGACGGAGGAGGAGCAGTAATAGCAAAGGCTCAGCTTTTCACGGACATTGGTGAACAGCTTTGAAACGGGAGTTGCACCAAGCACAATATTAAGCAGTTTGATAGCAGGAATGTTTTCCGATTTGAACTTATAGGCAAGTATCATCTTGCACTGAACAACGTCCAGCTTGTCCTCGGCTGACTTAGGCAGAGGCTTTGCGGGGGACGGCTTTATGACCAAGTCGGACGGCACTTTGCGTTCGGCAGGTCTGAATGCTTCAATGATTTTTTTCTCTGCATCTTCGGGATATTCGCCGCCGGCAAAGCTTACCTCGATATGTGCTTCGGAAAGAAGTCGGCGGTACTGTTCGTAAACCGATTGGGGAGTGAGTGCTTTTGCGTCCTCAAGAGTACCGTTTACGGGATATGCCGCAGGTTCGCCCTCGTAAACAAGCTTCATGGTCTGCCTTAAGGCGTAATTTCGCTTGTCGTTTATTTCCGTAAGTATGTCATCAATAAGCTCACGGCGTTTCAGCTCAAATTCTTTTTCGGGAAATGCTCCGTTTTCCAATGCGGGTCTTGTGACACATTCCAGAATAATGTCAATAAGCTGTCCGCAGATATTTTCGCCCTCCAGGGCATATCTGTCGCCGATAGCACTGCCGCTGACCGAAAGGCTCTGATAATCTCCGATCTTGCCATAGCCGCCGTAAACGGACGAGCCGTAAAGAGCGTTCAGCATACGGTTGAATTCGGTCTGAGAGGGGAGCGACTCGCAGCTTTTGCACAGGATCGACGGAATTATGGCGTTAGCCGCCGAGGTTTCGGGGGAAAGCTGTGTTATCAGCCTGACAGAAAAAAAGTTGGTTTTATATCTTTTGTCAACTATGACGGAAAAATGTATTCCTCCGCCCAAGTCTTTTCTTTCATATTGTACGGACAAATAATACGCCTCATTTCTATTGATATAGTACACGCCGAAAGGCATTACCTTTATATTATAACATATCCCGAAGAAAATTTCTACTGTTTTCTGAAATTATTTTTGCAATATCCCGAAAAAGCAAAAATCGGAATAATATTAGTGCTTTTATTAAGTTTTTAAGAAAATATTGACTTTTTCTGCGGTTTGGTATAATATATAATATGTATGGACTGCGGAGTGATTTTGGCTTGCAGCAAGCCTTTCTCCGCCGAAAAATTTCTGCGGCAGGCTGCGTGCCGCAAGTTGGAGAGTTAGATTTATATGAAATGGACAGGACTTAACGATTTAAGAGAAAAATATCTTTCGTTTTTTGAAAGCAAGGGACATACCCGTCTGCCCAGCTATTCTCTTATCCCTCACGGAGATAAGAGCCTTCTGCTTATAAACAGCGGTATGGCACCTATGAAAAAGTATTTCCTCGGACAGGAAACTCCTCCCAATGTAAGAGTAACTACCTGCCAGAAATGTATCAGAACGCCCGATATTGAGCGTGTCGGCATCACTGCCCGTCACGGCACATATTTTGAAATGCTCGGCAACTTCTCTTTCGGAGATTATTTCAAGGAAGAAGCTATCGAATGGGCTTGGGAGTTCCTGACCAAAACTCTGGAGATCCCCGCTGACAGGCTTTGGATAACCATCTTCGAGAGCGATGACGAAGCAGAGCAGATATGGGAAAAGAAAATAGGTATTCCTCATGACAGGATAGTTCGTCTTGGCAAGGCTGACAACTTCTGGGAGCACGGAAGCGGTCCCTGCGGTCCTTGCTCGGAAATTCACTTCGACAGAGGAGAAAAGTACGGTCCTTTTGAGAGCTTTGAGCAGGCTAGTGACTGTGACAGAATTATCGAGATATGGAATCTCGTATTCTCCCAGTTTGACAGTGACGGAAACGGCAACTATGCTCTGATGGAAAAGAAGAACATCGACACGGGTATGGGTCTGGAAAGACTTGCTTGTGTTATGCAGGACGTTGACAATCTGTTTGAGGTAGATACCGTTCAGAATATAATGAAGCATATCGCAAAGATTGCAGGCGTTGAGTATAAGAAGAACGAAAAGACCGACATTTCCCTGAGAGTTATCACCGACCATATCAGAAGCACAACATTTATGGTAGGCGACGGCGTTACTCCTTCAAACGGCGGCAGAGGATATGTTCTCCGCAGACTGCTGAGAAGAGCTGCACGTCACGGCAGACTTTTAGGCATCACAAGACCTTTCCTTTGCGAAGTAGCAGACACCGTTATCAACGAAAATGCGTCCGCATATCCCGAGCTTGCGGAAAAGCGTGAGATGATAAAGAATGCTATCCGAGCTGAGGAAGAGTCCTTTGCAAAGACCATTGACAAGGGACTTTCTATTCTTAACGAAAAGCTTGATGCTGTTAAGAATGCAGGCGGCAAGGTACTCAGCGGCGAGGACGTGTTCCTGCTGAGCGATACCTACGGATTCCCCTTTGACCTTACTCTTGAAATTGCCGCTGAAAAGGGCATTGAGCTTGATGAAGAAAGATTTAGAGAGCTGCTTGCAGAGCAGAAGAAGAGAGCCAAGGACGACCACAACGCAAAATCCGGTTCTTCATGGGACGAAAATACCATTAAGGTTGATGCTCCCGCAACGGAATTTGTGGGATATATCGATTATATGGAGCCTGTTTCCGCTAAGGTGCTGGCAGTATTTGTAAACGGCGAAAGCGTGAATATGGTAAATGACGGCGATGACGCTGTTATTGTTCTCGACAAAACGCCTTTCTATGCGGAAAGCGGCGGACAGGTCGGCGATACGGGCGTGCTGAAGGCTGATACAAGAGCGTTTGTTGTAAGCGACACCAAGAAGCTGGCAAGCGGTCATTATATGCATATCGGTACTGCCGAGGGTGCTATCAGCGTCGGAGATACCGTTTCCGCTCAGCTTGATACGGAACGCAGACTGGCTGTTATGCGTAA
This sequence comes from uncultured Ruminococcus sp., assembly GCA_964540575.1. Taxonomy (GTDB): domain Bacteria; phylum Bacillota; class Clostridia; order Oscillospirales; family Ruminococcaceae; genus UMGS1889. Next base: position 161,556 of record CAZINI010000001.1, read on the forward strand.
TCACACAGCTGCTCATCTGCTCCAGAATGCTCTCAGAAAGGTCCTTGGCGACCACGTTCATCAGGCAGGTCAGCTTGTTGACGGAGAAAAGGTTCGTTTTGACTTCACACATTTCAGTGCAGTTTCTCATGAGGAGCTGGCTAAGATAGAAAATCTCGTAAATGCGGATATTCTCGCTGCATTCCCCGTAACAATGACGGAAATGCCTATTGAGGAAGCAAAGAAGCTTGGTGCAATGGCTCTCTTCGGTGAAAAGTACGGCGATGTTGTACGAGTTGTTAAGGCTCACGATTCCATCGAATTCTGCGGCGGTACTCATATTGACAGCACTGCAAAGCTGGGTCTTTTCAAGATAGTTTCCGAAGCTTCCGCAGCCGCAGGCGTAAGACGTATCGAGGCTGTAACGGGTACAGGCGTGCTTGATATGATAGCAGGCTACAAGACTTGCCTTGAAAGCTCCGCAGCTGCTCTGAAGCTTGCAAATCCCTCCGAACTGCCCGCTAAATGTGCTGCCGTTGTGAACGAAATAAAGGGTCTGGAGAAGGAGATCTCCGATCTGAGCGGTACTATCGCTTCTGCAAGAACCGATAGCCTTATTTCCTCTGCTTCCGAGGTAAACGGCGTTAAGGTAATGACAGGCATTTTCGAGAATACCAAGACCGACGTTCTCAGAACAATGGGCGATAAGGTAAAGGATAAGTATCCCGATGCAGTGGCTGTTCTTGCAGCTGTAAACGGTGCTTCCGCACAGTTCCTTTGTGTATGCGGCAAGGAGGCTCTTTCAAAGGGTGCTCACGCAGGCAAGATAGTTCAGAAGGTTTCCGCAGTAACGGGCGGAAAGGGCGGCGGACGTCCCGACAGTGCGATGGCAGGTGCGGGCGACGTTTCTAAGGTTTCCGAGGCTGTAAACTCCGTTAAGAATATAGTTTCCGAATTTATCGGTTGATTTGAAAGGGTGAATTGTATGGAAGATTGTCTTTTCTGTAAAATTGCGGCAGGTGAGATACCCAGCAAAAAGATATACGAGGACAATTTAGTTTACGTTTTTGAGGATATTGCACCAACTGCACCTATACACTATCTGCTTATACCTAAGACACATATCAAAAGTGCTGCCGAGGTTGCAGAAGAAAACTCCGCTCTGGTTGCTCATATTTTCGAGGTTATCGCAAAGCTGGCAAAGGAGCTGAAACTTGACGACGGTTTCCGTGTTGTTACCAACTGCGGCGACAGTGCGGGTCAGACTGTTAAGCATCTGCATTTCCATCTGCTGGCAGGCCGTGAGTTCGGCTGGCCCGCAGGCTGATGGGAGGTACTTACATGGCTGAATTTTACGAAATGACCATTGCAGGCTGCAAACGCCGCCTGCCCTTATGTGCGGTGAATGACAAGCTTGATATTGCGGCGTTCATTATGTTTTCGGACGTTGAGATAACGGTTGCTTCCGCAAAGGCATTGGCTGAAAAGGCTCCCGAATGTGATGTAATTATCACTGCTGAATGTAAAGGTATACCACTTGCGTACGAAATGGCAAAGCAGATGAATATCCCGTATATTGTGGCAAGAAAGTCCACAAAGCTGTATATGAAGGATCCCGTATCTGTAAAGGTTAAATCCATTACAACAGCTAACGAGCAGACACTGTACATTGGTGCCGATGAAGCCGAAATGCTTCACGGCAAGCGTGTGCTTATTGCCGATGATGTTATCAGCACAGGCGAAAGCCTTGCGGCAGTTGAAAAGCTTGTGGAACACGCCGGCGGCATTATTGCCGGAAAATGTGCGGTTCTCGCTGAGGGCGATGCTGCTGACAGGGAGGATATATTCTATCTGGAAAAACTTCCGCTTTTCTTTAAGTAAAAGCTGTTTTGGAGGAGTAAAAAATGGTGCGGAAAATGGCGTATATTGGTTTTTCCTTTATTGCCGGTATGTTTTTCGCATCATTTTTTTCGTTATACATTTCCCTTGCTGTTTTTATGCTTTTGGCGGTCATATCGGCAGTGTTCTTTGCGTTGAAAAAGAAGAAATATCCTCATGCAAATGACAGGTATTTTACTGTGCCGCTGGCAGTCTGCCTTATCTCGGCGGTCATAGGCGTTTTCCGTTATAGCTTGTACAGCATGAATGTGTATGACAAAACAGTCGCATATGACGGTCAGCAGATGAATTTTTCGGGACAGATAACTGAGTGCAGGATACTTTCAACGGGTTCGGCGATATATACCGCAAAGGGTCGAATAAACGATGAGGTGAAGGCGACTGTCAGCTTCTTTTCCGATGATACGTCCTATGAGATAGCCGACTATGCCTCCGTTACGGGAACTTGCCGCAAGCTTGAGGACAGCTGGAAATTTCCCGAAAAAAGCTATTATAAGGCAAAAGGGATATATGTAAAGCTTACCGACATTACAGATGCGGTGTTCCTTTCAAATAACAACTTTTCACTGAAAAAAGCACTTTGCGATTATCGGGATAAAATATGCGGCAAAATAAGAAACGCACTTGCGGAACGTGAAGCGGCGGTCGTTCTTGCAATGGTTTTCGGCGAGAAATCGGGTCTGGACGATTTTGACAAGCTTTGCTTTTACCGCTCGGGTATCGGGCCTGTTTCGGGCACGCATATGGTGCTGATTGCGGGCTTTACAATAGCCGTTCTGGGATTTCTGCCGCTGGGGCCCGTGGAACGGTTTATACTGCTTATTTTTGTGATAACGCCCTTTGCTGTCATGTCCGGGCTTACGCCTTCGGTCATACGCTCGGCAGTTATGATATTTATTGTTTACAGCGGAACGGCAGTCGGACGGCAGGGTGATGTCCTAAATTCTCTGGGAATTGCTGCAATTATCCTTGCGGCGGGAAATCCTTTTTGCATTCGTGACCCGTCATTTCTTATGTCATTTGCGGGTGTGCTGGGAATTTCGGTGATAGCTCCTGCCATCTCGGAAGCAGTTGACGACTGCTTTAAAACCAAGAATACCTTTGACTTTCTCATTATTCCTCTTGGTGCGGCGATAGCTGTATATCCCGTGACAGTTTACTATTTTGATGAACTTTCGATAGTTTCGCCGATCGTTCAGATACTGCTGATGCCCCTTTGTACGCTGATATTGTTCTGCGGCTTTGCTTTTATGATAACGGGCGGAACGATCGGATTTTTCCTGCTGCCTGCCGGTTCGGCTGCACATATCGTTCTGAATGTCTGCCAATTTTTCGGAACGAAGCAGTGGTCATATCTTCCGCTAAAGGGTATTCTCCCGAAGCTTTTCGCTACTCTTATAGTGACAGCGGCGGTCATTGCGGCTCTGAAAAAGGGAAAACGCTGTGCGGCGTGGGTGTCAACGGCTATGTTTGCTTTAATGATAACGACACTGACCATTGACCGAATAAACCCGGGCGGCAAGGTAACTGCCGCTGTTATCGGGGACACAAGATCGTCCGTGTGTATCGTTCACAACGGTTACAAGGCGGTAGTCATTGACCTGAACTATGGCGAAAAGTGTGCTTCCGCTGCTGCCGATTATCTTTACGGTTATGGTATCGGCACGATAGATATGCTTATCCTGCCAAGAGGAGCATATCCCGAGGATAAAGCTTTTTCACAAAGCTTCGGGCATTTTGATATGGGAATGATAGCAATTCCCAAAGGAAAATATGCCAATGACGATACATTCAACATAACGCCCACGGAAATGTCTTACGGAAGCACTTCTCTTGAGAATGATTTTACTGCCGTAACAGTCATAAACAAGACGAATACGACTGTTAAGTTCAACGGCATTACATTGCTTTTGACAGACGATCCGTCGATTGCGGACAACTTTGCGGCATATCCCGATATTGTAGTTTGCTACGGCAAAAATCACGATGTTTCGGGAAATAATAAGGTAACATATTCCCAAAATGTTTTAAATCTATCAGACGAAAACGCTTCGTATGGTGTAAATGCAGAATACTTTACATATCCCGATGGGAGGATAAAAACGGAGGTGATAAGCTTTGGCGGCGGTTACTGACAAGGAACTGTTCTCCGCATTGAGAAGCGGAAATTATTCAAATGTTTACTGGTTTTACGGACACGATCTTGATTCGGTGGAGAAATGTGCAAAGCAGCTTGTGAAAAAAATAATCGGCAAGGACGGCGAAACCTATAATCTCCACAGCTTTCAGGGGGCAGAGCTTGATGTGGGCGAGCTTATGGATTCATGTGAAATGCTGCCTTTTTTTGCCGAACGGCAGTGCTGTACCGTATGTGATCTGAATGCGGAGCAGCTTACACCCGATGACAATAAGGCTCTGCTTTCCCTTGTTGCCGATCTCCCGAAGGAAACGGTGCTGATTTTCTATAATACCTCGGTGGATATTTGCGGCGGAAAAAAACTGCCTACCGCAAAAAATAAGAAGCTGCTGGACGCCGTTTCAAAGTACGGTACCTCCTGCTGCTTTGAGCTGAAAAAGCCTGCTGAACTGTCGAAAACTATCTGCAGCCGTGCGGCAAAGCTTGGCTGTTCAATTTTGCCGCAAAATGCCGCATATCTTGCGGAGCTTTACAATTCCAATATGGTCATGCTGTCGAACGAGCTTGAAAAGCTGGCTTCCTATGCAAACGGCGGTGAGATAACAAGAGAGATCATCGATATGCTGTCAGCCGATCAGCTTTCGTCAACCATATTTGATCTGTCCAAGGCGATAGCAATGTTCGATACGAGAACGGCATTGAAGCTGATGGACGAGCTTTTTTTGCAGAAAACCGAGCCTATTTCGCTGCTGTATGCGGTAACTTCGTCGCTTTTGGATATGTATCGGGCAAGGCTTGCGTTAAATACGGGAAAATATATAGACGATGTAATCAAGGATTTTGCATATCCGAAAAACAAGGAATTTCTGGTCAGAAATGCTTTTCGTGATGTCCGAAATATTCCTGCGGGTCGGCTCAGACGATGCGTTATGATCGCTGCCGAAACCGACCGCATACTGAAATCCTCATCGGGAGATCAGTTTGTGATATTGCAGGAGGCTGTTGTCAAAATGGCAGCTGTTCCGAAAAATTGATTGGGGGAGATACTGTGCTTCATACGAATATGGCAGTGATCGTCGAGGGAAAATACGATAAGATCAAGCTTTCCTCGGTAATTGACGCTGTTATTATCCCCACAAACGGTTTCAGAGTGTTCAAGGACAAAGAAAAAATGGCTCTCATACGATATTACGCTTCGGGTGCGGGCATAATAATCCTTACAGATTCCGATTCGGCGGGATTTAAGATAAGAAACTATATCAAGGGTGCTGTGGGAAATGCGAAAATATTCAACGTCTATATCCCTGACATTTATGGAAAGGAACGCCGCAAAACTGCCTATTCAAAAGAGGGGAAGCTTGGCGTTGAGGGTATGGACGAGGCTGTTCTCATTGAAGCCTTCGGCAAATCGGGGATAGATTTTTCAAGCGAACCCTGCCGTCGGACGGATATTACCAAGCTTGACCTTTTCGAGGACGGCTTATCCGGGGGTGCAAACAGTTCACAGAAGCGGGCAGAGCTTCTGAAAATGCTGGGTCTGCCCGAGCTTCTTACCGCAAACGCTATGCTGGAGGTGCTGAACACTATGCTCACAAGAGAGCAGTATAAGCAGGCTGTCGGCAAAATAGGAAAAACTGAGGAATAAGGAGAATATATGGTATTTTCAAGTCTGGTATTTCTGTTTTATTTTCTTCCCATTGTAATGATATTATATTTTTTCTCGCCGACTAAGGTGCGAAATGTTATCATTCTTATTTCGGGAATAATATTTTATGCATGGGGAGAGCCGTTCTATATTCTGATAATGCTTCTGTCCACCGCAATTGACTATACGGCGGGACGGATGATCGATAAATTCGATGATAATGAAAAGCTCCGCAGGCTGTTTCTGATAATTTCCGTTTGTATGAACGTGGGACTTCTCAGCGTTTTCAAATACGGCAGCTTTATCATCACCAATATCAACGAGCTGCTGGGGACGAATATTTTTGACCCGAAACTTCCGCTGCCTATCGGTATCTCGTTCTATACATTTCAGTCAATGTCCTATACAATTGACCTTTATATGCGGAAGATCAAGGTGCAGAAGAATTTCTTCAGCTTTGCGGCGTATGTTACTCTGTTCCCGCAGATAGTTGCAGGTCCTATCGTCCGCTATGAGGACGTTGCCAAGGAAATAGACGACAGAACTGTCAATATCGGCAAGGTAAGTCAGGGAATAGGCACTTTCCTTAAAGGTCTGGGGAAAAAGGTCATTCTCGCAAACAATATCGGGCTTGTCTGGTCGGAGGTCAAGGCTATGGATTATTCACAGCTGCCCGCCCTTACCGCATGGATAGGCATTCTTGCATTCACATTTCAGATATATTTCGACTTTTCGGGATATTCCGATATGGCGGTGGGACTTGGAAAGATGCTGGGCTTTAATTTCCCGAAAAACTTCGATCACCCGTATATTTCCAAAAGCGTTTCGGAATTCTGGAGAAGATGGCACATTACCCTCGGCTCGTGGTTTCGCTCATACGTTTATATACCCCTTGGCGGAAACCGCTGCGGTACGCTGAAAACATTGCGAAATCTCCTTATAACATGGGCTTTGACGGGCTTGTGGCACGGTGCTGACTGGAACTTTATCGTCTGGGGACTGTATTTCGGAATTCTGATAATTATTGAGCGTGTAGGGTTCGGAAAGGTACTCGAAAAGCTGCCTTCAGCTGTAAGCATGCTTTATACGTTCCTGATAGTTGTGATAGGCTGGGTATTCTTCGATGTTGAGGGATTTATGCCCGCTGTCCGCTATCTGGGGGCAATGTTCGGGGCAAGCGGTGTTGCTTTCGACAGCTATTCGCTGTATCTGCTGATTTCCAATGCGGCTATATTTGCGATATGCATTTTCGGCTCTACGGATTTCTTCGATTATTACAGGGACAAACTCAGGACGAAAAAGCCCACAGCCGCAAAGGCATTGACGCCTGTTTTACAGCTTGCTGTTCTTATACTCTGCACGGCGTATCTGACCGATGCAAGCTACAATCCGTTCCTTTACTTTAAATTCTAGGAGGCAGCTTATGAATAATAATGAGAAAAAGCGTCCTCTTGACGTATATTCAATAGTTTCGGCGGGACTGTTTTTCGGATTTATCGTAGTTTTTGCGATACTCACGGCGGTTCTTCCGAAGGAGAAAAAATCCGAGCTGGAAAACAGAAATCTTGCGTCATTTCCCAAGGCAAATATTGACGACATTAAAAGCACGGAGTTTATGACGGACATTGAAACCTATATCTCCGACCATTTTGCCGCAAGAGTGCCGTTTTTAAAGCTTAAAGGTGCTTCCGAAAGATTTCTCGGCAGAAGTGAACGCAACAATGTTTTCATTACCGAGGATATGCTGTTGGAAAAGGTTCCCGAGCCCGATTACACGGCTATTGACAAGTCCATTGCTGCTATAAACGCATTTGACGAGGGGATAGATGCACAGGTGTTCATTATGCTTGTCCCCACGGCTGCAGCGGTTTATCCCGACAAGCTGCCGAGCTTTGCACCGTCTGTGGACCAGAAGCAGTTTATCGACTATGTTTACGGAAATCTCAGCGGCGGAGTCATTCCCATAGATGCATTTTCCGCTATGCAGAACAGCTCATCGGAATATATCTACTACCGCACCGACCATCACTGGACCAGCCTCGGAGCATACTGTGCCTACAATGCGGCAGGGAAGAAGATGGGCTATTCTCCGCTGCCGAGGGACAGCTTCGACATTCAGCATGCAAGCAGCGAATTCCTCGGAACGCTGTATTCCAAGACCTTATACGACGGCTGTGAACCTGATGTTATCGACTACTGGTTCGGTCAAAACGGCGAAAATATCATCTCCATGGAAGTAAACACAGGTATGGAGGTCAAGACCTACAACAGCCTTTATATGCGTGAATATCTGTCGGTCAAGGACAAATATTCCTCATTTACGGGAACAAATCAGCCGCTTATCAAGATAAAAACAGGCTGTACCGACGGCCCTCGGCTGCTGGTCATCAAGGACTCCTATGCTCACTCGTTTGTGCCGTTTTTGGCAAATAATTACTCGGAGATAACGATGATAGATATGAGATACATTCAGACCTCGTATAAGAACATTGTTGACCCGGAAGAGTTCGATCAGGCACTTATTCTGTATAATGTTTCGGGATTTATCACAGACGGAAATATTCCTAAGCTGAAATATTAACGGGAGTATATTCTTCATCAAAACCGCTCCAATATTCTTCGGAATGCTGTTTCTGAGGAAAAATCGGGGCGGTTATTTGTTTCGGAATAATGTTGTCGGAAAATGTCGCTGTGTCGCAGCCGGAAGCACCGGCATAAAATGTATTATGCGGACGGCGGCGACGGGGAAAAGCAGAAAGTGGCAGCTCCCGATGATTTTCGGATAACGCCCTCAGAATAGCTTCTGCGGCGTTTTCGCTGTTCGATTTACTATATATTGCCGCAGTTTCGGTAAATTGTTCTTTTCAGAGTGCCGAACTGCGGCATTTTTTTGCATTATGTCAAAAATTTCGCTTGGTTTATTGACGTTTTCGATAAAATGTATTATAATAATAAATGTATTTATGATGAAAAAGAGGCGTTTGCTATGAATAAAACTATCGTGTCCGCTTCAATACTCAGTGCAGACCTTACAGCACTTGGGGCTGATTTGAAAAAATGTGCCGAAAATGACGTTGACTGGATACATTTCGATGTTATGGACGGCGTTTTTGTGGATAATATCAGTTACGGAATTCCCGTCCTGGAAGCGGTGAACAGGGTCACCGATATGTTTTTGGACGTGCATCTTATGATAACCGACCCGTATAAATATATCGATGCCTTTGCAAAAGCGGGAGCGGATATGATAACATTTCATCTTGAAAGCAGCTCCGACCCCGATAAGACCATTGAACTTATCCGCAGAAGGGGATTGAAGGCGGGCATTGCCGTTCGTCCCAACACTCCCGTGGAAGAACTGCTGCCGTTTTTCGGCAGGGTGGATATGTTCCTTGTTATGACGGTGGAGCCGGGCTTCGGAGGTCAGGGCTTTATCCCCGAAACGCTGGACAAGGTGGCAAGGCTCAGAAAGCTTCTCAGTGAAAAGGGTCTTGACACCATCATTCAGACAGACGGCGGAATCAATGGGAAAACCGCTCCTCTCGTAAGAGAAGCGGGCTGTGACTGCCTGGTTTCCGGCTCGTATCTCTTTAAGGCGGATAATATGGGCGAAGCTGTCAGAATTATCAGAGGGTAAGCTCCGACAGTCTTTTTACGGCATCTCCCGAGGCAATAAGCTCGAAATGCTCTGAGGTTTGGGCGGACAGTGCTTCCGATTTTCCGAGATAGCTTCCGAATTCTCCGAAAAGCATTCGTGCGGCAGACAGCTTTGATAACGGCAGCCTTGCGGTCAGTCTTATCTTATCTCGGCTGCAATAAAGGCTGGAGTCCGTATCCCCGAAAATTTTTCTGAAAATGTCGGACATTTTTATAAGGTCGGATATGCTTTCGGTTTCGTATACGGGGCTGATGAGCTCGCTTGCAGCCAATGATATGAAGCTTTCCTCAAGGTCGGGTGCGGAGAGATACATTATGCAGCCTCCGTCGGGAGCGTCGAATGCCTCGGCACACAGTCTTTCATCGGAAAGATCTATTCCCGTTTCGGACAAAATGCCCGATATAACAAATTCAAGAAAGATCGGCGAGTCCACCTCGTCGTTATCAATACCCAAAAATTCAAAATCCTGCGGCGGAACTGTGATCTTCAAGGTGACGGAGCTTAGAATTTCGGTTTTCATCGCTGCGAACTATTCCCGGGGGAATATCTCCTTTCTTCATACTGATTTACGAAAGGTTTTGCGGAAATGTCAGACACTGTTAATATCAGAACGGAACGTGAAATTCGTCCCGACTATATATTTGTTTTAATTATTCTTGCAGGAATGAGCGTTTATTACTACGGTGCAAGAGCCGCTGTGGTGATAGGCGTTTCTGTGCTGTTTTGCTGTCTGACCGATTTTGTCTGCTGCAAGCTGAGAAGGCGTTCTTCCAGGGCAAGCCTTGCCGATCTGGGGGCTGTCACCACAGGGCTGACGCTTGCACTTATGATGCCCGCTTCTGTCAGGTACACGGTGCTGGCAGGTGCGGCGGTTTTGTCGGTGGTCATCGGGAGATATATCTTCACATTTAAGGATGGCAGGATATTCAACTGTGCTGCCATTGGTTTTCTGATGATGGCTCTGTCATTTCCAGATACGGTGCTTGCTTATCCAAAACCTTTTGATTTTCCCGAGCTTGCCAATGTAGTTTCCGTAAATCTCGGTCAGTCATTGTCAAAAACGCTTACCCTGACCGATGATCCGTCCCTGACGCCCCTTGATCTGCTGACGGGACAGTATTACGGTTCTATGGGCTCCTGTCATATGCTGATACTTCTTGTCTGTGCTGTGATACTGATATGCATGAGGACCGTTTCGGGGCTGACATTATTCAGTGCCTCGGCAGTTGTGCTGACATTTACATACTTCTATCACCCCTATGGCAGGACGCCTATAAGCGGAGTTCTGCTGACCTATTGCAGCGGTATGCTCCTTTTTGGGCTGATATTTCTTATATGCGACAAGTCGGTCGTGCCAAGATCAAGAATTGCAAGAGTGATCTACGGTATGCTGGCAGGACTGTTTATCGTTGCTTTCAGATTTTACGGAAAAGCAGAAAATGCGGTGGTTTATGCCGCTCTTGCCGCTTCTCCTCTCAGCGGAGAGATAGACCGTATGGTGGAAGGAGCAAGGGAACTGTTTGGCAGGATATTCAGACCTAAAAAGCCCGAACCACGGCATATCTCAGCCGAAGATGCCGAAAAGCTGCTTGCGGATATGCCTGTAATGCAGTTTAACATTGACGGAGGCGATGAAAATGAGCAGCAGTGAAAACAAGGACAGCACCCGATACGAGGGGCTTACCACCAAAAACGCACTGTTTATCAGCGGACTGGTCATTGCTCCCGCTGTGACCTATGCAACGGGGCTGCGTCAGGGGCTAATGCTGGCGGCAATGTTTACGGCAGTGACCTTCCTTTCGCTTTCCATTGCTTCTTTTGTCCCGAGAAATATAGTTTATGCAGTCCGCATAATATTATATACTTTTATTGCTGCTTTGGTGTATGTACCCGTTTATATCATCGCAAATCAGCTATTTCCGTCCGAACTTACGGAGATGGGTGTGTTTGCTCCGCTGCTTATCACCAATTCGTTTATCATCTCCAAGTCGGAGGTAAAATTTTTCAGAGAAAAACGCAGCAAAATGTTTTCGGATATTATCTTTTATATCCTCGGATATGATGCGGCGGTCATTCTGTATTCGGCGGTTAGGGAACTGCTTTCGGGCGGCTCGCTGATGGGTTCTATTTACGGAATACCGACAGTGATGCCCGTGTTTTCCACAACAGCGGGCGGACTTATTTTGCTGGGCTTCTGTGCCGCACTGTTCCGTGCCGTTCTTTATGCTTTTGGGAGAAAAAGAGAATGAGTGTATTTATGAGATTAACAGAGATAGCTTTTATCTCTATGATTGCCGAAAATGCCGTTTTTACCCGCTCAATAGGTATGAGCACCGCACTTATGGTCGCAAAAAAACGCAGCCGTCTGTGGGGCTTCGGAATATGCATAACATATATGACGACCATAACGGGAATAATAGCATACTTCCTTTTTTCCTATCTGCCAAAAGGGGAGTATGAACCGTTGTATATGCCCATAGTGTTTATTGCCGTACTCAGCTTTATTTATGTTATTACGCTTCTGATGCTTTGGAAATTTAAGTATGATACTTTTGACGGGCTGAAAAAATATGTCCATATTTCGGCATTTAACTGTGCTGTTTTTGGAATATTGTTTTTAAGCGTTGATAAATGCACCTCTCCCGCAGATTTTGCAGTTTTCGGACTGTTTTCGGGACTTGGATTTATGACGGCAGCTTATATGACGGCAATAGTTTATGACAAGCTCTATTCTGATGAAATGCCGGCGTTTTTCAGGGGATTTCCTGCTCTCCTGATATATAACGGCATTCTGGCAATGGCGTGCTACGGTCTTACGGGACATCAGCTTCCTTATGGGATTTGATTTTTGCAGGAAATTTGAAAGGAAAGTTATATGAACAGAAAAGGCGGAATAAAAGTCTATCGTTCAAATAAGCGAAAGCATTACAAAAAGCCCAAAACCAAGGGTCAGAAAATAGCATCTTGGATAGCGGTCATTCTTATTATGGCAGTTCTGGTTTTTGTGGGATATAGTATCTGCGACCCTGTCGTTAATTTCATCAACAGCTGGAAAAACAGGGACAATATCACCATTGATGAGATAATGCCCGTTGAATCACAGACGACGGAACAGGCTGTCACCGAAGCTTCATCTGTTACCGAATCGGAAGTTACTACGACAGTTACCGAGGCGGCTTCCTCCGAAAGCTATTTTGCTTTGGAGATAAAGGGAGGGGAGATACTCACTCCCGCAGAGCTTAGTGCCGCTGCAAGAAAGGCTTCGGAGCTGGGCTGTTCGGCGGCGGTGATCGAGCTTAAGGCGGCTGGCGGTGCGTTTTATTATCAAACCTATTCGGAAATTGCCGCACTCAGCGAGGATTCCATAAAATCCACGCTTCCTGCTCAGCAGCTTGCGGGAACGCTCAAGGGTATGGGCATCATTCCAATCGCAAGAGTAAATCTGCTGAACGACAACAACCGCTACGACTATCCCGACGGAACAAGAATTTGCTCTTACAAATTTGCTTCGGATAACTCCAACTGGCTGGATAACCGTCCCACCAACGGCGGAAAGCCTTGGCTGTCGCCCTTTGATACGGATACTCAGGAATATCTCAGGTCATTGGCGGACGAGATATATTCGGCAGGCTTCGAGCTTGTAATCTGTGACGGTGTTATTTTCCCGCCGTTCCACAATTCCGACCTGAACTATATCGGCGATATTGTAAAATCTGCTGACAGATACAAGGCTCTCATAAATTCGGTGGATATTGTCAAAAAATCTGCCGATGAAGCGGGGGGCAGGACGGCTCTCAGCGTTTCCGCCAAGGACATTATCAACGGCACGGCGGAGGTTTTCAAGCCCGATGAGCTGACGGTCGATACTATCTGTGTGGAATATTATCCTTCGGATTTCAGCGGAACTATTGTGGTGGAAAACAGCGAGATAGACCTTTCAAAGCTTTCGGAAGCGGAAAAGGCGGTCACGGTCATGAACGCTGTCCGTCTGAAATCGGGAAGTCTTAACATTGTCCCCGTGCTTCACGGCTCAGAACCGTCCTCGGAAACAGCTTCGGCTCTGAAAAGTGAAGGCTTTAAGTCGATATTCTTTTCTGAGAGCTGATACCGAATTGTAATTTGTGCTATTTTTCGGCTATTTTGCTTTTGAATGCTGTTATTATGCCGATTAGCGGACGTGAAATTTATTTAATATGCCAAAAATAATTACATTTCGGTTTTAATGCGGATATTTTCACCCATTTATCAGATTTTGTGGTATAATATATATCATACTCGCAATCTCAAGGTGCGGCAATTATGCAGGACGCCTTGAATAATTTCAGGAGGTTTTTCCTATGAGCAGTTCAGCCACCGGGTCGGTCAAAAAGAAAAAAGCCAAGCGAATGCACCCCGTTAAGCGTACCTTTATGGTTATCGGGGCAACCTTGCTTTCGCTTATACTTATTATTGTTATAACCATTTCCATAATTGCGGCAGCTCTGACGGTGTATATTTTCCAGTTTCAGGATCAGGCAAATGACGTTACCCTTGACCTGTATTCGCTGGAAATGGATTATACTACCATCATTTACGCTTACGATAAAAGCGGAAATCCCGTTGAGATCAAGCAGATCACAAGGGGTGCCGACCGTAAGCCCGTATCTATCGAGCAGGTGCCTCAGCACGTTCAGGACGCTTTCGTTTACATTGAGGACGAACGATTCTATGACCACAGCGGAGTTGACTGGAAGCGTACATTTTCGGCGTTCGTCAATGTTATCCTCGATAATATTTTCGGATATGAATTCGGCGGCTCTACCATTACTCAGCAGCTTATCAAAAACGTAACAGGCGATGACGACCAAAGCTGGGACAGAAAAGTTCGAGAGATATTCCGTGCTCAGAATATCGAAGAAACCTGCACCAAGGCGGATATTCTTCAGGCTTATCTGAACTATATCGGCTTCGGCGGAAATACGGCAGGTATTCAGGCTGCCGCAAACAAGTATTTTGGCAAGGACGTTTCCGAGCTGACTATTGCGGAAGCGGCGTGTCTTGCGGCGATACCAAAATCTCCGAATACTCTCAATCCGTTCAGCAGCTATGTTGATTCGGACGGTTTCACTGCTCTTGAAAGAAACGAAAAGCGTCGCATTCTTGTGCTTAATGCTATGCTGGAAAACGGTGCTATCTCTCAGGATCAGTATGAGGAGGCATGCAATACAAAGCTTGTTTTCCGTGATCCAAACGCTCCCTCCGATGATGAAAATGAACTTGTAAACGAGGGCGTTCAGAGCTATTTCGTGGATATGGTCATCAGAGATGTTACCTATGGTCTGATGGACGAATACGGCATAGACTTCGACGAAGCACAGACCCGTCTGTACAATGGCGGTTACAAGATATACAGCACTGTTGATATTGAAATGCAGAAGGCTCTTGAAGCCAAGTTTGAGGATTACACTACCTTCTCGGCTGAAGTTCTCCCAAATCCTCCTCATGCTGCATTTGTGGCTATGGATTATATGGGAAATATTCTGGCAATTGTCGGCGACGTGGGCGAGAAGCCTATCGACAACAGCTGGAACTATGCTACCCGTGAGCCTCGTCAGCCCGGTTCCTGTATCAAGCCTATCACGTCTTACGGCTATGCTATCGAAAACGACCTTATCCATTGGTCTACCATTTTTACCGATAAGCCTATCACCATCAAGGACGCAAACGCTCCCGGCGGCGAAAGACAGTGGCCTCAGAACTACTCCAACCGTTGGAGCTATGGCGGATATTACACATTCCAGGCTCTCCAGCGTTCGCTGAATACTATTCCCGCACAGCTTATTCAGATGGAAGGTCCGACGAATGTCTATAACTTCCTCCAGTCAAGATTTCACATTACAACTCTGACCCCGTATGATGCCGACCTTGCACCTTTGAGTGTTGGTGCTCTTAACAATGGTATCCTGCTGACAGAGCTGGTAGCTGCTTATCAGGTTTTCGGAAATCTCGGAAAATTCTATGAGCCTACTTCTTACTCTATGGTCATTGACCCTACGGGAAATGCTATTCTGCAAAACACCTACACGCCTATTCAGGCACTTGACAAGGATTCCGCTTACGTTATGAACAAGCTGCTGGAAACGGTTGTCGAGGAGCAGACTGTCGGTACGGGACGTGCTGCTAAGCTGCCCACCAAAAAGCTTGTGGGCAAGACGGGTACATCCCAGAACTGGGGAGATATTGCATTTGTCGGCTGTACGCCCGATTATGTCAGCGGCGTTTGGTACGGCTATGATGACCGCAGTCAGTCTGTTCAGAACACATATTACAGCTCTGCAAAGCTTTGGAAAAATATTTTCGGAGATATAGCCGAGGCGGGACCTGTTACCAATTTCCCGTCCAACTCGAACGTTAAGGAGCTTTACTATTGTGCAAATACGGGAATGATCGCCAGCGGACTTTGTCCCACAGGTGCAAAGGGATATTATAAGCCCTCAAACATTCCGCCTGTCTGCACAAGCTGCGGAGCAAGACCGTCACAGACAGTTACCACTCAGGCACAGACCGAGGCTCAGACTACTGTTGCAGAAGGCGGTCAAAATGCTGCTGAACAGTTTGCACAGGATTGATTTTCTTATTTTTGATTTGCAAAGGGGATTTGAAATGGACAAGCTTACCTACACCTGTCCGTGTCATTTTGGATTGGAAAGCGTGCTGAAATTCGAAGTACAGAAGATTGGCGGAGAAGATATTACCGTTACCGATGGAAAGGTGTCGTTTACGGGAGATCTATCCATACTTGCAAGGGCTAATCTCTGCCTTGCCACTGCCGAACGAGTGCTGATAAAGCTTGCCGAGTTCAGGGCTATGACCTTTGAGGAACTGTTTCAGGGAGTAAAAAAGATAGATTGGCAGGAATTTATCGGGAAGTATGATGCATTTCCCGTAAAGGGAAGCAGTCTGAATTCAAAGCTGGCAAGCGTTCCGACCTGTCAGTCTATCGTGAAAAAGGCTGCGGCGGAAAAGCTGGGCTCCGTTTACGGCATCGGTATGCTTGAAGAAACAGGAACGACATATCAGATACAATTCAATATAATGAACGACAACGCTGCAATTTACCTTGACACCTCGGGTATGGGGCTGCACAAAAGAGGTTACAGGCGAAATTCAAACGCCGCACCTATCAAGGAAACTCTTGCGGCGGGAATGATAGATCTTGCCAGAATAAGGAGCAGCACGCAGTTTTATGACCCGTTCTGCGGAAGCGGAACTATGCTTATTGAAGCGGCTTACAAGGCACTGAACATTGCTCCCGGGCTGAAACGCACATTTTCGGCTGAAAGATGGGAGTGCATCGATCGAAAGTTTTGGGAAACAGAGCGTCAGAGGGCTCTTGACAGCATAAAGCGGAATGAACCGTTCCACGCTTACGGTTCCGATATTGACCCCGAATGTGTGGAGCTTACCTTGAATAACTGCAAAAAAGCGGGAATTGCCAAGTGCGTTACCGTTGAGCGGAAGAATGTCAAGGATCTTGTTAATGCGGACGGTTCTGTTATCGTCTGCAATCCGCCTTACGGTGAGCGTTTGCTGGAGATAAAGGAAGCAGAGGAGCTTTACACCATAATGGGCAAGGTTTTCGCCGCCGACAAGGAACACCCCTGTTCGATCATATCTCCTCACGACGAGTTCGAGAATTTTTTCGGAAAAAAAGCAAACCGTCGCAGAAAGCTTTACAACGGTATGCTCAGGTGTCAGATGTATATGTATTTCTGACATAATAAAACGAGGTGTGCAATATGATCTTATTGGTTGTGGATACACAAAAAGGCATTACCGATGAACGGCTTTTTGCGTTTGATAAAGTCAAAGAGAACATAAAGCTGCTCATTGAAACAGCCGGAAAATATCACATAGAAGTTATATATGTACAGCACGATGACGGACCGGGAAGCGGTTTTTCAAAGGGTGATGAAGCCTATGAGATATATGATGAATTCGCACCGATAAATAACGAGAAGGTCTTTTCAAAGTCTGTAAACAGTTCATTTCACAAATCAACGGGATTGTTGGCGTATTTACAGTCAAAAGGTGAAAAGCAAATTATGGTCGTTGGTTTGCAGACCAACTACTGCATAGATGCAACTATAAAAAGCGGATTTGAGCACGGATTTGAAATGATAGTTCCCGCATATACAAATTCAACCTTTGATAATAAGTATTTTTCAAAAGAAGCTGCCTACCATTATTATAACGAATTAATGTGGCCCGAACGATATGCAAAATGTGTTTCGATCGAGGATGCAATAAGGCTATTGCAGTCCAATAATTCATGACAATTTTTCAAAATTTTACATGCCGAAATTCTCGAAAGGGGATTTCGGCTTTTTTGTTTGTCAAAAAGTGATATGTTTGTTCTATGCAAAAAGCTATAAATATTGGCCTGAAATTTGTTCTGTTCTACAAAATTGAGAAAAAACGTTCTATTTTGCCTTAAAATGCCCGATTTGTTCTTGACAAATCAAAAATAATGTTCTATAATATCAATAGAAACAATGTTTCAGATAAATTGTTCCGGATACTAAATCAAGATATGGAACAGGTATTTCGTGATGAATATGTGCAGTCTATCATCGAAATACGGCGAATTCAACATTACGAAAGCCCGATAAAAAAACAGGGCTTCGCAAACAAAGGAATGGTGCATTATGAAAGATTTAAATTACACGGAAAGACTTATTATCAAGCTTGTTGTGCTGGTGTTTCTCACCGCTTCCGCTTTTTCTGCCGAATTGCTGAGCGGTTTGGGTTTGGCGGCGGTTATGGTTGTACTGTTTTTGGGAATGAGTGCCGTTTCGGGGCAGCATTTCGTTTTGGACAGGCGTTCGATGAATATGCTCAGACGGCTTATCTCCATATGTGTGAAGGGCGGAAGCTTGAAGCATTCCCGCAGAGGAGAAGGGCAGACTATCTCCGTTTGCCGCAGGAATGCCTCATAGATCACGCTTTCCCTTTCAGAACCGAGATCAGCTTGTAGGACAGGCGGTTTATTTCGTCAAAGCTTACGGAATTGATATAATAGCTTTCAAGCTTGTCGTGTACCTCTTTTGCTTTGGTAAGAGCCGATGCCGCTTCTTCGGAAAGCTCTGCTGCCGCCTTTTTATTGAAGTTCAGCCGCTGTTTTTTGGCTGCAATAGCGGATTTCCCGTAAAATCTTGCGAAATTTATTCTTGTGCCGTCAATATCTCCAAGACCGTTAAAGCTTGAAGCTGTTATGAATGCCAGCTTCATTTCGGGAACAAGAAGATGCTCAAAGGCGTTGGTCTGAAGCATAAAATATTCGCTGACCGTTATGTCATAGCCCCGCTCTATCAGCTTGTCGGACAGACTTCTCAGCAGGAAATCGCTGCCTGCACAGTATGGGTCGTTCAGGACATAAACGGTGTAACCGGCGGGGATAAGGGTCTTGTAGCCGTCCTTTGTCAGTGCGGAAAGCTGTTTGTAGGACAGACTGCCTTTTGTTTCCGTGTCCTTTTTGGGGAACAGCTTTTTTGTGAAACGCTTTGCAAAGCCCTCCAGCTTCTCAATATTCAGCGTTTCGGTGGCGATGGTGAAGCTGTCGCTGTTAAGTGAAGCTATCGCCGAAACAAACCGCCTGCATCTGCCGTGATACTGTGCGTTCTCCTCTGTTGCGGCGATTATTTCCGAACGCTTTGCAAAAAGCTTTCCCGAATCCCAATATTCGCCCATATTAATTATCTGTGCAGTTGCTCCGGGGTAAACAGGGTCAAAGGTGTGGGGAGCGGTGCCGTCCATAAAAATGACCTTCAGCCGCTTGAAAATTACGGCGTCAAGGGAGTCGGTGTCCGATGAACAGCGATATATCTCCTTTTCTTCGTCGGGAAATGCTGCCGCAAGCTTTTTCATAAGCGAGGATTTTCCCGTTCCCGGGCCGCCTTTGATTATGTAGGTGAAATAATCATTGTCAGCAAGAATCTCACCGAAACGTGTCCTGAATCCGTCGGGGGATACTCCGCCAAGGAAAAATTCGGTTGTTCCGTCTTTCATAAAATCAGCTCCTTTTGATATTTTCGGGTTTTCCCATTGATATATTATGAAAATCGGCATTTTTGGTTACATATAGATATTGAATTTTTCCCGAAAATGTGATACAATCTCATTGTATTCGGTTTTGGGAGTGATAGTTTTGCTGATTGAAAAGCTTATTGAAGCGGCTGTTGAATATGACAGGGGAGATCCCAAGCGTATTCAGCATTTTATCAAGGTACACAGCTTTGCGGCACTTATCGGGAAATCAGAGAAGCTTTCGGCTGATGAACAGCTTATTCTTGAAGCTGCTGCCGTTCTTCACGACATTGGCATAAAGAATGCCGAACGCATTCACGGTTCAACAGCGGGAAAATATCAGGAGATAGAGGGCGTTCCCGTTGCGGAGGAGATACTTCGGGGCTTTGGGTGCAGTGATGGGTTTATCTCGGAGGTGTGCTATCTTGTGGGGCATCATCACAGCTATTCGGAGGATATTTCCAACGTTCTCCGAATTCTTATGGAAGCTGATTTTCTCGTGAACGGTTATGAGGACAATATGTCTGCAAATGCAATTATAAGCGTGAGAAATAAGCTTTTCAGATCGGAATGCGGAACTGGGCTACTGAACGAAATGTTTGATTTGGAGGAATAATTATGGACGGCAACAAGCTTGAAACCATCAGAAAGCGTATTGCAAAAACAGGCGAGGCACTTAAAAGGAACAATATGGAATTTTATACCGTTGAGAAAGCATCGGACGTTCCCGAGCTGGTGAAGTCGCTTATAAAAAAGGGCGATACTATCGGAACGGGCGGTTCTATGACCCTCAAGGAAACGGGCGTTATGGACTTGCTCAGAAGCGGAGATTACAATTTCCTTGACAGGGAAGCTGTTCCCAAGGAGGAGGTTCCGTCTATCTACCGCAAATGCTTTTCGGCGGACGTTTATATGTGCAGCTCAAACGCCATCACCGAAAACGGCGAGCTTTACAATGTGGACGGCAACAGCAACCGTGTTGCGGCTATCTGCTATGGACCGGAATCGGTCATTATCGTTGCGGGATATAACAAGATCGTTACGGATATTGAGGAAGCTTCCGTCAGAGTGAAAAAGCTTGCCGCTCCCGCCAACACTATGCGTCTTGACTGCGATACATATTGCAAGGAAAAGGGTGAGTGTGCCGCTTTTGTGGGCGGAAACAAGCATATCTGCGACGGCTGCGGCGGTAATGACAGGATTTGCTGCAATTTTGTAATTTCCGCAAAACAGCGTCACAAGAACAGAATTAAGGTAATCATTGTTGAGGAAGAATTGGGATATTGATTTTTTCGGCAAATACAAGCAGCCCCGAAGTCATTTTGGCTTTGGGGCTGCGTTATTTTATTCGGGAATAAAGTCGCTTTCGTCAAATACGGGTGGCTTTCCGTTTTCCTTAAATTCAAAGGTGGTCACCGTATCGGCATTAGTTATTTCAACATTCATAGGAAGGGAGCTCATAAACTGAATAACCTTTTCATTATTTGCAAATGCTTCAAAGTTGTGAAGCCGATTTTCCTCTTCTTCAAGCATTTCGGTCAGCATTGTTTTTTGGGCATTCAGTGCTTCAAGCTCCTCTTTTAAGCGTGAAACAGCGGTGCTGTCCTCTTCGTGAAGCCTTTGGATTTCGGAAAGTATTTTGTTAAGATAAGCTATTTTCTCGTCAATTTCAGCGATGTTTTCTTTCCGCATGATGATTTCATCGGAAATCCTTTCTATCTCTTCTTCTATGTCACTTGCAAGATTTTCCATAACTCCGAAAGAGTAAGCCGTTACAGTATATTTTCCTTCAATGGGACAATGCCATACCGCTTTGCCGTTTTTGTCGGTCGCACCGATAACATACCCGCCCCAAGCACCGGAATATCCTTCGGCAAGATTGCTGCCGTCAAAGCCCTCGGGACGAAGTATAACCCAATATCCGAACAGGGGACTGCCGTTTTCGTCAAGCAGGCGGATAACGGTTTTTGACCTATCGACGGCGTTCAGCTCGTCGGGAGTGGGGCGATCCCACGGCAGATCAAAGCTTATATTCCGAGGGGAATCTGCATTTATCTCTATGGTAAACTGCATTTCGTTTCGCTTGCTTTCAACTCCGTCGGAATTCACCATCATATCCGAGGCGGTCACGAGATATGCTCCCTCGGTAAGAGTTCGGACTGTTGGCTTATCGCCGCAGGTAAGGGCAGCACCGTCCATATATCCTCCACGGTCATTGTCAAAGTCATATCCGAGAACACCGCTTGTGTACTTGATCGCTTGGCAGGTAACACGCAGTCCGTTTACAGGGTCGCCGTTTTTATCGGAGAATATGAACGAGGCTTGATATTGACGAGGTTCGGCAGCGGGCTTCGGGTTTGGGTCATATGCAGGTGAAGTGACCTCGCCGTCCTGAGCGGAAACGGCATTTTGAAGCCTTTCGTATTCATTGGAATAATAACGTTCATCCTGTGCAACGCTGTCCATATACCGTGTTCCGAGAAATGTGCCGATAAAATCCTCGCTCATTTCATAATTCCGACAAAACGCCGAAATAACATTGCTTTCGGGGGATATTGGGAACGCCATGACTTCGCCGCCTGCATATTTTGCAACAAGATAATAGCGTTGCGGTTCTGTTATATGGACGGAAAGATCATCAACCGTATAATCCCGTCCGTACTCGAATTTTCCGCCTTCGGAAAGCCCGCCTATAATATTCGTTAATTCGGTGTCAACAAGAAGATTTGTATTTTCCTCGGCAGCTACGGTGCAATAAGACGTACTTTCCCACTCTTCTTCGTAGGCATAGTTGAAGTTCATTACTTCAAAGGAGTAAAGGTCATCTCCCGAAGTTCTGAGCATTGCTTCAAGCATATTTCCTTCGCATTTGACGGGGGAATGGTAACGGTAGAAATGTATTTCGCCGTCAGATTCCAGGCCGAGAAGATTGGGATTTTTACCATCCGCAAAATAATGCAGTCCGCTTCCGCCCGGAACCTCATTTCCGAGAATGGGATTGTAGGAATATCCCGAATAGCCGTTGAATAGTATGGTGAGCAGCTCCGTATCATTGTCGGCGAGCATATATATCTTTTCTCCGACAGTTATTTTGAGGGGTACGTCGGGCAGTTCTTCCGCTGCCGTTTCGGGAATTGGGATTTCCGAAGAAGATGTTGCAGCTGCTGTTTCGGGAGTTTTTATTATACTCGCTTCGGTTTCGGAAGTGGTTAATGGGTCAGCGACAATATCGCTGTCGCTGCCGAAGCGTGCGGAGGTCACGGCTATGACCGCAGTCAGGGCTAGAAGAGAGATGGCTGCCGCCGCCTTTAATGCGGGACTTCTTCTTTTCGGAATATCGGCAGTAACAGGGTTTTCGGCATTTTCAATAATTCTCTCTTTCATTGCCGAATTGGCGGTGATTGAGCTGTAAATGCGGTTTAAATCGTTCTTATTCATTTTTCAGCCCTCCTTCATTCAGTTCAAGCCGAAGCTTTTTTCTTGCTCTGTAAATGTCGGAACCGACACTTTTAGGATTTCTTCCCGTTATGTTGGATATTTCCTCGAGAGAATATCCTTCAAAGCAAAAGAGATACAAGGCGTTTCTCTGATGCTCGGGCAGACTGCGTATAAGCTCGGCATATTCGATACTGTGAAAATCGTCGGTGAATGTTATGCAGCCGTAGTCGGTAAGCGGCTGTGTTCTGCGAAACCATGCGGAACGTGCCCTGTCATGACAAAGATTGATGGCAACTCGGATAAGCCAGGCTTTTTTATGCTCCTCGCTGTCGAAATCTGAATTGTTTTTCATCAGTCTGATAAATGTTTCCTGGACAATATCCTCGGCATCGTGACAATTTTTCGTATTCTGAACTGCAATTCGCAGAATGGTATCGGCGTAAGCTTCAACATCGGCTTCAAAGAGCGTCTTTTCATCTGCGGTCATTTGCACCACCCCTTTTTTGTTTATGTATACTAAGAACCGATAATAAAGTGGACAAAAAATCAAGTAAAAACTTGCGTATATGGTTTTTACGCTGATTGTTTGTCTACACTTTAATCGGTGATTAGTATTAATAATACGGTTTTGATATGCCATTTTTTGCAGCAGTCGAAATATTTTTTTGAATGAAATAAGCGGTTTGCCTGCAAGTGACGGCAAACCGCTTAAAATATGTATCTCACAAAGTAAAATTATCCGAAAATCAAATCAGCTTATCGAAAGTATAAGACGCAAGCTTTTCTCTGACCACTTCCGAAATTTCATTGAAAGCGTCCTGAACACAGCAGTTTCCCGAACGTCCCCGTGTACAGGTATAATCATCTGAAAGACAGCGGCTCAGCTTATAGTCACCTTCAACGGCTTCGATAACGTCCTTAAGGGAGATCTCCTTGGCGGGACGTGTAAGCTCGTAACCGCCCTGAGAGCCTTTATAGGACTTTACCAAGCCTTCGGTAACAAGCTTCCTCAGTATTTTCAGAGAAAATCTGAGGGTAACACAGGTTTCCTCGGCAATGGTTTTTGCGTCCATACGATTATTTGAGCAAGCAAGTATCTGAACTATTCTAATTGCATAATCGGATTCAAGGGTAATGTGCATAAAATATCACCGTTTTCCTATGGAATATTTATCAGTCAAGGAAATCCTTGACCTTTTTGCTTCTGCTGGGATGGCGGAGCTTTCTGAGTGCCTTTGCTTCTATCTGGCGGATACGTTCACGGGTAACATTGAACTGCTTGCCAACGTCCTCAAGAGTGCGGGAACGTCCGTCCTCAAGACCAAATCTCAGACGAAGCACCTTTTCTTCACGTTCTGTAAGGGTAGAAAGCACCTGACCAAGCTGTTCCTTAAGGAGAATGAGCGAAGCGGCGTCAGCAGGCTGGGGAGCATCGTCATCGGGAATGAAGTCGCCGAGATGGCTGTCCTCCTCCTCGCCGATAGGCGTTTCAAGAGAAACGGGATCCTGTGCTATCCGCATTATCTCCCGAACCTTATCAACAGGCATATCCAGCTCGGCAGCGATCTCCTCGGGGGACGGATCGTGACCGTTCTTATGAAGAAGCTGGCTGGAAACCTTCTTGACCTTTGTGATAGTTTCCACCATATGAACGGGAATTCGGATAGTTCTTGCCTGATCGGCAATAGCTCTGGTAATAGCCTGCCTTATCCACCAAGTAGCGTATGTGGAGAACTTAAAGCCCTTGGTGTGGTCGAACTTGTCAACAGCCTTGATAAGACCGAGATTTCCTTCCTGAATAAGGTCAAGGAACTGCATACCTCTGCCCACATATCTTTTTGCAATGCTAACAACAAGACGGAGGTTTGCTTCCGAAAGACGCTTTTTCGCTTTTTTGTCGCCCTGAGCTATTCTCTGAGCAAGCTCTATCTCTTCTTCGGCAGTCAGCAGGGGAACACGTCCGATCTCCTTCAGATATATCTTAACGGGGTCGTCAATGGCAATTCCCTCGTTGGAGAGTGCCATTTCCAGATCGTCCGCAAGGGTATCCATAGAAAGCCCCAGGTCGGTTTCCGCATTAAAGTCCTCAATGATCTCAATATTCAGATTTGCACAGTTGTCATAAAAGCTGTCCATCTGATCGACGTCGAAATCAAGGTCCTCCAGAACATCGGTTATCTCCTTGGTGGTAAGCTTTCCGCTTGCCTTGCCCTGTTCCATCAGACTGTCGATAGTCTTTTTATCAGCCATATAGCTCTACTTCCTTTACTTGGATTTTTTTCTGAGTTTCTGCTGGAGTTGGAGCAGATCGTCATCGGTCATATCACTTCCTTTGACGGTCTGTTCGTCTTCAAAAGACAGCAGAATATTTATATATTCGTCCAGCTCTTCGGCTGAAACGGTAATATCTTTATATTTTGCGGATATTTCGGATATTTTGCCCATTTCCGCAGTGCTAAATTCACCCGAAAGCGACATTAATGTAAATCTGTCGGATTTTTTTATGCCGTTTGCAAGTGCGATGAAAACTTTTTTGTTGAATTCTGTCACAAACTGTTCGGGATTGATCCTGGTAAGGATATAATCCACCGTATCGGGGTGTCTGTCCAGAAAGAGGATTATTCCTATTTCAGCCTTATTTTGTTTGGGATATTTTGCAGCTTCGGGATTTACGCCGTCCCGTCTGACGGGAGCGGAAATCGTCTGCCACTGCTTTTTTTCGTAGGCACGCTCACGCTTTTTCAGGGTGGATTCTATCTGAGAAATGAGGACATCCTTGCTGACACTTTGTTCTGCGGCTATTTTTGAGATATATACATCTCGTTCAATAGGAGAGGAAATATCCGCAAGAACGCCGATGCAGCGTTTCAGATACTCTACCTTTCCCATATCCGTTTCAATGTCTATATCCTTTTTGCATTTGTTCAGTTCAAAATTTATAGCACCGTCGGAATTATCCAGCAGATTTTTAAATCTTGCCGCACCGAATTTTTTGATATATTCGTCGGGATCCTTTGCACCCTCCATTTTGATTATCCTGGTTTCAACGCCGACCTCGCTGAACAGATTGATGGCACGGTGAGCAGCAGTCTGTCCCGGACCGTCGCTGTCGTAAGCTATGACTACCTCCTTGGCATAACCCGAAATAATTCGTGCCTGCTCTGAGGTGAGTGCAGTTCCCAAGGTCGCCACGACGTTCTCAAAGCCCGCCTGATTTACGGCGATAACGTCCATATAACCCTCGGCGAGTATCATTCTGTCCGACTTTTGCCGTTTGGCGAAATTCAGCGAGAACAGATTTCGGCTCTTTCGGAATACGGGGGTATCGGAAGTGTTCAGGTATTTCGGACCGCCTTCATCGATGACACGTCCGCCGAACGCAACAACGTTTCCCCGAAGGTCGATGATAGGGAAGATGACTCTATCCCGAAACTGGTCGAACAATTCGTTGTTCTTCTGACTTCGGCTGCAAAGGTTTGCCGAAAAAAGCTCATTATCGGTAAAGCCTTTGGCTTTAAGATGGTCATAGAGATTTCGCCAGCCGCCGGGTGCATAACCAAGACCGTATTTTGTGATAGTTGCCTGAGTAAGCCCACGCTCGGCAAAATATCGCCGTCCCTTTTCGCCCTGTTTATCAGAGGTGAGAATGGAATAGTAATATCTTGCAGCAGCTCGGTTAGCTTCATAGATACGCATTTTCAGCCTTGAAAAATCAGGATTTCCCGAATTTTCGGGCATAGGGATACCCGAACGCTCCGCAAGCAGCTTGACCGCCTCGTAATATTCGAGGTTTTCGATAAGCATAATAAAGTTGAAAACGTCACCGCCCGCACCGCAGCCAAAGCAATAGAAGCTCTGAGTGTCATTATAAATAACGCAGGACGGCGATTTTTCCGAATGGAACGGGCAAAGGCAGGACATATTTCTGCCGCTTCTTTTCAGCGACGCATATGAAGAAACAACGCTGTCAATAGGATTTGCAGAACGGAGCTGTTCTATGAATTCGGGGGAAAAAGCCAATTCTGCACACTCCTTTCATCACTTAGGCCAGCCCTTGGGAATAAATATTTCTTTGTAGAGATTTACGGCATAGCTGTCGGACATTCCCGCAATGTAATCGCAGACTGCCCGCTGTTTATCAAACCGCCCCATAATGACCTTGTAATCCTCGGGAAGCTTATCGGGATTTTTCAGAAAATAGCCGTACAGCTTCTCCACAAGCAGCATTGCTTTCGATTCTTCGGATTTTGCCGCAATATTATAGTATACCTTTTCAAATAAAAAGGCTCTCAGCTCGTCGTGTGCGGATTTGACCTCGGGAGTCATAGAAATATTTTCGGCACCGCATTCTACCACGGAGGTCACAAGGGTAGTAATACGCTCGCTTTTTGTTTTGCCGAGAATATTGATGCACCGCTCGGGCAGCTCATCGTTTCTGAGGACACCCGCTCTTACAGCATCGTCAATGTCATGGTTAATGTATGCTATCTTATCCGCCAGACGGACGATATATCCCTCTCTGGTGACTGCAACGGCGTTGGTGTGGCAAGCGATACCGTTTTTCACTTCGTATGTAAGGTTCAGCCCCTTGCCGTTTTTCTCAATATAATCAACGACTCTTACGCTTTGAAGATAATGCTTGAAGCCGTATGGACACATCTCCGAAAGTATTTTTTCTCCGCAGTGACCGAACGGCGTATGTCCAAGGTCGTGACCGAGGGCGATAGCTTCGGCAAGGTCCTCATTAAGCCGCAAAGCTCTTGTGATAGTCCTTGCGATCTGTGAAACTTCCAAAGTATGGGTAAGCCTTGTTCGGTAATGGTCGCCGATGGGGTCGAGGAAAACCTGAGTTTTGTGTTTCAGGCGGCGGAACGAGTTGGAATGCAGTATCCTGTCCCTGTCCCGCTGAAAGTCGGTCCTCATAGGACATTTTTCCTCGGGAATTTTACGTTTTCCGCCTTTATCGGAATAACAGGCATACTCACATAAGGCGGCGTGCTCGATAGCTTCGGTTTGTTCTCTCGGAGTAAGCATAGGATCATCTGCCCCTTTTGTAAATTCAATAAAATGTGCGGATTTGACCACACTCGTTTATTATATACAGATAATGAAAGCAAAACTCCTCTTTATTTCGGTAAAAAAATATAAAATTTGTATATTTCGACAATTATTCGGCAAAATCTCTGAATTCTTCGTCGCCTTTGCATAATTCTATTCGACCGTTTGATGCGTCAATAAGCTTTTTCTCCAGCGGTTCGGCAAGAGCAGACTGCACCAGAAGTCGTATTTCCACGTCAGCACCGAAATCCGTTCCGATTATCTTGGTTTGAAATTCGGGAAGGATATAGCTGAGCTTGCCGTAGAGGTCGTAGCTGCATTTTATGGTGACAGGGAAGCAGCTGTGCATTTCAGCCCTTGCGGCGGCGTCCACGGCGATCTTTGCTGAGTGGGAATATGCTCTTACAAGTCCTCCGCCGCCCAGCAGAATTCCTCCGAAGTATCTGGTCACGACGCAGCAAATGTCGGTAAGCCCTTCCTTTCTCAGCACCTCCAGAACGGGAACTCCCGCCGTGCCCTGAGGTTCACCGTCATCGGAATAGCGGGAAATATTGTCCGCACGAAGTATGTACGCATAGACGTTGTGGGTCGCCTTTCGGTGTTTGGCTCTTATCTCGTCGATAAATGCAATGGCTTCATCGGGTGTTTCCGTATGTCGGATATATCCTATAAACTCCGACTTTTTTTCGATAAATGAAGCCTCGGCTTCGCCTTTTATGGTTGTGTAATCCATACTCACTCCTATTTTCGACATAAAAACAGCCTGCGGGTCACGCAGGCTGCGATGGATATTCGTTTCTTATAAGAATTACTGCATATTGAAACGCTTCTTGAATCTGTCAACACGTCCGCCTGTATCAACAAGCTTCTGCTTGCCTGTGTAGAAGGGGTGGCACTTGGAGCAGATTTCAACCTTGATATCCTTCTTTGTGGAGCGAGTGTTGATCACGTTGCCGCATGCACAGGTAATAGTGGTTTCAACGTACTCGGGATGGATACCTTCTTTCATTTTAACACCTCATTTCCGATAGACTTATATGATTGCATAGCAGCCCATCATACAAGCTCAGACAGTAGTGCTATATACAAATCACTTACGATTTAATATTATATCACAGAAAATCTCAAATTTCAAGGGCTTTAACAGTTTTTTTACAATTATATTTTATCGTTTCGTAAACGCTTACGAATGATACTATATTAATGTCTGCTCAACAACTGAAAAAGTGCGTAGAAGCTTTGCTTCGGAGCACT
>CAZINI010000002.1:0-17302 GCA_964540575.1 uncultured Ruminococcus sp.
AGGCGGCTCTCCTTATAGACTCTGTCTATAAGGAGATTAGGAATTAGTATTATAATGATATTGGAAAGTGAGGGTTAGTATAAAAACAGGATATAGTTTGATGGTATTCTGAGCTGCCCGATGAAAGGTTGATTACTATGATTTTTATCACAGGCGATCTGCATGGTTCGCATGATATTGCTAAGCTTTCTTCAAAGTGTTTCACTATACAAAGCGAGCTGACACGTTCGGATTATTTAATAATCTGCGGTGATTTTGGCTTGCGGTGGTGCGACTCGGAAGAAGAAAGAAAATGGCTGAAATGGCTTGACGAAAAGCCTTGGACAACACTTTGGATCGACGGAAATCATGAGAATTTTGATATGCTGAAGGCTTATCCTGTTGAGGAGTGGAAAGGCGGCAGGATACAGAAAATATCGGAGAATATTTTTCATCTCTGCCGAGGCAGCATTTTTGACATTGACGGGAGGCGTATTTTTGCATTCGGCGGTGCGGAAAGCCATGATAAACAGTACCGCACACTCGGTGAAACTATGTGGGAAGAGGAGCTCCCTAATGCGGAGGAAATAGAAAACGGATGGAAGGCTTTGGATTCCGTTGACCGAAAGGTTGATATTATCGTAACTCATTCACTTCCCGGACGGATACAAGAGGATCTGTTTCATACCCTTTTTAACAAAAACATACTTACGGATTTTTTTGATGAACTGGACAATAAAATTGATTTTAATCTTTGGTTTTCCGGTCATTACCATTACTCGGGGTGGTATGACAAAAAGCATTTGCTTATATATAATGACATTGTAAAGCTGAAGGATAAAGGCATCGAAAGGGTGTACCCTCAAGATGACACGGAAGGATAATATGTGACGGGCAGGGAAGGCATTGCATATAAAAAAGCTGCTTACGGATTTTACTAAAAATTTTTTGCCGGCTCTTGTAATTTCATACTTTTTATGGTATAATCATAAAAAAGTAAATCTTTTTGGAATTGTGAATTTATTCGAATATTTTTGCAAAAATGCTGAAACAGACAGTAACTCGAAGCAGATTCCAAAAATATGATTTTAGGGGTATATTATGGCAAGATTTACATTATATTTAAATTTTAAGGATACTGTTGTGGAGTATCCTTTGCCGGCGGTGGATAACAGGAAGATAGTTGTGGATCTGTCTTCTGTTGTGCAAGGGTGCAGATTGCTTTTTGAGGTTTACGATAATATCTGGTCTATCGTTTCCGATGAAAATATCAGGCTTGAAACCGCTTCCGGCAGCTTTGATGTTCATACTATCGCTGATGGGGATATGATCAGGGCGGAAATGGAAAACGGCGAGAAATTTGTTATTCTTGTATATGAGATGACCTCATATATTACTGCATTCCGTAAATATGATATATCCGGCAGAGATACGGTCACTATCGGCAGCGGAAAGCAAAATGACATTTGCATAAACGACCGCTTTATCAGTTCGGAGCACGCCGTTATCTCACATAACGACGGAAAATGGATTTTTACGGACAAAAGCCTGAACGGCTCATATATTAACGGAAAAAGGATAAATGGAAGCTTAGTGCTTTCTGTGTTTGACATTATCTATACGGTGGGGTTTAAAATTGTATTCCTCGGGAATTGTGTTGCAATAAATCGTTCGGATATTGCCGATTGCAGTCTGCCCGTTTTGGACTGCGTTCCCAAAGAAAAGCCCGAAAAAAATGTTTTGGCTGAGGATGTGCTGTTTTCCCGTTCACCCAGGACTATTGAGCCGCTTTTTGATGAAACCGTGGAGATAGAAGGTCCGCCCGCACCTAAAAGGCTGAAGGAACAGCCGCTGATATTTGTTGTAGGTCCGTCGGTCACTATGCCGCTGCCTATATTGATGTCGTCACTTATCAGCATGCAGGGCGGCAGCGGATTTCGGTGGACTTCTATCGTATCTATAGGAATGTCGGCATTTATCGGTGCGTGCTGGGCATTGGCTCATAGGTTTTACAACAAAAAGGTAACACTCAGTGATGAAGCGTACAGGCTGGAGGCATATAAGGAATACATACGCAAAAATGATGAACTGCTGTCAGACAAGCACAGCAGCAATAAAAACATACTCCTTACACAATATATCTCGTCAGCGGCGATCGTTGATAAGCTGCGTACCGATGACAGATTTTTATGGGACAGAAATATAAATCATGCCGATTTTCTTGTTGTCAGGATAGGTGTGGGCAAGATGCCGTTCAGTGCTCCCATAGCAGTGCCCAAGCAGAGGTTTTCGCTTTATAAGGACGATATGTCGGAGCTTCCGCACAAGCTGTTGGATAAATATAAATATATGTCGGAAACAACGG
Source organism: uncultured Ruminococcus sp. (assembly GCA_964540575.1). GTDB lineage: Bacteria > Bacillota > Clostridia > Oscillospirales > Ruminococcaceae > UMGS1889. The sequence goes on from CAZINI010000002.1 coordinate 2,345, forward strand.
CTTTGCTGGACCTGAAAAAGCATAAGATAGTCGGTATAATCGGAAACGACAGGCTTGCTGATGAGGCGGCAGTGAATATTGCAGTGCAGACCGCCGCACTGCATTGTTATACGGATGTAAGGATAGCTGCCCTGTTTCGTCCCGAGGAAGCGGCAAGCTTCGGCTGGCTCAGGTGGCTCCCTCATGTGTGCAGCGAGGATCTAAAGCTGAGAATGACCGCCTGCGACAGTGTATCCTATCAGAATGTGCTTTATCATTTAAACGGTATTCTCAGAGAAAGGTTCGAGAGCTTGTCGGAAACAGACGGGGATAAAAAGCGAATGCTTCCGCATTATGTTATTTTCTGCACCTCCGAAACTATTCTGGAGGGGGACAGCATTGAGAAATACATATCAATGTCGGAGGACCTTGGGGTCACCTTCGTGCTGGATTACAAGAAGATGGACAGGCTGCCGAACGAATGTAATATGATAATTCAGGCGGATAATGAATTTTCGGGGATATACAGTCTTGACAATAAACGTGGGGAAACCGACAGCATTCGTCCCGACAGGATAAGCAGCGAATATGCGGAGGAATTTGCAAGAAGCATAAGCGGATTGCGTGTAAGGGAATTTTCATCGGGTGAAATTCCCGGCTCTATCGAATATTTCGATATGATAGGCATCGGACGGCTGGAGCAGTGGAATCTTATCCGCAAATACAAGGAAAACAGAGTTTATGAGGGTATTCGCTCCTTTGTGGGCATAGGCATCGGCGGAAAGCCTATGTATATCGACATTCATGAGAAAAAATACGGTCCTCACGGTCTTGTGGCGGGTACTACAGGTTCGGGAAAATCCGAGACTCTTCAGACCTTTATCATATCCCTTGCATTGAATTATCACCCCGATGAGGTCGCCTTTATCCTTATCGACTACAAGGGCGGCGGAATGGCTAATGCATTTATCGGTATGCCGCATCTGGCGGGAACTATCACTAATCTGGGCAGTGAGGGCGACGAGGGCGAGATCGACGCTAATCTTACAAGGCGGGCACTTGTTTCCATAAAAAGCGAGATCAAACGCCGTCAGGCTATTTTCAACAAGTATAAGGTAAATCATATTGATCTGTATATCAGACTTTACCGTGAGAAAAAGGCAGCTGAGCCGCTTCCTCATCTGATAATCATTTCCGATGAGTTTGCGGAACTGAAAAAGGAACAGCCTGAGTTTATCAAAGAGCTGGTATCGACGGCAAGAGTCGGACGAAGCCTTGGGATACATCTTATTCTTGCAACACAGAAGCCCGGCGGCGTTGTGGACGATGAGATCTGGAGCAATGCCAGATTTAAGCTGTGTCTTAGAGTGCAGGATAAGCTTGACAGTATCGGTATGTTAAAGCGTCCCGAGGCGGCGTCCCTGACTCAGACGGGACGAGCTTATCTGCAAATAGGAAATGATGAGATATTCGAGCAGTTCCAGACGGGATATTCGGGTGCGGAATATGAGCCTAAGGATGATGTCAGCAAGGCATCGGGCAGCGATATTTCCATGATCTCCATAGACGGCTCTCCGGCGGTGGTGAGCGACAGCCGAAGGGCAAGAAAAACCGATTCCGTTACCCAGCTGGAGGCGGCGGTGAAATTTATCACAAAGGTATGCGAGGAAAACCGCATAAGCAGGACAAGACCGCTGTGGCTCCCCGTGCTTTCGGGCAGCATTCCTCTTGAACGGATAAACACCGAATACAATATAGAACGCAGCGGCGTTACGGCTGTTATAGGCGTTATCGATGATCCCGAAAAACAGCAGCAGTATCCGCTGACACTGAATATTTCCGCCTGCTCCAATCTTATAATCGCAGGCTCGGCGGGCATGGGCAAGACTACCATGCTGCAAACCATTATTATGTCGGTCATAGAGGGCTATACCTGCGAGGATGCTGTGTTCTATCTGCTGGATTTCGGCGGACGGACACTGAAACTCTTCAACAAAACGCCTTATGTTGGAATGACGGCATTTTCCGACGATTCCGAGGCAGTGGAAAGAACTGTTAAGTTCATTAATTCGGAAATAGAAAAAAGAAAGAAGATATTCAACGAAGCAAATGTGGGAAGCTATTCGGAATATCTCCACAACGGCAGGCTTCCGCTTATTATGCTTATCGTGGACAATTTTGTCAGCTTTTCGGAAACCTATCCCAATCTGTACGACGATTTTCTGCGGCTGACCAGGGACTGTGCAAAGTACGGCATACAGACTATTATCACCTGCAGCCACCTGAGCGATGTCAGGTTTAAGATGCGGCAGAATTTTACCGATGTGCTCACTCTTGTAATGTCTGAGAGAGCCGATTACAGCGAAGCATGGGGCTTTATGCCCGAGTTCCTGCCCGAGAATAAAAAGGGAAGGGGACTTGTGGTCAGCGAGGGCAGAATGCTTGAATATCAGACGGCACTTCCCGCTGACGGAGAAAATGAAACGGAGCGAAACAAAGCTATTCTCCAAAAGCTGGATGCCATCTCCGTGAAGAACGACGGTCTTGCTGCCGCTGAGCGGGTCAAGGTCATTCCCAAGGAGGAAAGCTTCGAGAGCTTTGCCGACAAATTTGCTTCTCCGACGCTGCTCCCTGTTGGCTACAATACCGATGATATTTCTCCCTGCGGCTTCGACCTGCTCAGTTCGTTCTGCTGTTCTGTCAGCGAGAACGGCATAAACGGTATCGCACATCTGATGGGCGGGCTTATGTATGCTGCGAAAAAATGCGGCGGAGAGGTCGTTACCGTCAAGCTCAAGCAGGAGATCCGTATGCCGAGAAACCGCTTCGGCACTGTTTATACGGACAACAATGGCATTTACGATCTTCTGGTACGGCTGAGAGCTATGTTCAAGGAGCGTTCCGATGACAAAAAGGCGTTTCTTGCGGAAAATCCCGACGGAGATTACTGCGAATATATCTGCGGAAAATACAGCAAGCTTTTTGTATTCATCGACAGCATGAGCGAATTCCTTTCGATAATTTACGGCAGCGGCAATAAGGAGAATATGTATTCTATCACCGAAACGTTCTTTAAAATGGGAGCGGGTCTGGGCATATATTTCATTGCGGGCTTTGACAGCTCCATATATACTCAGGGCTTTACTCAGATAGCCTGTCGCAATTTTGCCGCACATAAATGCGGTATACATCTGGGAGGCTGTCTTGACAAGCAGAGGCTTTTCAGCTTCAATATGCCGTCTACGAAAATGAGCAGGCCGCAGGAGTATTATATGGGCAATATGGGCGGCGGCAGGGAGCTTTCAGTATTTGTACCTCACGGCTCAGGCGGTGATGAGTAATGCCTGACATATATATTTTCGACAGCGGCAGCTCGGTGCGTCAGCTTAAAGATATTTGCTTCCGCTGGCTTATGGAGAAAAATTACGAATCCGAAATAGTATGCGGAGAATGGGAAGATCTTTGTCTGCCTGACAGCGTATGCTTGTATATGATAGGCGGCGGAGATAGGCTCAGGGATATTTCCGATGCGGTAAGAAAGAAAAATTCCGAAAGCTACATAGTCGTTCTTATTTCGGGAATGTCGGAGCTTGCTGCGGCAGTGCGTCCTTCCATCTGTCCTTCCGGGTATATATTGAAGCCTCCCGAAACCGATGCGGTGGAGGAGCTTCTGGACGAAATATTCTCGGATTATGCACGGAGCTTCGGCGGCAGCCGCAGAATGTTTCGCTTTAAGCTGAAATCCAAAGAATTTGCCCTGCCGTTTGACAGCATCATTCTTTTTGAAAGCAGAAGCAAAAAGGTTATCGTGCGTACAGAGATACAGGAATTTGAATATTACGATACTATGGATAATATCCTGAAATCTGTGCCCGAGGAGTTCGTAAGGATACATAAGAGCTTCATTGTAAATACGAGCCGCATAGCCGCTGCAGATTTCGGAGCAATGTCCGTGACATTTGACGACGGCAGTGAGGCATATATCTCCCGAACGTACAAAAACGATCTCAGGGATAAGCTGGGGAAAGGCAGGGACGGAGAATGAGTGTGTCATATCTTCTGGATAAACAGGAGCTTACCTTTATTGCCGCTCTTGTATGCGGCGATGCGGCAGAGCTTCCCGAGGAGCTTGCTGCCTTTGTAGAAGAGGGCGAAACGGAACAGCTGCTTCATTCTCTTGAGAAAAAGGGGCTTGCAATTATGCGGAACAAGACCCCTTGCATTGAACAGACTTTGTGCTTTCTTATCGAGCAGATGTGCACTGCCGAAAACGTGCAGTATCGTTCCGACATTATGATGTATATTTTCATGTGTGAAAAGCTTGTTATCGCCGCAGGGACCGACAGACTCAACAAACGGCGGTGCAGGATGATCCCGTTTAAAAATATCGGCGAACTGGAAGACTTCTTCGCCGAGAAAGACGAGTGAAAGGCGGTGTTTTGAATGAGATTGCTTACTGTTGAAATAATCTGCCCCTCCACGTCGAGAAGCTATGATTACAGGATACCGCCGAAAATGAAGATCTCGGAGGCGGTAAAAAAGATACTTGAGGATATTCGGGTCTTTGAGGGTATTCCCGAGTTGTTCCCGTCCGAGGCGGATATGGGGCTTTACTGCAGCGACAGGCTGCTTATGGACGGTGAGCTTTGCTTTGCTGATTACGGCGTAAAAAGCGGCGACAGGCTTATGATCGTCTGATTTTTGCATTTGGTGGAATGAACTCTGCATTTCGTCGGATTTTATTCCAAATGCAGATATATATGTTATTATAACATCAGAAAGAAAAACACAGGAAAGGAGCTGAGGAGAATGGCTGAAAACCGGATAACCTGGGATAACGAATGCATCGCAGACAGCATAAGATCCATTCGCAGCGAATCGGTGGAGCTTGAGTCGCAGATAGGTTTTCTTGAAGGTATCAACAAGACTATCGAGGGTGCATGGAAGGGCGATGCGGGAGCAGTTTTCGATCTGTTTATGGATATTGATACCGCATTGCTGAAAATGTTCATGCAGCAGCTGGAAAATCTGACGAACGATCTGCAGAAGACAGTTTCGGATGCCTATGGAGCAGCCGAGGACGCCGTCAAGGCTGAACTGCAAAAGCTGAACGCAAAGGTTTGATAATACTAATTCCTAATCTTCTTATAGACAGAGTCTATAAGAAGAGCCGCCTAAAAGGCGGCAAGTCAAAACCGTCGGTTTTGACGGAATTAGTATTGTACGGCTTTCCTTTGCGGCTTCGCCGCACCCACCGCAAAGCGGTGGGAATCAACCTATAGACCTTGTCTATAGGTTGATTAGGAAATAGTATAAGGAAGTGATAATGTGCAGAATCTCGTATATGATTTTGAGACCCTTATGGGCTGCTCTCAAAATCTTTCGGATGCCTACAACAATCTTCAGAATATAAGAAGCGATCTCAAAAATATCGGCGAAAGTGCCGATGAATTCTGGAAGGGCGAAGGCAGAAACGCATATTCCGAAAGATGCGAAGGGCTTATTAAGACGCTTGACCGCCTTACGGAAGCTATCAATACTAACAAGCAGAAGCTGGATAAGGCTATTGCGATACAAAGTGCTAATGAGGCACTGATCGAAACACAGGTAAACAATCTGTCTGCCGATAATATTTTTTAGGAGGTGAGCTGTTTTGATGCCGGGTATCAACGTTAACGTTGAAGTAGTAAAGGATGTTAAGCAAAACATCTCGCAGTATATTAAAAATCTTGAAGAAGTGGATCTTGCCGCTCTCGACAGGATAATGCAGCAGCTCGATATGGCTTGGAAAAGCCAATACACGGAAGAATACATCGGCTGTATCAGAAAAACACGGAAGAAGCTTGCCGCTCTTATATACGATCTCAAGGATCTTGAGAGAATGCTTGGCAATACGGCAATTTCCGTTGAAAATGCAGAGGAAAGGCTGAGAAAGATACTGACCCTTGGTCAGGGAGATTGATCTCATTAAATCAAGGCTTTGACAAGCACAGCTTGTTTTTGTAATAATTTTTAAAGGAGAGTTTTATTATGTCAGAAATCAGAAATGTAAACCCCGAGGAAATGATCGCAACCGCAAACAATATCAAGGGCGAGATCGAAGCATGGAATGCCGCAGTAGCCGATATTTATGCACTTCAGGCAGAGCTTGATGCTATGTGGGACGGCGATGCAAACACCGAGTTCAACAATCAGTGGGCAGAGGACAGACCCAAGTATGATACCCTTGCTCAGGCAATGACAGAGTACTGTCAGACAGTAGCAGACGCCGCAAATCTCTACATTCAGAGAGAAGACGAGATCAGAGGCATTGTTGCTCAGAGATAAACTTTTACGCACGTCAGATATATCAACACAGCCGTTTATGGCAAATAACGAAAGGAAGTATTTATTATGGCACTTATTTTAAAGGTTACACCCAATCAGGTCAAGGACGTTTCATCCAGAATACAGAACAAGAAGAACGAAATGATGGAAATGATGAACAAGATGGTTCAGTATGTAAACACCCTTTCCGAATCTTGGTCCTCCACATCGGGAGATAAGTACATTGAACAGTATCAGAATGTTCAGAGAGAGATCGTTGACTCCCTTGCAAATCTTCAGCGACATGTCGATCATCTTGTTAAGGCTTCTGAGGAATACGCAGGTCTGGAACAGGAACTCGATCAGAAGGTAAGCTCACTCTCCGACCAGAATATTTTCTGATAATGCATTGACCAAGGCTTTTCCCCGCTGCTTCGGCGGTGGGGAGGGCTTCGGACATTTTGGCATTTACGCCGATATGCGTATGCCGCATCTTACGGCACACGCATATCGGCGTATAGGAAAATGTATTCCAAAAAATGATGGGAGTTTGTTTCGACTCACTCAAACGGCAGGTGATTATTTTGTACGGTAGCATTTCCGTGGACTTTGCGGCAATGGAGGAGCAGAAAGCAAGGTTTTCTCAGATCGCTGAGGATATTGAGGATGTGACGCTTCGGCTTGAGCGGCAGTTTGAAAAGCTCTCCGATTCGGGGCTGAATGCCGTCGAAGAGCTATTCAGGCAGAATATCTCGGCACTGAGATACCTGAAAGAAGAACTTGATGCTCACAAGGATGATCTTGACAGGATCATAAGCATCTATGAAGAAACGGAAGCCGAACAGCTCCGCAGAGTTGAAATGCTGGACGTAAGGCTCGATGGAGTTTTCAAAGGCAGCTCAAAGGTCGGCGTCAGCGGTTATATTTCGGATGCTCTGCCGTCAAGTGCCGTTTTTGGGGGCAGAAGCTTGAAAAACGATGACTGGCTTGCCGAGCTTGTAAATGAATGGAGGGACGATAAAAATGAGCAAATATGATCTGTTGACCGATACGGTTGAGGTATTCAACAATGAATTCGATATAATTTGTGAGAGTATCGACAGAAATGCTCAGCTTTTGAATTCACAGTGCATGCGGCTTTTTTTTCAAAGCGGATTTGGACTTGAGGGAATAAAATTCAGGCTGACAAGGACAGCCTCCGAGCTTCGCAAATGCTCCGATCAGGTGAAGATGGAGAAGCAGGCTCTTAACAGGATAAATGTTATCACACAAAACGCTGACGGATACGCACACAGCATTCTCAGCGGAGAGGCGTTCACACCAAAGGAAATGCCAGGTGCGGATTATGATAAGACTAGCTGGACAGAGTCAATTTTCAATTTTGTCAGCGATGGTTTTAACAAATTCAAGGATTTTGCCGGTGACGGCATAGACCTTGTACTTAAATATTTTGATAAGGGTGTAAAGGTCACGAGTTTGGTTGCAAGCTTATTTGATAAGCTTCATGTCGGTCAGAATATTATTGATATGCTGACTTGGCCGGGAGCGGCAAATCCTTTTATTTCACTCTATAAAGCTTTTTCTGACGGGATCGTTACAGGACGTGAAGCACTTGAGGTTACAAAGGCAAGCACTTCGGCGTTTAAGCCTTTTGCAAAGCTTATTGGCAGTCACTTCGGCGTTAACTGGAAGGACATACAGATCTTCGGGACTACGGCGGAAACTGCAGCGTCATGGTTATCTGTCGCCGGAGTGGGTCTTACCACAGTAATTGCCGGTATTGATGCATATAACAAATATAATGCTGATGGTGAAATGTCCCAGCAGGATTGGGCGGAATTTGCATTCGACACCAGCTTCAAGGGTTTGGTTGCCTGCGGCGGTGCACTTCTGACATTGGCGTGTCCTCCTGCCGGTATCGGAGTTCTCGCTTTTACGCTTGCCGACAGCTTATTTGGTATAACCGATTCGGCAATAGACGGATGGAAAAGTCTTATAAAATACGGAGCAGCAAGTGCTGCAACTTAAACAAATTCTGCTAAAAAAATACTATAATAATTTAAGGAGAGATTTCTATGTTTGAATATATGTTACCCCTCGGAAGTGTTGTACTTTTAAAGAAGGCCGCTAAAAAGGCTATGATCATCGGATATTTACAGGTAAAGGATATGGACGATCAGAAGGTATTCGATTATGTCGGAGTAGTTTATCCTATGGGAAGCATGGGACCTGCTTCTCAGTTCCTTTTCAATAAAGAGGATATTGCGGATGTAATTTCCAAGGGCTATGCAAATCCCGAGTGGGACGAAATGGTGGCTATGCTTGAAAAGGAATTTGAAGAGCATCCGGAGCTGGCTGAAAAACTGAAAAGAACGCCATCTGAAGACGAGAAAAACTGAACAACTCAAAGTTACCGCATACCGATGGATGAGCTTTCGTCCATCGGTATCAGTCGTTTACGAATACAAATCCGAAAGGAAGATTTTCTATGTTTAAAAGAATTATCCCTGCCGGCGTTGCGGTCATATTATCCGCAGCCCTCTCAGTTACCGCCTTTGCCGACGAGAACAGCGGCATTTTTCAGTATTCCTGCGAAGGGGAGGAGATCACCGTATATGCAAGTGATGTTTCGGGCAAAACGTCCTGCCGCATTGCAGGTGTGGACTGCACCTCGGAAACCGTTGGAAACGTTTACTCCGATGAGGAAAAGTTCAAGACGCTGTTTCTCATAGACACCTCCCGTTCTATGGAGGGATTTTCCGATGAGATCTCTGCATTCATGCTGGAATGCATCGACAAGAAACAGGACAATGAATATTTTGCCATTGCAGAATTCGGCTCTGCCAAGTCGCCGTTTTATCTTTCGGAATTTGACAACAGGCAGTATCCCCTTGAAAAGGTTGCACAGTCAATAAAATATGACGATGAAAGCTCTTACATTTTCGATAATCTGAAAAACGCCGCAAACGATCTTGCGTCGGACGGCGAAAGCTGCTTCAAGCGAATAGTTCTTTTTACCGACGGCTGTGAGAACAGTGCTTACGGAATAACCATTGAGGACGTGCTTGCTCAGCTGAACGAAACGCCATTTCAGGTATACACGGTGACATTCCTCAACAACGATAAATCCAATTACGATAAGCTGAAAAATGCCGCAAGACTTGCAACAAATACCCATGCTTCCGATATACGGATAAATGCCGATACCGACCCTGCCCGTCAGGCACAAAAGCTTATTGATGATGCAAAAAATATTTACAGAATAAAGATCACCGCCGATCTGTCCCTGTGCGACGGAAGTATCAAGGCACTGGAGCTTTCTGCCGGGAACGGCACTGTCACTGCCGATATTCGCATGCCGATGATAACTATCCAAACCACTCAGAGTGAAACGGAATCGGAAACTGCGGCCGTTTCCGAACCTTTGCCCGAGCCGGAGAAAGCGGAGTTCCCGATCGTACCGGTTGCTGCGGCGGCAGGCGGAGCGGTCGTTGCTGCTGTTGTTGTCATAATAGTGCTGAACACACGCAAGAACAAAGAAGAACCTCCCGCTTTATTGTCCGAACAAACTCTCAATGACACTGAAGATACGCTGATGCTTTCCGCAAGAGGCGGAGATACGGAAATGCTTTTCGGTGACAGTGCTGTCGGTTCTTCGATCATTCTCAGGGACGTGGCAAATTCCGCACATACCTTTGAGGCTTCTCTTTCGGGAGATATTATCATAGGACGTTCATCGGATGTCAGCTCGCTCGTTATTGACTATGACAAGAGCATTTCCAAAAGGCACTGCCGTATTTTCAAAAGCGGCAGAGAGGTAATGATAGAAGATCTCGGCTCCTCCAACAAGACGTATGTTAATGACGTTGAGGTATTATCTCCCAAGCCGATACATACAGCCGACGAGATAAAGATCGGCAGGGTAAGATTTAAGGTCGCTATCCATTGACATAGTGCAGACTCGGCAGATATGCGGCTTCAAAACGATACTCGTGGCAGCATATGCCGACAAGTTCAAAAGGAATGGTCATACATATGATGAAAATAATTTTTTCGGAATTTACATCTCCCGGATTGGTGAGAGAGAATAATCAGGACAGCATCTTTTCTGCCGTAAGCGGCGGCTGCGGGCTTTTTGCAGTCGCCGATGGTATGGGCGGACATTTCGGCGGCGAGATCGCCAGCGGCAGGCTGACTGATGCTATGAAAATATGGTGGAGCGGATTTCAGGCGAACAAATGCAGCTTCGACGAATGCAGGGAGCAGTTGAAGGCACTCATCACCGACGTAAACAACAGCATCTATGCGGAATATTCATCACAAGGAAAAATCTGCGGCACGACTGTTGCACTGCTGTTCATATACGATGATAAGTACCTGATAATCAATGCGGGCGACAGCAGGATATACCGACACTGCAAGGGAAAACTCACTCAGGAAAGTGTAGATCACGTTTTCGGCACGGAAGCAAAAATTGCGGGAACTATGACCGACAAGGAGATAAATTCTCATAAGAATAAAAACAAGCTGACAAGTGCTGTAGGCTGCAAGGAACAATTCAAGATGCATATAAAAACTGCACCGCTTACGGATTCATCGTTTTTCATCTGCACTGACGGCGTGTATAAATATTGCAGCGACAAGCTGATAAAAAAGATATTTAGTGAGCCCGATCACGATAAGCTTGCGGACACGGTGCGGACGGTCGTTGAGGGCAACGGTGCGGGGGATAATTTTTCCTTTATCAGGATAGATGTCGGTGACCCGCATTTCGGTTCGGGATTTTCTTTTGGGGGCAGAGGCGGTATTATCGCTGTCTGTGCTGGAGTGCTGGCGGTGCTGTGTGCTGCTCTTGCCATTTCACGTTCGGGAAATAATGAGATGCATACGGGGGAGGTTACGGAAAGCAGCATTTTGGAGTCGGTGCCGTCAGATACGACATACATATCATCTTCCGTATCCGAAAATTACACGACCCGTGAGTCGGAAAATATTACGGCTGTATCTTCAAAGGGAGATGTAAATACGTTGGCAGAGGAGTATTTCGAGGGAAATACAGAGATGGACGCAGGAGAGTATTTCGTCCGAGCGGCGGAAAATATGGATATGAAAGCCTTAGAGGCATTGAAAGCAGCTGCCGATGCTTTTGACAGGGGAAAATATAAAGGAGAATTGCTTTCGGCACTTATTGAGGAATATGAAGGAAATGACGACTATGAAAAAAGCAAGTTTTTCTATCTTATAAAGGGTTATGCAGACATAACAAAGGGACGGGACGAGGCTCTAAAATCATATGATATTTTTTATAGCGAGCTTAAAAAGGAATCGGACGGCGGCGAAGCGATAGTGCTTGAAGATTACAAGGGTTATGAAAAATATATCGACGACATGGTGTGTCAGTATGCAGCGGAAGGCAGAACGAAAGACAGCAGAGCGATGATGGAAACGTTTAAAGAACTGGACATTGATTTTAGCTTCGCTAAGAATATTCTGGCTAACAAAGAAGTTTCCGAAACAACTGAGGAAGCGACTGAAGCAGCGGAATCCACAACCGATGTTCCCGAAACGACTGAAGCAGCGGAAACAACGACCGATGTTCCCGAAACAACGGCAGCAGCGGAAACAACGACCGTTTCCGAAACGGCTTCGGAAATAACTGCAACAGAGGAAACAACAACGACCGTCCCCGAAACAGCTTCGGAAACTTCCGAAGCGGAAACGTCCGAGAGCGAATCGGCGGCAGAATCCGATATAGATGTGGAAACAGCACCTTTGTAAACAGCCGCATTTCAATAACCGTGAAAGGATATTTTGATATGAAAAACAAACTGAAAATAATTATTCCCATAGTTGCAGCCATAGCCGCCGTGATCATTGCTTTGGTTTGCGTGAACTTCAAACCGCAAAACAAGGCGGATATGCAGTCGGTATTGCAGACGGCACAGAAATATCTCACAGAGCTGAACTACGAGCAGGCTATTGCCGAGTTCAAAAAGGTTCTGGAGATAGAACCGATGAATGTTGATGCGTATCTTGGTATTGCCGAGGCTTACGAGCGGTCGGGAGATATTCCTTCGGCTTTGGAATGGCTAAGAAAGGGCTTTGAGCTTACGGGTGATACACGGCTTTCTGCTTTGATAGCCGAGCTGGAGGGACTTTCGGCGGAGGAAACAACTGCATCTGAATCGACTGCCGAAACGACTGTTGTGACCGAAGAGATACCCGAAACAGTTGTTATTGCCGGATATGAGATACCTACAGATATTACGAAATTAACTATTACCGGACCGGATTATAATGCTTATATCCCCGATTCACCTTATTCAGAAACAGATGCTTCCAAACATATTTACATACTAAATGAACCGCTGACGGATATTTCTTTTATAGCTTACTTCACCAAGCTTGAACATCTTTATCTGGGATTCAATAATATCATTGACATTAGTGCATTAAGCGGACTTACTAATCTTACACAATTGGGTTTGGGTAGCAACCAAATCAGCGATATAAGTGCATTAAGCGGACTTAACAATCTTAATACGTTGGAGCTTAGCGATAATCAAATCAGCGATATAAGTGCATTAAGCGAACTTAACAATCTTAATACGTTGGAGCTTAGCGGCAACCAAATCAGCGATATAAGTGCATTAAGCGGACTTACTAATCTTAAACAACTGAATTTGAGCGGCAACCAAATCAGCGAAATAAGTGCATTAAGCGGGCTTAACAATCTTACACTGTTGGGTTTGACCGGAAATCAAATCAGTGATATAAGTGCATTAAGCGGACTTACTAATCTAACACAATTGTTTTCGGATAACAACCAAATCAGCGATATAAGTGTATTAAGTGGGCTTAACAATCTTGATATGTTAAGTTTAAACGACAACCAAATCAGCGATATAAGTGTATTAAGCGGACTTAATATGATGACGAGATTGTGGTTGCATAACAACCAAATCTCCGAATCCGACATAGAAGCACTAAAAAAATCCTTGCCGAATTGTGATATAGTTGGCTAACGAAAGGAACGAAAAATATGATAACCCTAGGACAAACTCTGAACAATACATATGAAATAACCGAACAGCTTGGCTCGGGGTCGGGCGGTATAATTTTTAAGGCGTATCACAAACGAATGAAAAAGTTTGTCGCCATAAAGCTTATCAAGGACGAAATAAAGGGCGGTATCAGCAATCGCTCCGAGGTGGACGTGCTGAAGGATCTCAAGCATTATTACATACCGCAGGTGATCGACTTTATCGAGGACGGCGACGATGTTTACACCGTTATGGAATTTGTTGAGGGACGCAATTTCAAGCAGCTTATACAATCGGGCATGGAATTTGACGAAAAGCGGGTGAGAAAATACGCCGTTCAGCTTTGCGATGCGGTGGAATATCTTCACGGACACAAGCCGCCTATTATCCACAGCGACATAAAGCCTGCAAATATAATGCTGACTCCCGATGACAATATTGTGCTGATAGATTTCAATATAAGTATGATGTCCCGAAACGGTATTGCTGTGTCAAAGGGCGGTTCGAGGGATTTTGCTGCTCCCGAGCAGTTTCGGCGTGTGATAAAGGCTCCCGTTGAGATAGATGAATTTCACGAGGAAACAAGGTTTATTGACAGTGACGAAACGGAGATAATATCGGATATTCAGACGGAGAGCAGACAGCGTTCGACTTCATCGACAAAAAATGTTGAGAGGGCGTATATTGATATTCGCACGGATATTTACGGCATAGGTGCATCTCTATATTACATACTTACGGGGCGTGTTCCGCAGGGTGGAAGGCTGGATTTCCGTGGGGTGCGGTGTTCGTCGCTTATCAGGGAAATTATATCAAAAGCTATGGACCCCGACCCACAGAAGAGATATAAAAACATTTCGGAGATGAAAAGGGCACTTAAAAAGAGGGTAAGCGTAAAGCCGTTTGTGATGGCGGGGGCAGCGGTCGTCGGGGCGGTTTGCGTTGCTGTGGGGATAACTGCCGCTTCGGAGTTTTTCTCCGGTCGGGGTGAGGTGGCTTCGGCTAGTGTTGATACGGGGGTGACGGAGGGGGATACTGTTACTGTGACAGCAGAAACAACTGCCGAAACTATTATAGCGGAAACTACTGTTGAAACTACTGCGACAAGGGAAACAACTTCGGAAACTACAACTACTTTTGCCGAAACGACTGCTCCGTCAATAACCGATGAGATCCCTGAAACAGTATTTGTTGCCGGATATGAGATACCTACCGATATTACGGAATTGACTATTGTTGGACCGGATAATGAATCAAGTTTTTCCGATGTGGAAACAAATGCTTCCGAACATATTTACAGGATAAATGAACCGCTGACAGACATTTCTTTTATAGCCTACTTTACAAAACTGGAGCGGCTCAAACTGAACTTAATCAATCTCACCGATATAAGTGCGTTAAGTGGGCTTACCAATCTTACAAGTTTGGATTTATGGGCAAATCAAATCACCGATATAAGTGCATTAAGTGGACTTACTAATCTTAAGAAAATAGACTTATATGGCAACCAAATCAGCGATATAAGTGTATTAAGCAAACCGACCGATCTTGAGTGGTTGACTTTAGCAGACAACAAAATCAGTGATATAAGTGCATTAAGCGGGCTTACCAATCTTACGTACTTGTATTT
>CAZINI010000002.1:17402-139764 GCA_964540575.1 uncultured Ruminococcus sp.
GGGTGCTAATGACATCAGTAATATAAGTGCACTAAGTGGTCTTACCAATCTTACGCACTTGTCTTTGGGTGCTAATGACATCAGTAATATAAGTGCACTAAGTGGTCTTACCAATCTTACGTACTTGTCTTTGATTGCTAATAACATCAGTAATATAAGTGCACTAAGTGGTCTTACCTATCTTACGGTGCTTAATTTGTACGATAATCAAATAAGCGATATAAGTGCATTAAGCGGGCTTACTAATCTCACAGAGTTGACGCTGTCGACAAATCAAATCAGCGATATAAGTGCATTAAGCGAACTTAAAAATCTTACGAAGTTGGGATTGGACGATAATCAGATCATCAATATTAGTTCATTAGGTGGACTTACTAATCTTGAGTGGTTGTATTTGAGAGAAAATCAAATTTCTGAATCCGACATAGAAGCACTAAAAAAAACCCTGCCTAATTGTGAAATATCTAGTTAACGAAAGGAACAAAAAATATGATAACCCTAGGACAAACTCTGAACAACACTTACGAGATAACCGAACAGCTTGGCTCGGGGTCGGGCGGTATAATTTTCAAGGCGTATCACAAACGAATGAAAAAGTTTGTTGCCATAAAGCTTATCAAGGACGAAATAAAGGGCGGTATCAGCAACCGCTCCGAAGTCGATGTGCTTAAAAATCTGAAAAATGATTATCTCCCGCAGGTTCTGGATTTTGTCGAGGACGGTGACGAGGTGTACACCGTTATGGAATTTATCGAGGGGAAAAACTTTAAGCAGCTTACGGAGGCGGGGGAGGTCTTTTCGGAAAAGCGGGCGAGAAAGTATGCCATTCAGCTGTGTGAGGCGGCAGAATATCTTCACGGGAATGTTCCGCCGATTATCCACAGCGACATAAAGCCCGCAAATATAATGCTTACGCCTAAGGACAACATTTGCCTGATCGATTTCAACATAAGCATGATGTCGACAAACGGCATAGCTGCATCAAAGGGCGGCTCAAAGGGATTTGCCGCTCCCGAACAGTTCAGACGGGTGATAAATGCTCCTGCCGAGATAGACGAATTTCACGAGAAAACGAGATTTATAGACGATGAAACGGAAAAGCTTTATGACGAAAGCACTCCGGAAACGTCCTCATCGCATAAAACTGCTTCAAAGGTTAAGACGAAGAACGCTTCAATGGCATATATCGACATACGCACGGACGTTTACGGCATAGGTGCTTCTCTTTATTACATACTTACGGGGCGTGTTCCGCTGGACGGAAAGCCTGATTTTCGAGGAATACGCTGTTCATCGCTTATCAGGGAAATTATTTCAAAAGCAATGGACCCCGACCCGCAAAAGAGATTTAAGAATGCTTCGGATATGAAAAGGGCACTTAAAAAGAGGGTAAGCGTAAGGCCGTTTGCCATAGCGGGGGCGGCAGTCGTTGGGGCATTTGGCGTTGCTGCGGGGATAACTGCCGTTTCGGAGATGCTTTCGGGGAGAGCGGAGGTATTATCGGCTGATGGGGAAACGTCTGTGACAACGGCGGAAACTGCGGCTGTTTCCGAAACAACGGGGGAAACGACCGAATTTACGGAAACAACTGCCGACATTTCCGTAACGACAGAGGTCACATCGGAAAATGATATATCCGAGGAAAAACCCGACCAAATGACGCTCAGCAAAAAAACGCTGCAAAATAAGCAGGTCAAATATTTTTCGCACAGAAACGACAGCTATATCAAAGAGGCGGCAGAGATATTTGCAGACGAATACGGCGGCACTGTCAAGCAGATATATACATCATATTCCGACAGATACACCGACCTTTTGACCTATATTCTGGGCGGGGAGGGGATAGACCTTGCCGATATAGACGAAGATATGATGCCGGAAGCTGTTATTTCGGGAATGGCTGTTCCTGTTGACGAATATATCGGCAACGATTCGGTCTGGGACGGCGTGCGGGGTGTAATGGACAACTATAATTTTTACGGCAGTTCTTATGCCTTTGTGACCTCTGTCCTTCCTCAAAATATACTTATCTACAACAAGCAGACAATAGAAAAATACGCTCTTGATGACCCGATGCAGCTGTATCAAAGCGGAAAATGGAACTGGGATTCGTTCGGTGAGATGCTTTCTGCATTTTGCAATGAGGACGAGGAAAAATACGGTCTGGACAGCTGGTACTATGATCAAGCACTTTTTTATTCATCGGGAGCAAAAATGACAAGGCTTGAAAACGGCGGTATTGCCGCAAATCACGATGATCCTTTGGTAAAAAAATCGTGGGATTATTTAAATGGATTATATTATAACGGAGCGTTTTTGGATAAAAGTCATTTTGAATGGTCAGATCAGCCGCAGTTTATTGGCAGCGGAAATGAGCTGTTTTATGTGTATACGACCGATTCATTTTTATTCGAATTAAAAAATGGAAAGCTGCCATTTGAAACTGCTAATGAATATCTGGGCATAGCACCCGTACCGTCCCCCGAAGGTTCAAAGCCTTATCAGCAGGCTATGGTAAACGGATTTATGCTATGCAAGAACGCCGGAAATCCCGAGGGTGCGGCGGCGTTTGCGGAATGTATGCGGTATTCCTCCGTTAATTCGGACAGAGAAATCGAGAAACTTTTCGGAGAATACGGCTTGACCGGCGAGCATATTTCGGCATATTCCGAGATAGTAAGGCTTGCACGGGAAAATCCCGTTGTTGATCTTACAAAGGGGGTTTCGATTGATGTCAGAAACATAGTATTCAGCAACGTTGGAATTTATGGTGCTGCCGATGGAACAACGCATGAATATTATGCATCCGATGCAGGAAAGGTCATCAATGAATTGACCAAAAAAGCCAATGAACAACTCAAAGCTGCCGTGATGTCAGAAAAGCCGTCCGATGAAGATAATGAGGAGGATACAGAAGAAAACGGTTATATCACTATCAAGGGAGAGCGGTATTCGACATCTCTTACAGAGCTTGATCTGAGCGATAAGGACTTGACGAATGAGGATATTAAAGAGCTTTATAAGATGAAAAAGCTGACAATATTGGATTTGAGTTTTAATAATATCAGCGATATAAGTACATTAAGCGGGCTTTCCAATCTTATATCGTTAGTTTTGAATGAGAACCAAATCAGCGATATAGGTGCATTAAGCGGACTTACTAATCTTGAGTTTTTGTGTTTGGGCAACAACCAAATCAGCGATATAAGTGCATTAAGCGAACTTACCAATCTTAATTTGTTGGAATTCAGCGATAATCAAATCAGCGATATAAGTGCATTAAGCGGACTTACTAATCTTGAGCTTTTGAGATTGGGCAACAACCAAATCAGCGATATAAATGCATTAAGTGGGCTTAACAATCTTACAGATTTGTCTTTGATTCAAAATCAAATCAGCGATATAAGTGTATTAAGCGGACTTACCAATCTTACAAATTTGTATTTGGATTTCAATAAAATCTCAGAATCCGACATAGAAGCACTAAAAAAATCCCTGCCGAATTGTGAAATACATGGCTAACGAAAGGAACGAAAAATATGATAACCATAGGACAAACTCTGAACAACACATATGAAATAACCGAACAGCTTGGCTCGGGGTCGGGCGGTATAATTTTTAAGGCGTATCACAAGCGAATGAAAAAGTTTGTTGCCATAAAGCTTATCAAGGACGAGATAAAGGGTGGTATCAGCAACCGTTCCGAGGTCGATGTGCTTAAAAATCTGAAAAACGATTATCTACCGCAGGTGCTTGATTTTGTGGAGGACGGTGACGATGTTTACACTGTTATGGAATTTGTCGAGGGACAGAATTTCAAGCAGTGTATTTGCGGCGGAATGCAGTTTAATGAGGCACAGGTGCGAAAGTATGCTTTACAGCTTTGTGAGGCTGTGGGATATCTTCATCATCATACACCTCCCATTATTCACAGCGATATTAAGCCCGCAAATATTATGCTTACTCCCGATGATAATATTGTGCTTATTGATTTCAATATCAGTATGATGTCCCGAAACGGTATCGCTGTGTCAAAGGGCGGTTCGAGGGATTTTGCCGCACCCGAACAGTTTCGGCGTGTGATAAAGGCACCCGTTGAGATAGATGAATTTCACGAGGAAACAAGGTTTATTGACAGTGACGAAACGGAGATAATATCGGATATTCAGACGGAGAGCAGACAGCATTCGACTTCATCAACAAAAAATGTTGAAAGGGCATATATCGACATTCGCACGGATATTTACGGCATAGGTGCTTCTCTTTATTACATACTTACGGGGCGTGTTCCGCAGGGCAGCAAGCCTGATTTTCGTGGAATAAAAGTTTCCGGACAGTTGCGTGACATTATTTCTAAAGCAATGAATCCTGATCCTTCTGCAAGGTTTAGAGGCGTCCGTGATATGGAGAAAGCTTTGAAGGAGCGTGAAAATCGGTCATTTAATAAGCTTGCAATAGCTTTGGCTGTTGTCGGCAGTGTTTTAATTGCAGCAATGTTCATAAATAAAGCTCCGTCTGACAATGAAGGAACTGAATTGCCCACATTACCGCAAGCAACTGAAACCGATACGATAACATCTTTAACGGAACCCGAAGAAATAAGCACTATTGAAAGTGAAACCGGAAAAGCCAATGCTGTTGAAAGTGAAACTGAAAAGAAAAACGGCGTCTTGGAATACTATCCCGGCGGTAAGGTAAAATGCGAAAAAATCAGTTCCAATAATGACGGCAGCTATTCTCTGATGTGGTATGATGAGGGCGGTTTAAAAGATGTTTACGAACAATATAACGAACACGGTCAAATCGAGCTTGTGCAAATATTTATCAGCAATGGCATGGCTCCAAGTGCTGTACCCGAATTAACAGAAAACGGGTATATAATTACCGTTGAAGCGAGAAATGACAAGGAATATCCATACCACAAATATGTGAAAAATAAAGATCGGAAAACAGAAAAGGTAATATATTGTGATGAAAATAAAAATGAAATATTCTGGAGAAGATATGCAGAGGAATATTTTGACGATGGCAGTCATAAGACAACTTGGTTTGAGCAGGACGGCAGCATATTTCAGGCTACAATATATTATTTAGACGGCTCGCATACGACAGATTTTCACAATAACGGCAGAAAGTATCTTATGCAATCCTTTGACGCAAATGGAAATCTCACTCAATCAATCAGATATGATGAAGAAAATGCAGCAGATACGTCGGTAACTGTTCCTGCGTTGGAAACAACCGTATCAACTGCAGAAACGACCAAACAAACAACTATTACTGAAAAACAAGTTGATCATATAACAATAAAGGGTACACAATACCATGTTTCGCTGACAGAACTTGATTTGCAAAAACAAAACCTGAATGACGCCGATATTGAGCAGTTAAAATATATGACTAATCTTGAGGTACTGTGGCTCAATAACAATAACATAAGCAATATTGAACCATTAAGCGGGTTGGTTAATCTTACCGAACTTCATTTGGGTTATAATCAAATAGTTGATATTTCGCCTCTGAAAAATTTAAGAAATATGAAAGTACTTGGACTGAAATATAATAAAATTTCAGATATTACAGAATTGGGCAATCTAACCAATCTTGTTCAGCTGTCATTTAACAGCAACAATGTTTCGGACATTTCTGCACTTCAATATCTGACTAATCTCGAACGTCTTTGGATATTTGACAATCAGATCTCTGATATTTCTGCATTAAGGAGCTGCAAAAAAATTATCCAGCTTAGTATGGTCAAGAATAATATAAGCGATATAAGTGTGCTGTCGGAGTTGAATAATATTTGTTTTCTTTATATGTCCGACAATCCCATCGAACAAATAAATGTAGTTAATTATTTGCCAAAGCTATCTATACTTGACATAAGCAACACTGAAGTAAATGATGTCACATGTTTAGCTAATAAAAAGAAGCTCACCAAATTAGCGTTGTATAATACAAAAGTGCCATATGGTGAAGTAGATGCATTGAAGTTTGAAATTCCAAACTGTGAGATCTATACACAGTCCGATTTTGCCGAAAAAATAGGAATAGGTCAATATGAGTAATTGAAAGGGATAATGTTATGATTACAGCAGGACAAGTTTTAAATGATACATATAAAATAATCGAACAGCTTGGCTCAGGCGGCGGCGGAATTGTATTCAAGGCGTACCATCTTCGGCTTGAAAAATACGTTGCAATAAAGCTGATAAAGGGCAATGTAAAGGACAAGCTTAATCAGCGTGCCGAAGCGGATATTCTAAAGGGACTGAAACACGAGGGACTTCCTCAGGTTTACGATTTTGTAAGCAGCGGCGAAGATGTATATACGGTCATGGAATACATAGACGGTCATTCACTGTTTGACGAAATAGTTAAATGCGGCAGGATCCCCTATGCCCGCTCGGTGGAATTGGCTAAGGAATTATGTTCGGCAGCCGCATATCTTCACACGAGAAAGCCTCCGATAATCCACAGCGACATAAAGCCTCAGAATATTATGATGACCGCCGAGGGAAAGCTTTGCCTTATTGACTTTAATATTTCATCTGTGTTCGGCGGGGGGATTTATACTGTTGGCAGCAGCGATGGATATTCTCCTCCCGAACAGTATTTGGCTCGACCCGATAAAATGCCTGTCAAGAGCACTTCCAATATTTCCGACAATAACGGGAATACGGAGCTTCTGTTTGGCGATGACAAGACGGAGCTTCTTTCGGATATGGACGCTACTGAGATACTTGACGAAAGCGATGAGTTTGAAATATCATCAAGCATTATCGATTCACGCTCGGATGTGTACAGTATCGGTGCTGTTATGTACAGTATGGTCACGGGAATGAAGCCGAATAATTCAAGAATGAATATTGTTCCGCTGAAGAAGATAAATGAGGATATTCCCGATTCATTAGTTTTCATTATTGAAAAGGCAATGAGCAAGGATAAAAACGACAGATTTGCATCGGCGGCTGAAATGCTCAAGGCTCTTGAAAATATCACTCGGCTTGATAAACGGTATAAAACGCTTGGCATTCGTCAGACTGTGGCGTATATCTTTTCCGTTTTGCTTCTGACAGGCTCGATTATTTCGATAATTGCGGGTCATCGGCTTATGCAGGCAGAGTCAAATGACCGCTATATCGGGTATATTTCCGAGCTGTCGGATATGAATGTTACAAAGGATTATTCAAGGTTTGATGAAGTGTATTCGGCATCTGTAAATGAATATGAGGTTACTCCCGAGCTTGAATTTTACAAAGCGGCAAAGCTGTATGATGAAAAGGATTATGATAATTCACAGATGCTGCTTGAAAATAGTGTGCTGCCCGCTGTTGCAGGCTTGCCTGATAATCTGAAAGCGACGGCGTACCATTTGGAGGCAGATATGCTGTTCAAAAAAGAACTGTATGATGCCGCTGTCGGGTATTATGAAAAAGCCGCCGCAACGGGCAATGCAAATGCTGATATGTTTAGAGATCATGCCATTTGCCTTGCGAGAAACGGAGATACGCAAAAGGCGGAAGAGGTCCTTGAAACGGCTAAAGCTTATGGAATTACCGAAGACGGCATCTATATGGTCGAGGGCGAAATACAGCTTGGACGTTCCGAATATGCCGATGCGGTAAAATCTCTTGCAAAGGCTATCGAACTCAGCACGGATAACAATATGAAGAGAAATGCATATCTGCTGTGTAGCAGAGCGTATAAAGAGCAGTACGGCACGGGAAATGAAGAGCTTATGCTTGCGAATATTTCGCTGCTGGAAAAATCGCTTCTTGATCTTCCGCAGGATATGACAATGCAGCTGAGAGAATATCTCGCACAGGCGTATATCGATTACGGCGAGTTCAGCGAGCGGACGGAATATTTCTCAAAGGCTGTTATTCTGCTCAATGAAATGAAGTCCCTTGGCTGGAGCAATTATCAGACGGAAATGAATATTGCCGTGCTGTGTGACAGGATAGGAGATACTCGCACATGTAAATCATTGCTTAGTGAGATGGCACTCGTTCCCGAATATGAGCCGTATTATTTCACAATATATGTGCGGCTTGCTTACTGTGAAGCGGATATTCAGAGCAAGATGGATATAAATGAGCGTGATTATTCGGAATTCGATAAATACTATAATTCCGCTGCCGCTGCATATAAAATTTACAGCGAAAACGGAAACAGCGACCCCGAAATGGACAAGCTGACTCAGCTGAGAGAGGAAATAGTTCGTCTTGGCTGGCTGAATTAAAAGGAGGACTTATATGAGTATCAATATCGCGGAAATGCTGTCAACAATGGGAGGAAAGCTTTTCCTCGGAGGAATTGCAGGAGCGGTTGTATCTGTGATCCTGCTGATCATTCTTATCCCCGTTTTTTCATCGTCGAAAAAAAGACTGATCAAAAAGATCAATTCGGAATTTGATAAGAACGAAAAATAATTTTTGAAAGGAAGTTTTAAAATGAAAACCAAACTTAAAATAATAATCCCGATAATAGTTGCAGTTGCTGCTGTTATAATAGCGGCTGTGTGCATAAAGTTCAACACTAACGAAAACTATTCACTTGAAGCTGTTATGTCAACTGCACAGAAATATCTTACCGAGCAAAAATACGAGCCGGCTATCGCCGAATTTGAAAAGGCAATACAGATAGACCCTCGAAATGTTGAAGCATACATAGGCATCGCACAGGCATATGAGCTTATTGGCGATACCGAAAAGGCTCTTGAATGGCTGCAGAAGGGGTTTGACCTTACGGGCGACCCTGCTCTTAAGGCGGAGATAGATAGGTTAGGCGGTTCGGCGGAGGCTGAGGTTACTGAGCAGACTACTGAGGAAACGGTGGAAAGCACGACTACACCTACTGAGGAAACGGTGGAAAGCACGACTACACCTACTGAGGAAATAGCTGCAGTTGAAACTGCTGTAAGTTATTCTAATGAAGAGCTCACCGACGTTCTAAAACAGCTTATCGAAAATCCCAATGCTGAAATCGAGCAGTCAAAGCTTGATGCAATCAAATTTGTAAATATTATTGGCAAGGATTATATTTATGCGGGAAATGAATATTATGATTTTGGTATAACCATTCATTATGGAAGTGATAATAGCAAAAATTTTTCTCTCGAAATTGGCGGAGTTGAGTATGAATATTCGTACATGGCATGCTATGATTTATCATTTGTTTCTAGACTAAGAAATGTCCAAAATTTAACAGTACGATGCAATCAAATTAGTGATATAAGTGCACTACATAATTTGAATAGTTTGATAGTGCTGGATTTGACCGACAATCAGATAGGTGATATAAGTGCTCTGAGTAGTTTGACGAATTTGATGAGTTTAAGTTTAGGGTGTAATCAAATCAGTGATATAAGTGCATTGAGTAATCTGACAAATTTGGGGTATTTGAATATATGGGGTAATCAAATCAGTGATATAAGTGCATTGAGTAATATTACAGATTTGGAGATTTTGGGTATATGGGGTAATCAAATCAGTGATATAAGTGCATTGAGTAATTTGACAAATTTGGAATATTTGTGGTTGTATCAAAATCAAATCAGTGATATAAGTGCATTGAGTAATTTGACAAATTTGGAGTATTTGGATATATGGTGTAATCAAATCAGTGATATAAGTGCATTGAGTAATTTGACAAATTTGGAACATTTGCATTTGTATCAAAATCAAATCAGTGAGGAAGACATAGATTATCTCAGAAATGCACTTCCAAACTGTAGTATAGGATTTTAATAAGGGGAGCCTACAATGAAAACCAAACTTAAAATAATAATCCCGATAATAGTTGCAATTGCCGCTGTTATATTAGCGGCTGTGTGCATAAAGTTCAACACTAACGAAAGCTATTCTCTTGAAGCTATTATGTCAACGGCACAGCAATATCTTACCGAGCAAAAATACGAACAGGCTGCCATCGAATTTGAAAAGGCAATACAGATAGACCCACGGAATGTTGATGCATACATAGGCATCGCACAGGCATATGAGCTTATCGGAGATACCGAAAAGGCTCTTGAATGGCTGCATAAAGGCTATGACCTTACGGGCGACCCTGCTCTTAAGGCTGAGATTGATAGGTTAGGCGGTTCGGCGGAGGCTGATGTTACGACAGAGCAGACTACGGAGGAAACGGCAGAAAGCAATAATATTGAAGAACTTACTGAAATTTCTACAATTGACAATGTTGAAAAAAATCTAGAAAAGAAAATTGTATATGCTGATAATTGGTATTCCATCTTTAAATATGATGAAAATGAAAATATCATAAGTATGGATCTGTATACATCATCTGACAAAAAGCGGCTAAGTGCGAATTATGAATACTCCGGTTCTTCGGTAAAGCGAACGGTATATGTAGATGATGTTATGATTAATGAAAATGATGTAGCATTTTCCGATATAATGGCGGAAGTCGAAGCTGAAAAAAAAGAGAGAGCTAATACTACTAAAAAATTTGATACAGGTTATTTTATTTATGACGATAAAGGCGACCTTATTGAAAGTTCATGGCATAATGTCAATTCTAATGGTGAAATGGTTGATTCCGGAGAATGCTGTTGGTATAGCAATGGCGTAATTACAAAACAAAATATGTTTAGTGATGAAACTGATAAGTGGACATTTTTTGATGAGAAAGGATATCCAATAAAGTCTACAGGTACATTTTCTGGTAAAAATATCAGTTGGATTTACACATATGATTATGACGAAAACGGGTATCCGATTGTGCAATATTTAAATGGCGAAAAGGATTGTGAATTCATTAATGTGTATAAAAACAGCAATCTTGCATATTCTTTTTGGCATGCAAAAGATGAGATTAATAATAATCATGGATTGTGTGGCAACAGTGATTCAGATAACATGGTTGAGGTAAATGACAATAAACAATACCTTAGAATGATCGTACATGACTATTATGATTTTCATACCGATCAGACTAGTGACATTAACCAGCATAGTTATATAGTGTATTATGTGTTATCATACGATGACAGCCGGGTTATTGATAAAATTATCGCACCTAAAACCGAATTACCGCTCTTTGGATGCCCATTTTGTTATGAGGAGTGATCTAATTGAAAACAAAACTAAAAATAATAATCCCCATCATAGCCGTAATATGCATAGCATTGGCATTCATATTTATCCGATTCCGTCCGGCGGAAAAGGCAGATATAAATGCTGTGCTTATCACGGCACAGCAATACCTTACCGAGCAAAAATACGAACAGGCTGCCGCCGAATTTGAAAAGGCAATACAGATAGACCCCCGAAATGTTGATGCATACATAGGCATTGCACAGGCATATGAGCTTATCGGAGATACCGAAAAGGCTCTTGAATGGCTGCATAAAGGCTATGACCTTACGGGTGACCCTGCTCTTAAGGCTGAGATAGACAGGCTGAGCGGTTCGGCGGAGGCTGAGGTTACTAGTGAGCAGACTATCGAGGAAACTGTGGAAAGTACGACTACACCTACCGAAGAGGAAACAACCACGACTGAAACTGTTGAAAGTGATACTACTCTGACAGAAGAGGAAACCACCATTACCGAAACCGTTGATAGCAACACTACTACGACAGAAGTTGAAACCACTGTGGCGGAAACTGTTGAAAAATATACAGATGAAGAAATTGCAGAAGAAATAAAAGCGAAAGCTCTTTCCGTAATAGAAACATTTGACGTTTATAAAGGCACCGCACAGCCTAATTCTGTTGTGTATTATTATTTGCCTAGCTCAAAAAGAAACAATCCTTTGACTAAGTGTATTTATGATGATGAGGGCAATTTAACGCTGACGTATGAGCAGCTTTATGATGGTGATATACAATCCTGTTCAGGAGAAATTAGCTTGCTTAACTGGAAAAACAATAGCACGGAATTTTATCGTTATTATTCTCGTCGTTCCGGCAGTGTTAACTCGGTATGGGAAAGATTATGTTATAGTAAGTGTTTTGTGGATAACGTTTATTCGGGTAGTGCTGTGGCAAGCACAGGATTGGAACAGAGTGATTTTAAATGCGTAACAGATAGATGCTATGTGTTTGAAGATCAATTTAACCCCAGAACAATAAATATATATGTTGACGGTGATAATGAATTAATGGATATTACAGTTGAAGATGAATGGTCTGTAACTAAATTTACCCAAAAGAACGATAATTGGGTGGGTAATTATTCAATGATTTCATCAGATTATTCTTATGGTTTTTATCCCTGTGAAAACACTTTGCCTGCAGGTGTTTCAGAAGATGATTTTACAATTCCGGACAAAGATACCGATGATTGTAAGATTTTTTATAATTGGGATGAGTATGCTATATACCAACCCTATTCTTAATGAGAGGGAAGTATTTGAAACCCGAATGTGCTTTTCCCGCCTTTGTCAAGAAAATGCGTATTGTCCGCATTCTCCTATAACAGGTGACCAAAGCAAGATCATTTCATACCCTTAACCCCGCATCTTGTCCCTTTTCTCTGCACAATTAAAAAAATATGCTATAATAAAGACAACCTCAGAGATACATTGAATCTGAGAAATTTCAAAAATGCAGAGGAGGATTTTTTATGAAAATTAAGGGATTTGCAATGTGTTTATGTGCGGCGGTAACGTCTTGTATGTTATCATCTAATTTAGCTTTTGCAGCGGGTGTATACGATAAATCCGGCGAGCTTCACGGCTTGGAGAACGATGAAAACATTTCGATAGAGGGTATAGTGAGCATTCTGCCCTCTGAAAGCAAGCCTGCAGCGGAGGCGGAATCGGGAGAAATCTTTTACAGCAAAAAAGCAGCAGAGGGTGCAGTATCAAATAATGCTCAGATAAACGGCTATGACGGCAGCTATCATGCTTCTCCGATGTATTCGTATTTGTATGAATGGAATGGAAATCTGTATCGCCTTGAATATATAAGCGGTAAAATAATTCTTGAGAAGTATGATCCCAATTTCAAATTTCTCGGAAATGGTGAGATCAAGCCTGAACTTCCGCTCTTTGGGGGATTTTTTGCGGGTGAAGAATATAATTTTATCGTGTATGGCGATATGAATTTATCCGAAAGCAAAAATAAGGAAGTTATTCGTGTTGTCAAATATACAAAGGGAATGAAAAGAGTATCCGCAAAGAGTTTTTACGGCTGCAATACATACATACCTTTTGACGCAGGCTGTCCTCGTATGGACGAAAGAGATGGCATACTGTATATCCATACGAGCCACGAAATGTATAAATCCTCCGATGGCTTTCATCATCAGGCAAATATGGACCTGTACATCAGGATCTCCGATATGAGCACTGTTTACAGCAATTACAATGTTTCCAATCCGTCCATGGGATATATGAGTCATTCGTTTAATCAGTTTATAAAGGTAAATGAAAATGGGATATATACCGTTGACCACGGCGATGCATATAATCGTGCAATTACCGCATTCAGACGGGCGGATACAAGCTCTAAGTATGCCGGATATGAGGATATTTTCAAAATAAAGGGAAAAATCGGCGAGAACTACACAGGCGTATGTGTTGGCGGTATGGAGTTGGGAAAAAACAATATGCTGGTAACCGGCACTTCCGTACCGCAGGACAGCACATACGGTAAATCCAATCAGAAAAATTTATTTGTAATAAAGGTCCCCATGTATTCCGGAGATAAAACAAGTATCCAATATCTGACACATTATGATAAGTC
The DNA here is from genome assembly GCA_964540575.1 of uncultured Ruminococcus sp. GTDB lineage: Bacteria > Bacillota > Clostridia > Oscillospirales > Ruminococcaceae > UMGS1889. The sequence goes on from CAZINI010000002.1 coordinate 31,118, forward strand.
GGATAACGTAACTTTTTCTGAACCCAAGCTCGTTAAGACAGGCGATGACAGATTTATGCTGCTTTGGACAGAAACAAAATCTTCCGAAACCAAGCTTTTTGTTACTATGCTTGACGGAGATGGAAAACAAGTCGGAAAAGTTCACGAATACTCTGCATATCTGTCTGATTGTCAGCCTATCGTATATAATGGCAAGGTTACTTATTATGCTGCAAAGGGCGGCGTGCCGGTGTTCTATTGTATAGATCCCGTGTCCTGAGGTCGGTTTTTTTGGATACTTATACTATTTCCGTCAAAACCGACGGTTTTGACTTGCCGCCTATTAGGAATTAGGGAACTGCTGATTTAATCGACATTTCTACTTTTACTGTTGCCTGAGTGCCGTATTTAGGTGGGTGTTCCCCCGCCGAAGGCGGGGGAACACCCATTAATCAGTATTTCCTTAGTATTATAATAACCCAAATAAGCTTAACAGCTTCTGCCAAAAAGTAAGCTTCTTTTCGGGCTCGGTATCGGTTTTGACAGCTTCGGGAATTTCCACAGCCTCGGTTTTTATCACGAACTGCACCGAAGAAACTTCTGTGTTTTTCTCGGAAATAAAGGACTTCACCTCATAATTTTCATTGGACATTGAATCAAGCATACCGCTTAGATCGTTACCGAATGTGTCGTCTATTTTATCCGTTTCCGAACGCAGCTCGGAAGTTCCGTCGTACATTTCAGCTGCACCGTCCACAAGCTTTTTTGCACCGTCCGAAAGGTCTGAACCGCCATCTGCAAGCTTCTTTGCACCGTCGGAAATTTCCGCAAAGCCGTCCGAAAGTTTTTTTACGCCGCCTGTGTATTCGGCAATTCCGACGTCAAGCTTTTCGTATTCGGAAATGAGAGTGTTTATTCCGCTTGAAAGCTCGGACATATTCACAACCATTTCCGAAAGCGAAACAGCAAGCTGATTTATCGCCTTGTCAAATTCCGCATATTTTGCACTTAACCCCTTTGCACCCGCTTCAAGCTGTGCGGAAGCCTGTGAAACGCCGTTCAGATAGCTTTCCGTTCCGCCAAGAGCCGCATTATTGCCCGAAAGCAGCATAAGAATGGTTTCAAGCTGTTCCGTCTGCGTTTTCAATTTTGCGGCTTCTTCGGCATACTGCGGTATATTTTCTATTTTTGAAAGCTGAGTTTTAAGCTCTGTAATTTGTGCCGTAAGCTGTGAGATAGCCTGCTCATTTCCTGCTTTCAATGTGTCAATGTCAAGCCCGTTAGCACTCATTGCCGCCTTATAGCTTTCGTAATTCAAACTTTTATTCAGCTTGACAATACCGCCGTAAAGCTCGTCAATACCCGACTTTATCTCTGCCGAAGCGGAAACAAGCTGTTCCAAATTCTCTGTATTTGCCGATACTCCCGAAAGAGAGGTACGGATTTTTATCAGTGCTTTTTTTATTTCGGCAGAACCGTTTACAAGCTCCGAGGACCTTTCGGATAATTCGGAAAGTCCGTCCCCTGCCTTTGAGATACCGTCACGAAGCTTTCCGATACCATCGTTCATATCCGAAACACCACTATTAAGCTCAACAGTACCGTCGTAAAGCTGCTTTGCACCGTCATCAAGCTCTTTTGCACCGTCCGTAAGGTCGGTTATTTTGCCGTTTATATCTTCATCGTCAATATCAAGTCCAAGGCTCATTTTTATGCCGTTAATTGAACCCTCCGCCATTTCAAAATCCGTTACGTCCGCATAAATGGATTTTTCCAGACCTTTGTCGGGCAAAACGGTATATGTTATCTGCTTTTTGCTGCCAACGTTTGCAGCGGTCGCACCCTCCGCCGAAATGTTTTTGCACAGCTTCGTATCAAGCGTGAATGAACATTGCAAAGCGTAGTTTTCATAAAAATCGGAACTGCATTTTCCGTTTTCGGAAATGCTTATTTTTATTTCGAGAGCACCGCTTTTTCCTGCAATCTCTTCTGCGGAATACTCTTTACCGTCCAGAAAATATTTTATTGAGATATTCCACGGTATCTCCGTATTTTTCAGCGTTCCCTGATAATAAACCTTGTCGTTTTCGGGAGATGAAAATGTTATCTCATCGCCGTTTAGGGTGATATTTCCGTCAAGGTTTAAAAGCTTGACCTCGGAATAATCGCCGTAGTCGGTAATATCGCCGCCGTCAAAGCTGTTGACGGCATATACGCTGTTTATACTGCCGTCCGCATCTGCCATTATATAGATGACTTCCTCTTTTTCGGCTGCAAAAACAGGCATTGCATAAGATGATACAAGGCTGAATGCAACTATTCCCGAAATGATTTTATATGATTTTTTCATATGAATTTCTCCTTATTTATTTGGTAAAAAATCAGCTTTTAATGTTGTTCTGCGGATAGCCCCGTCAAAAACATACAGCAGTCCGGGGAGAACGAAAAATACTATTGCAAGGGAAAATATTGCACCCACTCCCACAAACATTCCAAGCTGTGCAAGAAGTCCGTGAGTGGAAATATTTCCGAGGAGAAGTCCCACCACCGTAAGCACGCTGCCCGAGGTGAGAATTGAAACGGAAACTGTCCCGATCGTTTTCGGCACAGCTTCCTTTTTCGATATTTCACGGCGGAATTCCATATATCTGTCGGTCATAAGAATTGCATAATCCACCGTTGCACCAAGCTGAACGGAGCTTATTATCAGGTATGCGATATAGAACACATAGCTGTCCTTGAAATACGGCAGAGAAAGGTTCAGCCATATTGCCGTTTCAATTGCAAGCACAAGTATAACGGGCAGCGACACCGACTTCATTGTAAGCAGAAGCACGATAAATACAGCACCTATTGCAATAAGATTTACTTTAATCATATCCTTTGTGACAGTGTCCATCAGGTCGTAAGTGCTTACGCCCTCGCCGGCAAGATAGTATTCGTCAGCATAACATTTTCCGCATATTTCACGGATATTTTCAACAAGCCGAAAGGTTTCCTTTCCCTCGTAATCGGCGTCAACGCTTATCACCATTCTGCTGTAATTTTCGGAACATAGCATTGAATATGTACCGCTGTCAAGATACTGCTCGGGAATTTCCGCTCCCACCGTATCCACATAGGAGATAATATCCTTTACCTGCGGTAAAGTCCGAAGCTCGTCGGACAGTTCCCTTTCTGTCCGGCGGCTAACCTTTGGAACAAGCACAACATAGGTGTCCTGCTTCCCGAAAACGTCCTCGATATTCGCCGTATCTGCACCGAGCTTTGTATCTTCGCCGAAAATATGGGACGAGCCGTAATAAAAATCGTTGGCATTTGAAGCAAGATAAACGGGGGCAATAATTACTGCAAAAACTATTGCCATAGGCAGCATAATTTTGCTGACTGTCTTGCCGAATTTGTCGAATTTCGGCACAAGCGGACGGTGACGGGTCCTGTCAAGCAGTTTGTATGTAAGCATTGTCAGACAGGGCATAAATATGAACACGCATATCAGGCTTATTGCAACGCCCTTTGCAAGTGCAAAGCCCAAGTCGGGACCGATCTTGAAACGCATCAGACCGAGAGCGAGAAAGCCTATTACAGTGGTAAGTCCGCTTGATAAGATTGAACTTGTGGATCTTGCCAAAGCTTCTGCCATAGCTTCCTTCGGACTTGAAAATTCCCTTCGTGTTTCCTCAAAGCGGTGCAGCAGAAACACGGAATAGTCCAGTGATACCGCCAGTTGGAGTATCATTCCTGCGGCGTTGGTGACGAAGCTTATCTCTCCGAAAATAATGTTGCTGCCTGCGTTTATCATCAGCGAAACGCCCAGTCCCGCCATGATTATAACAGGTTCTATCCAAGAATTTGTGGTGAGAAGCAGCACAATAATTACGAATATTACCGCAATAATTGTGATAACCGATATTTCGCTGACGGTGCTTTCCGTTGCCACAGCCGTTGATACGGCAGAGCCTGTCATAGAATTTTCATCGCCGATAATATTCCGTATTTCATTTACTGCTGACAGATTTTTCGCTTCGGAAACTGTTACCGTCAGAAGTGCATTTCCGTCTTTATAGTAAGCTTCAACCGTGTCGGCGTCCATAGTTTCAATGGGCTGCGTAATGTCACAGGAATCGTCCAGCCACATTACATCGTCAACGCCGTCCACATTGGCTATTTTAGCCTTGTAATCAAGCACCTGCGGAATGGTAACGTCTTTCAGCATTACTCTTGCATTTGGTATGCCGCCGTCAAATTCACGCTCCATAATATCCAGCGAAACAGTGGAGCGGCTGTCGTCGGGGAGATAGTCGTTCATATCGTAATTTACGGGGATAAGCGGCTTGCATAACGCAAAAAATATTGTCAGTATCACGAAAACCGCCGCAATGACAACGGGGTGTGAAACTACCTTTTCATAAAACCTTTTCATTCTCGCAAATGACCTCCTTTATTATTCCCTGCATAAGCAGCCTTGTTTTGCCGTCATACAGAGTGATTTCAAGCTTATGGGGATAGATATATCCGTCGCCGTGAAAATCATAGCTGCTGACAAGGGTTTTCAGCGTTCCGCTTATATAGCATTTGCCGTTTGGTTCTACATTTGCAAGATAAGGATTTTTTTCATCCAATATCTCGATATATCCGCTTTCGGAATTGCTGCTTTCTTCGGTGTAACGTATCAGCGTTCCTTTTTTTAAGCCCATAGGAGTATCGAGAATTATGCTGTATGTATACTTTTTCATATTAGACCGCCTTTGCCGTTTGATGATATAAATATAGTTCATACGGAATAAAAATAAAATGGTCAATTTCGGGACGGTGTGTAAAATACGGACAAATGTCCCGAATTGACGGTCAAATCAAGGGGATTGACCGTTGAATTTTTTGACGGACAGCTGTATAATAAAATCGGAGGCGATATAGTGAAACACGAAGTAACAAGTATGTACACAAAAAAAGCTCTGTCCGAATCGCTGAAACGATTTATGCAGACAAAGCCTTTTTCAAAAATAACGGTAAGCGAAATTATCAATGACTGCGGACTCAACCGCAAGACCTTTTATTATCATTTTGCAGACACGAGAGATCTGCTGAAATGGACATTTGAACAGGAAGCCATCGAAGTCGTCAAAAGCTTCGACCTGCTTATTGACTATGAGGATGCTATTTTATTCGTAATGGATTATCTCGAAAAAAATCAGCATATGTTAAACTGCGTTTATGACTCCGTAGGACGTGACGAGCTGAAAATTTTTCTGTATAATGATTTTTTTGAAATTGGAAATATGATAGTTTCAAGTGCGGAAAAAGCAGTGGGGGTGCAGCTGTCCGAGGATTACAAACGGCTTGTGGTAACCTTTTATACAGAGGGAATTGCAGGCATAATCATTGAGTGGATGAAGGGCGGGATAAAGTTAGACAAGGCTGACACTGTAAAATATATAAGCAGTATTTTCAGAAACGGTCTGCCTGCTATAATAAAAAATATATAATTGGAAAAAGGCAGAGCAAATTGTCCTTCCTCGCAGAAATTGGAGAAGGACGCCTAAACACATCATTTGCAAAGCAGATATTATAATACTAATTCCTACTCTCCTTATAGACAGAGTCTATAAGGAGAGCCGCCTAAAAGGCGGCAAGTCAAAACCTGCGGTTTTGACGGAAATAGTATAAGCAAACAGGCTGCTACAACGCTGCGAAATGTACAGAGAGGTTATTATTTCTGCAATGATTTTTTTATAAATCTCTCGTTTTTTTCTTTAATGAGTTTTCGGGATTATCATGTTTCAGGAGCGGGGAATATTTCCAAATGGGTGACCTCTGCTGACAGTTCGCTGGTTATTTCCACATTTCTGTTTCAATCCACACCCTACAAAGGGGGTGACTGTGTATGCGAGCTGCTTTTTCATAATAATGGTCATTTCAATCCACACCCCCACAAAGGGGATGACTGGGACGCACGTTTCGGCGGAATACGGAATACACGAATTTCAATCCACACCCCCACAAAGGGGGTGACATTTTTATGTACAGTTTAAAAAAATCACTATTGAATTTCAATCCACACCCCCACAAAGGGGGTGACCTTATGGTCAGAATGGGTGTGACTGTCATTGATATATTTCAATCCACACCCCCACAAAGGGGGTGACCTTTCTAAGATAAGCGATGGTTCCTTTATTAAGATTTCAATCCACACCCCCACAAAGGGGGTGACACAAGATGCTCTCAGAGAAGATAGCGATGTTCCTATTTCAATCCACACCCCCACAAAGGGGGGTGACCTCAGTGCCATCTTTGATCACCCGCTTCTTAATGTCATTTCAATCCACACCCCCACAAAGGGGGTGACAATTGCGGCGGTTACGGCGGTTGCGTCCTATGTATTTCAATCCACACCCCCACAAAGGGGGTGACGTGACGCATTGCAGCAAATAGCAGCAGCAAGAGATTTCAATCCACACCCCCACAAAGGGGGTGACTCAACGCAAAACATATTCCGACGGCACGGTTGACATTTCAATCCACACCCCCACAAAGGGGGTGACCAATTGCCGCAAACGGTGATTTTATAATCACGGCATTTCAATCCACACCCCCACAAAGGGGGTGACACAACAGCGGGCGTTAATACCGTAGCATTCAACATTTCAATCCACACCCCCACAAAGGGGGTGACAGGATTTTATTGTACAAAAGACTAAATCCAGATAAATTTCAATCCACACCCCCACAAAGGGGGTGACTTTCCGCATTTATCTCGGGAGCAGTTATCGGGTATTTCAATCCACACCCCCACAAAGGGGGTGACGATCGGGCAGCTCCGTACACGCACATACAACGATATTTCAATCCACACCCCCACAAAGGGGGTGACGATCGGGCAGCTCCGTACACGCACATACAACGATATTTCAATCCACACCCCCACAAAGGGGGTGACAGTTTGTGCCGAATTTCAAGCTGTTTATCAACACATTTCAATCCACACCCCCACAAAGGGGGTGACACGGGCTGGCGGCGGTAGATTACAGGCTATTCAATTTCAATCCACACCCCCACAAAGGGGGTGACAATGATATTCCAAAGCTTAGAAGTCTTTTTCAACATTTCAATCCACACCCCCACAAAGGGGGTGACGGTATCTGCGATTATGGATATATTCGGGTGCGAAATTTCAATCCACACCCCCACAAAGGGGGTGACCCGAAATAGTAATCTTATCGCAATGTTTTTTTATATTTCAATCCACACCCCCACAAAGGGGGTGACGCGGCGGAGCTGTTTACGAGGCTGAAATTGTCGATTTCAATCCACACCCCCACAAAGGGGGTGACCTACTAGTATCGTAAAGGGGGCGGGCGCATGATGATTTCAATCCACACCCCCACAAAGGGGGTGACCAAGGGCATTTTCGATGCTATTTGCTCCCTTCGTATTTCAATCCACACCCCCACAAAGGGGGTGACTTTGTGTGTTTTTATATATTTATCAAACTGTTGATTTCAATCCACACCCCCACAAAGGGGGTGACTCGGGCGGGGAGTTTTTTTGTTTAATATATACCTATTTCAATCCACACCCCCACAAAGGGGGTGACAGAAGGTCGATTTGCTGCTTAATCACGACAAGTCATTTCAATCCACACCCCCACAAAGGGGGTGACCATCGTTCGGCAGTTCTACGCCTTTGGCGGGATTATTTCAATCCACACCCCCACAAAGGGGGTGACGGTGCTGCTCTGACTGCGGCGGGCGGATATGTGGTATTTCAATCCACACCCCCACAAAGGGGGTGACCTTTACCCGCATTTTACGGTTGGATATGGATAAAATTTCAATCCACACCCCCACAAAGGGGGTGACGAGCCTTTGCTTCCCGATAGCAGTCGGGGCAAGTATATTTCAATCCACACCCCCACAAAGGGGGTGACTTTTAGGGCGTGAAAATTGCACGTCATTAGATTTATTTCAATCCACACCCCCACAAAGGGGGTGACAATAGAATCATCTATAGAGATGAATCCAATAGCCATTTCAATCCACACCCCCACAAAGGGGGTGACTGTTGATTTACCGCTTCCGCTATGACCTAAAATATTTCAATCCACACCCCCACAAAGGGGGTGACGTTTAACGTAATTTATACCTAAATTGTGTTCAAACATTTCAATCCACACCCCCACAAAGGGGGTGACTTGCAACGTCGTAATTGTACAACGGTATAGTCTATTTCAATCCACACCCCCACAAAGGGGGTGACTAACCCCATTCGGGTTCGTTGCTCCCATTCAAAACATTTCAATCCACACCCCCACAAAGGGGGTGACTCAACGGGCAGTCTTAACGAAATGTTAGAAGCACAATTTCAATCCACACCCCCACAAAGGGGGTGACAAAAAAGTGATTTTCGGGGGTTTTGGTTTTTATGATTTCAATCCACACCCCCACAAAGGGGGTGACTGAAAAGGTCAAAACGATCGGAAAACTGCTTGACATTTCAATCCACACCCCCACAAAGGGGGTGACGTGCGTCTGTGGGCGTTTTATACTCTACTCATTAATTTCAATCCACACCCCCACAAAGGGGGTGACTTTATGCCCGCTTCATATTCCTGTTCGGTTTTGCATTTCAATCCACACCCCCACAAAGGGGGTGACGCCGCGTTTTTGATTAATGATAAAATCGGAAACGTCATTTCAATCCACACCCCCACAAAGGGGGTGACTTTAACGGTGTCGTGTCCGTTCGATTGCGTCGTATTTCAATCCACACCCCCACAAAGGGGGTGACTTGCTTTTATCGTCTAGCATTATGAAATTTTCAAATTTCAATCCACACCCCCACAAAGGGGGTGACCTAAGAAACTATCTATCGGGACGACTATTGACCAATTTCAATCCACACCCCCACAAAGGGGGTGACTCTAACACTTCCGTTGAAATGCAGCTGAATGAGCGATTTCAATCCACACCCCCACAAAGGGGGTGACCGACGGGATTTTCACCCCCTTTCGCCCCCAACTTATTTCAATCCACACCCCCACAAAGGGGGTGACTTTTTGTTTTGCGATAAAAAGGAAACGGCAAAAAATTTCAATCCACACCCCCACAAAGGGGGTGACGAAAATTATAAAAATTGCAGTCAAATGCAGAAAGATTTCAATCCACACCCCCACAAAGGGGGTGACAATATCTCATTGAGGAGGCGAAAAAACGTGGAGAAATTTCAATCCACACCCCCACAAAGGGGGTGACTCATCGCAAAATCGCTGTCAGCGATGACCGATATTTCAATCCACACCCCCACAAAGGGGGTGACTTATCTTTTGTGACCTGTCAACGCCTAAAAACTTATTTCAATCCACACCCCCACAAAGGGGGTGACGGAAGCAGCTCCCGAATTCGGGGAACTGCTTGATATTTCAATCCACACCCCCACAAAGGGGGTGACACTGTTCCGACAGGCACGGGAAACGCCGTAGTGGATTTCAATCCACACCCCCACAAAGGGGGTGACTGCCGTCCGATATTCCCGCAAGAAAATCGTCAAAGATTTCAATCCACACCCCCACAAAGGGGGTGACCTCTCAAACAGGCGTTGGAAAGTTTCAATTTTTTATTTCAATCCACACCCCCACAAAGGGGGTGACTTTATAACAAACTAATTTTGGAGGTCTTGTAATATTTCAATCCACACCCCCACAAAGGGGGTGACCCGTCCGCAAGGCTCTCAATTTTGAGGGTGTCGGATTTCAATCCACACCCCCACAAAGGGGGTGACTATGATCGTGTTTTTTGTCATAGCACGTTAACCATTTCAATCCACACCCCCACAAAGGGGGTGACGGCGGGTTATGGTTTTCGGATCACATTTTCAAACGATTTCATCCACACCCCCACAAAGGGGGTGACCTGCTTTTGCCGATTATATTTCGGGATTTTCCGAATTTCAATCCACACCCCCACAAAGGGGGTGACTTTGCCCTGGAAGAGGGCTATCTGCTTTGTAGCCATTTCAATCCACACCCCCACAAAGGGGGTGACGACCACAGATCGGGGGGGGAACAAATTTTTCAATTTCAATCCACACCCCCACAAAGGGGGTGACAAGGGCTTCGCCCCGCTGCCGCGGGGCTGGGGGGTATTTCAATCCACACCCCCACAAAGGGGGTGACGCAGCAGAGCGAGCAACGCCGCAAAACAGCGGTAATTTCAATCCACACCCCCACAAAGGGGGTGACAACGGCATCTACGGACAGATTGAAATCATTGATATTTCAATCCACACCCCCACAAAGGGGGTGACATTTCTCTATGATTTTTGTTTAAATAATCAAATGATTTCAATCCACACCCCCACAAAGGGGGTGACCGTGTATCGGGTGCAATATGTATATTTTGAGGTCGATTTCAATCCACACCCCCACAAAGGGGGTGACAGGGTGTAAGATACGACAGAAAATCGGGTAATTGGATTTCAATCCACACCCCCACAAAGGGGGTGACGCATGAAGAACGCAATCATCGGAAAACATAAGTGCATTTCAATCCACACCCCCACAAAGGGGGTGACAAAATGGCTGGAAGCGGAAACAGATTCCGAAATAATTTCAATCCACACCCCCACAAAGGGGGTGACAATTACGCCTATAAACAGTCGTGCAAATTGTTGATTTCAATCCACACCCCCACAAAGGGGGTGACTTACAACGTTACCCGTTGGGTTCAGACCGTCGGAATTTCAATCCACACCCCCACAAAGGGGGTGACAAACAGCAATTCGGTGTTAGTATCATAGATAAAAATTTCAATCCACACCCCCACAAAGGGGGTGACCTGAACAGCCTGTTGAAGAAGATAAGCCTGTAAGAAATTTCAATCCACACCCCCACAAAGGGGGTGACCACTTGCACACCTTTTACAAATGTCAATCTTTAAATTTCAATCCACACCCCCACAAAGGGGGTGACTATTCTTAATGCCTTTAAGTATATTTGGAGGTCGATTTCAATCCACACCCCCACAAAGGGGGTGACGCACCGTTGCGGACAAACTCAATAGGCTGATTGTATTTCAATCCACACCCCCACAAAGGGGGTGACACTGGTGCTTTGAAGATGGCGTTTATTTTTATGAAATTTCAATCCACACCCCCACAAAGGGGGTGACATCCGAACGGGAAGAAACATAGTCCCGTTCGGGCATTTCAATCCACACCCCCACAAAGGGGGTGACATGTAGCTCATGTTCAAGGCTTACGGCATCATCTGAATTTCAATCCACACCCCCACAAAGGGGGTGACCAAATGTCAATAGGAGGATATATATGGATAAGCATTTCAATCCACACCCCCACAAAGGGGGTGACCGGTGAGTATGGCTCGCAAAGAGGTTTTCAAAGGGTATTTCAATCCACACCCCCACAAAGGGGGTGACTGAGGGCATTTCTTTTTATCAATGATTATCTCCATTTCAATCCACACCCCCACAAAGGGGGTGACAACTGCCTGTTCAAGATAAACTTCAACCTCCTTAATTTCAATCCACACCCCCACAAAGGGGGTGACCTACACCTCCCCGCAAAAATTACCCTTGACAAACTATTTCAATCCACACCCCCACAAAGGGGGTGACCTGAGGCGTATCAACGTAATTTATGGCAGGTGCAAGATTTCAATCCACACCCCCACAAAGGGGGTGACCGAAGTGGAAAAGCTTGCGGGAGAGCATTTCATTATTTCAATCCACACCCCCACAAAGGGGGTGACTTATAATCTTGCGGACAACAGCAAGCAGAAAAAATTTCAATCCACACCCCCACAAAGGGGGTGACAGCAATCACCGTTATATCAGATTATATCAAATAAATTTCAATCCACACCCCCACAAAGGGGGTGACTGTAACTTGCACGCCACCAATCGATTTTGGGGGGCATTTCAATCCACACCCCCACAAAGGGGGTGACCCAATCGATTTTGGGGGGCGAACAAAAATTTCGATTTCAATCCACACCCCCACAAAGGGGGTGACGGCTTCACGGGTACGCTTTACAAAGCATGTGCTTATTTCAATCCACACCCCCACAAAGGGGGTGACAAAGCTCAACGATGATAAACTCAAAGCCGATAAGATTTCAATCCACACCCCCACAAAGGGGGTGACGAAGCGGAGGCTTATGCTGGCTATCGACAAGGAATTTCAATCCACACCCCCACAAAGGGGGTGACCGTATGGGCTTGAATGACGTGTTCCTTGATATTAAATTTCAATCCACACCCCCACAAAGGGGGTGACCGGCTAACTCCAAATGTGGAGCATATTGATGTTAATTTCAATCCACACCCCCACAAAGGGGGTGACCTGAATGAGATTGTAGAAATTGAGCGCCATATCGGTATTTCAATCCACACCCCCACAAAGGGGGTGACGTGGCAACAACTCTTGAAATAGGACCCTTTTCAATTTCAATCCACACCCCCACAAAGGGGGTGACTAAATCTATCAAATAATCACTCCCTTTTTTGATAAAATTTCAATCCACACCCCCACAAAGGGGGTGACCCTTTTCAAGTCTGCTGTATACTGATTGTACTGTATTTCAATCCACACCCCCACAAAGGGGGTGACGCATCGGCTGGGGCGAGGATCTGGAGATAATCATTTCAATCCACACCCCCACAAAGGGGGTGACTGTATGTGAGATTGGAGAATGCGGAATGAGCAAAATTTCAATCCACACCCCCACAAAGGGGGTGACTTCCTTGTTTTGGGTGTCGTAGCTGCCGAATAAAATTTCAATCCACACCCCCACAAAGGGGGTGACTTGGAAATGATTTCGTTTCGTGACATCTCCAGAGAATTTCAATCCACACCCCCACAAAGGGGGTGACTCCTTGCTTTGGGTGTCGTAAGTGCCGAATAAAATTTCAATCCACACCCCCACAAAGGGGGTGACGGGCGGACTGTTGCCGATCTGATTGCAGACGAGATTTCAATCCACACCCCCACAAAGGGGGTGACATTTCAATGTAATTATACACAAATATCTACACCATTTCAATCCACACCCCCACAAAGGGGGTGACCGTATGACTATGGACGAGCTTTGTGAGTTGATAATTTCAATCCACACCCCCACAAAGGGGGTGACTTGCAGGCAGTACACCGAGGAACAGGAGGACAGAATTTCAATCCACACCCCCACAAAGGGGGTGACGCTCTTACAAAGCCCGTTAAGTATGACAGATAAATTTCAATCCACACCCCCACAAAGGGGGTGACTCATAGCTGTTACAAGCCTGTCAGTTCCCTTGATATTTCAATCCACACCCCCACAAAGGGGGTGACCGCTGTTCCGTCTGCTGTTGGTGTATAGCCTGTAAATTTCAATCCACACCCCCACAAAGGGGGTGACCTCGGGAATTGTGTCATCTGTGAAGTCGTGAGTAAAATTTCAATCCACACCCCCACAAAGGGGGTGACGGTGGCCGCTTTATCATACCGAGCTTTCCCGTGTTCATTTCAATCCACACCCCCACAAAGGGGGTGACGTTTCCGAGGATCGGAGAATAGCAAGAGCAGAAAAATTTCAATCCACACCCCCACAAAGGGGGTGACATTACACATCTTTCCTCTTACAGGCTCAGAAAGCATTTCAATCCACACCCCCACAAAGGGGGTGACGGTAAACCTTATATATTTGTGGTATAATTAATTCTATTTCAATCCACACCCCCACAAAGGGGGTGACCAGCTATTGAGCCAGTAGGCAAAACAAAGCAAGATTTCAATCCACACCCCCACAAAGGGGGTGACATAACGGTTTTAAAGCAACTTACAAAATATTGAAATTTCAATCCACACCCCCACAAAGGGGGTGACTCACAGCAGACGAATTAAGAGAGTTGATTAAACAATTTCAATCCACACCCCCACAAAGGGGGTGACATGACAGGCTGATTGTGTTTTACAATTTCAATGATATTTCAATCCACACCCCCACAAAGGGGGTGACAATAAAAATATCATCGGGAGATAGCGGTATGAGGATTTCAATCCACACCCCCACAAAGGGGGTGACGGCCTGTTTAAGGCAGATATAGAGAATGCGGGGGATTTCAATCCACACCCCCACAAAGGGGGTGACTTGGTACTTTAAGTGAGCCGGAACTGCTTAATAGAATTTCAATCCACACCCCCACAAAGGGGGTGACTGAGTACCCTTCTTCGTAGTGGACTTGCCCGAACATTTCAATCCACACCCCCACAAAGGGGGTGACAGTATGCAAATAGAGCTTAGATTTTGCATAGTCAGCATTTCAATCCACACCCCCACAAAGGGGGTGACCTCGGACTTCGGCAGCCCGCCCGAAGGGATAAGCGATTTCAATCCACACCCCCACAAAGGGGGTGACGTCGGCGAGTTTTTAAAAGCTTGCATCACTGAGATTTCAATCCACACCCCCACAAAGGGGGTGACTATAGCTTTCGGAGTGGTTTCAAAAATTTTTCTTATTTCAATCCACACCCCCACAAAGGGGGTGACGCAGCAGCTACACCCGTAAGACACACGCTCAGAAATTTCAATCCACACCCCCACAAAGGGGGTGACGTGACTGCGAACAAAATGTGCTGTATCTCAGATATTTCAATCCACACCCCCACAAAGGGGGTGACCCTTGAATTTCTCAGGATAAGCACAATTTCTCGTTAAATTTCAATCCACACCCCCACAAAGGGGGTGACATCCGTTTGTTGGGCGACAGCGGCGGTTTGTATGAATTTCAATCCACACCCCCACAAAGGGGGTGACTTTCTGAATGCGATATGCAGTCAGTCTTGATCCCATTTCAATCCACACCCCCACAAAGGGGGTGACACTACCCGCACCCGATCCGTAATTCCACAAATCAATTTCAATCCACACCCCCACAAAGGGGGTGACTCTTGTACGGTCACATATCGGACAATATATCGAATTTCAATCCACACCCCCACAAAGGGGGTGACGTGGTGAGAGCACCGTCCCGCAACTACTAAGGAATTTCAATCCACACCCCCACAAAGGGGGTGACTGAATTTTATGCAGAACCATAAGGGTGATTAAATATTTCAATCCACACCCCCACAAAGGGGGTGACATGCCACACGCCAACAACGCGCCCGTTGCGTTACGAATTTCAATCCACACCCCCACAAAGGGGGTGACATAGTCTTTACAAAGATTATAATATCAAGTTGTGGATTTCAATCCACACCCCCACAAAGGGGGTGACCGAATGAATTAATGTCAACGTGTGATTTTATTGAAATTTCAATCCACACCCCCACAAAGGGGGTGACTGGAGCGTGTTAACGATAACGGTGATCTGTTGTGTATTTCAATCCACACCCCCACAAAGGGGGTGACGGATTTCCCCGATTGTTCTTTTAAGTCGGGGGCATTTCAATCCACACCCCCACAAAGGGGGTGACTGGGATAACATTATTCCATTTGTGCCGCTATGGATTTCAATCCACACCCCCACAAAGGGGGTGACAGCAAATAGCGACAAAAGTTTTCCTAAAAAGGATATGTCATTTGTTGCATTTGCAAAAAGTAATTAACATTATGCGTCAATGTTTCTGATATAGATATATTTTGTCAAAGAACAAGTCACAGAATTCGGTGCGAAGCTCTCTGTGTTTTTCAAACAGCTTATATTTCGCACGGGAAGCTACAGTATCAGCTCACCCTCGGGGTCGTATGTGTCGGATACGCCGAAGCTTTCTATCCTGCTGTTATAGTTGTTTCCGAGATTATATATTCGCAGATTATCCTCGGAATCATTTATTATCTCCAGCATTTTCGCCTTTACCGTTACAAGCTGTGCACTGTTTAGGTCGCACTCAAAAACGGAATTTTGCACCCTCTGTCCATAATTGCAGCAGAGCTTTGCAAGCTTATTCAGCCTTTTTCTGCCTTTGGCGGTAGTTGTTTTTACATCATAGGTAATAAGCACAAGCATCTCATCACTTCCATAAAAAAGGTGGATATTCGTCAATATCGCCTCTGAGAAAACGAGCCAACAGCATCGACTGCACATACGGAACAAGTCCCCACATGATTTTTTCATCGAGATAGGGATGCGTAAGCGGTTCTTTTTTTCTTTTCTGCCATTCGGAAATAAACCGCTTTCTGCCGTCGTCCGTAAGCCTGACCGCACCCGTATCCTGCTTTTCAAAGTCATTGCCCTGAATGATACGATTATTTATAAGCGTCAGCACAAATCTGTCGGCATACACTGCACGAAGCTCCTCCATCAAGTCAAGTGCAAGCGATTTTCTCCCGGGACGGTCTGTGTGCATAAATCCCACATACGGGTCAAGCCCCACACTGTAAAGCCCCGCCGCACATTCATTTGCGAGCATTGTATATGCAAACGAAAGCAGGGCGTTGATATTATCCATAGGCGGTCTTCGGCTTCGTGCTGTAAATGAAAAATCTTTTTTGTTGTTTAAAATCATCTCATTGAATACGCCGAAATATTCAGCGGCGGAATTGCCCTCAATGCCCCTCAGGGTATCTTCCGAGCCGCAGCCCCGAATGTCCTCAAGATAGCGTGTGATATTTTCCGCTGCCGCTCTTAGCCTTGCCGCATCTGCCTGCATGCTGTGATCTCTTGCACATCTGAGCAAAATATATTTGGAATTATAAAGCTTTCCTATAATGAAATTTTTGGCTATTTCCAGTGCCTTGTCCTCATTATCGGCATATCTGAACTGTGTCCGCCTTAGCAGAACATTTCCGTTTGTTCCCGATGAAACTGCCGCAAGATATTTTCCGTGGGGCGAAAAAAATGTCAGGGAAATATTGTATTCGGCACATTTCCCCATAAGGGCGGGAGATGCTCCTTTGTATGAAAAGCACACTATCGATTCAAGCGTATGCAGGGGGATAGGCTTATGCGTACCGTCCTCGAAAAGGACATCGACAGTTTCGCCGTTAAGAGCAAGATATGCTGTTTCGCTTGTTATGTAAAGAGTATTCAGCAGCTTTCTCATATGTCCTTATCCTCCAAACGGCTTTGAATATAGCTTCTGACATTCTGCTTTTCGTATTTTTTCAAAAGCGTTGGCAGACACAGGTCGCACAGCGAGCAGCTGTTACAGCTTTTATTCGGCGTTGCGGACGGCGTATGTCCACGGTTGTAATAATTGTGCATTTCTTCTGTCATTGAGATTACCTTGCTTCTCAGCTCGTCCGTAATATCAAAATATTCCCGCCGCCTTGTTTCGTGATAGAATATCGCAGCCTTCGGTATATTGCAGCAGAACATTTCCTCCAGACAGATAGCCTGAGCAGCAGTTTGCAGCCTGTCGCAGTCATTTGCTTTTGATTTCCCGTGCTTATATTCAACGGGCATAACGCTCCACAGACCCTTTCTGCCCGAAAGGGTTATCCCGTCATCGGCGGGGGAGAATTCCACCGCATCGCATATACCGCTTATCCCAAGACGGGAGGATTTTATCTCCAGCCCTCGTATGGTGATGACGCCGTTTCGCACATCGGTATTGTCTTTAGAATGCACACGCTGATGATTTACATTTCCCTCTGCCGTCAGCAGGTTTTCGTTCCATAGATTTTCAATGTGGATAAGTGCCCACTGACGGCGGCAGAATGAGAAATGCTGTATACCCGAAAGCTGCAGAAAGTCCTCGTCCTTATACTCCATCGATAATTTCGGGAACGAGTCCGTCAAGCTCATCGACCGTGATAACATAATCATCGGCAGATGACGGAATTTCTACACCGTCCTTAAGAGCGGCATGAACGGACCTATGTACCTTTGCAGATGAATACTGTCCGTCCTTGCAGTTATGCTTCCACCAGAACAGCTTTACCACTTCCA
Source organism: uncultured Ruminococcus sp. (assembly GCA_964540575.1). Lineage (GTDB taxonomy): Bacteria > Bacillota > Clostridia > Oscillospirales > Ruminococcaceae > UMGS1889. Next base: position 48,985 of record CAZINI010000002.1, read on the forward strand.
TCGAACCGTCGGGACGGGCAGCCGAAGCATCGTTGGTAAACAGGCTTCTCAGGCATTCCTTGACTACCTCTGCATCTTCAGCTGTAAAGCCTGTCTTTTCGGCAAGCTGAACATTTATTGAACCCTTTATCTCATAAAGCCCGAAGCGGACAAAATGCTTCATACCCATAGTGTCGCTTCCTCTGTCCTGACCCTCTTTTTTGTCACCGCTGACGCTCTTTGTTATCTGCATGGAATATATCTCCACAGGGTCAACGCTTACCGCCTGATGAATGGATACAGGACCTCTTACGCCCACCGATGCACAGTTAAATCCCTTAAACGCAAACACCTGACCGAATGTGCGGACATCTATCCATTTTTCGCAGGCTTTCTGAGCAAATTCGTCCTGATCTTTGATCTTCTCAAAAGACTTTGCTCTGTCCTTTAACGAACCTGCACCGTCATCGCATCTGTCATCTGACTGAACAAAAACCTCCTTGCCCATATCCTGCATGCGATTGCGTATCATTCTCTTAATGCAAACGTCCGACAGTTCACCGTAGCCGTTATAGTCGGTTCTGGGACGATTTCCGTTCAGGGGGTCGCCGTTGGGATTAGCGTTGGTTACCGATACGAATACAACAAAATCAACCTTGTTTTCAAATTTAGCCATTGTTTTCATCCTCCGTTAATTCATTTTTCTTACTGTAAAAATCATTTTTCTGTAAATAATATCCGAGAAGATAGGTTTCCGAAAGGGGCTTGTTAATGTTTCTTGTTTCCGAAATTTTTTCCATTATCTCACCGATAAGGCATTCATAAAACACTCTTTGTCCCATTGATAATTTCGGATAATATGCCGATTTCAGCTGTTCGATAACGATTCGGGCTGCATAAGCAGGTCTTTTAACGAAAACCGACTGCATTCTTATTGCATTGGTTTCTCTGCTTTCGCCTTCATCATAAGCGTCCCTTTCGGCTTTTTCCATCACCGCAAGCAGCCGTCCGTATTGATAGCTTCTGTCGGGATTGTTTTTGTCAAGTGCCATTTGCCATTCCTCCTTAAAATGGTCGTATCTGTATTTTCTTATAACAGCACAAGCTGTAAATAACATATTATTACGCAGTTCGGAATTGTTCTCGCCGTATATCTGCATATTTCCGCATCTGCAAAAAATAGACCGCATAATATCCGCAGGCAATTTTGCTTTGTCTACTCTGCATGATACAAGCCTTTGCATTGTCTGAGAATAGAGCTTGTTTTCGGTTTGTAATTTTACAATTCCCTTGCTTTCTCTCGGTGTTCCGTATGCCGCATTTATTATTTGATGAAGTGACGGCGACGAAGTACCCCATCTGTTGTCATACCAGCAGCAGGTGCTGTCCCACGCCCCCAGCCTGTCGAGAAAATCCGAGCCATTCAGTTCATTGTAATAGGAAACAGCCAGCCTGCCTGTGGTGGCGGCGTCAAATGCGGCGATAACAACGTCGGAATTTTCGGGAAGCTTTGCCTTATAGCTTTTCAGTATTTTTTTAAGCTCCTCCCTATATTCGGAGGGCTTGAGAGAAGCCTTTTTGTTTTCCTTATTGAATAAGCTCTGATTTGGCTTTACGACTTGGATACCCTTGGGATTCCAGCAGACGAAGCATCTTCCGCCCGAATTGAAGCTGAAGCTGTCATTTGCCACCAGCCATTTCAGTGCATTATGTGCCTTCTGTGACGCAATATAGCTTATGGAAGCCGCCTGTTCGGGATCGGTAAATCTTCCCCGATAAGTATAGTTTGTGCCGTCATTAGCGGAGATAAGCTTGGCATTTCCGTTAAGCGAAACAACGCCCTTAATGTGCTGTGAAGCCATCGTTTCAATATTTCCCGAAACCATACATACACCCTGCTTGGAATTTTCAATTGTATGCTCGTAATATCTTGCAAACGACTCCATTATTTCTTTAGATTTCCATACATAACAGCCGTTGTTACTGCTGCCCAGCACGACCCATCTTATAAGCTCCTTGTCGTTTTTTATGCTGCCGCTGTCATCGGTTTTGATAAGCCCGTATTCGGTCAGATCTTTTATCAGCGTTTTTCCAATAACGTAATTATATATCGCCTTTAGCTCGGGAACAGAATCGTCAAAATCTATCCACGCCTTTAACTGCTCGGTATACAGGCTGAATTTCCCCTCGTCAATTCCCGAAATATAGCCGATATTGTCACACAAGGGGTGTGCAACGGGTGAAACTGTTCTTCCTGCCGACTCCTGTGTTGCGGGAATAAGTATCTTGTCGCTGCATGCCGATGCACTGATGAATTTGCCGTTTGAGTTTATGGTTACCTCTATCTGTGCGGCAGTTGTTATGTAGCCTATGGGAGCAAGAGGTTCTTTATCCTCAACGTAAACTCCTACAAATGAGTTGAGATTATCATAGGTTTCAACCGCCTTTTGAAAAAGCCCCATCAGTCTACCTCCTTGAATTCGTCCAGACCAATGAAATTATCTTCACTTGCACCGAATATTTTCATTTTCATTTCGTGAACTTCCTTATGTATAGGACAATCCTTCGGCTTGGGGAATGTGATAACGCCTCTTTCCATAACGGGACGCCAGAAGTTCGTTGTCATTTTACCCTTTGTTTCCTCGGAATAGCTTTCGTCCGCATAGGTCACTCCATGGTACATTACACCGAAGCTCAGCTCGGGAGTACCGGCATAGAAGCTATCGCCCTCTCCGAAGCTGCAAGGCTCAACATACGCCTGACACTCTCTTGTGCCGAGGAAAATGTCCCGTCTGCCGCCTTTGAGTATCATTCTTTTGGCAATTTCGTGATGCTTGTTTTCGTTTCTGTCGCCTGCCAGCTCGGGACGGTTTTCATTCCATTCAAAATGTGCCTGCACCTGATATTCGCAGTCTTTGAGATAGGTGTAATAGGAAAGGTCATTTCCGCCGTTGTATTTGATAGGGCGAACACCCTTTACTTCGGTCTGTATCTTGTTGATGACCCTGACCTTGTCTATATACCAAATGATCGTTGGTTTCCAATAAATGGAAGATAACACCCCCTTCATCGCCTCGTATGTCGGTATTTGGTATGTGCATTTTTCGCCGCCCACACGCATGATAGGGTCGGAGAAAAGTGCATAAGGACCGTATACCTTAAATTCTACAACATTTGGGTATCGCATTGACTATCATCCTCCTTTGAGAAAGTAAATCCAATTTTGTCACTGTAAAAATCATCGCCGAGAGTAAGCACTCGTCCGTCACATGCCGAATGAATACCGTTCAGCTTTTCCAGCTGTTTCAGCTGATACTCAAACACCGATACGCAGTAGGGCTTTGCTTTATCAAGCAATTCTTTGAGATAATTGAAATCGTTCATCGCCTGCTCGGTATACAGCTCGGCTATTATCTCCTTGCCCTCTCCATAGGGAACAATGACCGTTTGCTGACAGCTGTCGAACACCTCGAAATTTTCTCCCGCCGTCTTGAACGCCTGATGCAGAAAGAATTTTGCCGCATCTCCGTTTTCGCCTATATACGTTTCGTTATCGGACAATAAGCTGTACATTGACGGACGGTTTTTTATGGGATAGTCCTGATGCCCCACAGCCATATTTGCATAAAGCGAACGGTAATATGCGGATATTGCAGCATCGGAGGACAGGTCGCAGTCAAACTGTTCGGGGGCGTTTTTGAAGCGTTCAAGGAGATTTAGCAGCGAATCCTGAGCTGCTTTTATCTCCCGAAGCCTGTCCAGCTTTTCGCCGATACAGCGGATAATATACACGGGCGAATCGCTGCTGTTTTTACCGTTTCGGTTGCATCTTCCCGCCGCCTGAACGACACTGTCCATACCCGCCGCAAAGCGTATGACCGCATCAAAGGATATGTCAACGCCCGCTTCAATGACCTGAGTTGAAATGCAAATGACCTTATTTTCGCTGTCTAATGCGTCTTTCAGCCGTTCAAGCACATCGTTTCGGTGAGCAATGCACATGGACGCCGAAAGGTGAAATACCGAGAAATCACCGTTTGCCGAGATGATATTGTACAGTGTTTCCGACTGGCTTTTTTTGTTGCATACCACTAATACACTTTTGTATTCGGCGGTCAGTTCGTATACCATTTCGGGAACATTCTCTAGCTTGCAGCCGCCCTTATCCGTTATACGATTTCGCTTGAATGTACCGTCATATTTCGCAAGCACCTCTTTCGGCACAACATCGGAAATATCCGCCGAAAGCTTGTGGTCTGCCTTGGTAAACTCGGGCTGTGTTGCCGAACAAAGCACCACCGTTGAATGACAAATTTTCACAAGGAAATTCACCGTAAGATCAAACAGCGTAAGCATATTTGTGGGCACAGTCTGCACCTCGTCGATCACTATCACACTGTTGCATAATGCGTGAAATCGTCTGACTGCCGAGGACTGACCTTTAAACATAGTGTTCAGAAGCTGTACAAGAGTGGTTATGATAATGGGGGAATTCCAGTTTTCCGTCAGAGCGTCATATCTGTCCGATTCAGCTTTATCCTTGCCGTCCATAACAACATTTGAATGATGTTCAAGAATAATGCTGTCATCGCCCAATGCTTCTCGGATAACCTTGGCGTTCTGTTCAAGAATGCTAAGCAGGGGAGATACAAATATTATCCTGTCCGAATGATTTTCTTTTGCATGATTTACGGCAAATCTCAGACCCGAAAGGGTCTTTCCCGCACCCGTAGGCAAATTCAGCCGGTAAATACCTGTCCTGCCTTTTCCCGCTTTCCCGCAAATATCGGACAATTCCCGCCGAACCTTTGCTATTTCACCATCCATCTCAAATCCATCAAGATACCGCATAAGTGACTCGCTGCAACGCTGCCAGATCTCATCTGTGCCTGTTTTAGGTTTAGCCCTGTCATAGTCCCCGCTCATAAATGCAGCCGTGTCTGTTCTGTCCGCATCTATGACCGCCGACGAAATAAGCCGTGCCAGCAGACCGCAGTAAAAATCTATCTCATCATAGCTGTCTGTCAGTTCATTTATTTCTTTGATAATATTAGATATTTCGTCAACAGCCTTATCAAACATTTCATCGGCGGTTTTTTCATCGCAAACGGAAGCATGGAAGTTTTTGATCGCACGGGCATCATATTCGGGCTGCTTTTCCAGCCTGTGCCTGAACCCCGAGGTGTGGTTTTCATCGAAAATATCGAACGCCCCGTGATGACTTCCTATTGCATAAGCCAAAATTTCGGCGGCAAATTCCGATAAACCTATTTCATCGCCGTTATGATATTTTTTTAGGAAATAGTACACTCCCGCAAAGGTATGAATGATGCTGCCCCGCCTTGCTTTTTCGCCGTTATGTGATGCTTTTATGTATCCGCCAAACTCCTCCGTGCTTTTTCCCGCATCGTGGCACAGTCCCGCAATAAATGCGGTGTTTTTCAAGCCAATGCAGTCCATCATCTCCGATGCAAATTTTGCGGTGTTCTCGCAATGCTGTTTAACGGACTGTTCCTCGTCGGAATCGTTTATATGAGCACAAAATTCCATTGCATTACTCCTTCCTTATTTTTATTATAACATATCTAATGGGTAAAAATCCTCCCATTCGGCGTCAGTGAACTTTTTGATGCCTTCGTTCATAATCGAATGAATATTAGTACACAATTATTGTATCACGGAAAATCGAATTTGTCAATAATTTGAATGTCCAATTTTCTACACATTGACATATTTATTCGTAAAAAAATCGCTGTTTCGGCTGATTTTAGGCAGATATTTACGATAATTTATATAAATTGCACATATTTTCATTTAAAATTTCGTCGAAATTAACCGTTCTTTGTCGGCTGACAGAGCATCTAAAACCACATATTTACAAAAAGGCGACCCTTTTGTCATCAGCTAAATGACAAAAGAGCCGCTAATTTTTATGGTATATGATTATTTTTTATGGGAACCGAATTCAGCAAACAGCCGCCTTTAGAGCATCGACCTTGTCGGTTTTCTCCCAAGCAACGCCCAAGTCCTCACGACCCATATGACCGTAAGCTGCAAGCTGTCTGTACTGAGGCTTTCTCAGGTCAAGAGTTTCGATGATGGCAGCGGGACGGAGGTCGAACACCTTCTCAACTGCTTCTGCAAGCTTTTCATCGGAAACCGTACCCGTGCCGAAGCTGTCCACCATTATGGAAACAGGCTTCGCAACGCCGATAGCATATGCAAGCTGGACTTCACACTTTCTTGCCAGCCCCGCAGCAACGATATTCTTAGCAACATATCTTGCCGCATAAGCAGCCGAACGGTCAACCTTTGTGGGGTCCTTTCCGCTGAATGCTCCGCCGCCGTGACGGGAATATCCGCCGTATGTGTCAACGATTATCTTTCTGCCCGTAAGACCGCTGTCGCCCTGAGGACCGCCGATAACAAAGCGTCCTGTGGGATTTACGAAATATTTCGTATCAACAAGCAGCTCGGCGGGGATAACTGCCTTGATGACCTTTTCGATAATATCGGTGCGAATTTTTTCGAGAGATACCTCCGCTGCATGCTGTGAGGAAACGACTACCGTATCAATACGAACGGGACGGTCGTCCTCGTACTCAACGGTGACCTGAGTCTTTCCGTCGGGACGAAGATAGGGGAGAACGCCGCTTTTGCGTACCTCGCTGAGCTTCTTTGACAGCTTATGTGCTAATGAGATAGGCAGGGGCATAAGCTCGGGAGTTTCGTCGCAGGCAAAGCCGAACATCATACCCTGGTCGCCTGCACCTGTCATATTGGAGTCGGCACTTTCGCCGTCCCTATGTTCAAGAGCCTCGTCAACGCCCATAGCAATATCGGCGGACTGCTCGTCAATAGATGTGATGACCGAGCAGGTGTGACCGTCAAAGCCGAACTTTGCTCTGTCGTAGCCAATGTCAACCACAACCTGACGAACTATTTTGGGAATATCAACATAGCATTCTGTGGAAATTTCACCCATGCAAAGCACAAGACCGGTAGTGCAGCAGGTTTCGCAGGCAACTCTTGAATTAGGGTCATTTGCCAGCATTGCATCGAGAACAGCGTCCGAGATCTGGTCGCATATTTTATCGGGATGTCCCTCTGTTACCGATTCGGATGTAAATAAGTGTTTAGACATTTTTAGACCTCCTGAAAATTTTTTAGAATGACAAAAAAAGCACCCGATATTTATCGAGTGCGGATACCTGTCAGAAAGCATTGGCTTTCCTCATCTCTCGGAATACGGGATAATCCGTAATCCGCAGGACTTGGCACCTTTCCGCATTTGCTTGCGATGGTTGCCGGGCTTCGCAGGACCTGTTCCTCCGCCACTCTTGATAAGGATTTTTACATTTACATTATAGCATTGCAATACCTATTTGTCAAGTAGGTTAAATAATTTAACGATTTGTTTACGATAACAATAACATATTGTCAGATATATACATTTACAAAAATCGAAAAATGACGATTGACAAGGGTGGAAAACAGTAGTATAATAGAAACAGTGGGATATTTTCCCGAAAGCTTATAATAAACACCATTAGAATTATGGAGAAGAAATCGGTGCAAGAAGCTTAAAACTGTTGAAAACAGTTTGTATATGTGGTTTTGTGCTGAGAGATTCCCATAATTCAATGAGTGTTTAGTATTAATCGTAAGGAGATAATTGTTATGTCACAGAAATTTATTGTGGAAACCTCTGCAAGACACGTTCACGTTACCAAGGAGGCATTCGAGGTGCTCTTCGGTGCAGGCAAGGAGCTTACCAAGAAGAAGGATCTTTCTCAGCCCGGTCAGTTCGCTTGTGAGGAGAGAGTTGACGTTGTAGGCGAGAAGAGCACGCTGAAGAACGTTTCCATCTTAGGCCCCTTCAGAAGTGCAAATCAGGTTGAGCTGTCGGCTACCGATGCTCGTTCCGTGGGCATCAAGGCACCTATCAGAGAGAGCGGCGATGTTGCAGGCTCGGGTGCGTGCAAGCTGGTTGGTCCCTGCGGTGAAATTGAAATGTCCGAGGGCGTTATCATTGCAAAAAGACATATCCACCTTACTCCTGCCGATGCAGAAGAGCTGGGCGTTAAGGATAAGGATGTTGTATACGTTAAGGTTGACACAAACGGCAGAAGTGCAATTCTCGGCGATGTTGTCTGCCGTGTTTCCGACAAATTTGCAAGAGCTATGCACATTGACACGGACGAGTCAAACGCTATTTCCGCATTCAACGGTCTTGAGGGCGAGATCTACAAGGTTTGATTTTTTACATAATGTTTGTCAGTCGGCGGTGCAGATAATGTGCCGCCGATTTTTATGATGTCGAATGGAGTGTATCAGATGGCAATGTGGAATCCATGGCGGGGGTGCAGAAAATGCAGCGAGGGCTGTCTGCACTGTTATATTTACAAGGGCGATTTTAAGCGGAATGTTGATACAAGTCTGATAGTTCAGACAAAGGATTTTTCCAAGCCCGTCGAACGGCTGAAAAACGGCAGCTACAAGGTAAAGTCCGGGATAGTTTACACCTGCTTCTCCACCGATTTTCTGATTGAAGAAGCGGACGTCTGGCGGGGCGAATGCTGGAAAATGATAAAGGAACGTTCCGACCTTACCTTTCTTTTCCTCACCAAGCGTATTGAACGGTTTATGGACTGTATCCCCGAGGATTGGGACGATGGGTATGACAATGTTGTAGTGGGCTGTACCATTGAAAATCAGAAAAATGCAGACAAGAAACTGTCCATATTCAGCGAACTTCCCATAAAGCACAAATGCATAACCGCACAGCCGCTTATCGAAGCGGTAGATATGGAAAAATATCTGGATAATATCGAGCTGGTGGTTGTCGGCGGGGAATCGGACAGGGACGCTCGTCCGCTGTATTACGACTGGGTGCTGGATATACGGGAACAGTGCGTGCGGAAAAATGTCAGCTTTGAGTTCAGACAGTGCGGAACGCATTTTATCAAGGACGGTGTGCGGTACAAGCTGCAAACGAAGGACTTATGCAGTCAGGCGGCGAAGGCGGGGATAAATTTCAAAGGAAATAAAAACGGGCTGCTCTGATTTTCGGAGCAGCCCTTGCAATTAACATGCCGAAGCCATAGATTCAATATCTTCCTCGTTGAGCATTTTGTTTGCATCAAGGAGCATAACGATCTTGCCGTTTACCTTGCCGACGCCTGTGATATACTTAGAACTCTTGTCGGACTTGATAGCGGGCGGGGGAGCAATGTTCTCGTTTTCAATGTCGATAACTTCGTCAACGGTATCAACAACAAAGCCGATAAGCAGCTCGCCGATAGTTACAACAACTATGCAGGTGCGTTCGGTGTATTCGGCTTCGGGCATTTTAAATCTGAGCCTTACATCAACGATGGGAATGATAGCACCTCTCAGATTGATGATACCCTTGCAGTATGAAGGAACTTCGGGAACGGCGGTTATATCCTGTACCTCGATGATCTCCTTTACTGCAGCGATAGGGAACGCATAATACTTATTCTGGATAAGGAAGGTGAGATATTTCGCCTGTTGAAAATCGTCCTCCTCTTCGTCCGAAAATCCCAAAGGCATATTGCTCATTATATATCAGTCCTTTCAATGGTATTGCTCGTGTTTTATTTGTCGGCGATCTTGCGGCAGATAATATCCGCAACCTTTGACAGGGGAGCCTGCTCGATAACAGCTCCTATGTTGAATGCGACCATCGGCATACCGTAAACAACGCAGGTTTCCTTATTCTGTCCGATGGTGTAGCCGCCTGCGTTTCTGATTTTCAGCAGACCGTTTGCACCGTCTGCACCCATACCCGTAAGCAGAGCAGCAACTGCGTTTTTGCCTGCCGTTTCCGCAACGCTGTCAAACAGCACATCAACGGATGGACAGTGTCCCGAAACCTTTTCCTGACCCGAAGTGCTGGTAACGTAGTAGCCGTTTGCGTCCTTTTTCAGCCGGAGATGATGTTCGCCCGCTGCGATGATGCAAAGTCCTCGCCTGAGCCTGTCACCGTCCTCTGCCTCCTTGACCTCAACCTTGCAGTTTTTGTTGAGCCTTTCGGCGTACATTTTGGTGAATACGGGGGGCATATGCTGAACGACAACTATGGGCGGGGAATTTTCGGGAAGTCCCTGAATGACCACCTGAAGAGCCTCCGTGCCGCCTGTGGAAGCACCCAATGCAATGATAGAATCCTTGCTGCCGAATGAAGTTCCCTTATTTTCAGCAGCGGCGATATAGGAAGCTATGGGGCGATAGTCGTTTCCGCCCGAAGCGGCGGGTTTTCTTGCTTTTTTTCTCATAATTCGTGCAGATTTTGCGGTGATTATCTTTTCGGTAAGCTCGTCGGCAAAATTTTGAAGATCCTGCGGAGATTTTATCTGCGGCTTTTTAACGTAATCCACTGCACCTGCGTCCACCGCATCGAACGCACTGAGCGGTGCTGAGGACACTACCACACAAGGAATAGGATACTGCGGTATCAGCCTGCGGAGAAAATCTATGCCGTTCATTTTGGGCATTTCAACGTCCAGCGTCATAACGTCGGGGCGAAGCTCCAGAAGCTTATCTCGGGCTTCGTAAGGGTCGCCTGCACAGCCGACTATCTGTATATTTTCATTCTGCGAAATTACTCTTTGCAGCGATGTTCGGAAAAATACCGAATCATCGACAATTAAAACCTTGACCGGCTGATTGCTTGTCATAGTTATCACCGTCCCAGCGGATATTTTGTGATTTATTCCATTTTACGATAGATAGCAGGCTTTATATGCTTGTATCTTGATGTCTTTGAAACGCTTTCTGCGTGACCGATAAAGAGGTAGCCGCCGTTTTTGGTACAGTCGTAGAAGCGTTCGATAAGGTCGTCCTTTGTCTGCTGGTCGAAATATATCATAACATTTCGGCAGCTGATAAGGTCGTAGGGCTTTTTGTAGGTAATATCGTTCATAAGGTTGAACTGCTTGTATATCACCTGACTGCGTATGCTGTCGCAAATCTGATAGCGGGTGTTGTCGATGCGGCGGAAATATTTCCTTATCCATTCATCGGGAACGTCGCTCAGCTGCTCGGAGCTGTAGATGCCCGCTTTTGCCGTTTTCAGCACATCGGTGTCCAGGTCGGTGGCGAGTATGCGGCAGTCCCACATAGCCTTTCGTGAGCCGAAATATTCGTCGATAGTCATAGCGAGAGTATACGGCTCCTGTCCCGTAGATGATGCAGCACACCATATTCTCAGGTCCCTGTCCTTCACTGTGCTTTCCAGATATGGGAGGACAGTTTCCTTCAGGAAATCGAAATGTGCGGGTTCTCTCAGGAAAAAAGTATGGTTAGTAGTCAGCTTATTTACAAGCTTGATGGTTTCTGCACCTGTCCTGTCGTTCAGAGCAAAATCAATATAGCTTTTGAAATCGGTATAGCCCATTTCGGACACCATATTGGAAAGCCGTCCCTCGATAAGCACACGCTTTTTGGAGAGATTTATTCCGTAATTCTGCTTCATGTAGGTAACAAGGCGGAGGAAATCATCGTCTGTCAGCTTCATCAAATCAACGCACCGTCCGTTCAGCTTTCGATAATTCTCTGGCAGTCCAGAAGCAGGCGAATTTCGTCGCCGCTTTCGATAACGCTTTTGATATATTTATTTGAGTTTACATTCTTGAAATTGGGAGTTTCGCTTATCTGGTCGGGAGTAACGCTTACGACCTCTCTTACTCTGTCAACGATAAGTCCCACGGACGTTCCCTGCCACTCGATAACGATGATGCAGGTACGGGCGTCGTAAGGTATTTCCTCCTTACCGAAGCGTCTGCGGACGCTCATAATTGGAACGACCTTGCCTCTCAGGTTGATAACGCCCTTGATATAATCGGGCACCTTGGGGATAACGGTTATCTGTTCGATCTCGATAATTTCGGTTATGTACTGTATCTCAATGCCGTATGTGCAGTTGTCTATGAGAAACAGCAGCAGTTCGCCGCCTGTAACGGAAAAATCTGTATTCTGAACTTCACTCATTGTAAAAACCTCGTTTCTATTATTGATAGACTGCGATCAGAAGTCGGAGATGATATTTCCGATGTCCAGAATGATGGTAATAGAGCCGTCGCCCAGGATAGAGCAGCCTGCCATACCGTTCTGCTTAACGTTGAAGTTGTTGAGCATAGGCGAGAAGGGTTTTACAACTACCTGCTGTTCGCCGATAAGCTCGTCAGCCATCAGGCAGGCACTTCTGCCCTCGTTTTCGACGAGAATGATGATGCCCTCGTAAATATCGGTGACCTTGGTTTCAAGCTCATAAAGCTCGTAAAGCCTGATAAGGGGATAGCACTGACCTCTTATCATTATCATTTCTTTGCCGCTTGTATCCTTGATAAGCTGATTTTCTCTCAGCTTGAAGCTTTCCTTGATTGAGCTGATGGGGATAGTGAAGATAGAGCTTCCGACGGAAACCTCCATACCATCCACAATAGCCAGCGAAAGGGGAATTTTGATGATAAAGCTTGTTCCGAAGCCCTCCTTGGAGTCAACGGAAACAGTACCGCCGATCTTCTCAATGCCCTTCTTAACAACGTCCATACCAACGCCTCTGCCGCTGTATTCGGTGACCTGCTCGTTGGTGGAGAAACCGGGCAGCATTATCATATTGAAGATTTCCTTGTTGGAATATTCCTCGTCGGGCTTGGTCAGCAGACCGTTCTTTCTTGCCTTTGCGAGAACCTTTTCGGTGTTGATGCCGTAGCCGTCGTCGGAAACGGTGATAACAACTTCACCGGACGAACTGTAAGCCGCCAGCGTGATCTTTCCTTTGGGGTCCTTGCCTGCGTCGATACGTTCCTGAGCGGTTTCCTCGATGCCGTGGTCCATAGAGTTTCTTACCATATGCATAAGGGGATCGTTCAGGCTGTCGATAATGGACTTGTCTACCTCGGTGTCCTCACCCTCGAAGATAAGGTCAACGTCCTTGTTAAGCTTTATTTTCATATCCCTGACGATACGGGTCATCTTATTGAATGCACCCGACAAGGGTATCATACGGATAGACATTACAATGTCCTGAAGCTCGTCTGTGAGCTTGCGGAGCTGTCTTGCAGCTTTCTGGAAATTATCCAGCTGAAGTCCCTTGAGATCGGGGTTGGAGGTAACCATTGCTTCGGTGATAACGATCTCGCCGACCATATCCAGAAGCTGATCCAGTTTGTTCAGATTTACGCTGATAAGGCTCTGCTTGCCCTTTGAACCTGTTCCTGCGGCTGCGGCAGGGGATTTCTGTGCAGCGGGAGCGGCAGGGGCTGCGGACTTGGGTGCTTCCGCCTTCTTTGCGGGAGCGGCAGCGGGTGTGGCTGCTGCGGGGGCAGTCGGTGCGGGGGAGGCAGGTGCAGCTGACGTTGCTGCGGGAGCGGCAGCGGGTACGGGTGCAGGCTCTGCTGCTGCGGGCGTACCCTCCTTTACCAGCGTACACATATCAACGCTGGGGCTTTCGGTTATCTTCGCCATGACCTCTTCGGTAGTATGGGAAGATTTGAAATGTATCATAAATCCGTTGTTTACGATAATATCGGCAGTTGCGGAATTTTCCTCAATGTCCGACGGTTCATATGCAAGCAGCTCGCACATATCTCTGATATTGTTCACGACCATCAGTGCACGGAGATTTTCCATCTTGCATTCTGCTTCAAATGTTACCTTAACGGTAGTAAGCTCTGCTGAAGGAACATCAACGCCTTCATCGGAGCCGTATTCCAGAACCTCGTAGGACTTAACGTTCAGCGATTCCTCGATAAGCTTCAGGATATTGTCATCGGTGGTAGCGGACTTGAAGTGAATGATAAATCCGTTTTCGATGATAGTCTTTGCGGTATCGGAATTGGTTTCAATGTCCGCTGGCTCGTATCTGAGGGTCAGACACTCCTCCTGCAGCTTATTGACGATAATAAGTGCTCTGAGATTTTCCATGCGGCAGTCGTCGTCGAACATTACCTTAACGGTAGTCAGCGAAGCGACCTTCTGCATTTCCACGGGAGCGGGCTCGGCGGGGGCAGGCTCTGCTTCGGGAACGGGAGCAGGTGCGGGAGCTGCCGCAGGAGCGGGTGCAGCCGCAGGCACAGCGGAGCTGCCGTCCTTCAGCGAAGCGGCGTATCCTCTGATAGTTTCCATAAGGGCGGTAAAATCGGTTGGCTCGTACTCGTCCTCCTGGATAAGATCTATCTCTGCCTTGAGCAGGTCGGATGCCTTGAATACAAGGTCATAAAGGGACTCTATCTGTGCAATTACGGGGTGCTCCTCTCTGATGATGAAGAACATATCCTCAACTGCGTGAGCCAGCTTGGACATATTGTCCAGCCCCATCATAGCGGAAGAGCCTTTGATAGTGTGCATAATACGGAAGATCTCGTTTATATCTTCTTCGCCGAAGCTGCTGTTGCTTTCGGTTGCCATAAGAATCTGGTCAAGGCGTTCAAGCAGCGAAGTGGCTTCAAAGATGTATGCGTCGATCATGCCTTCCATTCCCGGTTCAAACTTACCCATAATTATGTACCATTCCTTTCGTATTGGGTGCTTGTGTGAAAATAAGCTGCACCGCAGGAGTTTTATTTTTAATACGGTATTGCAAAATTTGCAGTAATACTATATAATATAAAATAGGTTGAGTGCAAAGGGGGACTGCACTTTATGTTGTATGATCGAAATGATATACATCGTGCATATATCTATATTATACAATAAAATTTGCTCAACTACAAGTGCAAAATGTTATATTAAACAAATAAACATTAAAAATTTACAAGCTAAATTTTGTTTATTTTGACAAATTTTATTTAAATTGACTCTAAAATCACCATTTATTGGATAACAATTTAACATAATGTTAACAAAATCACGATCAAGGAACGAGATGATAATTATATGGCAGACCTGATACAGTTAACCACACCCATTGTTCCGAAGAACTATACTCACGCCGTAAAGCAGCCGCCTGTGCAGAACGATATGGTGTTTGAGCTTGCGGATATGACCAAGATCATCAAGACAAACGACCGCACCGAACAATACAAGCAGGAAAACTCCGATTTTTCCGAGAATTCCAACCTGCTGAATATCGCCAAGGAGCTTGCAAACAATCCGAAGGCGGCGGCAGAAACGCTGAAATCCCTGCTCAGCTCGGAAACGGTTTCCATGATAAAGGCTGAGGGGAACGAGGAGCTTCTTAATAAGGTAACGGAATTTGCATCGGAGATAATGCAGACTCCCGAGTCGGCGGCGGACGACCTGCTGTCCCAGCAGAAAAACGTCACTCTGTTTCAGGGGAAAATGTGGGACGCCGTGCGGAATATGCTGGCGGCAAATCCCGATTCTGCGGAGCTTAAGTCGGCGGTTTTCAGTCTGCTCAAGACCTCGGCAAATGCCTCCTCTCAGCGGGAGATACTCAATTCCCTTGCGGCGAATATGAAATTTATGGCTGAGGAGCTTGCACCAAACAAGCAGCTTTCGGCACTGTTTATGAATATTGCCGCCGATCTTTCGGCGGCGGACGCTCCCAAGAATTTTTCCGAGATAAAGCAGGCGGTGCTGTCCGCTTTGGAAAATGCATCGCAGAGTCTGCTTCTCAGCGACAAGATGCGGGATATTATCCCCATTGTAAAGCATAATCTGTCCCGATTTACCTCGGGTGCGGAGCCGCTTCGGGACGCCTTTGCAAATCTTCGGGATATGATAGCGGGCGAGGACGGAAAGGCAGCATTCACAAAGCTTTTTGCGGACTTTGTGGGGAAAAGCCCCATGCCTGCCGATATGAAGGCTGCACTGCTTTCTTCGGATATTTTCAGTTCCGATAAGCAGCTTGTCGGTTATGATACGGCAGCAGCTTCAAAAAATCTGTCGGATAATGCTTCCGAAACGCTTTCGGAAAATCCGGCGGCGAAGGCGTCTATGGACACGGTGCTTGCAATGGTCACTGCAAGGCTGTCCAAGAATGCCGCCATACATACCTCAAACCTTTCTTCCGAAACGGTACGGGCGTTCCTATCCTCGGTAAATGTGGACGCTCAGAAGCCCGAGGAAGCGTTGAAGGCGGTGCTTTCTCAGCTGCTCCCGTCATCGGACGAGGCTGCCGCCGAAAAGCTTATTGAGGGCTTCAGCACAAGCGGCGACCT
Source organism: uncultured Ruminococcus sp. (assembly GCA_964540575.1). GTDB lineage: Bacteria > Bacillota > Clostridia > Oscillospirales > Ruminococcaceae > UMGS1889. The sequence goes on from CAZINI010000002.1 coordinate 65,115, forward strand.
GAACGCATTGGCGGACAGGCTGGGTGCTATTCTCAACAGCGTGGAAAATGAGGAAATAAAAATGTCAGCGGCTCACAAGCTGAACGAGGCACTTGAGGCACTGTCCAACAAGGACGGCACGGTCTACAAGCCCCCGTCGTCCATGGAAACATTTACAGATTTCATTTCCAAGAATGCGGATAATCCCATGCTAAAGGCACTTTCGGGTATGAACAAGGCAATTCTTGCGGAAAATATGCTTACGACCCCCGGTGCTGAAACTCCGCTTATGCATATGCTTATGCCTATGGAAGTGAAGGATGTTCGGGCATACGGCGAGCTGTGGGCGGACAACGGTGCTGCGGGCAGCGTCACCGATAAGGACGGCGGAACGGGCAGCCATATCTTCCTCAGCTTCGATGTGGAAAATGTCGGCGGATTTGAAATGGAGATATACGCAAAGAACGAATATCTCGATGTAATGCTCCTTTGCCCCTCGGGAACGGAAAACGTCTTTGCACCCATGAAGACTGCTATCCCGAAAATAGCGGCGTCCTGCGGCTATCAGGTGAAAAAGACTTCTGTTGCCGCACTCAGGGAGCACAGAAGCCTTGAACAGGTTTTCCCGTCTATAAAGGACAGAAGGAGTGGTCTAAATGTCAAGGTCTAATAAACGGCGGCGAACCGGTGCGGAAAGCTCTGCGGTCGCACTGAAATACAGTCCCGAAAAGGACACGGCACCCGTCGTTGTCGCCTCGGGGCACGGCAAGGTCGCCGAAAGGATAATAGAAATAGCCGATGAAAGCGGCGTTCCCATTTACAGGGACGATTCTGCCGCCGCACTGCTTACTATGCTCAAAATAGGCGAGGGCATACCGCCTGAGCTGTATCAGGCAGTGGCTGGGATATATGCCGAAATTCTCAGGCTTGCTTCGGAAAACCGAAGCGGAAAGGATATAACAGGCAATGCAGAATAACTACAATTACAACAATTACGGAGGTTATCAGCCCTATTATCCCCCTCAGCCCCCACAGCCGCCCCGTTTACCGTTTGAACCGAGCGTTTACGAAAAGAAAAAGATAAGGTCGGTATACAGCACCTGCGGCTGGCTGATGCTGGCAGCATTTGCCATTATGATGTTCGTGGCGGTCATCTGGATGAGCATATGGGATTCTAAGGGTCTGATGTCCGATGAGCCGAATTATATGAATTTCTATGAAACGATAATTTCCTATTTTTCCGTTACGATAGCAACTATTATAGTTATTGTTATAGAACGTTTTACGGGGGGAGAGAAGCTCAAAAGCTATTTTTCCGCCGATGGGCTGACAGGCAGCTTCATTCTGCTTTCGCTGATAATTTTTCTGGGAATACAGGCAGCGGCTATCATCATCGAGAATTTCGTTTTGATTGGATTAGATGCAGTGGGGCTGGGCATACCGGCTCTGGATTACGAAACCGAGGAAAGCTTCCGAATGGCGGTGGTGGGGATAATAACCTCATCGATAACCGCACCTCTTTTTGAGGAGCTGCTTTTCAGAGGCTGTCTTTTGTCGAGAATGTCAAAGGTCAGCAGCCGATTTGCCATATTCGCAACCGCACTGCTTTTCGGGCTGTGGCACCAAAATCTTTTGCAGCTGATACTGGGCTTTATGGGCGGCTTATGGCTTGGCTATATCACCGTAAAGAGCAGGTCGCTGATACCTGCTATTATCTGCCACTGTGCCGCCAATACCATTATGGAATGTATTTCCATCTATGAGCAGTATGACGAGGTAACAGCCAATACTATATTTACCGTGTGGATATTCGCAATTCCTGTAATAGCCGTTATCTGCGGAATTATCTACTATAAAACAGAAAAGCGTTCGGGAATGGCAAAGCTCCCCCCAAGGACGGAATATCACCGCCTAAGGGACGTTCCGATGTTTTTCTCAAGCGTACCTATGTGGATATTTATGGGAATTATGCTTATTACAATAATAACGGGCATTGAGCCTGTATGATACGGAGGAAATAAAAATGTCTGTACAGATAGAAAAAGGCGACCTTTCATATCTCGGAAAGGTTTTTGATATAAAAATTGACAGACCTGCGGGGACTGTCCACCCCAAGCATGAGGATATTATCTATCCCATAAACTACGGCTATGTGGACGGGCTTGTTGCGGGGGACGGAGAGTGTCAGGACGTGTATATGCTTGGCTGCAAAACGCCTGCCGAAAGCTGTCGGGGGGTTATTGTGGGAGTGCTTCTCCGAAGCGATGACAACGAGGACAAATGGTGTGCAGTCCCCGAGGAATATCTCACGGGAGATACTATGGACAAGCCCCTGCTTTATGAGCCGTATATGCTCAATGAAACCCATTTTCAGGAGCAGTTTTATCATACCGAAGCCGTCTGCCTGTACGAAAAGACCTGCGGCACAGTCTGCTTTACCGAGGAAAACGGCGAGATAAAATTCCTGCTGGTGCAGAATGCAGACAGCGGACATATCGGCTTTCCCAAGGGACATATCGAGCTGAACGAAACCGAACGGGAAACCGCCGTTCGTGAGGTATACGAGGAAACGGGTCTGAACGTTACGCCGTGGGAGGGCTTCCGCTTTGCATACTCGTTTACACTGCCGAACGGTATTCGCAAAAACTGCGTCTATTTCGTGGGCAGCTATGAGGGCGTTCCCCCGAAAATTCAGGAAGAGGAGCTGGGGGCTTCATGGGTGCTGAATTTCGATGATGCAATGGCAAAGCTCAATTATCCTCAGGATAAGGCGGTCCTTGAAGCGGCTCACAGCGAAATTCTGAAACGGAGGGGCGGAAATGACTAAGAAGCAGCGTGCACTGGCGGCTGTTTCGGGGCTGGAAAGCATTTATCCCGATGCAAAATGCTCGCTTATTTACAGCAAGCCCTACGAGCTGATGATAGCGGGCAGACTGTCCGCTCAATGCACCGATGAGCGGGTGAACGTGGTCACAAAGGAGCTTTTTGCAAAATACACTTCCATCGAGGCTTTTGCCAATGCAGACGTTAACGAGGTGGCGGAAATAGTCCGTCCCTGCGGGCTTTATAAGACAAAGGCGGAAAGCATCGTGGGAATGATGAAGGCACTTTCCGAACGGTACGGCGGGGAGATACCCAAAACTATCGACGAGCTTATCACCCTTCCCGGTATTGGCAGAAAGACCGCCAACCTTATTATGGGGGACGTTCATCATCTTCCCGCAATCGTCACCGACACGCATTTTATACGCATATGCGGACGGCTTCGGCTGACCGACAAGACCGAGCCGCCAAAGGTGGAGGAGGAGCTGAGAAAGCTTATCCCCCCCGAAAAGTCCTCCGATTTCTGCCACAGGATAGTTATCTTCGGACGGGATTATTGTCGGGCGAGAAACCCGAAATGTGCCGAATGTCCGCTGAAAAAATATATCTCCGATGAAAACAAGGAGTTTAGCTGCCGTTTATGAAAATTCTCTACCTGATAATCCTGCTGGGCTGCGGTGCTTTTTACGTTTTATATCAGGACACATTGTCCCTTATGGTGCTTGCGGCGGTGGTGGTATTTCCCGTTGTTTCGCTGATATTGCTGCTGATAACGGCATTTTCCGCAAAGTCGGGGATAGTCTGCGATAAACGCTCGGGGGTCTGCGAACGGGGAGAGATAGTCCGCTTTCGAATGTGGGTGAAAAATCCCGTTTTTCTGCCCGCACCCTCCGTAACGCTGATTTTTTCTGTGAAAAACAGCTTCGGCGGCGGGGAAAAGCGTTCGTCAGCCGTTATCGCACTGCCGGCGTCCGGTTCGGGCGGGGCATCGGCGGCGGTGACCTCGGAGCATTGCGGGAACCTTCTGTTCACCCCCGAGGGCATTGTTTTTCACGATATGCTCAGGCTTTTCCGCATAAAAAGGCGGCTGGGAGAGCCTATCTCCATCTGCGTTCTGCCAAGGCTTCGTCCCGCCGATGAAATAGTCCCGTCGGAAACGGCAAGTCTTTCCGACAGTGCGGAGCTTTCTGTTTCCGTCAGCGGAGATGACCCCTCGGAGATATTCGACATAAGAGAATACCGTGAGGGCGACCCGCAAAACAGGATACTTCACAAGCTGAGCGGACGTTACGAAAATCTCCTTGTCCGTGAGCTTTCTCAGCCTGCGGACAAGCGTGTGTCCGTCTGTGCCGACATATTTTTTTCGGGAGATATGAAAGAGCGGCTGACGGAGTGTGACCGTATGCTGACTGCTCTCTGTTCGGCGGCAAATGCCCTGCTTGCCGACAGTGTCCGCTTCGGGCTGCATTTTTCGGGCATAAGCTGCTTTGTCAGCGATGAGGACAGCTATTTCACCGCCCTTTCGGAATTGTATTCGGAAATAGGCAGAGAGAGGGAGGACGATTTTTTCGGGCTTCTCGGGGAGATACCGTCAGACGTTCACCTGTGTGCCGTGACCGCTTCGGAGGACAAGGAACGCATCTTGCAGACAGCGGCTGTTCTCGGGGAGAGAACAGGTCCCTGTTCGGTGATATTTACCTCGGAAGAAGCGGCAAAACCGGCGGAGTTTCCCGATAATGCGGATATTTTCGTTATCTCGGAGGAAGCTTATGAAGAATAAATTCAGGCGTTCGTCCGTCCCCTGCGGGATAACCGTCGAAACGGGGACGGAAGTATCTGTGCCCCGCATTTCGGACAGGCTTTTTCAGTCGGCGGTTCGGCTTATTCTGGCGTTTGCGGGGACGATTGCTTCCATTGGCTGTTTTCTTACGGCTGTGGGCTTGGAGCAGCTGCTTTCTGCGGCGGCGGTGACTGCTGCGGTCACTGCGGGTGTGTTCTTTGTTATATCCCTTGTAAAGGGGAAAGCGGGGCTGTACGTTGGCGGTGCTGCTGCGGCGGCTTCGGTCGTATTCGGGGGGATATTCTGCTTTAAACGGTTTGAACGGCTTTTATACGGCTATATGATAGTCGCAAATAAATATATTTCTGTGGTCAATTACGATTATGCAAACAGAGCGTTCTACGAGCTGCCCGAAAATATCCCGCCCGAGGGCTGTGCGGAGGGATTTATCTGCTTTTGCACGGCGGTGACTGCGGCGGTGATATGTGCGTCAATGATACCGTCGCCCAATCTGATACTGCTGTTTTTTGCCACCTTTGCTCCTGCGGAAATGGTGCTTTATTTCGGGCTTGTACCAAACTATCTCTGCTTTGCCCTGCTTATTTCCGTATGGACGGGAGCGGCGGCTTCGGAATTGCCCGGCTTCTCCTTCAAGCGGAAGCTGAGGGACGTCAAGGTGCGGAAGGCTATGCTTCAATCCGCCTGTATGGGCTGCCTTGCTATGCTCATAAGCTTTTCGGCGGCGAGGATATGGGTGAAAACCTCCGGCTTTGAGCGTTCGGAGAAGATAGACGATATGCGGATAAAATTTGCGGATTACGTCAGGAACACCACTCCCGAAATGTTTCTTGAGGACGTTTCCGAGGCACTTCACCTGAAAAATTCACGGATAGGCGGCATAAACGAGGGAAAGCTGGGACGCTTTGATACGGTGGAATATGCCCATATCCCCATGCTGGAGGTTTCTCTTGTGAAGCAGAAGGACACTGTGTATCTGAAAGGCTTCACGGGGACAAATTACACGGGAACAAGCTGGGAGCCGTTTGACGCCGAACAGACGGCGAAATATAACAGCGTTTCGGCGGGATTTTCCGAAAGCTATTTCCCGCAGATAACGGAAAATGTTTTCTATACCACAATGATAAGTGACGGTATATACGATTACACCGTGAAAAATCTGGGGGCAATGAAGAAATACGCATATCTGCCCTATTCAAATCTCAGGCGGGACGCAAATGTTACGCCCATTCTGGACGGTTCCTATTCATCGGGCGGAAAGCGGGAGTACAGCGGTGCTGCGGTGAATACGGTTTATAGGAATGCACATTTTTTAGCGAAATTTTCCGGATATTTGCCCTGGGACAGGGTCGTGGAATATCCGAAATTTATCTATGCTGAAAAGGACGGTTCGCTTGTTTCCGTAAAAAATCCGTGGTATGATGATGAGCTTGCATATCGTGAATTTGTTTACGACACCTATCTTGACCTGCCCGATGATTTCAAGGCGGGGGAGATAGTTTTCGAGGGTACTAATGATATTGAGGATCTTTCTCCCGATTATTACTATTACAGACGTGGTGTGATAAACTACATTATCGGTTATCTGAACGATAATACCGAATACAGCCTGTCTGCGGGAAAAACTCCCGAGGGTGAGGATTTCGCCGAATATTTCCTGCTGACAAACAAAAAGGGCAGCTGCACCCACTATGCCACTGCTGCCGTTCTGCTTGCAAGATATAAAGGAATTCCCGCACGTTACTGTGAGGGCTTTATCATCAAGCCCGAGAACTATTCACCCGCCGCAAGGCTGGGCAGCCGTGACAGCGTTACTATCCTTGACGACAACGCCCACGCTTGGGCGGAGATATATGTGGACGGCTTCGGCTGGTATCCCATAGAAGCCACAAAGGGCTATAATGCGGCATTTGAGGACAGCATAATTTCGGAAACAACTCAGCCGCAGACGGAAACCACCCCCGCCGAAACGGAAGCAACGCTCCCCGAAACTGAACTGTCCGAGCCGAACAAGCCCCCCATATCTCCAAAACCTCAGACGGAAACGGGAATATCCGAACGCCCTCCGCTTATCGGCACGGAAAACGGCAGCGGCGGAAAGGCACTTATCCCGCTGAAAACGCTCCTTACAATTATTGGAATCATACTTGCCGTTCCCGCATTGTTTTTCGGGAGATATTACCTTGTGCGGGCAGCAAGAAAGCGGGGCTTCGCCGTTATCCGGGACGGTAAGGGCATTCGCTCGGTGGAGAGATATTTCCGAAAGCTTCTTCACGACTGCGGTGTGCAGACCGCCGAAAAGCATATTTCCGAAAATACCGCCAAGCAGCTTGACGGGGAATATCCTCAGCTTAACGGGGCGGCGGAGGTCATTACGGCAGCGGCTTTGAAAGCAAGCTATTCCCGAAACGGTCTGGACGCTTCGGAGCTTTCGGCGGCAGCATCGGCGGCGGAAACGGCTGCAATGAACATTTACAAAGGGAAATCGGGCTTTGGAAAATTTGTATATAAATTTGTGAAATGCAGGATATGATGGGAGATAAAATATGGAAGAAAATCAAAAGCTTGCCGCACTGAAAACCTATTTCGGATATGACAGCTTCCGTGAGGGTCAGGAGCAGATAATCGACACTATCCTTGCGGGACGGGACGTGATGGCGGTAATGCCTACGGGTGCGGGAAAATCCATCTGTTATCAGCTGCCCGCACTTATGTCGGAGGGAGTGGCGATCGTTATCTCTCCGCTTATTTCCCTGATGAAGGATCAGGTCACGGCACTTGTTCAGTCGGGCATACGGGCTGCGTATCTCAACAGCTCCCTTACCGCCGCTCAGATGTTTAAGGCAGAGGGAAATATGCGGCAGGGAATGTACAAGATAATTTACGTCGCCCCCGAACGGCTGGAAACTTCAAGCTTCATCGAGGCTTGCTCTCATCTGAATATCACGCTGGTGACGGTGGACGAGGCACACTGCGTTTCTCAGTGGGGACAGGATTTCCGTCCCGGGTATCTGAAAATTGCGGATTTTATCGGTCGTCTGCCAAGACGTCCCGTTGTGGCGGCGTTTACGGCGACTGCTACCGATGTTGTCAAGCGGGACGTGGTGTCGGCATTGCGGCTATGCGACCCGTTCTGTCTTACTACGGGCTTTGACAGGCAAAATCTCCGCTTTGAGGTGCGGCACGCCCGTCCGTCAAAGAAATATGACGAGCTTCGGGAGATAATCTCCCGCTATCCCGACAGCTGCGGCATTGTCTATTGCAGCTCCCGAAAAACGGTGGAGGAGGTCTGTGAGCGTTTGCAGATCGACGGCTATTCCGCCGCCCGATACCATGCAGGTCTGACCGATGCCGAGCGAAAGCAGTCCCAGGAGGATTTCATTTACGACAGGATCAGGATAATCGTTGCCACCAACGCTTTCGGAATGGGTATCGACAAGCCCGATGTGGCTTACGTTGTCCATTACAATATGCCGAAGGACATTGAAAGCTATTATCAGGAAGCGGGACGTGCGGGCAGAGATGGTTCTCCCGCCGAATGTGTCATGCTTTACACGGCACAGGACATTATTACGGCAAAATATCTTATTGAAAAAACCGGAAGCGGCAATTCCGAGCTTACCCCCGAGGAGGCTCGGACGGTCAGCGAAAGAGCCTTGAAGCGGCTGAATGTTATGGCAGCTTATGCGGACACCTCCAAGTGTCTGCGGCAGTACATACTGAACTATTTCGGGGAAACCGCTCCCGTTTACTGCGGAAATTGCTCAAATTGTTCGGGGGATATGGAGAAAACCGACCTGACTATCCCCGCACAGATGATACTTTCCTGCATTTACCGAACGGGGCAGCGTTTCGGAGCGTCCATGGTCAAGGCAGTGCTGAGAGGGTCACGGTCACAGAAGGTGCTGCAAAGGGAGTTTGATAAGCTGTCGGTATTCGGGCTTATGAAAAATGTTTCAAACGATACGCTGACATATTATCTCTCACTTCTGGAGGACAACGGCTTTATCTCCGTATCGGACGATGAATATAAGATACTGACGATAACCTCAAAGGGTAACGCTATCTTAACCGGAAAGATCACATTTGAAGTGATGATACCGAAGAAAATGTCAGCGTCGGAAAGCAGGGACACAACGCCTGCTTACTCAAGGCAGAAAACCGTTCACAGCGATGCGGGTCAGGAATATGCGGCGGACGAAAAGCTTATGCAGCTTCTGAAAGCCGAGCGGACGGAGATAGCAAGAGAGCTTGGCGTACCGCCCTATGTGGTTTTCTCCAATGCAACTCTTATAGGAATTTGCAAGATACGTCCCACGACTCTCGGGGAGATGCTGAATGTCCCCGGTATAGGAGAAAAAAAGCTGGAACAGTTCGGAAAGAGATTTTTGCAGGTGATAACCGACTATATTAACGGGGAAAGTGAACCGCCCCAAAAGGTCGCTGTCGTGACGGACAGCGAAAAGCGTCAGCTGCTTCGGAAGCTTGAAGAGGACCTTGGTGCGGAAAAGGGTGCGGCGGACTGCATTTATTTTAAAGAGCTTAGTGACCGAGTTATCGTGAATATGGAGGAGCTTCAATATGAATTGGCAAGGCTGTATTTTGCCAGAGATCACATTTCGGCATGTGACGAGAAGATGACCATTTCAGATTTTTTCAGGTATATTACCGATGAAATGAATTCAGAGCTTTCGGTGACAAAAGCGACTTCGGCGGCTTACGGAATGCTTGTCAACAAGGGACTTATACACAGGGAGAAAAACAGTCAGAACAAGATGAAGTATTATCCCACTGAGCATTCGGCAGAAAATGAGATATTCTTTGAAGAAGCAATATCCAAAAACGGTGAGCAGTTTGTCCGCATATTAATAGGCGAAAGGGCACAGCAGATTATCCTTTCCGAGCTTGGAAATATGGCAATATCGCCCGTATAAATGATAAGGAGAATATATTTATGGAACAGAATGTGAAATCGGAGTTGTTGAAAAAGCATTATCGTGTTGGCAGCATAAGTGAAGGTCAGGAGAAGATAATAAATGCAATGCTTTCGGGGCGGGATGTTCTGGCAGGCATTCCTTGGGGGAGAGATAGAGAGATCTGCGTTCAGCTGCCTGCTGTTATGGCGGAGGGAGCTGCTATTGTTATTTACCGAAGTGTTATGCATATGAATGCACAGGTGCTTTCTCTCGTCAGGTCGGGAGTAAAGGCGGCTTATCTGAACAGCACTCTGAACGCCGCACAGCTGCAGAAGGCAACGGAAAATATGAAGGCGGGAATGTACAAGATAATCTACGTTACACCTCACAGGTTTGTAAAGCCCGAATTTATTGAGGCTTGCAAGGAGATGAATATTTCATATATTGCCGTGGATAATGCTCAATATGCATTGAAGAGTGACAAGGATTTTGACCCTGTCTATACAAGTATAGCGGAAGCCATCGAGCGTCTGCCAAAGCGTCCACCGATAGCTGCGTTTGCTTCAACGCTGAAGGGCGAAGTCGGACAGGATATTGCAAGAGTGCTGAGATTAAAGCAGGATCACTTATTCGCACCGTGCTTTGACAGGAAAAATCTTAGCTATAAATTGGAGAAATGCGGCACGAATAGCTCTGAAAGGTATGAAACACTCAAAAAGCTTATTTCGGAACGTGCCGGAAAAAGAGGTATCGTGTTTTGTGCTTCGGCCGAAGTGGAAGATGAGCTGTATGACCGTTTGAATGCAGACGGTTTTTTGGTTGCAAAACAACCTATGGATCCCGATGAAGAATCGAAGTATTGTGAGGACTTCCTCTTCAAGATAAAAGATATACTTATCCTGCCCGGCGGAAGTAAAATACATATCAGCGAGCCCGATGTTGATTATGTTATTCACTACAATCTGCCGAGGGATATAGAAACCTTCTATGAGGAATCAAGAGAAGCGGGCATTGACGGTTCGCCTGCCGAGTCTATCCTGGTATATTCATCTCAGGACCCGGCAATATATAAAAATATTCTAAAGGCTAAGAATGCCGATGGTAATGCATCAGCCAAGATGAACGAGATGGCTGCATATGCGGTAACGTCAAAGTGCCTCAGACGGTATCTGCTTAGCTGTTTCGGCGAAGAAGCACCGGAGTTCTGCGGAAACTGCTCAAACTGTCTGAGCGAGGGGCAGGAGATGGATCTGACCATTCCCGCAAAGGCTATACTAAACTGCATCAGCATTACGGAGCAGCGTTACAGTGCCGTTACTGTTAAGGCGGTGCTCAGGGGGACATATTCTGCAAGTGTTAAGAAAAATAATTTAAATACGCTGCCTGTTTTCGGAACAATGTCTGATATTTCCGATGAAGCAATGACCTATTACATTTCTCTGATGGAGGAAAACGGTCTTGTTACCGTTTCGGACAATGAATTCAAGGTACTTAAGATCACACCAAAGGGAGATGAACTGCTGAACGGTCAGACCGATTTCAGGGCGAAGGTAATAAACAGAATATCTGCGGCAGAAAATACCCTCGGTTCAAATGAGGAATATGAGATAGACAATGAGCTTATGCGGCTTATTAAGGCAGAACGTGAGGAAATAGCCCGTGAGCTGAATACTGCCCCGTATCAGGTCATTCCCATTGTGTCGGTCATCGGGATATGCAAGCATCTGCCCAAAACGCTTGATGAGATGAAGCAAATATCCGGTATCGGCGAGCAAAAGCTCGGACAGTTCGGGGAACGGTTTGTGAATACAGTCAATGCTTATCTGAGCAATACGTCGAATGTTCCCAAGAAAGTCAAAGCTGCCACACCACAGGAAAAAAGGCAGCTTGTGCGGAAGCTTGAGCAAACGCTGGGTGTACAGCAGGGGGCTGCGGACTGCATTTATGCTATGAAGTCCGACAAGACCATCAAGCATACAGAGGAGCTTCAATACGAGTTGGCACGGCTGTATTTTATGCGGGACAGGATACACATTTACAATGAAAAGCTGACGGTTACCGATTTTATACGTCGGGTCGCCGAGGAATGCTATTCGGAGATAACTGTTACAAAGGCAGTCAACCTGGCACTTGACCTTTTTGTGGAAAAAGGTCTTATTAACCGCCGAAAAAATGAGGAGGGCAAAACGGTCTACTCCCTCACCGAACGTTCGGCACAGGCTGAGATCTCCCTTGAAACAGTGACAGTATTGGACGGCTCACAGTCTGTTCAGGTACAAATCGGAAAAACGGCACAGCAGCTTATTATTTATGAGCTTGGAAATATGGCAATCTATCCTGTAAAATGACATATCCCCATATTCCGAAAGAAAACGGAATATGGGGATTATTTTATTTATCGGTCATATCCGCAACGCCGTAGGTCAGCGTCAGCAGACTGTCGCCCAGATGGACATTTTCCACCACAATGTTGCTGTAATCCAGCTTTAAGTCATAGTGGCTGAAATTCCAGAAGCCCTTGATGCCGATGTTCACCAGCCTGTCCGCCAGCTCCTGTGCGGCGGATTTCGGTATGCAGAGAACGGCGATTGCGGGCTTTATCTCCGAGCAAAGCTCCTCCAGCTTATCCATAGGATTTACGGAATAGCCCGAGATTATCTCGCCCGTTTTTTCAGGGTCGCTGTCAAAGACCGCCGCCAGATGGCAGCCCTTTTTCTCGAAATTCATATGCAGGGCGATTGCCTTTCCCAGATTTCCCGCTCCGATAAGCACCGTTTCAAACCGTCTGTCAACGCCGAGAATTTTGCCTATCTCGCTGTGCAGCTCCTCTAGATTATACCCGTAGCCCTGCTGACCGAAGCCGCCGAAGCAGTTAAGATCCTGTCGTATCTGAGAGGCGGTCAGGGACATTTTCTCCGAAAGCTCCTGAGAGGAAATGCGGGTATAGCCCTGCCTGATAAGCTCCTCGGTGAAGCGGTAATATCTCGGAAGCCGCTTTATTACCGATGAGGAAATTTCACTTTTCTTAGACATTTCTCATTACATCATAGCCGCAAGACGCTTGTTGATCTCCAGCAGGAAGTCCTCGGTATTGACCTTTTTCTTGTCCTCGAGATGAGAAAGCACATAAAGGTCGCCTGTCATAACGCCCTCCTCGATGGTCTGAACGGTAGCCTTTTCCAGCTTCTCGGCGAAGTCGGAGAGAGCCTTGTTGCCGTCCAGCTCGCCTCTCTTTTTAAGTGCTCCTGTCCATGCAAAGATGGTAGCAACGGAGTTTGTAGAGGTTTCCTCGCCCTTAAGGTGCTTGTAGTAGTGGCGGGTAACGGTGCCGTGAGCAGCCTCGTACTCGTAAACACCGTCGGGAGATACCAGAACGGAGGTCATCATGCCAAGGCTTCCGAATGCGGTAGCAACCATATCGGACATAACGTCGCCGTCGTAGTTCTTGCAAGCCCAGATATATCCGCCGTTTGAACGGACAACTCTTGCAACAGCGTCGTCGATAAGTGTGTAGAAATATTCAATGCCTGCCGCTTCAAACTTAGCCTTGTACTCGTTCTCGTATATCTCGGCGAAAATATCCTTGAAACGGTGGTCGTACTTCTTGGAAATTGTATCCTTAGTTGCGAACCACAGATCCTGCTTTGTATCCAGAGCGAAATTGAAGCATGCCTTTGCAAAGCTTGCGATGGACTTGTCAATGTTGTGCAGACCCTGAATGATACCGTCCGAGCCCTTGAAGGTGTGGATAAGCTCTCTTGTTTCGTTGCCGTCCTTGTCGGTAACAACAAGCTCAGCCTTTGCACCGTCGGGGACTTTCATTTCTGTGTTCTTGTAAACGTCGCCGTATGCGTGACGGGCAATGGTGATAGGCTTTGTCCAGGTGGGGAGCAGGGGAGTTATTCCCTTAACGATGATAGGTGCTCTGAACACTGTACCGTCCAGAATAGCTCTGATAGTGCCGTTAGGGGACTTCCACATTTCCTTGAGGTCGTACTCGGTCATTCTCTGAGCGTTGGGGGTGATAGTCGCACACTTAACAGCAACGCCGTACTTCTTGGTAGCTTCGGCGGAATCTATTGTCACCTGATCGTTGGTTTCGTTTCTGTGTACAAGACCAAGGTCATAATATTCGGTGTTCAGGTCAACATAAGGACAGATAAGTATATCCTTTATCATCTTCCAGATGATTCGTGTCATTTCATCTCCGTCCATTTCAACAAGGGGGGTGGACATTTTAATTTTCTCGGACATTTTAATTACCTCCGTAAAATATATTGCTGAATTTGGTTATGCGTTCAGCTTCGCAGTATTATCATACATATAAGTCCTGCTTACAGGCTATATTTGGAAAACGGTCAATACGGCAAAAACTGCTAATATAAGCACAAACTCCGATATTTCCGCTATTCTTTCGCCGTTTCGGAAATGCTTTTCGCAGAAACCTTTCAGAAGCAGCCACAGCTTTTTTCCGCATAATACTCCGGCGGTCACGGCAATGAGAAGTGTGACCGCAAGCAGTATGAGCGATGCTTTGGACATTTCCAAATTCCTTGGGAAAACCTCTGATACGGCTCTTACTGCAAGAAATGCCATTATCACACAGCAGCCTGTGCCGGGAGAAATCCTTCCGTAGCCTTTCAGCCTCATTCGGAACCGCCTGCGTTTATAAGGAGAAAACTCAGCAGAAGAACTATGATGGCTATGGCAACAGCGAGGGCATTTTTGAGCTTAGGGTCCATATCGGGTGCATATTTTTTAACCAAATAGTCGAAAAGTACTATTGCACCCATGACAAGAAACAGCGGAATACCATATCTTGGGTCAGCGTGGGAATTTCTGTGATGTCTTCTTCTCAAAAGCATTTCCAAATAGCTCATAATGCCCTCCTGATGTCTGTATTATTTCAGAGATTCTCTTGTGTAATCCAGCAGACCGCCTGCAAGCATAATATCCTTGGTACGTCCGGAAAGCTCGCAGAGAACGGGAATTTCCTTTCCGCTTGTCTTGTTAACAACGGTAAGCTCGCTCTTGCCCTCGGAAACAGCCTTTCTTACGTCAGCCAGAACGAGAACATCGCCCTGTGCAATAGAGTCGTAATCGGACTCATTCACGAATGTGAGGGGGAGGATTCCCGCATTGATAAGGTTAGCACGGTGAATTCTTGCGAAAGACTTCACCAGAACAGCCTTAACGCCCAAGTAGAGAGGAGCAAGAGCAGCATGCTCACGGGACGAGCCCTGACCATAGTTGGAGCCGCCGACGATGATAGACTTGCCCATTTCCTTTGCTCTTGCAGGGAACTTTTCATCGCATACAGCAAAGCAGTGCTGAGAAATTGCGGGGATATTTGAACGCAGAGGCAGTATCTTTGCACCTGCGGGCATAATGTGGTCGGTGGTGATATTGTCGCCCACCTTCAGGGAAACGCCTGCTTCAATGGTTTCCATAAGAGGAGCAGTTTCGGGGAAGGGCTTGATATTGGGACCTCTCAGTATCTCAACCTTATCCATTTCCTCCACGGGAGCGGGAGGAACTATCATATTATCGTTGATGGAGAATACCTCGGGAAGCTTGAATTCGGGCATATCGCCGAGAGTTCTCGGGTCGGTGAGAACGCCTGTGATAGCGGAAGCGGCAGCCATTTCGGGAGATACGAGATATATCTGACCGTCCTTAGTGCCTGAACGTCCCTCAAAGTTTCTGTTGAAGGTTCTAAGGGAGATACCCTTGGAGTTGGGGGACTGTCCCATACCGATGCAGGGACCGCATGCGGATTCGAGAATTCTTGCACCCGCTTCAATGAGGATAGACAGTGCACCGTTCTGAGCCAGCATATTCAGCACCTGCTTGGAGCCGGGTGCGATAGACAGTGAAACATCGGGGTGAACGGTCTTGCCCTTGAGGATATGTGCGACTTTCAGCATATCCATCAGAGAAGAGTTTGTGCAGGAGCCTATGCAGACCTGATCTATCTTGAGATTTCCTATCTCCTCAACCGACTTGACATTATCGGGAGAATGAGGACATGCAGCCAGAGGAACCAGCTCGGAAAGGTTTATCTCAACGACCTCATCATAAACAGCATCGGGATCGGCGGAAAGCTCCGTCCATACCTCCTCACGCTGCTGAGCCTTAAGGAACTGCTTTGTTATCTCGTCTGAGGGGAAGATAGAGGTAGTCGCACCAAGCTCTGCACCCATATTGGTGATAGTAGCTCTTTCGGGAACGGAAAGTGTCTTTACGCCCTCGCCGCAGTATTCGATGACCTTGCCGACGCCGCCCTTAACGGACAGTCTTTTGAGGACTTCAAGGATAACGTCCTTAGCAGCCACCCAGGGGCGAAGCTTGCCTGTAAGATTTACCTTAACTATCTTGGGATATGTGATATAGTATGCACCGCCGCCCATAGCAACAGCAACGTCCAGACCGCCTGCACCGATAGCTATCATACCGATACCGCCGCCTGTGGGTGTGTGGCTGTCGGAACCGATAAGGGTCTTTCCGGGAACGCCGAATCTTTCAAGATGAACCTGATGGCAGATACCGTTTCCGGGACGGGAGAAATAAATGCCGTGCTTCTTTGCAACGCTGCCGATAAATCTGTGGTCGTCAGCATTTTCAAAGCCTGACTGGAGTGTGTTATGGTCGATATATGCGACCGAACGCTCGGTTTTTACTCTGGGAACTCCCATAGCCTCATATTCAAGATATGCCATTGTGCCCGTTGCGTCCTGTGTAAGGGTCTGATCGATGCGGATTCCGATCTCCTGTCCTTTTACAAATTCACCGTCAACAAGGTGGTTTTTCAAGATTTTTTCTGTGAGAGTCAAACCCATTTCAAACAATCCTTTCATAATAAATTGACGTATCTTCAAGGAATTTTTCGGGACAGCTTCATTGCTGTTCGACATATTACCTTAGAAAACACGCCCTCTATCTTATATTTTACATTGCCGCAGGCAGTTTGTCAAGAATTTATCAAACTTTTTTTGGAAGATACACTAAATGTTCAGATTTATTACGCTATTGTGGGAAATTTTTATGCTATAATAACTTAAAACGTGAGTGCTGTCCTTGACGGTTTGCCGTGGAATGGTGATGACCACTGCTTTTTCCGCCTCCGTTCCGTCGGCTCAATGGCGAAAAATCGTCGGGGGATTAACCCCCTTTCGATTTTTCGCAGGCACCGCACACGGATTTTGTTTTCAATGATTTTGTTATGGTCGATTGATAGATGCTTTACTGTTTATTTTGTGTGCGGTGCTTTTTGGCTGTTGGTTTTGTTTGATTTGCTGTTAATGAGCTTGATTTGTCAGCGGCTGGAAAGGGTATTTCGCCCGTTGCGACGGGCGACGGGGCTCTGCCCTCGACCCGCAGCCTTTGGGAAAGGCTGGCGAAACTTTTATATTTATTGCTTTTCAAAAGGAATGATTTTTATGTCAAACGGATTTATCTGCCCGAAATGCGGCGAAATATTAGCAAAAAACGGAAATTCCCTGAAATGCTCAAAGGGTCACTGCTACGACCTTGCCGCTTCGGGATATGTAAATCTTCTTCTCTCCGATATGATGAATTCCAAGCTGCCGGGGGATAACAAGCTTATGGTAAACGCCCGCCGCAGCTTTCTGTCCAAGGGATATTACAAACCTCTTGCCGACAGATTTGCGGAAACCGTCTGCAAATATGCGGAAAACGGCTGCACTATCCTTGATGCAGGCTGCGGTGAGGGATATTACACGGGAATTATTGCCGAACATCTTGCGTCGGACGGAAAATCTGCGGACATATTCGGCATTGACATTTCCAAAAATGCCGTAAACGCCGCCGCCAAGCGGTATAAAGAAATTTCCTTTGCCGCCGCAAGCATTTTTCATATGCCTTTCGGGGACAGTTCCTGTGATATTCTGGCGACCCTTTTTGCACCCTATTGCGGGGATGAATTTCGCCGTGTTCTGAAAGACGGCGGTGTGATGCTTATGGCTATCCCCGGAGAACGGCATCTCTGGGGGCTGAAAAAAGCCGTCTACGACAAGCCCTACCTGAACGAGGTAAAGGACTATGCCCTTGACGGCTTTGAGTTTATAGGCACCGAAAAGCTGTCCTACACTATCTTCCTTGACAATGCCGAGGACATTCGCTCGCTGTTTTCCATGACGCCTTATTATTACAAAACCTCCGAGGAGGGTCACAAGCGGCTGGAAGCCCTTGAAGCCCTCGAAACGGAGGTATCATTTGAAATATTGACCTATAAGAAAAAGTGAGGTCATTCCTCGGAGTTTTCTTCGATTTTCCTGATAAAATCGGCAAGCTCTCTTTTCAGACGTGCGGCGGGCAGACCGACAATGTTGAAGAAATCGCCGCTTATGCCCTTGACAAGCAGGCTGCCCTCGCCCTGTATGCCGTATGCACCTGCCTTGTCCTTTGGCTCGCCCGTTTCCACATACTCGTTGATTTCCTCGTCGGTGAGGGGATAGAACTCCACCTCAGAAACTGCCGAGAAGCTTTCCTCCATATCGCCGTACCTCAGGCAGACGCCCGTAACGACCTTGTGCTTTCTGCCCGACAGCAGAGCCAGCATTTTGTAGGCATCGCTGTCATCGTGGGGCTTGCCCAGCAGAATATCGTCCACAATGACCGCCGTATCACAGCCGATAACGACGGCATTTTTGTAATCCTCGGAAACCTTTTCCGCCTTTTTTCTTGCGAGAAGCTCGGCTGCGTCCATAGGCAGAACGCCGTCGCTGAGGCTTTCGTCAATGTCGGCAGGGACGGTTTTAAACGATCCGCATATCAGCTTCATAAGCTCCTGCCGCCTGGGAGAAGCCGAAGCAAGTATAATTTTCATTTTCATATCTCCATTCTTTTTGTACCGATAACCGTAATCAGCATTATAAAGCTATTATATCACATTATTCCAAATACTGCAACAGTGAATTTGGAAGATTTTTTTGTCGAATTACGTCGAATTACCACTATTTTTGCCGAATAATGACAAAGTTTGTCATAAATATTTGACAAACCTCGGAAGCTGTGGTATTCTTAATACTGTCGGGTACATCACCTCCCGACAAAAAAATCCCCCCAAAAGGTTGACCCTTTGGGGGAAGGAAAGCTGATCCTGCGAATGTGCAGTTTGCGGGATCAGTCAAGATTAAGAACATGCCTTACGACAAATTTATTGTCCGAAGTGGCATTCATATAAGCGTTTGCGACCTTCAGCGTTTCTTTGTCATACTTGCAGTCATCGGGGTTGTCGGGAGCTGCCTCAACAAGCTCTCCTTTGGTGAGCATATGAATATCAAGATTAAGTGCACTGCATATCTTGATAACATTGCTGACGGTGGAGTTAAGTATACCTCTGTTGAGAATGGTCGCAACAGTTGTGTAGGGGATACCTGCCTTAGCGGCAAATTCCCTCACGCTTCTGTATTTTGACTTGATCAGAGCCCTGAGATTTCTCTCCATCTCATTTGGGAGTTCTTTCATATTTATCAATCCTTTCTTTTCCGTCTTGACGGACGGTATGATCATTGCTATATGAGCCGAGCTGCAATTAAGCAGTGTCGGCTTTTGTCCATTTATGGGCATTTTTTGCGGAGATCGCCGTGCTTGGCGGTTTCCGCAAAAAATATGTCAGAAACGTCTGCTCTTGTTCACACGCTTGATGCGGCGTTTCTTTTTGCGTCCCGATGAAATGTAGATGATAACGTAAAGCATGACCAGAACGACAGCACCCGCAATAGCTATCTTGAACATTGAGGATTTTGTGAACTTCTTTGCCAGATCGATATTGTAGTCCAGCATTGAGATCTCCACGTCATCGACAGCTACCAAGTCGGTGGTGAACAGCGTCTGTCCCGACAGCTGCAGCTCGATAGTTCCCAGCTTGTCGCCCTTATGGACAGGTGCCTGAACGATCTCATCCTTGGTTATTTTTCTGTAAATATTGGCTGTATCGTAGGTATTGGGCCAAAGGGTGGAATATGGGTCCTTGGGGCATACGCTGACGTAATCCTTGTCCTGTCCGAACCTGACCGAAACCTCTGCAACAGCCTCTTCCGTCCGAAGGATATTCATATACTCAAAGGTATTGAACGCCCATTCGTAAATGTTTCGGTGGTCGGTATACTGGAAATTCGCCTTAGTACCGTCCTCAAGGGTCATAGGAGCACCCAAGGTCACCAAAAGGTAATTGTTTCCGTCACAGCTTGCCATTGTGATGAGATTTCGTCCCGATTCATCGAGAGTACCCGTTTTTATGCCCTTTGCATATGGATAATAGAACTCGCTGGAGGATTTCAGCATACTGTTGGTGTGATAGACAGTCGCACCGTCGGGACGCTTGTTGGTAGGGGACAGCTGATATTCCACCGTCGAAGCTATTTCCATAAATTTGGGATAATTTTCGATAGCATACTGAGTGATGACAGCCATATCTCTGGCAGTGGTGTACTGGTCGGGGTCAAAAAGCCCGTGAGGATTGGCAAAGTGAGTTCCCGTGCAGCCCAGCTCCTGTGCTTTGGCGTTCATCATATCGATGAAGTTGGGAATGCTTTCTCCGCCGACGTGATAAGCAAGCGTACCTGCCGCTTCACAGGCGGAAGCCATAAGCATAGCGTGCATAAGGTCGTTTACCGAAGCTATCTCGCCTCGGGAATAATCCGCCGTGGAAGCACCCGTCATATACAACTCGTCAAAGACCACCAGCGGGGCTTCAACGTAGGTATTGTCCAGGTCGGGGACGTTTTCCAGCACGATAATAGCTGTCATTATCTTGGTAAGCGATGCGGGATAGCACCGTTTTTCTGCATTTTTTTCATAAAGCGTCAGATCCTTGTCCAGATTGACAAGGTATGCAGCATCGCTTTCCACGGTAAAATTGGGGGTAAATGTCACGGCCTCTGTCCGCAGGCTGAGAAGCATAGCAAATACCAGCGTCAAAGCCGTAACAACAGCGGTTTTACCGCCGCAAAATATTTTCTGCATTGTATTTATTTCACTCTCCTCGGAACGGTGAGTTGTTTTTTCAAATTAATCAGCTGAAACCGTTTCGGCAATGGTTTTAGTGACCGAAGCAGCCGTTTCGCCGCCAAGCTTTGCTTTTGGTGACATGACCAGACGGTGACAGCACACATCCTTGAAAATATATCTGACATCATCGGGAACAGCGAAATCTCTGCCCCTCAGCAGAGCGACCGACTTTGTCATTGCAGCAAGAGCGACCGTCCCACGGGGGCTTACACCCAGCCTGATAAGCGGGTGTTCTCTCGTTGCAGCCGCAAGTCTGACCATATAATCATAGACCTTGTCGTCAACATAGATATTTTTAGCCGCTTCCTGCATAGCGATAATATCCTCGGCGGAAACTATCCTGCGGACATTTGCAGCAGGTTCGCTTTCCGCTCTTGCCTTGAGTATGCTTATCTCGCTGTCTTTGTCGGGATAGCCCATAGAAAGCCGCACGATAAATCTGTCCAGCTGGGATTCGGGAAGCTGCTGCGTTCCCACCGAGCCTATGGGATTTTCCGTAGCAATGACGATATATGGTCTCGGAAGCTGTCTTGTAACTCCGTCAACAGTGAAGCTGCCCTCTTCCATCAGCTCAAGAAGAGCCGACTGAGTCTTGCTGGAGGTCCTGTTTATTTCGTCCGCAAGGAAAAGGCTGCAAATGGCAGCACCCTCCTTGTACTCGAACCTGCCTGTCTGCTTATTGAACAGTGTAAAGCCTGTAACGTCTGACGGCAGCACGTCGGGGGTGAACTGCATACGCTTGTAGTCCAGCGACAGTGCCTTTGAAAAAGCCAGTGCCATAGTGGTCTTGCCCACTCCGGGAATATCCTCCAGCAGTATATGACCGCCCGAGATTATCGCCAGCAGCACTTTTATTATCACATCGTCCTTGCCTATAACGGCTTTCCTGACCTCGGAGATTATGTCGGAAGCCTGACTGAGAATTATATTCTGTTCCTTAGACAATATTCATTCAGCCTCCCGAAATATATCAATGCTGAGGAGAACGGCTGACAATATCGATAGCCTTGACGCAGGCAATGTCAATGTCAACGGATTTTTGGATAGACGTATTTTCTGCAAGCTTGATAAGCTGTCCTTTTTCGGTGTTGACATACTGCGGCTTGAGATAGTTCAGTGCGATCGCCATCATATCCAGATAGCATTTTTCGCATTTGCAGCAGTCGATAGTCGGAAGGATCTCCTGCATACGCTTTTCAACGATCTGCTCGGTTACGTTAATTAATGCCATATTTGGCTCCCCCTCAGAATTCTGTTATATTTCTTGTGACAACTTCCATACACATTCTTCCGTTGTGATAAGGACATTTCCAGGGATTTACCATATCAACGGTAAGCATAGGTGTACCGTCCTCGGCGACTTCGCCCCACCATTCGCCGCAGCGTTTGTCGATCTGTTTTTCCTTGACCCAAGTCCAAAGTATTTTTGCGGACTCCAGAAATTCCTTTCTGCCGCCGCTGTTTTTGTAAGCATTAAGGAAACCTACAATACCCTCTGCCTGTACCCACCAAACACGCTTTGTATCTATCTTTTCGTTTTCACGCTCGTTGTTGAGAGCACCGTTTTTCAGGGCAAGGGTACGGATATTTTCGGAAATGCGAAGGTTTATCGCTTTCCATTCGGCAGCCAGCTCGGAATCTCCCAGTACCTCACAGGCACGGTCGATAAGCCAGGTCGCCTCAATGTCGTGACCGTAAGAGTGAATATCTCCGATAACATTCAGCTCCGTATCGAAGAACACCTTAAGGCAGTTGTTTTCGCTGTCGAATATCTTATCCTTGGCAAGCCTCAGCAGGAAATCCAGCCTGTCCGCCACACGGACATCGCCGCTTGCTTTCAGAAGAACGGTATATCCCTCGATAAGATGGAGAACGGTGTTCATTGTCTTATCCGCCATCAGACCGTTTTCGGAAAGGGCGTCATTTTCGATAAGCTGCCAGTTTCTGTCAAATGCTTCCATATAGGCAATATTATCGGTGCATTTGCTTTCCACCGTATCAAACAGCTCAAAAGCAAGCTTCAAAGCGTCCTTGTCCTTTGAAGCAAGATAATACTCGGACAGTGCATAGATAGCAAACGCCTGATTATAGGTGTGCTTCATGGAGTCGGAAACCTCGCCGTTATACTTCATCATCCAGTAAACGCCGCCGTTTTCACGGTCAACGCAGTGATCTTTCAGAAATTCGTATGCGTGGCGGGCATTGTCCAGATTATCCTCGCCGCCGACGGTCAGAAAAGCACTTGAGTAGAACCAAAGTATTCTTGAATTAAGGATAACGCCCTTGTCAGCCTTTTTGTCAACTTCAAGGTCGTTGTTCATAAATCCGTAAAATCCGCCGAATTCATCGTCCCTGAGCTTGTTCCAGAAGGGAATAATGTGTTCGGTAAGCTCGTTTTTGCATTCTTCGGTAAACATAAAAACCCACCTCTATATTGAACTTTATCTTTTGAATTTATTCATAACAAGTCCCGTAATAAGCTTGGGATAGAAGTAGGTGGACTTCTGAGGCATTTTCTCGGAAGCCGCAGCCACGTCCCTTATCTCCCTGACCTTTGTGGGATTAAGTATAAATGCACAGTCTGCCTTGCCGTCGTCAACGGCTTCCAGAGCTTCGGCAAAGCTTCTTGTATATGTGAGATTTTTCTGATTTGCCATATTTTCCTTGTCGATGCCCATTATCCTTTCCAGAATAAGAGAGTGGAGCACCGTAACGTCCAGACCGCAGAAAGCGTCGGATTTTTCGGGCATAAGCTCCTTGACGGCATTTTCGTCACGAAGTTTCATAACGGTGTAATTTCCCGATTTTGTATACATAGCGAACGCCTTGCTGCCCTCGTCATAGTAAGCGGTAAGCATACCCTGCATTTCCGAGGAGGACTTGACTATCTTTATATCGAAATAATCGCTTGCTCCGCAGGAAACCTTCTGTTCGTCAAATTCGGGCATATCCCTTACGATACGGTGAGTGGGGAATACCACCAGCCCGTCATTTTCCATATTTACGAGCATCATGGGGATAAAGCTGCTGAGATCGCCGGGAACTGCATCTCCGTTTGCACAAAGGTGCTTGTGGTAGTTCAGGGCAGTTTCGTAGCGGTGATGACCGTCGGCAATATAGAGCTTTTTATCCGCAAATTTTGCAGTAATTTCCGAGAGTATCTTCTCGTCGGACACGCACCACATTTTGTGTACGGTGCCGTCATTGTCCGTGACCTCCATATCGGGCTTTCCCTGAGAGCAGCTGTCGATAAGGCTGTAAACAGAGCCGTCCTCGTCCATATAGAGGGAGTATATCTGACTGAAATTTGCGTTTGTTTCGCTCATAAGGTTAAATCTGTCAGCCTTTGCCTTGGAAAGAGTTTCCTCGTGGGGAAGAACAACGCCGTCGGAAAATTCCCGAAGCTCCACCAGAGAAACAAAGCCCTTGACCGATTTTACCTTGCCCGAAGCGGTGAATACCATTTCGTAAACGTAAATGCTGTCCTTGTCGTCATAGGCAAGAACGCCCTCGTTCAGCCATTTTTCGAGAGTAACGCCTGCTTCTCTGTACTTGTTTTCGCCGGAGGGAAGCTCCAGCCTGATGATATTATGCTCATTGCTTTCGATGAATTTTTCACGCTGTTCCTCGGAGATAATATCGTAGGGGGGGCAGACCAGAGTGTTCAGGTCGCCGCCCTTTTCGGTGTTGTATCTCAGTCCCTTAAAGCCCTTAACGATTGCCATAATAATTATCCTTTCAGAATTATTTCAGTCCGCTTCCGCAGCAGTTTTTGTACTTCTTGCCGCTTCCGCAGGGACAGGGATCGTTTCTGCCGACCTTCTTGACACGTCTTTCATTGGAGAAGCTTCCGTCGGAGGCTGTTTCGGCGGGCTTAGCTACCTGTTCACGCTTGGGAGCCTCGTCGTTCTTCACCTGAATGGTAAACAGCAGCCTTACGGTGTCCTCTCTGATAGCGTCGATCATAGCGTCGAACATTTCAAAGCCCTCGTAACGGTACTCGACAACGGGGTTTTTCTGACCGTATGCTCTCAGACCGATACCCTTTTTCAGCTCTTCCATATCGTCGATATGGTTCATCCACTTTGTATCAACGATTTTCAGCAGAACGACTCTTTCAAGCTCTCTAAGGACCTCGCTGCCGATATTCTGCTCCTTCTTTTCATAGAAATCCAAAGCTCTTTCGGTCAGCATATTGATAATATCCTGCTTTTTAAGCTCGCTCAGTTCGGCAGTGGTATACTGGAAATCATTGGGCATAGTGAACAGTCCCATAAAGTGATCTCTCAGACCTGCAAGGTTCCAGTCGTCCTGAACGCTGTCATCAAGGATATAGGCATTGACATTTTCGATAATGAGGTCCTTTATCATCTTGACGATATACTCGTGAATATCCTCGCCGTCCAGCACCTTGGCTCTCTGACCGTAGATTATCTCACGCTGCTTGGACATAACGTCGTCGTAGTTGAGGACGTTCTTTCTTATGCTGAAATTTCGTCCCTCGACCTTTTTCTGTGAGGACTCGATGACCTTGGTAAGCATTTTGCTTTCGATGGGCATATTCTCGTCAACGTTGAGAGTGTCCATCATAGTGGTGATCCTGTCGCCGCCGAAAAGACGCATCAGGTCGTCCTCAAGGGAGAGGAAGAAGCGGCTTTCGCCCTCGTCGCCCTGACGTCCCGCACGGCCTCTCAGCTGATTGTCGATACGTCTGGACTCGTGTCTTTCCGTACCGAGAATGAACAGACCGCCTGCTGCTCTTACCTCGTCAGCCTTTTCCTTTATTTCCTCGCTGTGCTTTTTGTACAGCTCTCTGTAATGCTCTCTTGCGGCAATGATCTGCGGGTCTTCGGTTTCGGCATAGCTTATTGCCTCGTTGATGAGATCCTCGTCCATGCCCTCCTTACGCATATCCGCCTTAGCCATAAACTCAGCGTTACCGCCGAGAAGAATGTCGGTTCCACGTCCTGCCATGTTGGTGGCGATGGTAACAGCACCGAATTTTCCTGCCTGAGCGACTATCTCAGCTTCCTTTGCATGCTGCTTTGCGTTCAGGACCTCGTGCTTGATGCCCCTCTTTTTCAGCATAGAGGAAAGCAGCTCGGATTTTTCGATGGAAATAGTACCTACCAGCACAGGCTGACCTTTTTCGTGGCACTCGATTATCTGCTCGATAGCGGCGTTGAACTTGCCCTTTTCGGTCTTGTAAACAACGTCGGGGTGGTCTATTCTCTGAACGGGACGGTTTGTGGGGACCTCCACAACGTCCAGCTTGTATATCTCTCTGAACTCGTCCTCTTCTGTCATGGCAGTACCTGTCATACCGGACAGCTTGGTGTACAGACGGAAGAAGTTCTGGAATGTTACGGTAGCAAGGGTCTTGGACTCGTTAGCGATCTTAACGCCTTCCTTTGCTTCGATAGCCTGATGCAGACCGTCGTTGAAGCGTCGTCCTATCATCAAACGTCCCGTGAACTCGTCAACGATGATTACTTCGCCCTCGTCGTTAACAACGTAGTCAATGTCCGCCTTCATAACGCCGTTTGCCTTAAGAGCCTGATTTATATGGTGGAGCAGGGTCATATTTTCTGCGTCCATAAGGTTGATGACGCCAAAGTGCTTTTCTGCCTTTCTTACGCCGTTTCGGGTAATTGTAGCGGTCTTTGCCTTTTCGTCAACGATATAGTCACAGTCCTCCGCAAGCTCCTCCTGATCCTCTTTTTCGTCCATTTCAACGACGTAGTGGGGTTTCAGGGTCTTAACGAATTTATCGACAGTAGTATAAAGCTCGGTGGACTTATCTCCCTGTCCCGAAATGATAAGGGGAGTTCTTGCCTCGTCTATGAGAATGGAGTCCACCTCGTCCACGATAGCGAAGTGATGACCTCTCTGAACCATATCCTTTTTATAGATGACCATGTTGTCACGGAGATAGTCGAAGCCGAACTCGTTGTTTGTTCCGTAGGTAATGTCGGCGTTGTATGCGGCACGTCTTTCGTCGTTGGTCAGACCGTGGAGGATACAGCCGATGCTCTGTCCCAGATAGCGGAATACCTTTCCCATTTCCTCCGACTGAGATTTAGCCAGATAGTCATTAACGGTAACAACGTGAACGCCCTTGCCCTCCAGCGAATTGAGGTAAGCGGCACAGCAGGCAACGAGAGTTTTACCTTCACCTGTTCTCATTTCGGCGATACGTCCCTGATGAAGCACGATAGCACCGATTATCTGCACGGGGAAGGGCTTTTTGCCAAGAACTCGCCAAGCTGCTTCTCTTACCGTAGCCAATGCTTCGGGGAGAATATCGTCAAGAGTTTCGCCGTTTGCCAGCCTTTCTTTAAGGATCTTTGTCTGTCCCTTAAGAGTTTCCTCGGACATAGCCTGATAATCCTCGTCCAGAGCCAGCACCTTGTTTTTTATAGGCTCTATCTTATTAAGCTCTCTTTTACTGTAAGAACCGAACAATCCATCAAAAAGTCCCATTTATCAAATCCACCTTATTAAGTAATAATAGTTTTAAGCCGAATGACGGCAATAATATCTACATACTATCTTATTATAACGCCTTTTCGGTCAAATGTCAAACATTATTTTCAAGAAAAATCGTAATTTTGGGGATAAATTTCGTCAAAATCGCAGATAATAATGCAAATCAATCAAAAAGGAGTGTATAATGTATGGAATTTTCATCAAGTATTACAAAAGAAAATCTTATGCGGGCGTTTGCGGGGGAGAGTCAGGCGAGAAATCGCTACACTTTTGCGGCGGACGCTGCCAAGCGGCAGAATTATGAGTTCCTCAGCCGGGTGTTTCAGCTGACCGCCGATCAGGAGAAGGCACACGCCGAAATATTCTACAACTTTTTAAAGCAGTCAAATGGTGATAATATTGCTATTGAGGGGGCATATCCCGTAGATAATTACGATGACATTGTGAAGCTTCTCACCTCTGCCCGTCATAATGAGTATGAGGAGTTTGAAACGGTTTATCCCGCCTTTGCAAAGACAGCCAAGGACGAGGGCTTTTTGCAGATAGCGGCTGCATTTGAGAATATCGCCGCCATTGAAAGAGTCCACGGCGACCGCTTCGGGACATTTGCCTCCCTTATTGAGCGGGGACTGCTTTTCAAGGCGGATAACACCAATGAACAGACCGAATGGCTCTGCCTGAACTGCGGGCATATCCACAAGGGACCGATGGCACCTCAGAACTGTCCCGTCTGCCATGCGGACAAAGGATTTTTCGTGCCGTTCAAATATTACGATTTCAAAGAGAACGGCTATGCTTCAATAGGCTGAAAAAAAGCGGGTATGCTGCACAAAACCGTGCGGTATACCCGTGATTTTTCGGGAAATTTTTCTCTTGCCTGAGTGACGTAGTTAGGTAAGTGGTTCCTTAAAAACGATTTGTTTCATTATACTATACAGAGGGCTTGAAATTGTGCAATCTGACGAAAAATATTTATTTGCGGAAAATCCATTGACAAAAATCCTGCTCTGTGATAGAATGAATAAGTCGCTAAAGTATTATGTCGTTTAATAAAACGCATTTTCCGTCAAGCGAAGCTACGGAGAGGTATCGAAGCGGTCATAACGAGGCGGTCTTGAAAACCGTTTGCCCACAAGGCACAAGGGTTCGAATCCCTTCCTCTCCGCCAACTTTTCCTTTATATGTTTATGAGTTCACCATTCGCAGAAATACCCAAGTGGTGAAGGGGCTCCCCTGCTAAGGGAGTAGGTCGGGAAACCGGCGCGAGGGTTCAAATCCCTCTTTCTGCGCCAAGCACAGCCGCTTCTTTCGGAAGCGGCTTTTTCTTTTCGCAAAGGGGGAATACGCAGTGGAGATATGGGACGCATACAACGAAAATATCGAAAAAACAGGGCTTTATCTCATCAGAGGACGTAAGATACCCGACGGCTTTTGCCATGCCGTTGCCGAAATATTCGTCATGCACAGGGACGGTGACATTCTGCTTATGAAGCGTTCGCCCGACAAACCGAATTATCCCGATATGTGGGAAACGGGAGCAGGCGGAGCGGTCCAAGCGGACGAAAGCTTTGAGGAAGCGGCATTCAGGGAGCTTTACGAGGAAACGGGGATAAAAGCCGAGAAGCTTACAAGCCTGTACACCGTCTGCGAAAAGGAGAGAAAAGCCATTTATGCAGGCTATCTCTGCGTTACCGACTGTCCCAAAGACGCCGTCACGCTTCAGGAGGGCGAAACTGTTGACTTCAAGTGGATAACGCCCGATGAATTTATGGATTTTCTCAATTCCGACGGGTATATCCCATCGCTTCGTGAGAGAAGCAGAAAATATTTTGCGAAAACGGTTTTGAAAAGAGGTCTTTGATGTGTGGCTGTTATATGCGGCACTGTCCGCTGTGTTTGCGGCACTTACGACAATACTTGCGAAAATCGGCATAGACAAGGTGGATTCCACCTTAGCGACCGCCATTAGAACTGCCGTCGTTCTTGCGGCGGCGTGGGGAATGGTCTTTATTGCGGGAAAGCAGCGGGGAATAGCGGATATTGACCGAAAAAGCTGGATATTCCTCATTCTTTCGGGACTTGCCACGGGCATTTCCTGGCTCTGCTATTACAAGGCACTGCAAAACGCCCCCGCCTCAAAGGTCGCTCCCGTGGACAAATTCAGCCTTGTTATTACGATGATACTGTCATTTATCGTGCTGAAAGAGCAGCTTTCCGTCAAGGATATTGTGGGTGCTCTGCTGATAACTGCGGGAACGCTGGTTATAATAATTTAGACGGCAAATTTGGATAATAAAAAAAATTTCAAAATGTGTTGCTTTTTTTCGATTTATATGGTATAATATCGTTATGTACAGACTTTCTGCGGAAAAATGACGTTTTTTCGCAGCAGTGTTTCGTTAAATCTGATTTTTTCTGGAGGAATTTAAATGTCATATCCATTGATAGCACCCGATTTTTATAAAGAATATACCGAGAGCTGGGACAGGGAAAAGAACGGCGATCTTCCCTGCGAGATAATCTTCACCCCCGCAGCTGCCGAGTATGTTTTCACCCTCAATAACGTTGATACCGTTAAGAAGCTCATGTCCCATAAGGATAAGCTGAATTTCCAGATGTACAGCCTTAAGCCCGACGCTGAGCGTGACGCCGCTTATGAGCAGCAGACTAAGGAAAAGCTTGAAAAATACCCTCTTTTGCAGTATTACTGGCCCCTCAAGACTCTGATGATGAACATTCTCCAGAGGCGTGAGGCTAGCTTTGAAAAGAGAATGCTGGTGCTTAACTATGCCATCAAGGCTGTTCAGGAGATAATCGACAGAAATCAGGCGGAGGCTATCCCAGCGTTTGTTTCTCAGTTTATCGCAAGAGAGGATTACAGCGATGTACTGGCATATTTTGCAGAGCTTCGTCCCGCATTTGAGTACAGTATGAATGATGGTCTGGCTCTGCTGGATATTTTCAACACCATTCCCGAGTTTGGCGAGATAATGGATACTATCTACGCAAATCTCGGCATCGACAAGTCAAAGGAAGCCACCGCTGAAGACAATCAGAACCATGTAAATAACTATTTTGGACTGAAAAGAGCTTTCTATGCGGATTTCCTGAAGGGCAGGGAGCATTATATTGAGAATATAATGGTCAACTACCTTTGGTCGCTTTCTATGCCTTTTGCTGAACCCTCTATCTCCGTTTGGGATAACTATGTGTTCTTCTGTGCACTTTACAATGCCATCAAGGTAATGCTGACCTGCTATATGAAGGACAAGGACGATGATGATTTCGCTTATGCAGTTGCTATGTTCGCTTATCAGTTCCAGAATACTCCCAGAGAGATCGTAAAGAATGTTGTTCAGGTCATCAATGACGCAGGCGAAGGCAACAACGGCGATATGGCTATGCTGGTGCTTGGCTGATACGCTGTTCCATAATAAAATTTGAAGAAAAATGCCGCCCCGATTTAGGGAGGTGCCGATAAATATTTTTATCGGCACCGAGCGACCGGCTTTGTTCATTTCGCAAATCAACAAACGAAATGACAAAGAGGTCGCCCCTTTCGGGACGGCTTTTTTATTCTACATATTAACAATGGGGAACTTCATAACAGTATTACGTTAAAAAGCTATGACCGCCACATTTAAAATTAAACTCAACACTTAACACTCAACACTAAACACTAAAATAGTTAGCTTTAACTCTTGTATGCTTCCGAAACAGCCTTAGCCACCGCCGCTGCCACTCCCTTGTCAAGAGGGTCGGGGATAATATGCTCGGGGGATAGTTCGCTGTCCGAAACATATCCCGCAATGGCGAACGCTGCGGCGGTTTTCATCTCCTCGGTTATCTCCCTTGCCCGAACGTCCAACGCACCTCTGAATATGCCCGGGAATGCCAGGAGATTGTTTATCTGATTGGGGAAATCGCTCCGTCCCGTGCCGACTATCGCCGCACCCGCTGCTTTTGCAAGGTCGGGCATTATCTCGGGACGGGGATTGGCAAGGGCGAATATAATAGGCTTTTCCGCCATCGAACGCACCATTTCCTCCGTCAGACAGTCGGGGGAGGAAACGCCGATAAACAGGTCAGCCCCCTTTAATGCGTCCTCAATAGTGCCGCTCAGTTTAAGCGGATTTGTCACCTCGGCTATTTCCGCCTTTTGGCTGTTCAGACCGTTTCTGCCCTTGTAGATAGTCCCCGTCCTGTCGCAGACGATAAGGCTTTTCAGCCCCGCTGACATAAGCAGCCGTGCAATAGCCAGCCCCGCCGCACCCGCACCGTTTATGACTGCCTTTGTTTCGTCAATGCATCTGCCCGTCAGCTTTAATGCGTTTATCAGGGCGGCAAGAACGACTATCGCCGTGCCGTGCTGGTCGTCGTGGAAAACGGGAATATCACAGCATTCCTTAAGGCGTTCTTCAATCTCAAAGCAGCGTGGGGCGGAAATATCTTCCAGGTTTATCCCGCCAAAGCTGCCCGAAATGTGCTTTACGGTGTTTACAATATCGTCTACATTCTGCGACCTGATGCAGACAGGGAAAGCGTCCACATTGGCAAAATGCTTGAAAAGGGCACATTTTCCCTCCATTACAGGCATTGCGGCTTCGGGACCTATGTCCCCCAGACCTAAGACAGCCGTGCCGTCGGTGACAACGGCTACCATATTGGCTCGTCCGGTCAGTTCGAAGCTTTTTTCGGGGTTTCGGTTTATTTCAAGGCAAGGCTCGGCAACGCCCGGGGTATATGCAAGAGCCAGGTCATCACGGCTTTCAAGGGGTATTTTACACTCTATCCCTATCTTGCCCCGCCATTCGTAATGCTTTTTCAGCGATTTTTCGGAATAATTCATAGAAATATCTCCTTTGGAATGTATATAGGTCTATGATTAGTATGCTCCGAAAATCGCTTATATAAACAAAAACCGCAGACAGTTCCGAAAAATTGTCTGCGGATAATTTATATGGATATGTTTGTCAGATAGCCTTAAAAGCTTCCTCCAGATCGAAGATAATATCGTCGATATGCTCTGTGCCGATGGAAAGTCTGATGGTGTTGGGCTTGATACCCTGCTCCTCCAGCTCTGCACCGTTCAGCTGTGAATGTGTTGTGGAAGCGGGGTGAATAGCAAGAGATTTCACGTCTGCAACATTTGCCAGCAGAGAGAATATCTGCAAATTGTCGATGAACTTCTTGGCTTCCTCCTCGCCGCCCTTTATCTCAAATGTAAAGATAGAACCGCCGCCGTTGGGGAAATATTTGTCATAAAGCTCCTTCTGCTTGCCTGTTGCCAGCGAGGGGTGATTTACCTTTTCAACCTTGGGGTGAGAATTCAGGTAATTTACCACCTTGAGTGCGTTCTCGGTGTGTCTTTCAACTCTCAGGGACAGTGTTTCCAGACCCTGAAGGAAGATAAATGCGTGGAAGGGCGACAGCGTTGCACCTGTATCTCTCAGCAGGATAGCTCTTATCTTTGTAACGAACGCTGCGGGACCGACAGCCTTTGTGAAGCTTACGCCGTGATAGCTGGGATTGGGTTCGGTGAGAGAGGGGAACTTCCCGCTTGCCTCCCAGTCAAACTTGCCGCTGTCCACGATAACACCGCCGATAGCTGTGCCGTGTCCGCCGATAAACTTGGTTGCGGAGTGAACAACAATGTCTGCACCGTACTCGATAGGTCTGACAAGGTAGGGTGTGCCGAAGGTATTGTCTACTACCAGAGGTATCTTGTGCTTGTGTGCGATATTTGCCAGCTTCTCAATGTCGATTACATTGGAATTGGGATTGCCCAAAGTTTCGATATACAGAGCCTTTGTGTTTTCCTGAATTGCGTTTTCAAATGCACCCTCCTCATCGGGGTCAACGAATGTGGTGGTGATGCCGTACTCGGGCAGGGTGTGTTCAAGCAGATTGTATGTACCGCCGTAAATGGTCTTTGCGGCTACGATATGCTCGCCCGCCTTTGCCAGATTTTGAATGGTATATGCAATAGCTGCCGCACCCGAAGCAACCGCCAGAGCCGCCACGCCGCCTTCAAGAGCAGCAATTCTCCGCTCGAAAACGTCCTGAGTGGGGTTGGTAAGTCTGCCGTAAATATTGCCTGCGTCCTTTAAGGCAAATCTGTCTGCGGCATGCTGTGAGTTATGGAAAACGAATGAAGTGCTGGCGTAAATGGGGACAGCCCTTGCATCGGTAACGGGGTCTGCATTTTCCTGTCCTATGTGAAGCTGTTTGGTTTCAAATTTTAAGTTTCTTCCGCTGAAATCGCTCATATTATTACTCCCTTTCGATATTATAATACCAACCTATTTGATTGGTAGGAATTAGTATAATAATACCGCATAAATACTAGTTTGTCAATAGGTTTTATCAGGCTTTGTATGTTTTTATAAAGTAAGGCTCTTATTGGAATGATTATAAGGCAAATTAAACAAAAAACCGACAGATTTGACTATCTGTCGGTTTAGTGTTATAATGTATTTATCATTTTCCATCATTGGCACAGAATGCAAAGCTTCTTTTTCTGTGTGCAATAAATCCGACAAATGCCAGAAGCAGCCACATCACCAGCGAAACCGCCGAGGACGAGAAAACCGTCCTGTGCATGGGGATAAGAATGTCGGCAGCAGCGTTTATCAGGCTGTCGGCAGCATTTCCGAGAGGGGCTATGCCGAGAAGCTTGCCGCCGAAAAGGATAGCCGCCAAGCCTGCCGCTATGTAAACGACAGATACATTTTTCATTCGTGAGCAGACTGCACCGTCCGCATACCCGAACATATATATAGCAGCGATAAGCGTCCCCGACCACAATATGTTGATAAGTATTAGCAAAGGCAGGGCAGGGGGTTTTATCTGATAATATCCCGAAATGATAAGCAGGGCAGGGGGCTTTTTCATTGCCGCCGACAGTACGGCGTATAAAACGCCGTTTATCCCCGCAATGGCAAATGACGTCAGTATGCAGTGAAGCCCGAACGCTTTTATCTGCATCATTCGCTGACAGGAAGCGGCAGCCGACAGCCGTGTGTGGAGCGGGTAGACTATCCGTCCGATGACGTATGCCCCTGCGGCAGCGGCAGCGTCAAAGCCCACAGGCAGGAGCTTCCCGAGGAATATCAGCAGTATCTCAACGCCGAGAACTATCCCCCAGAGGGGCAAAGCCAGTTGCATGCACACAGCGGCAGAGCCTTTCAGACGTGAATTCATCAGATCTCCTCCTCACTTTCGGACGATGTTCCCGTCATTTCGGAGAACACGACTTCAAGATTAAGCTTTGCAAAGCTGAGATTGTTGGTGGAATTTATGGGGCGGACGCCCAGCACAAAGGCGGTTTTCTTTTCGCCGTTCATCACCGAACCGAAAACCTTTTTCCCGATGGTGTAATCGTCTACCGCACCTCGCTTGCCCTTGACGGCATAGCCGTTTTTGGTGAAAAATTCCACGGGGCAGCAGCAGATGAGCTTGCCGTCATTTATCATGGCAACGTGGGTGATAAAGCCCGCCGTTTCGGAAACAAGGTGCGTTGCCAGGCAGATAGTTTTGCCGTCCGACTCAAACTTTTTTGCGGCGGCAGCATAGAATTTGCGGCGTGTAAGGTCATCGAGATGCTTCACAGGTTCATCGAGAAAGGTAAACTCTGCCCCCGAGGACAGTGCAAGCAGGGCGTTCAGCAGTGGCTGTTCCTTGTGGGAAAGTGATTTTATCCTGCTGTCGGGGGATATTTTGAATTCTGCCAGAAGCTTATAGGCAAATTCTTCCGAAAAATTGGGATAAAGCCGTTTCATTGCCTTTACAGCCGAGGATATTTTCAAAAGCTTCGGATACATTCTCGCTTCCGCCGAGCAGCATATCTTCGACATAAGCCCGTCGTCCGTAAGAATAGGCTGACCGTCCGCAAGAACGGTGCCGCTGTCGGGCATGAGCCGTCCTCCTGCAAGGGACACTAGGGTGGTTTTCCCCGAATTTTCTCTGCCGAATATCCCGTAGAAGCAGCCTTGATTAAACTGGGCTGTCAGTCCCGATAGGGCAGTGTATTCCTTGAAATCCTTTGTTACGTTCATAAAGTTGATATTTTTCATCTCGGGACCTCCGATCCTTGAGATTTTGAAAGGAAAAGTTATGAAAAAGCTTTTTATATTGATAGTATCGGCGGCGATGCTTTGCTCCTGTGCAAATGAAAACCGTCAGCCGAGTTCTTCCGAAGGCAGTGTGACGGTCACGGAAACTGCCATAAGCGAACAAACTGCCGTATCCGAAGAAAGTGAAATATCCCAAAAAGAGGAAAAATTTGAATACCCCCAGGTGGAATATACCTTGGAAAATAGGACGGTATTTTGCGGAACATTTCCGCCTATCGAAGCTGTTTTCGAGAAAAATGCCGAAAAGCTTGCGGATATTCCCATGTGCGGGGATAATGTGCTGAATGAGTACATTTCACCCCGCTCCGATGACGCCGAACGTGCCGAGGTGCTTAGGCGTGTCAAGGCACTGTCCGATGAGATATGCGAGGGCTGCGAAACCGACAGCGAACGGCTTTACGCCATCTGCGACTGGGTCAGCAGGAACATTTACTACGATTTTGATGCCAGAAACCATGAGGTGACCGCCGAGGTCATATGCCTGAAAAATGTTCTGGAAACAAGCCGCACTACCTGTGCGGGATATGCCACCTTTACGGCGGCGTTATGCGGTGCACAGGGCATTATATGCGTTGACCTGAGAGGCGGCAGCTCCTCCGAGGGCTGGAAGCGTTCGGAGCTTTTGGAAACACCTATGAACCACGAATGGAACGGTGCGATTATCGGCGGTGAATGGGTGTTCTGCGACACAACTTGGGCTTCACAGAACGCTTACGAGAACGGTGCCTATTTCCAAAATGAGCCGCTGACGTCTTTTTATTACAGTGCGGATTTCGGTCAGATGAGCATTGAGCATCGCATCGACATTGCGGAATTCAGGGATTTTTACGGTATTTCCGAAAATAATCCTCCGCAAAATCAAGGATAAACTCCGCAAATTTTCCCGTTTCCTTGTCGGGACATATCATTGCGGGAATGTCCCCGAGAGCGGGCTTCATACCGTCGTCGGGGATAAGAGCAATGTCCGCCGCACAAAGCATTGGAATATCAAACTCGCTGTCCCCCGCCGCTATGGTCGTTTCGGGGGACAGCCTTTTTTTCAGCCGTTTGAGGGCATCCCCCTTGTTCAGACCCTTTGGCAGAATGTATATCTTTGAGCCGTTGGTCATAACGTCAACGGTCTGCATTTCAAGCTGTGATTTGAGCATTGAAACGGTTTCGGAGGGTTTATCCGATTTTGTGAAGATAAAGGAATTATCCACAAATCTGACCTCAAAGGAACGGTTATTGTCCGTTTCAAGGAGCGTTTTGCCACGTTCAAGCTCGCTAATGGCGGCGTTTATAAGCTGTTCGGACTCGGTTCGCCACGTCTTGTCGGGGACGCCGTTTATGAACAGCATTCCGCCGTTGGAGGTCACTGCCATCGGCACACTATCCCCGAATATGGAGATACGCCGAAACTGCTCTTCCGAGCGGGTGGTTATGGGGATAGGCAAGATCCCCGAGGACAGTCCCCGCAGCTTTTCCACAGCTTCGGGGGTCATATAGGAAAGCTTCTTTAAAACGCCGTTTATATTGCCCTCTTCAACGCAGATATGGGAGCTTTCGGCTTTTTTATAGCTGTGGATAAGCGTGTTGTCAAGGTCGAGAGCCAGCAGTATCATTGTAAAACTCCTTTAGCTGTGAAAAAATCGGGCAGCATTGCAAGTGTCATTGTCAGCGAAATTACGAATATCAGCAGAAAAATATTTGCAGCAAATCGGAAACGCTCCTTGCCGTTCTGCTGATATGTCCTCCTCAGACGTACAGACAGTATCAGCGAAATAAAGCATACGGGTGCTGCAATGATGAAAAACATTTCGCCGTTCATTACACGTCACCGTGGCTTTTTTCGCCGAGAGTACGGATTATTCCGCAGGCTTTGTAACGGGTCAGGGGATAGCGTTTTACGGGGACATTCTTTTCCTCCGCAAGCCGCAGAAGGTGGCTGACACAGCTTTCGTCCTCCAAATTGTCCGCAATCAGCAGACAGTACGGAACACGCCGCAGCAACACTCGGGTCGCCTCCCCAAGCCCCGGCTTTACCAGATTAATATCGTCAATGTCAAAATCGGCGGCAATGCGTTTTACTTCGTCAATGCCCGTACCGTCGGGACGGCTTTCAAGGGGCAAATTGTCGGGGACAAGCTGCATTGCATTTTCGATTTTCTCAATATATTCAATGGATAAGTCCTCATTTTCCAGATCATAGTGATATGCCGCACCGTGGAAATCCTCATCTCCGATAATATCTCCCCGCAAAAATGTACGGCTCATAAGCCCCGAAACGGTAGAATTCAGTATAGAGCTGGGGATAAGAATGTCCTTGTAAGTGCCGCAAAGCTCGGTGATATTGGCAGGGTCGGCAAGCACGGCAAGGCTGCTCGATACACCGTCGTAATCGGCGAGGGCTTCGGTCAGCGTCCCGAGGATAGCCCCTTTTCCCGTCCAGCCGTCAACGAAGCATATCTCCCGGGGACGGTGCTGTGCGAGAATGTAGGACATAGCGTTTTTGTCGATGCCAATTCCCCTGATTATGGAAACAGTGTAATGGGGGGCGTCCACTCCGAAGCGGGAGCGAAGGCAGCGTTTCAGCAGAATTCCCACAGGTGTTCCCGCACGGGCAAGGGACACAAGGGCGATCTTTCCGTCAGGGTGAGCCTTGCAAAGCCGTTCGCATACGGAAACAACGGCTTCGGCGGTTTCATAGGCACACCGTTCCAGAGCGTTTTTGTATTCACGGAGATATTTTTCCGAGGGACGATACTCCAGCGGAAGCATCTCCGAATAGTGTGCACCCTGCTCGATACGCCGCTGACGTTCCTCCGCAGGCAGGGGCTGAACACGTCCCGTTATATCTTTCAAAAGAACGGTAACGTCCGATGGGGAATAGGAGGACGGCATTGCCGCCTCCCAGCTGACGAAAAAGAAGCTGTCCGTTTCGGGAAATACGTCCGTCAGCTGCATAAAGCCGTCCTTTTTCGGGCTGTCGGTCACGGCGATAACAATGTCGTATTTATCGGGATTGTAAAGGTATGCAGTTCGGTTTTTATCGTAAAAGCTTTCCAGCTTTATTCTCGAAAACAGCGGATAATTTTCCTTGAAATGGGGTTCGATGGGGCTTCGGGTGGTGGAATGGGTGTACACCTCCGCACCCTGTTCACGCAGCTTTTCGGCGGCGGTAATTGCGGGGTACATACACTCCTCCGTGCCGACAACGGCTATTTTTTTTCCCGAAACACGGACGTTTTTCCGTTCCAAAACACGCAGAAGCTGCTCTGAAAGGCTGTCACAGGCGGCGGAATAATCGTCCGCAGGAACGCCGCTTCGTGGGTCAAGCATTCCCTTTATCCTGAAATATTCGCATTTGGGGGAATGGGTCCTATCGGGCAGCGGCTTCGGCGGTTCGGGAATGGGACTGTCCGTATGGTCGGACATATCTATTTTTGTTAAATAAAAAAATTCATATCTCGACAAAGCAAGCTCGCTCGTCCGCTCCTCGGACATTCCGTTTAAAATGGAACAGGCGGAAAATGTTGTGTTTTCGGGCACTTTGGGGTTGGCTTTCAGGGCGTTTATGAAATTTACAATGGTTTTGCCCGTGGTAATTTCGTCCTCAACGAAGATAACTCTTGTCACGCCGCAAAAAAGCTTTTCGGTGCTTTTGCATTGCAGGGTCTGTTCCGTAGCATGGGAATGCTCCTCGGAAAATTCGGCGGCATATTCGCAGTTTGTGAGCATTTCCCTTGTGGTGTGGATATAGCGTGAGCCGTGAAATGCCCTTGCCACAGCCGCACCCACAGCGGTCGCCGTTTCCGCAAAGCCGATAAACAGGATATTTTCCGCAGGTTCACGGACGTTTTTCTTCACCTCGTCCGCCAGCTCCGAAAATAGCTTCAGCGGAATATCGGGGGAGATGGGAAAATGCTTTCCCTGACACTTATCCACAAGGATAAAGCTCCTTTTTGCGTTGTTTTCCCGTCTTGAAACGCAGGCAAGCTGTTCGGACGGAAAGGACGACTTGTTACAGAGAAGCTTCAAAGCCTGTCACCTCGC
Organism: uncultured Ruminococcus sp.; assembly: GCA_964540575.1. Taxonomy (GTDB): domain Bacteria; phylum Bacillota; class Clostridia; order Oscillospirales; family Ruminococcaceae; genus UMGS1889. The sequence goes on from CAZINI010000002.1 coordinate 104,324, forward strand.
TGTCCTCGGGAAGCTCCATGGGGGTTTCCACATAAGCGACCCTTGACGGAACACGTTTGAGCATCCACTTTTTGTCGTTACCCATAAGCTGATTTACCGCCAGATTGGGGATATTCACCCCCGCACCCGTGCAGGAAAGCTGTATGCCGCCGGACATTCGAGTGTTTACCTCCAGAAGATAGGGCTTTCCGTCGTGATATTTAAACTGAATATTGCAGGGAGTTTTCAGTCCCGTATATTCAAAAAATCTTTCGCAGAGTGAGATAATTGTGTGGTCATAGCGAATTTCGGCAATTCTTGAGCCTGTTTTGAACCTTGGAATGATAATATTTCCGTCGGCAGTCATCAGGCAGTCGGCACTGACTTCACAGCCGTCTAAATAGGGCATTACGATGAAATTCGGCAGACTGTCCCGTTCGGAAAGGGCTTCGAGAGCCTGACGGTAGGATATTTTCATTCCCGGCTGAACGAAAAGCCCGTTATATCCCGCCATTCTGTCGTCAATGACACGAAAGCTGACAGCCCCCTCATCGTGGGCAAGCTTTAAGCAGGCACGGCAGCCCTTGGCGGTTATTTTTTCGTATGCCTCCTTAAATTCCTCCGCATTTCGGATAACGTATCTTTCGGGAATGACCTCGGGGGCAAACTCGTTGAACAGCCTATATGTACAGTCCTTATCGGACAGGTTCATCAGCTTGTTGTAATCATAATCCGCCAGAACGGAAACGCCTATTTCCTCAAATTCCGTCACACGCCTGACAATTGCGGTCATTTTCCGTCGGGGGATAAAAAGCCTTATCCTATGCTCCTTGCAGAATTTCAGACAATAGTTTACATATTCATCATCATCGGGAATGGACGGTTCTCTGTACCACTCGTCACATGCCAGCTTGATAACGGAGTCGTAATTTTCGTTTGTACCTATGACATAAAAATCCATAGTTGTGTCTAATTTTATAAGATTAATGATATGATATGCCGTGGAAAACCAGTGATTGAGCCAAATTCTAACAGTTTTCATTTTGTACCTCTTTATATAAACATTGCGTGAATGCTTTTTTATTTTACGCCGTAAATTGATGCCAGAGTAACGGTTTTTCTTGCCCAGTTTTCGTGTACCTTGACCTCGTTCATACGTCCTCCCGAAGGGCTTTTTGCCACTGCTAAGCCGCTGTCGTTCCAGTTGAGTATACTGAGAGCGTCCTTGTAATCCTCTTCGGAAACGCTGAGAGATTCGTTGATAACAGGCAGCTGTGTAGGGTGGATAGCGGTCTTTCCAATGAAACCGTTGAGCCTGTCAAGCTCCAGCTCCGCACGAAGCCCCTTTGCCCACTGACCGTCGGGGTCGTTTCCGAAATATTCCCAGACGGGGGCAGAAACCACATAATCCCGTCCGAAAACATTGAAAATATCCGCAAGAGTGTTCCTCACAACGGTTATATCGTAAATGGTGCGGTCGGCGGGTCGGCGGAAGCCGAAGCGGCTGCAAAAGTCATTGCCGCCCACACGGATATTCAGCACAAGCTTCGAGATGGTGTCAACGGCAGACTTTATCTCGGTAATAGCCTGCAAGCGGCTTTTCAGGTCGATGACCTCCGTTGATTCGAGAATGGGCATACAGTAAATGTTCTGCTTGCCGCTGTTTATTTCCGTCATGACCTCAATGTACGAGGCGGCGTTTCGGCGGTCGAATTTCGGCAGGATAAAGCCTGTCAGCAGTTCGTAATCGCATATTTTTTCGTAGATACGCAGAAGCTGTTCGGCGGAACGTACACGCACAAAGAGCAGGGGAAGCTCGCTTTTACGAACATTTTCGAGAATTATTTCCCGATATATCTTTTCAAATGTGTCAAAAAGGCAGTTTTCCGCCTCTTCAACGAAATTATCCCCAACGCTGTCCTCCAGACAGAGGGAAACCGACCGCAGCCCCGCATACTTTTTCGTGGTGATAAAGTCCGCAGCTTTGGGGTTCAGGGCAGGACAGTAGAGCAGTCCTCCGAGGGCATATTGGAGAACGAATTTATCGTTATGAGCCTTGTCGGAACGCTTGGTGAAGCTTGCCGATGAGGCGGGTCTTGCTATATTTACAAAGCTGTTGTCCATTATATTGTCCTTTCAAGTCACACTATTTGTAAGCCCGTGCTTTCGCAGAGCCGTCTTAAGCCGTCCCGATAGCCTGCACCGACGCAGCAAAGCTTCCAGTTGTTTTTGTAGCGGTAGAATTCCACCGCAACGATCGTTGTTTCCATCAGCAGATTATCGGGGGAGAAAACCAGAGTGTTTTTCCCCTTTAAGGTGAATGTCAGCCCCTTGACCTTGGAAAAGTTTCGGCGGGGGTCGTCCCCGTAAACGGAATAGGCAAGGGAAATTCTTTCGATATGGTCGGGTATTTTCGTGAGATCAACGGTCACGGTCCTGTCGGGGCTTTTGTCGTCATAGCTGATGCTGCCGCACTTCGACCGAGTGTTCCCGAAAAATACAAGGCAGTCGTCCTCGGTTGCTTTTGCGTTTTTATCCAGCATAAAGGTGTAGGCGTCTATCTCCATATCGGCGGGATAGCTTGCCGAAAAGCTGATTTCGGCTTTATCTCCGAGATAATCGGCGGCGGAGATACGCTGACCTCTTGTGAGGGGGACAGTCGTTCCCGTGGGGGCGGTCCTTTCCGATGGGCGGGACACTTTGCTGTATCCCGAAAGCTGATTTCTCGTCAGCACCACGGAGCGTCCCTCGTTGGGTGCGGTCACCGTTTGCGGAGCAGCCTTGAATACTGAAGCCCCGTCGGTAAAGGAGGACGCATCGCCGTCCGCAGTGCCGAAGATATACGCACGCCTGTTCAGCTCCGACTTAAAGATAACATCTCCGTAAAGATATGTACCCCGACGCAGCGGTTCGGTGGTGACAGTGACCGTTCCCGCACCTGCCGCTATCTTTGCGGGGGAGAAGGTCACATCCTTTGCGGTGGATATTATCTCAGTTTCCGCCGGGACGCAAAGCTCCATTTTAAAGGTGTTTTTCTGTCCGTCGGGGAATTTTCCCAGCTTGATATTGACGGGAACGCCCCAGTAGCCGTCCTCGCTGCCCATTCCACGGACAGCACCGATTATCTCAACATTTTCCGCAGTGACCCCGGGGGCAGTGCAGACGATAGCGAATGAGGCATTGTCACGGGGCTGTCCCGTAAGCTCTATCCGCAGATTTTTCAGGCGGACATTGGGTGCGGAAACGGTCAGCACCGTGCCGTTTTTCGCCCACAGAGTAGTGTTGTTTCCCGTGACAGTGCAGGGCTTGGTAATAACAAAAGGTCCTTCAAATTCGCCGCAGGGCAGGGAAGCCGCACCTCCTATCGGGACGTTGCTCAGAATTTCGTCCACCGTATCAGCCATATAATATCCCCCTTTCGCACAGTTTTTCCGATACACTTCCTTCGGTATCGCATACATTAACATTATATCATTTTGCAGATAGAAAATCAAGGCGTTTTTAGGAAAATTTCACAAAAAAACTCTCCCGCCCCAAAGGAACGGGAGAGCCGAATACAAATATTAAACATTAACACCGTAAGCACGGCAAAGAGCTTCCAGACCGCCGCTGTAACCTGCACCGACAGCGTTGAACTTCCACTCGCCGTTGTAGCGGTAAAGTTCGCATACGACCAGAGCGGTTTCGATGGAAAATTCCTCCATCAGGTCGTATCTGAGCATTTCCTCGCCGTTCATATCGTCATCGCTGTTACGCTTGCAGACTCTGACAAAGGCGTTGGAAACCTGTCCGAAATTCTGATGACGTGTGGCAGCCTCGTGGATAGTAACGGTAATTGCTATCTTCGAGATATTCTGAGGTATCTTCGTAAAGTCGATGAGGATAACCTCGTCATCGCCCTCGCCCTCGCCTGTGAGATTATCTCCCGTATGAACAACAGCTCCGTCATATCCCGTAAGATTGTTGTAGAAGATGAAGTCCTCGTCCTTCAGCACCTTGCCGTTTTCGCCCAGGAGGAACGCTGATGCGTCCAGGTCGAAATCGTAGCCGCCGTCATAGCTGTTTGTGTCCCAGCCCAGACCAACAAGAGCCTTTGTCATTGATTTGTCAAGACTTACTCTTTGTCCCTTTGAAAGATTTACACCCATATTAATACCTTCCTTTCAGAGTTCAGAGGTTTTCTCCGTTTGACCCCAAGCGTTTTATTACTGATAACGTCTTGCAATGTCGGAGATACCGTTGTCATTGGTGCCTTCGCCCACTGCACTGAACTTCCATTCGCCGTTGTATCTGTAAACCTCGCCGAATATCATAGCAGTCTTGCCGCTGTAATTATCGGTGAGATTGAACTTGCAAAGCTCTTTATTTGTATCGGCATCGACAATTCGGATAAATGCATTCTGTATCATTCCGAAATGCTGAGCTCTTTCTCTCGCCTGATAGATAGTTACCGCAATAACGATCCTCTCGCAGTACTGAGGAACGTCCCGCAGGTCGATCATGATCTGCTCGTCGTCGCCGTCGCCTGCACCTGTCAGGTTATCGCCCATATGCTGAACAGAACCGCTCTTGTGCTTTAAATTGTTATAGAAAACGTAATCGTCCTTGTTGGCAAGCTTGCCGCCTGCGGAAAGGAGAAGTGCGGAAGCGTCACAGTCAATATCCTGCGGCTTTGGTGCAAAAAGTCCCCGCTTCTGAACAACTTCGTCCCAGCCCAGACCTACTACAACTCTTTTCAGAGATGAATTTCCTTTTGTAAGGTCAACCTTCTGACCCTTCTGAAGATTAACAGACATAGCTTTTACAGTCCTTTCTTTATGGTTATGTATGTACGGATACCGTTGATTGGGCAGGCATATACGATGATCCTATCATAGAATTATACACCTTGATGGTGGGGGCAAGCCAAACCTGTCCCGTTCCACGGTATACGTTCACAAGTCCCTCGCCGCTGACAGCAGAGCCGATAAGCGTCTTAGCCGAACGTTCAACGGTGAAGTTGATGCCGCCTGTTCTGAGAACGGCAAAGTTGCCGTCCACCTTGAGCACATCGTTGTTAAGCTCAATTATTTCGATCTCCGCCATAGGAACGGCACATTCGAGAACGACAAGTCCCGGACCTCTCAGTGAGGTCTGGAAAATGCCCTCGCCGCCCAGTGCTGCCGAGGAAAGATTTTTCTGCATAAACGCACTGACATTCACGCTGCCCTGTGCCGCAAAGAACATTCCCTTGTCAACGATTATTTCCTCGCCCGCCTGAAGCTCAAGAGTCAGCAGATGCTTGAAAGTAGGCTCCAGAACGACCATTCCTGTGCCGCTGTATTCGGGCTGAGCAGCCGCTTCGCCCGTTACCGCACCTGTGAACATTCTGCCGAGAAGATTTCCGGGAGTAACGCCCGAGATCATTTCAAGATTTCCCTGGAAATAGCTCATAGCCCCCGGCTCGACCTTAACGGTGTCGTTGTTCAGGTATATGGCAGCCTGACGCACCCGCATATTCTGCTTTTCCATAAAATACATTTTTTCGGCGGCGTATGCATCGTTTCCGCCCAGCAGCTTCTGATATTCAAGAATGTCTACCTTCATATTCTTGTTGGAGCTGGTGTCTATTATCTTAATGTTTTCACGAGTACCCACTGCGTTGTAATTCATTTTTCGCTGACCCTCCCATCATATCCGACTGCGTACGGTGTGTTTTGCCCCGATTTGCGGAGAAAACACACCAAACGGCATTTTTTTATGCTGTTTATCAGCCTGCGTTTACGCCAAAATTCTGGCAGAGAGCAGCAAGACCGCCGCTGAAGCCGCTGCCGATAGCGTTGAACTTCCATTCGCCGTTATTGCGGTAAAGCTCTGCTACGACAACAGCAGTTTCAATGGAGAAGTCCTCGCCCAGGTCAAAGCGGAGAAGCTCCTCGCCTGTTGCCTCGTTAACGATTCTGATGAATGCGTTGGAAACCTGACCGAAGTTCTGACGTCTTGTTTCGGAGTCGTAGATGGTTACGGTAAAGTCTATCTTGGAGATATTTGCGGGAACTGCGGCAAGGTCTACCTTGATCTGCTCATCGTCGCCGTCGCCTGCACCTGTCAGGTTATCGCCGAGATGCTCAACAGCACCGCTTGCATGCTTGAGGTTGCTGTAGAAAACAAAGTCAGCATCGGAATTTACCTTGCCCGAATCGCCCAGCAGGAAAACTGCTGCGTCCAGGTCGAAATCTGCACCGCCGTCATACTTGTTTGTGTCCCAGCCAAGACCTACGAGCACCTTTGTAAGACCGGGGTTTGTTTTTGTCAGATCGATCTTCTGACCCTTCTGTAAACTGATTGCCATAATTGACCACTCCTTAATTTATTTAGATTTTGCGTTTGGTTTTACGATAAGCTTTCTCACCATATCAACGGGAATGATAGTTATCGCCATAACGAGGATAACAGCCCACTGAGTGAGGTTGAGAGGTACACAGTTCATTACCTTTCCGCCTACATAGATCATAAGTATCTGTACGACGGTGATAATGCCGAGTATCTTTAAAAATCCCGAATTCTTTCCGATATTGTCGAAAAGATTGAGCTTTTCCGTTCTTGCATTGAACGCATTGAAAACGGCTATGAAGATGAACAGTGCGAAATATCCCGAGAAGAGTGCATCATATGTGCTGACTGCTTCGGGGTGAGGGATATTGATAAGGGTATCGGTGGAAACATTTGCAAAGAAGTGCTGGAGAGGAGTTGCAAGCAGGAATGACATACTGAGCAGCAGTGCCCATGCAGCACCTGTGAATATTTCCGACCACATATAGCTCGAAACGATCTTTTCGTTTCTCGATTTGGGCTTTTCCTGCATAAATCTGGAAAGTGCGGGCTCGCCGCCGAATGCCAGTGCAGCAAGTGTGTCCATTACAAGATTTACCCAGAGTATCTGAGTGATGGAAAGCGGGTTATCCATACCGAGGAGCGGGCAGATAAAGGAAACCGCAACCGCTGCCACGTTAATGGTAAGCTGGAAGATGATGAATTTTCTGATGGAATTGAAAATTGTACGTCCGTACAGGATAGCCTTGTCGATGGAGTTGAAGTTGTCGTCCAGGATAACAATGTCGGACGCTTCCTTTGCGACCTCGGTGCCGCCGCCCATTGCGAAGCCAACGTCTGCCTTTTTCAGGGCGGGGGAGTCGTTAACGCCGTCGCCTGTCATACCTGCAACAAGGTCAAGCTCCTGTGCAATGCGGACAAGCCTTGATTTGTCGGAGGGAAGTGCTCTGGAAATAACTCTCAGGCGGGGGAGAATGCCCTTGATCTCGTCGTCGGACAGTCCCGCAAGCTCGTCGGAGGTAAGTGTAACGGCATCGGGAATGTCGATGATACCCGCTTCCTTTGCGATAGCACAAGCAGTGTCCTTTCTGTCGCCCGTTATCATAACGACCTGAACGCCCGCACTGTGTACCTCCTTGATAGCAGTCACGGACTCGGGACGGACTTCATCTCTGATACCGAGAATGCCCACAAGAGTCCAGTCGCCGTCGGGGAGCTTTTCGCTTTCGGGGTCTATCTCCTTATCGGAAACAGCCAGTGCAAGAACACGGATAGCACGTTCCGCCAGCTCGGTCATTTTGCTGTCGATGACCCAGTTTCCGGTCACGGATTCCTTTTCGCCCTTGGAATTGTAGAAGCTTGTGCAGCGGGCGGTGATACGCTCGGGAGCACCCTTTATAAGGGTAAATTTCTTGCCCTGATAGCTTACTGTTGTAGCGGAATACTTGTTGTCGCTGTTGAAGGGGATATTTGCGATCTTTTCAACGCCCTCGGGTGCACTGCTGCCTATTGCAAAGCTGAGCACAGCACGTTCGGTAGCGTTTCCGCCTATTGCTCTGCCCTCGTTGATAACGGAGGTAGAGTTGTCGATAATGGACATAGCAAGCATATCCTTAAGCTTGCCCTCGGTTTCATTTACGGACTTGTATTCCGTGCCGAAGCCGTCAACGAAGGTAACGACCTCCAGCTGACCCTTGGTGATAGTACCTGTTTTATCCGAGAAAAGGATATTCAGCGAGCCTGCTGTTTCAATACCGTTTATCTTGCGGACAAGAACGTTGTCCTTGAGCATTTTGCCCATATTCTGAGCGGAAACGATAGCTATCATCAGCGGCAGACCCTCGGGGACAGCCATTACGATGATGATTACCGCAAGGATAACAGCGTCCAGCACGTTTGTGATAAGTGCGGGGAGCAGTTCATTGCCGGGCTGACCGAAGAATGCACCTGCACCGCCGGGATATTCGATGAAAATTCTTGAAATAAGAAGAGCCACGGCGATTGCGATACCGCCGATATAGCCGAATTTTGAGATGCCGTTTGCCAGGTCGGAAAGCTTTACCTTAAGGGGTGAATCTCTCTCGTCGTCCTGCTGCAGCTCGGCGGCGATCTTTCCGTATTCGGACTTGTCGCCTACGGTAGTTGCCTTCATTACGGCATTTCCCGAGCAGACGATAGTACCTCTGAACACCTTGTATTCGTTGAGAGTGTCGAGAGCCTTGCCCTCTTCTTCAACGTAATCCTCGGGCATAACTTTTTTGGTTGCTTCCTTGGATTCGCCGTTCAGGACGGACTGATCGACCTTGATAGTTCCGTCTGCAAGCACACCGTCGGCGGGAATTTTATCTCCCGACTGGAGCAGGATGTAGTCGCCGCTTACAATGTCATCAATGGGAATTTCCACGATAGCACCGTCACGGTAAACCTTGCAGAGTATCCTTGAAGCTTCGTCCTGAAGCTTCTGGAATGCATTTTCGTTGTTATACTCGGAAATGGTGGAAACGAAGGTCGCAAGAATGACTGCAAGGGCAATTCCCAAAGGCTCGTACCATTCAACGTCGGTGCTGATAACGCCCGTAACGCCGAGGATGTAGATAGCAACATTGATAAGCAGGGCAACGATGAGTATCTTTATCATCGGATCCTCGAAATTGCCTTTCAGCTTATCCCAGAAGGATTCGCCCTTAGTTTCCGAAAGCTTGTTGCTTCCGTTTTTCGCACGGGACTCTTCGACCTCGGCAGAGGTAAGTCCTTTAAAATCCATTTAACAATTCCTCCAATACAGCAGATTTGTTTCTTCTCGGGATATTTTACCTTGTTCTATGTAAAAATATTCCGAAGATAGCATATCTGCAATTTAAATCAAGCGTTTTTATTTGCTTTAGCAATATTATACAGCATATAATGATGGTTGTAAAGCGAAAAGAAAAACTTTCATCAGATTTTCACAATGTTTTAGAAAAGATAAAGTATAAAGGCAGTAAAATCCCACTTTTCACGCTAAACTCAACACTCAACACTTAACACTCAACATTTCAAAGCCGTTACCTTACTTTAGTTATGGAAATCTCAGCCAGCAAACCTCTTTCCCCTCGATACATACGGAAAACCGCCCCGTCATACAGCTTTATTGCCTGTCCCGACGGCACGGAATTTCCCTCGGGGGACATAAGCCCGTCGGCGTTTCGGTTAATGAGGAACCATTCTCCGTTGTGTCGGCAGATATAGGCTTGCAGCGTCTTATCCGCCTTTTCATCGGGGAAAACGCTGCTCTGGAAGTGCCACTTGAACAGGGGGGTGTTGTTCACAACGTCCACCTCGGCGTAGTCCCGCCATTGTCCCTCGTGACCTCTTATTTCCTGTTTCAGCTTTAGTCGGACGATCTCCTTTTCGGCTATTTTATGACCGCAGTAGGGGCATTTCGTCACCGTGTTGTCGTACATAACGAACCATTTCTGTTCACAGGACGGGTTTGAGCAATGATGCAGCAGATCCCACGTCTTGACAAGTCCACGCTCCCATTCCATAGCGGTGGGACGGTATTCGGGATTATGCAGACCGTCCACAAAAGCCCGTAAAAACAGCTTTTCCAGGATAGGACCCAAGTCCTTTATGGTAACATACAGATCCTTCGGACGGTTTGACGTGTCATCGGGATCTTCGATGAATGTAGCTTTCGGTCCGAGGGCGAGATAGTCATCATTTTCCGCCGAATCCATATCGTAAATTTTCGGTCCTATAAGCGGATGCCTGAGAAATAAATATTCATATATCAGGACACTCAGTGCGTGCAGGTCGGTGTAGCTGGACGGCGAGATGCGGTTGGGGTCGTTCATCTCAAGGTCGAGAGATTCCAGCACCTCGGGGGCGATATAGCCTCTTGTTCCCGCCACCTCGGGGGGATAAAGCCCCGGCACCACCAGCGAGTCAATGTCGATAACAACGCAGTTTCCCGTTTTCGGGTCGATAAGCACGTTGTTGTTGGACAGGTCGGAATGTGCCAGCCCTGCCTGATGAAGCCGCCTGATGGAACGTGCCAGCAGCAGGGACATTTGCATCATGGAACGCAGATCGCCCAGCTCGTGTGGGGCGAGATAGCGTCGGTTTTTCGAGGTGAACCAGTTGCTTTTTTTGTCCTTGCCCTTTAGATTTATCACGGGTGAGGAGGATTCATCGAAAAAGAAGCTTTTCGGGTATGTGGGGCAGACGATGCCGAACTGAGGGTCTACCACAATGCCCGTCGGCCAGCAGAACCGTCCCGCAAAATAGGCGGCAATGCGTTCGTCGCTGCCCTTTGCACCGCCCTTTGATTCGGGGATAGTGGGGTTGTATCGGGAGATTATCGCTTCGATACGGGACTGAATGTTGGGGTCGGCGGCGTCCTCGGGGTCGTTGAAAAACTGCACCACATAGGACTTGTCGGGGGAAAAATAGGTGTATTTCATACCTCCTCGGGGAGGGTTGTCGGTAATGACATAGGGTATCTTTTTGCCGCTTGCAAGGGTGGCTTCGGCGAGCTTGTCAGCCATTTGCGTCACCCGCCTTTTCGGGGAGTATCAGCAGAAGCGTCCTGTCGTCAAAGGAACCTCTTTTCAGGTAAACGTCCAGCCAGCGGCAGAGCTTTTCGGCGGCATTTCCCGAAAGTCCCGACAGGCTTCCTTCGCTTTCGGGCGGGTCGGGGAGATAAGCCTTCATATCCCACAATTTTTCCATAGAAATGCCCGACTTTTCCGCCGTGCTTTCGGAATATGCTATGCGGTAGCAAACGTCCTTGTCATTGACCCAGCCGTTTGCTTCGGGGACGGAAACTATCTCGGCTGACGGCTTTTCGCTGTTTCCCGAGGGCTTTGGGATAATGCCGTTCATCATAAGGTCGAGATATAAATTCAGCATTTTCGGGGAATTTGGGAAATAGTCGTCCGCCACGCCGTCCGACATAAGCATTACCGCCGAACGCTTTGAACGGCGAAGCTTAGTTCTCGTCTGAACGGCTGCTTGACTGTGCATTTTCGGAGAGGTAAGGAACTCCGTTTCCCCCGAAAAATCCCCGCTGTCGGGAATGCCCAGCAGTGTCAGGGCGGAGCTGTACGGTTCATCGGGGCTGACCGAGCAAACCATTCCGTCCCCCGCCTGAATGGATATAACAAGCTGTTCGCCGTTATCCAGCGGTATTACCGAGCAGGTCACCAGAGTGCAGGCGAAATCGGATAGCTTCAGTTCACCGTCGGCGGAAAATTCGGGGTCGCTTCGGCGGCTGTCGAACTCGCTTTCCACGGCTTCGGCAGCGTGTATGAACGCCGACTGCATTATCTCCGTAAGCTTAGTGCAGGCGGATATGAAATCGGGGCTGTCAAGGGGGAGGGAGAGCTTTTCGGAAAGCCCGTCTGTCTGCCCGGCGGACAGAAAATTATCCCTGACCTCGTTCACAAAGGAAGTGCAGGCAGCCCTTGCACCTATCCTCGAAAACCGTTTTGAGCCTGCTCCGTCGGACACTGCCGCAACTATCCAGCCGCCTATTTCGGCAGCCTCGAACCAATCATCACAGTTTGAACCGTCGTGCTTGTGCTTTTTACCACGGACACGGGCGGCTGTGACGGTGTAATCGCTGTATTTCTCGTAAAGCTCTTTATATTCGGGAAACGGCTCGGGTGCGTCCGGAACGGGCGTGTATCTCCACATGGAAGCAGTGCGAGCAGTGACCTCCCCATCGGTAAGGGGGACATTGTTTTCGGCATTTTCCGACAAGAATACCACTCCTTATATATAATGTATCTGTTACGGAACGATAACAAAGCCCTGAGGAGGAGGCGGCAGCTCAATATTTGCACCGGGCTTTGCGTCCAGGCTCTTGGAGGACATTTTTATGGAGCTGGAAACCCATGTAAAGAACTGTGCCAGATCGCCTGCGGACAGATTATTCATCATCAGGACGCATTCGGTTATTTCTTTAAGTACGGTAGTATCGGCATATGCACCCGCCGCACAAGCGATAATGTTTGCGGGGTGGGTCGCCTTCAATTCCTCGGCAGCGGCACGCCAGTCATCGGTAGGGGCACCGTCTGTGAGAATGAAAACCAGCGGCTTCCAGTCGCCCTTTTGCGTTTCGGTGGATTTTCTTACTTCGTTTCTGATGCAGTCGGCAAGGAGGGAAAGTGCCGCACCGAAAGCAGTCGCACCGCCTGCGGAGATCTGCGGCTCCTTGAAAAGCATAAGCTCGGTCAGGGGTGTGACCTGTCTTGCCTGTGAATTAAAGGTAATTACCGAAAGATAGGCTGTTTCCAGTGCCTGAGGGTCGCCCCGAAGCTCGGAGATAAGGGCTTTTACGCCCTGCTTTACAGCTTCGATAGGGTCGCCCGACATTGAGCCTGAGGTATCCAGAAGCAGGTAAACGGGAAGTCGTCTTGTGAAATCTGACATATTTTTTCGTTCCTTTCAGATATATTACAGTTGAAACTGCTTATAGTATACGTTCTATAATATTTAAAATTATACACCTAATTAATGGATTTGTCAAGATTATTTTTATAGTTCTTACATTTTTTTTACTATGCGGGACAATTCCGTTATGCGTTGACAAATTCAACAAAAACAGTGTTTCAAAAATGTAGGATTTATCCTATTTGCCGTTGCGAAAATCGTCGGGAAATGGTATAATTATCGGTAGAAATTTATTTGCGAGGTAAAATAAAATGAATAAAAGATACGGCGAGGAGCTTTCCTCACTTACGGTATTTCGGGGAATTCTCAGCGACCCTGTTATGATAAGGCTGAAAAAAATGCTGGACTTTTCGGGCGATGAAACGGAATTTATCTCCCTTTACTCGGATTTTGTCAGCGAGCTTTTCAAGACCACCGATAATTTTACCGAATATCTGCTTAGTCTTGTTCTTGAAGATGAAAATCCGTATATGCTGAAAATGGCGGAGGAGGGCGTTTCAAGCGATATACTCCGCCGCTGTGCCGAAAGGGAGCTTCAAATGTTACAGGAGCTTTCACGGCTGACTTCTGCCGATGTTTGCGAAGATCTGGGGTATGACGGCTATCTGTCCGAGTGGGCGGTTTCCGAGCGGGATTTTTCGGAGATATACAATGAGCGTATAAGAAATGTAGCGGTAAAGGGCTATGGCGTTTATGCGAAATATCATACATTTATGCTTCGGGACGACAAGATAGTTCCCGTGAAAAACCCGGACACACAGCGGCTTTCACAGCTCAGCGGCTATGAGTTCGAGCGGAAAAAGGTCATAGACAACACCATTGCACTGCTGAACGGCAAGCCTGCGGCAAACGTCCTGCTTTACGGTGATGCGGGAACGGGCAAATCCTCCACCGTCAAGGGCATTGTCAACGAGTTCAAGGACAGGGGACTTCGGCTTATTGAGATAAAAAAGTCACAGCTGCACAGTATGCCCATTATCCTTGAGAACATTTCCAAGAACCCGCTGAAATTTATCCTGTTTATAGATGACCTGTCCTTTGCCGCCGATGATGACGATTTCGGTGCATTAAAGGCGATCCTGGAAGGCTCTATCTCCCACAAAACGCCTAATCTCGCTATTTACGCTACCAGCAACCGCCGTCATCTGGTCAAGGAGAAATTTTCCGACCGTGACGGGGACGACATTCACAAGAACGACAGTATGGCGGAGCTTATCTCCCTTTCCGACCGTTTCGGTTTGACTGTCACATTCCTGAAACCCGACAAAAAGCAGTATTTCGAGATAGTGAAAAATCTTGCGGAGGAATACGAGATAGGTATTGCGGAGGAGGAGCTACAGCTAAAGGCGGAGGAGTTTGCTATCAGGCGAAGCGGACGCTCTGCCCGTGCGGCAAAGCAGTTTATTGAGCAGCTTAAGGCACAAGAGAGCGTTTAGTATTAAGTGATTAGTGTTAAGTGATTAGTGTTTAGTTTATGTGGAAAGTGGAGAGTTGAAGGCTAGGTAAATTTGTTATTAAATCACAATGAATAATTTTTGTAGGGGACGGGTTTCCCGTACCGCCTTTTCCGCTGTTGCGTTTGTTTGCATATTTTGAAATTATTCATATAAATATCACATTGTCATCACATTGATTTAGTAAAATATACTAAACAATTTATCCGAAAGGGTGACGTTCAAGTGGCAATTGCCAATGTGAAAAGTGAAGTTTATCTTGATCTGGATACGGAAAAGCGGCATTCCGCCGATGTATCCTGTTCGCCCGAAACCGACGGCACCGCCGTTTACGGGCTTATGACTGCCGACGGAAATCCCGCTATATTGCAGACTGCTATGCAGTTCCAGCAGATAATGCTGCTTTATGAGGGTGCAGTTCAGCAGGTGAAAAACAAGCTGGACATTCTCAGCAAGGAGTTTCATATCACCAATAACCGAAATCCCATAGATTCCATACGCTACCGCATCAAAGAGCCTATGAGCATTGCCGAAAAGCTCAGCCGAAAGGGTATGGACGTGACCCTTGAAAATATGGTCACAAAGCTCAACGACATTGCGGGAATAAGGGTGGTCTGCCCGTTCATCTCCGATGTCTACACCGTTGCGGATATGCTGACTATGCAGGACGATATTCGGGTGGTGGAGAGGAAGGATTACGTTGAAAATCCCAAGGAAAACGGCTACCGAAGCCTTCATCTGGTGCTGGAGGTAATGGTTTTTCTGTCCGACAGGAAGCAGCCTGTTCGGGTGGAGGTGCAGATAAGGACTATCGCTATGAACTTCTGGGCAAGTCTGGAGCATCAGCTGCGGTACAAATCCAGCTCGGAAATTTCCGAGAGCATTTCCGAAGATTTGAAGGAATGTGCCGAGATAATCGCACTGACCGACAAGCGTATGCAGCGTATCAAGGAACAGATAGACGAAGTGGACTAATACTAATCTTTAATCAACCTATGGACAAATCCGACAGCTATAACCCAGCCACTCGGCGTCAAGCACCCTTGACGGGCGACAGCCCGCCTGCGGGTGCTTTCCTTGATTGGCTGTGTTCTATCTGCCGCCTTTGTCTACAGAACGATTAAAGATTAGTATAAAAACCGCCGAAGCGAAATAAAAACGCTTCGGCGGTCATTGTTTATTCGGATATTAAACGTTGAAACGGAAGGTAACAATATCTCCGTCCTGCATAACATAGTCCTTTCCTTCAAGGCGGACAAGTCCTTTTTCCTTTGCTTCGGTCATAGTTCCGCACTTCATCAGGTCGTCGAAGGACACTATCTCGGCACGGATAAAGCCCTTTTCAAAGTCTGTGTGTATCTTTCCCGCTGCCTGAGGTGCTTTTGTTCCCTTGGTGATGGTCCATGCTCTTACCTCGGGCTGTCCTGCGGTAAGGAAGGAGATAAGTCCCAGCAGGGAATAGCCCTCTTTGATGATACGGTCAAGTCCCGAAACCTCCAGACCAAGGTCTGCAAGGAACATTTGCTTATCCTCGTCGGACATATCGGAAATTTCCGCTTCTATCTGTGCACAGATGGGCAGAACGGCTGCCTTTTCATTTTTCGCTATTTCACAAACGGTCTTGTAATGCTCGCTGGTGTCTATGTTATTTCGAAAATCGTCCTCGCATAGGTTTGCGGCGTAAATTACGGGCTTTGCTGACAGCAAAGGCATATCCTTGATAGTGTCAAGCTGATCCTCGGTAAAGTCAAAGGAACGTGCGGAGCGTCCCTCCTCCATATGTGCCTTTAATGCTTCGAGAAATTCCACTTCCGCCTGATATTTCTTATCGCCCTTGACAAGCTTCTTTGTGCGGTCGATACGTCTTTCGACTATTTCAATATCCGCAAATATCAGCTCCAGGTCGATGGTTTCAATATCTCTTCGGGGATCGACGCTGCCGTCAACGTGGATAATGTCCGGGTCCTCAAAGCAGCGGACAACGTGGACGATAGCGTCCACCTCACGGATATTGGAGAGAAACTTGTTTCCCAGTCCCTCGCCCTTTGATGCACCCTTTACAAGACCTGCAATGTCAACAAATTCCAGCCTTGCGGGGGTAAATTTTACGGGATTATACATTTCTGCCAGCTTGTCAAGCCTTTCATCGGGGACGGAAACAACGCCCACATTAGGCTCGATCGTGCAGAAGGGATAGTTTGCGGATTCTGCACCTGCATTTGTAAGTGCATTAAAAAGGGTGCTTTTTCCCACATTGGGAAGTCCTACCATACCAAGCTTCATAATTCTAAAGTCCTTTACTAACATTATATTTTGTGCCGATAAGAAGTCAAGACACAATGATAAAGCCGCTTTGCTTTAAGCTTTGCGGCTTTTTCTTTTTGGATTTACCGAGGTTCAGTCCTCGTCGTCATCGTCTAAATGCAGACTGCGGACATACTCTGCACTGTCAAACTCTTCCTCTTCGTTACAGCCCTCGCAGCGTTTCTTTGCACAGCCTGCCGCCGATAATACGCCAACGACAAGACCGAGGACAAATGCGACCAAAGCGGTGAAAACGAGAATTCCGTTTGAGGTGGAGCTGCATTCGGGTTCGCAGCAGAAGTTGCAGGATTCACGCATAATTATTACTTCCTTTCGACTGTCGGTTGGTGTCCGACCTACATAGCACCATTATACACCAAATTCCGAAAAAAATCAAGTAATTTTTATAAATATTGTATAAAGTGCATTATTCGGCAGAATTTTCGGGAGATTCGGCGGTATTTTCCTCCGAATGAGGCGGCTCTGCGGGGGTGCGGGAGGCGATGAACTCGTTTGCGGCAGTGCATATGACAGAGGTCAGGGGAACGGCTATCAGCATACCGCCGATGCCGCCTATACCGCCGCCGACGGTTATTGCTATCAGCGTAAACAGGGGAGAAAGTCCCACGCTGCTGCCCACCACCTTCGGGTAGATAAGATTGCCCTCTATCTGCTGGATAATTATTATGAAGATAACAAACCAAAGTGCCTGAACGGGCTTTACAAGCAGCAGTATCAGCACTCCGGGAACTGTTCCCACGAACGCCCCCACGATAGGGATAAGGGAGGTAACGCCCACCAAAACGCTGATAAGCAGGGGATATTCCAGCCCAAGCAGGGACATTCCTATAAAGCAGAGAATGCCAAGGATAAACGCTTCGGTCAGCTGTCCCGAAACGAAGTTTGAGAATGCTTCGGCGGTCATACATTTGAATTTATGCAGCTTTTCATAGACCTTTTCGGGGAAAATTGCCCTGAACAGCTTGCCCGAGCCGTCAAGAAGAGCGTCCTTGTCCAGAAGGATATACACGGAGATGATAAAGCCGATTATCGTGTTTACCGCACCCGTCACCACGTTGTAGGTGAAGCCGAACATTCCGCCGAGAAGCTGCGGGATATGTTCAGCCGCTTCTGCCGCCTTTTTCTTTATGGTATCGAGAAGATCGGCGTCATTCAAAAGGTTATTCAGCCACTCAAAGTCGTTTTCGGCAATTGTTTTATTATAGAAATTAATAAAGTTTGCATAATAGGTATCGAAATTTCTTGCAAACAGACGCACGCTGTCCGAAAACTGCGGCACGACAAATCCCACCAATGCACATATTATCAGCAGAAACAGAACGTATACCGCCGCTACCGACAGGTTGTGAAGTCCCTTTTCACCGAGCCTTCGGCATTTTTTTCGAAAGAATTCTTTCAGCCCGAGCATAGGCTTGTTCAGCACAAAAGCCACCGCTATTCCGATAAATACGGGGGAAAAAACGCTGATGACCGTTGAGATAAAGCCGCCGATGCTGTCTATTTTTACGAGTATCATTGCTTCTATCAGCAAAATTGCAGAGCAAATCGCCGCAAGCCTGATGATTTTTTTGTCGGGCATAAATACGCCTCCGTTTCCAAAATTGAAAAAGGGCATATCTTTTCCGATCTGCCCCTAGGGTTATTCTATTATATTTATCGGTAAATATCAATAGTATTACCTGCAATTTATTGTAACTTTGTACATATTTAACAAAAACGCTTGCAATTTTTACAGGCTTGTGGTATAATGTGATTGCTGTCTGATGAAAAAAGCCATATATCCCGAAAAAAAGGGGGCTTTCGGACGGCAGATATACAATATCAAATTTAAAAGGAGCTGCACTATATCTTGAATAACTGGATACAAAAAGCAAATTTCTATCACATTTACCCTCTGGGCTTCTGCGGGGCGGAAACCTATCGCCACGAGTCCGCCGAAACTCCCGTGAACCGCATCAAAAAGGTCAGTGAGTGGATCCCTCATCTCAAGAAAATGAACATAAACGCCGTTTATCTGGGACCTCTTTTTGAGTCCACCAAGCACGGCTATGATACTATTGATTATAAGACCGTTGACCGCCGTTTGGGTACGAATGAAGATTTCAAAAAGGTTTGTGCCGACCTTCACGCAAACGGCATCAGAATAGTTCTGGACGGTGTTTTCAACCACGTCGGACGTGATTTTATCGGCTTCAAGGACGTTCAGCAGAACAGAGAACGTTCCCGCTACTGCGGCTGGTTCTGCGGACTGAACTTCGGCGGAAATTCCTCCTACAACGACGGCTTCTGGTACGAGGGCTGGAACAACTGCTATGACCTTGTTAAGCTTAATCTCCGCAATCCCGAGGTCACCGATTATCTTATCGGTGCGATAGATTTCTGGATAAAGGAATTTGACATTGACGGCATTCGTTTTGACGCTGCGGACTGCCTTGACAACGACTTTATCAAGCGAATCCACTCCTTCACCCGCTCAAAGAAGTCGGATTTCTGGCTGATGGGCGAGATAATCCACGGTGATTACCGCCGCTGGGCAAATCCCGAAATGTTCGACTGCGTTACAAACTATCAGTGCTTCAAGGGGATCTATTCCTCTCACAACGACCGCAATTATTTCGAGATCGCACATTCCATCGAATATCAGCTGGGTCAGTACGGCAACATTTATATGTATAATTTCGTGGACAATCACGACGTTGCAAGGCTTGCAAGCCAGCTTCGTGAATATGACCGCATTTACTGCTGCTACACGCTTATGTACACAATGTACGGCGTTCCCTCGGTATATTACGGAAGTGAATTCGGTATCAGGGGCGAAAAGGGCAGAGGTGCAGATGCGGACAATGCTATCCGTCCCTGCCTTGACCTTGACAATATTCCCGACAGAGATGACAAGCTCGTTGCACATATTGCCGCATTGGGTGCTGTAAGATGTGCACTTCCCGCTGTTCAGTCGGGTTCGTACAAGAAGATAGACCTGAAAAATCAGACCTTCCTCTATCAGCGTGAAAAGGACGGTCAGACGGTTTATGTTGCACTGAATATCAGCGACGGCGAATACACCTTCAATATCCGCACTAACTATCCCAAGCTTAAGGATATGCTTTCGGGCAAATGCTTTGACGTGAACGGCGGCAGTGTGAATGTGACCGTTCCGAAAAACGGTTCAATGGTGCTTGCAGATGCGAGCCTGAATGTTGACGTTCCCGTATGCGAGGCGATAGAGCCTGCTCCCGTTCAGCCTGCACCCGCTCCCGCACCCGAAGTAAAGCCCGAGCCCGCTCCCGCACCCGTTCAGACGGGAACTCCTTCCGCCGGGGACAGCGGCAGAAAGATAGTTATCGGTGGACATTACAAGCATTTCAAGGGCGGAGATTACGTTGTTCTGAACGTTGCAAAGGACAGCGAAACTCTTGAAGATATGGTCGTTTATATGCAGATCTACGACAAGCCCAGAGTTTGGGTGCGTCCTCTGAAAATGTTTATGGAAAACGTTAACGACCACGGAAATATCAAGCCGAGATTTGCTTTTGTTGAGGATTGATTTTCCGAATTTACCGTAAATGACAAGCGGCTTGACCGATGAAGCTTCGGTCAAGCCGCTTTTATGTGCATAGTGGAAATTATTCCGTTCTGAGGGCAGTAACGGGGTCTTTTCTTGCCGCAACGCCCGAGGGGATAAGTCCCGCAATAAGCGTCAGGATAACGCTTATCGCCACAAGTATCGCACCGCCTATGGGAGGCAGCACCGACAGATTTGAAATGTCCGTGAGATTTTCTACGATAATGTTAATGGGGATATTCAGCAGTTCAGTCACAATAATTCCGATAGCACCCGCCGAGAAGCCGACTATCATAGTTTCGGCATTGAACACACGGGAAATATCCTTCTTTGAAGCACCTATGCTTCGGAGAATGCCTATCTCCTTGGTTCTTTCCAGAACGGAAATGTAGGTGATAATGCCTATCATTATGGACGAAACCACCAGTGAGATAGCCACGAATGCGATAAGGATATAGGTGATAGCGTTGATAATGGTAGTTACTGAGGACATCATCAGTCCCACAATGTCGGTGTAACGAATTTCGAGATTGTCATTTCCCTCGGCAATGACCTTTTCGTTATAGTCGGAAATAATTGAGGTAATGCTGTCCTTTGCTTCAAAGCTGTTGGGATAAATGTAGATAGCAGACGGCTTATCAAGGTCGGCAACGCCCATAATTTCGAGGTTTCCGTCATAGGTGGCTTCGGTCTTGGGTGCTGCCATCTGTTCGGCGAATGCCTTTGCAATCTGTTCGTCGGACATTCCCATTTCCTTTGCCTGCTGAAGTGAAGCGGTTATTTGTGCTTGTTCCTCGGGGGGCAGGGTCATAATGTACGCCTGTATCTCCTCCATAGTAAGGGGCTGTGCTTCTTCCTCTTCGGCGGTATTGTCGGGGAACTCAATTCCCGTGAACACGTCAATTTCGGGGGTCTCCTTCTGTTCCTTTACAATTTCGCTGTCGTTTACCTTGTTAATGAGATATTCCATCAGGTCGGCACGGTAGCCGATAGTTCCTATTTCCTGACCGAGATTTGCTTCATCGTTGGGACGGAGTATTCCGACCACCTTTATCTCCTCCGCATTGTTTACGGCGGCGGTCATAAATACGGTGTCATCGCTCTTGTCCACCCAAATGTCGTCCTGTTTTGCGAAATAATCGGTGTTTATCAGCAGCTTGAAGGAGAGGTCAAGCAGTTCATCATAGGTATAAGAGGTCTGTTCGGACTCGGTTTCGGTAAGCGTTCCCGCAACGGCTGCATTGTAAGCGTCCATAAACTCGTCCTCGTCACGAAGTCCCAGGCAGTAGAGGGAATAGTCGGTCATTTCGTTGTTTTTATTCACGAAAATAACGACTTCGTTGTACTTTTCGGGCATTCTTCCCGCAATAACGTCATACTGGCTCTCCAGCAGCTTTTCATTTCCCGAGATCTCACGCCATACCTTGCCGCTCTGTTCGAACATGGGATTGCTCATATTCAGCTTTTTCAGCAGCTGAGTGGGATTTATCTGGAAAATGCCATCGGAGGTGTCGGATTTGTAGATAGTCAGGGGAGTGGTGTAGCTGTATTTTATGTCGCTGACGTAGCTGTCAATATCCGTTCCGCCGTTTTCGATATAGTCCTTGAAGCTTTCAAGGTCGTTTGCGGCTATTTCCGTCATAAATGAATTGAAGATGGTGTTCATCATATCAATGGAATAAACCTTGTCCATGGGGTGGTCGGGCTCCTCGTCGGAGTGCATTTCCTGCATGGATTCCATCATAGAGGTCATATCCATAGATGCACCCTCTATGCTTATGGGATAGCTGGAAAGGGTGTCCTCCTCCACCTTTGCGATATACGCACGAACGCCGCTGGACAGGGACAGTATCAGTGCAATTCCGATAATGCCGATGCTTCCCGCAAATGCCGTCAGGAATGTCCGTCCCTTTTTGCTCATAAGGTTGTTCAGGGAGAGGGAAAGTGCCGTCAGGAAGGACATTGAGGTTTTCTTTGTTTTGCCCTGTTCGCTCTTGGGGACAGGTTCGCCCGAATCGGAGGTGAACGGGTCGGAGTCGTCAACTATCTGACCGTCCAGCAGACGGATTATTCGGGTGGAATATTTCTCCGCAAGCTCGGGGTTATGAGTTACCATTATAATAAGCTTGTCCTTGGAAATTTCCTTTAAAAGCTCCATTATCTGAACGCTGGTGGCTGAGTCAAGAGCACCCGTAGGCTCGTCTGCAAGGAGAATATCGGGGTCGTTCACCAACGCTCTTGCAATGGCGACACGCTGCATCTGTCCGCCCGACATTTGGTTGGGCTTTTTGTAAAGCTGATCTCCCAGACCGACCTTTTCAAGGGCTTCCTTTGCCCGCTTTTTTCTTTCCGCCTTGGAAACGCCCGAAAGCGTCAGGGCAAGCTCAACGTTTGTCAGCACGTTCTGATGGGGGATAAGGTTGTAGCTTTGAAAAACAAAGCCGATGGAGTGATTTCGGTAGCTGTCCCAGTCGCTGTCCTTGAAATCCTTGGTGGATTTTCCGTTGATGATAAGGTCGCCGCTGGTGAAGCGGTCAAGTCCGCCGATAATGTTGAGCATTGTGGTCTTTCCGCAGCCCGATTGTCCTAAAATAGACACAAATTCGCTGTCACGGAATTCCGCACTGATGCCCTTGAGGGCGTGGACCTCGGTATCGCCTGTTACATAGTCTTTTTTTATCTCCGAGAGCTTTAGCATTTTATCTTCCTTCCAATTTGGTAAATTTACCCCAATGAAATTATTATATCTCCTAAATATTAACATAGTTTTAATTCGGGAAAAATTCTTGCAATTTATACAGAATTGTTGTATACTATACTTATGGGTTTGTAGAAAAAAAGCAGTATTTGCGATACCGAAAGGACGATAAAATGACGACTCCTATCTGCGATTTCGTAAAAAAATATACCGCCGAAAACCCGCTTCGCCTGCATATGCCCGGGCATAAGGGAAGGGACATTTTCGGCAGCCCCGTTTCTGCCGCATATCCCTATGACATTACCGAAATAAAGGGTGCGGACAGCCTTTTTGAGGCTTCGGGGATAATTTCCGAAAGCGAAAAAAACGCCGTTTCTCTTTTTCACACCGCCGAAACGGTCTATTCGGCAGGCGGGTCGACCTTGTGCATTCAGGCTATGCTGGATATGGTCTGCGGAATGGGCGGCAGGGCTGTGGCTGTTCGGAATTGTCATCGGGCGTTTGTGAATGCGGCGGCACTGCTTGATTTGGACGTTACCTGGGTATATCCCGAGTATGACGGGGGCAGCCTGCTTTCGGGACAGGTCACGGCGGAGATGGCTGAGAAAGCTATTTTATCGGGGGAAAAGCCCGACTGCTTTTATATGACTTCTCCCGATTATCTCGGGAAAATGTATGACGTTCGGGGGATAGCTGAGGTCTGTCATAAGCACGGCGTTCCGCTGATAGTGGATAATGCTCACGGGGCACATTTGGCGTTTTTGTCGGAAAATATTCACCCAATTGCATTGGGTGCGGATATGTGCTGCGATTCGGGACATAAAACGCTCCCCGTGCTGACAGGCGGGGCATATCTTCATATAGGAAACCCGAAATTCGCCCAAATGGCGAAAGCCGCAATGAGCAGGTACGGCTCCACAAGCCCGTCCTACCTTATTTTACAGTCGCTGGATATGTGCAACAAGTATCTCTCAGAGGGCGGCATAGAGGAAATACGTTCGGCGGCGGACAGGATGAACGCCCTTAAAAAGGAGCTTTCGGCAGTCTATCGGATAGAGGACACCGAGCCGCTCCGAATGACCGTTTCGGCATTGGAATGCGGTATGTATGGCTGGCAGCTGGCGGATATTCTCCGTGAAAGCGGCACAGAATGCGAATATGCGGACGAAACTCACGTTGTTTTAATGTTTTCACCCGTTTACGGCGAAAGGGAAATTGCCCGTCTGAAAGCGGCAATGGAAAGCGTTCGTATGCCGAGAATATTTTTAAATGCACCCCAATACGATGGATATTCGCCAAAAAAAGCAATGAGTATCAGGCAAGCTGCCTTTGCCCCATCTGAAAGTATTTCCGTTGAAAAGGCGGAGGGTAGGATTTGCTCGGGGGTGCGTACTGCTTGTCCTCCCGGAGTGGCTGTTATCGTCAGCGGAGAGGTCATTGATAAAGAAACTATAAAAATTTTAAAAAGGTATAGCATTTTTGATGTAAATGTGGTAAAATAGAATTACGGATAATTCCGACTAAACACGGAGGATCATTTTATGAAGCTTATATATGCCATAGTCAACAATGACGACAGCCAGACCGTTTCGGGAAATCTTACCAAAGAGGGCTTCTTTGCAACAAAGCTTGCTTCTACGGGCGGATTTCTTATGTCGGGGAACACTACGTTCCTTATCTGCACCGAAAATGAAAATGTTGACAAGGTGATTGACATTATATCTCACGCTTCACGGAAAAGGAAACAGTTCGTTCCGTCTGCCACGACTATGGACACAGGTACATACCAGTCGTTCCCCGTGGAGGTCACAGTGGGCGGTGCGACTATTTTCGTCACCGACATTGAGCGGTTTGAAAAGGTCTGAAAATGAAGCTTTACGCCAAGGAAAATATTACCGCCGCCGTTTCGGGAATGATGAAAAAAGACTGCCTTTCCCACGGATTTCTGCTGACGGGCAGCGTTGGGTCGGGGAGAAAAACGGCTGCGAAGCTGATAGCGTCGCATATTCTCTGCGAGCATAGCGACAAGCCCTGCCTTTCGGGAGATGAGTTTGATGAAAACCGTCTGTGCAGGCATTGCAGGCGTATTCTGAACGGCACGCACCCCGATGTTATCTATCCCGAAAGAAGCGGAAAGCTGATGCAGTATGCAAAGCCAACGCTGGAAAGTGTTGCTGCCGATGCCTATGTTATGCCTAATGACTGCGACAGAAAAATATATATTTTTTCGGACAGTGAGAAGATAGCAAAGGAAAATCAGGGCGTTCTTCTGAAAATAATCGAGGAACCGCCCGAGCATTGCTGTTTCATTTTTACCGCACAGTCAAGGGAGGCTTTGCTGCCGACTATGATTTCAAGGCTTATCTGCATTTCCGTTGCCTGTCCCACCGAGGAACAGTGCTTCGGTGAGCTGATAGGCTGCGGCTTCGAGGAAAATGACGTAATGGCAGCTGTTGACGCATTTCACGGGAATATCGGAATGTGCCGAAGCTTTATGGAGGACACCGAAATTCGGGAAAATGTCAGGGCGGCTTCCGACTTTTCCGCTGCACTGACCGCTTCGGACGAGTACGGTATGCTCAAAGCCCTTGCCTCGGTCGGCGAAAACAGGGATAGGCTCAGGAACGTTATCCTGCTGTGCGTCGATATTCTCAGGGACGGGCTGGCTCTTCGGACGGGAGGCGGCTGTCTTTCGGGCTGCTGCAAACAGGTTTCCGAGAGGATAGCGTCACTGTTTTCCTATCAGAAAATAACGGCGGCACATGATTGCTTCAGAAGCACATTGGAATATCTGGACGCAAATGCATACGTTCCCGCAGCTGCGGCGGCTCTTGCGGCAGAGCTTGTATCTGTGAAATAAATATATATATGTCCCATAAACGAAAGGAATTTTAATAATATGACCGAAATAATTGGAGTCAGATTTAAAAGCGTGGGAAAAATGTACTATTTTTCTCCGGGAAATCTGAAAACGGACGCTGGCACAAATGTTATTGTGGAAACGTCCAGAGGAGTTGAGTGCGGCGAGGTGGTAATGCCGAACCGTATGGTGGAGGACGATAAGGTCACTGCACCGCTGAAAACCGTTATCCGTATCGCCAACGAAAACGATATGAAGATCATAGCTCAGAACAAGAAAAAAGAACAGGATGCTATGAAAATTTGTCAGGAAAAGATCATCGCTCACAAGCTGGATATGAAGCTTGTGGACGTGGAATGCACCTTCGATAACAACAAGCTGCTTTTCTATTTCACGGCAGAAACACGAGTGGATTTCCGTGAGCTGGTTAAGGACTTAGCTTCGGTGTTCCGCACAAGGATCGAGCTTCGTCAGATAGGTGTTCGGGACGAGGCGAAAATGCTGGGCGGTCTGGGCATTTGCGGAAGGCCGTTCTGCTGTGCCACCTATATCGGCGAGTTTCAGCCCGTTTCCATTAAAATGGCAAAGGAGCAGGGGCTTTCCCTTAATCCCACAAAAATATCGGGAACCTGCGGCAGGCTTATGTGCTGCTTGAAATATGAGCAGGACACCTATGAGGACCTTCTCAGGCATATGCCCAAGGTTGGGGCTTACGTCAAGACACCGCAGTTCAAGGGCTATGTTGAAGAGATAAATCTTCTGACGGGCAAGCTAAAGGTAAAGCCCGAAAAATCTCAGGACCCGCCTGTGGTTTTCGACAAGAGCGAGGTCGTTACCATCAAGGACGCCGAAATTCGTCTTGACAGAGATGAGATCAGGGCTTTGAAGGGTCTTGAGGGCAAGTAAGGTAAAAGTGAAGAGTGGAAAGTGAAATTTTTTGCCGGAACACAAGCCTAATATAGCAGTTTATAAATTGATTTTCTATAAAATGGAGGTAGTATTATGAAAAAGAATGAAGTCAGCACTGTAAGCATTGTAACAATGATAATGCTTGTTATCTCAATTGCACTTACGGTGATAAATATTATCGTTATGCTGAAAAACAGCCGCCGTGCCGAGCCTGAGCTTGAGGTGGACGACGACTGGGATTTTTCCATTGACGATGATGACGATTCCGATGCTTACGACGATGTTCTGTCTATCTGACGTATGGGAACGCCTGTTATCAGAGAGCTGACAGAGGGCGATCTTTGGGGACTTATGGAGCTTTACACTCAGCTGCATAACAATCCCGTCCCCGAGGACAGCGAGCAGCTTCGCACGCTTTGGGTTTCCGTTATTGCGGATAAAAACCACCATATCATCGGTGCGGAAGCGGAGGGGAGGATAGTTTCCTCCTGTGTCTGCGTTGTTGTGCCGAATTTTACTCACGGGCAGCGTCCCTATGCACTTATCGAAAATGTGGTAACTCACGAGGCTTTCCGAGGCAGAGGGCTGGCGACAGCCTGCCTTGATTTCGCACGGGAGATAGCACGCAGGGAAAACTGCTACAAAATGATGCTGCTTACAGGCTCAAAGCAGGAAAGCACGCTGAATTTTTACCGCCGTGCGGGATATAATTCCGAGGACAAAACGGCGTTTATCCAATGGCTGTGAATATTTGTCATATCCTCCGCAGTTGTGTGTGCGGAGGATATTTTTTTGGATATAAAAATATTTTTCTGAAAAAAGATTGAAATCCGCCGAAAAATGTGGTATACTGTATTAGTGTGCATAATTGCGTTCGTTTGGACGTTTATATAAATATTTATCCGAAAAATCCGTAAAATGAAAGGAATGGTAGCCGTAATGAACAGCGTATGGTTTGTTATTAAGGGCAGCAACAATTTCCATAAGCTGGAGCTTTCTAAAACGCTTCTGCATTTTATAGAATTTGATTTTACATATTTCTGGGAGCAATGTATCGAAGCGGGCAAAAACGCAAGAAAGTTCGGCAGTCTGCCCGAAAGTCAGCTTTCTATGGCGAAGAATTCCATCTTCAAATGTCACCCGTATATCGAGGCGAAGCTCCCCACGGAATTTGAAATGATAGCTCTTGACTGTATCATCGAGTTTATCTGCCATTCCGAGAAGATAGGGCTGGAGGAGCTTTGGAACCGCTGCATATCTCCGAAAAATTCCTATGAGCGGCAGATATTCCGCAGAATTTCCGAATATAAGACCAACAGAGCAATAAATCAGTGGGTGAATATCGTCAGGATTCAGGAGTACGCCAAGAAAAAGCTGGACTTTATCTTCGGCGGCGAGGACAGTTCCCGACTGAAGCCCGAGGATTTCAGAGTCAGAAAAGATTATTTTGACCTCTGTCTGTCGGTGGCGTCCAACGAATTCGGTATGACCGCCGATGAACTGCCCTATACGAGAATTTGCAATCCCGCTTCCATTCCCGATGCTCCGTTTATGCTCAGCAAGGTGGCGAAGGGCATTTACAAGCGTTTTTCGGGAATATTGTCCGAGGCGGAAACGGGCGTTTACACCCATGCCACCGACCCTATGCGTGACCAGCTGGCTCTTGACGCATTTTCGGGGATAAAGAATATGACCCGTCCTGCCGAGTTTGAGATGAAGGCGGCTGTGGAGGCTCTGGAGGATATTCCCGATGAAGTTTATATCCCCAACAGCTTTAAGGCGGCTATCGACCTTGAATTTGACCTGATGATAGCCAACGGCATTTATATGCAGAAATGCGAGAAATGCGAAAGATATTTCACAAAAACTCCCGATTACAACAAGCCCTACTGCAACAGAGTTTCCCCCAACGGAAAGACCTGCCGTGAGCTTATGGGATACGACCCCATGGCTGCAAGGGCGGCTGCTTTGTCATCTGTGCCGAAGCCTGCCGTTCCCGCCGCTGCTGCCGTTGCTCCCGCTCCCGCAAAGGAGGAGAGCTTTGCGGCTATTGGGGACAATGTTAAGAGAAGCGATGTCATTCCCGACAATATACCCGCTCCCGAGCAGAGATACCCCGCTGTCAGTGCAAGCAAGTGGGAGATATTCGACAAGCCCATTCCTGCGATAGATCATCCCGAGCCGGGAAGCACTGAGTTTGAAATGGACGATATTCTCAGTCAGGCGGAAAGCTTCCTGAATGAGGAGGCGGAAAAGGAGCAGGCTCCCGCATTTGACAGGGCTGTAAACGAGCTGACAAGCCGTCTGTCCACGTCTGCGGAGAACAGCAAGCCTGTTCAGCCCGAGCCTGTACCCGAACCCGTTCCCGAGCCGAAGCCGGAACCCATTTCCGAGCCGAAGCCCGAACCGGTCAAAATAATAAGGCAGTCGGAGGTTGCGGGAACGGCTAACGAGCCGAAGCCCTTTAAGCCGCCTGTTTTAAATGCCGACGGCGAAGTTATCGTGCCCGCAGAGCTTCCCGAAAAGAAGCCCGAGCCTGAGATAAAGCCCTTCAAGCCCCCTGTTATCGACAGGGAGGAGGCGGCTTCCCAAACGACCGAAGCAAAGCCGCAGAGTCTTGAACCGAAGCCCTTTGTTCCGCCCGTTATCAGCCGTGAGGAAGCGGCTCCCGTGCCGACAACTATCAGTCCCGAGCTGGAAAAGCGTTGTCAGAAGATGTACAATGCTCTTTACAAAAAGGTCGGGAAATCCATCGGCGAGGAGGATTTCAGAGAGTGGTCGCAGTATCTCTCGAATATGAAGAGAAACGTCAAGAACGGAGAAACTCCCGAAAGCGAGCTGCTGGGATTTATCGAATATTCGGAAAAGACCTACGGTTCCGTAAAGCAGGTCGGCAGACCGAAGAAAAATGCGTAAGGGAGGCGGTTTAAGTGAGATTTATTAACGAAAAGACCGCCATAAACGGTCTTGCGGACACCATTATAAAATCGGGCGTCAGCCTTTACAATTCCATAAAATACATATATGCCCTCACCGAGGAGGATTTTTATAACGTAAGCATCAAGGATTGTTTGAAGGTCGTATTGAACAATATCACCGATGGGGACAGCTTGCAGACGCTGGGGCTTCGTATCAACGAAAAGACCTGTGCTGCAATGTCGGGTCCCGAATACAACAGAATATTGTCCCTGATGGTTTTCAGCTTCGCCGTAAGAGTGCCTATGCTGAAAATCGTCAAGATAAACGGGGACAGTATGACCGACGATCAGATTTATCAGCTGTACTCCGCCATAATCGCAAAGGGTGCGGCTAATTACAATGATTTCATCAAGGAAACATTTCTCGAAACGAAATATCTCGTGAAGAAAAACAAGCCTGTGCCGCCCTACAATGCAGAGTGGTACAAGTCCTATGTTATGACGAATGTGCCCGCACTTGCCGAGATAAACAACAGAAATATGTTTATTATGGGTGCGGTGGATATGCTGTTTGCAATGTTCTACTCCTGTATGGAGGAGGAGCTGAAAAACAAGCTTTCCGAGTATATCAACGATACCCCCGTATAGAGGAGATGTTGCTATGAGAACCGTTTATCTGTGCGGCTTTATGGGCTGCGGGAAATCCACTGTCGGAAAGACCCTTGCCGCCCTGCTGAATATGCCTTTTGTGGATATGGACAGCTATATCGTAGGGAAGGCGGGGAGGACTATCCCCGAGATATTTGCCGAAAAGGGCGAGCATTATTTCAGGGAGCTTGAAAGCGAGGCTATGCGGGAGCTGGGTCAGGCAGGCGGGGTCATCGCCTGCGGCGGCGGTGCTTTGCTTCGTCCGAAAAATGCGGACATAGCTTCGGAATACGGCATTGCGGTGTATCTTTCGCTGCCCTTTGAGATATGCTACCAACGCATTTCGGGGGACAAAAACCGTCCTATCGCCGCTTCAAGCACAAAAGAGGAGCTGGAAGCTATCTACAACGAGCGGGTGCCCGTTTACAGGGAACATTCTGCCGCTGAGATCTCGGCAGAGGGCACGCCCACGGAGATAGCAATGCGTATTTCGGATATGCTTATGCTGATAGGGGAATGACCTTCACATTTTAGGGGAATACAATTTAAAGGAAAATGTAAAATGAGTAAAATATATTCACTTGGCATCGATGTTGGCTCTACGACCGTAAAAACCGTTATCTCCGATGAAAACGGGGAGATAATCTATTCCAAATATCAGCGGCATTTCTCAAAGGTAAAGGAAACCGCAGAGGAGCAGGTAAGGACTATCGCCGAAGAATATCCCGATGCGGTATTCAAGACGGCAGTCACAGGCTCTGCGGGACTGGGACTTGCAAATGCGGGCGGACTGCCCTTTGTTCAGGAGGTTTATGCGGCGTTCGTTGCTATAAACAAATGCTATCCCGACGCTGATGCGGCTATTGAGCTGGGCGGCGAGGACGCTAAGATAATTTTCATCACAGGCGGCGTGGAGCAGCGAATGAACGGTACCTGTGCAGGCGGCACGGGTGCATTCGTAGACCAGATGGCGACACTTCTGGGCATTACCGCCGATGATATGGACGAGCTTTCCCTTAAATCGGAAAAGCTTTATCCCATTGCTTCCAGATGCGGCGTTTTCGCTAAATCGGACATTCAGCCGCTGCTTAATCAGGGTGCAAGGCGTGAGGATATTGCCGCTTCCGTCTTTCAGGCGGTGGTAGACCAGACCGTTTCGGGACTTGCTCAGGGACGTACCATTGAGGGAAAGGTGCTTTTTCTCGGAGGTCCTCTGTCATTTTTAAAGGGACTGAGAAAGGCATTCAAGGAAACCTTGAAGCTTGATGACGAGCATGCTATATTCCCCGAAAATGCCCCCTGCTTTATGGCTTACGGCTCCGCACTTCATGCTATGGAAAACGGGGACAGGACATATTCCGCCGACG
This sequence comes from uncultured Ruminococcus sp., assembly GCA_964540575.1. GTDB lineage: Bacteria > Bacillota > Clostridia > Oscillospirales > Ruminococcaceae > UMGS1889. The sequence goes on from CAZINI010000002.1 coordinate 135,794, forward strand.
AGATAGCAAATCTCATCAAAAATGCGGTAATGAGCGATTCCACCGTAACAGGCAGACGGCTCTTTGAAAGCCGTGAGGAATACGAAGCATTCGTTGAACGCCACAAGAAATGCGACCTTGCTTATGAGAGCATCGAAACCTATTCGGGAGATGCATATCTCGGCGTTGACGCAGGCTCGACAACCACAAAAATGGTGCTTATAACCCCCGACGGAAAGCTGCTGTTCAAGCACTATGTTTCCAACAAGGGACAGCCCCTTGACGTGGTAACAAAGCAGCTTCGCAGGATTTACGAGCTTATAGGCGACAGGGTGAATATCGTTGCGGGAGCGGTCACGGGCTACGGCGAGGAGCTTATCAAGGCGGCTGCGGGCGTTGACTACGGCGTTGTGGAAACTGTTGCTCATTATCGGGCGGCGTCCTTTTTCCGGCCCGATGTTGACTTTATCATCGACATTGGCGGTCAGGACATTAAGTGCTTTAAGATAAAAAATCACGCTATCGACAGCATTATGCTCAACGAAGCGTGTTCCTCGGGCTGCGGCTCGTTTATACAGACATTTGCTCTTGCTATGGGATATGACATTGCGGAGTTTTCGCAGCTGGGACTGTTTGCGGAAAAGCCCGTCGACCTTGGCTCACGCTGTACGGTGTTTATGAATTCCAGCGTTAAGCAGGCACAGAAGGACGGTGCTTCCGTTGAGGATATTTCGGCGGGACTGTCCTCGTCCATTATCAAAAATGCTGTTTACAAGGTCATCAGAGCAAATTCCGCAGATGAGCTGGGCGAAAATGTGGTCGTTCAGGGCGGTACGTTCCTGAACGATGCTGTGCTTCGTTCCTTTGAGCTGGAAATGGGCAGGAATGTTGTCCGTCCCGCAATTGCAGGGCTGATGGGTGCATTCGGTGCGGCTTTGTACGCAAAGGAAAAGGCAGAGCAGGAGAAGCGGACAAGCTCGGGGCTTATCTCCCAAAAGGAGCTTGAAACCTTCGCATACACCACACGTCAGGCAAACTGCAAGGGCTGTACCGCACATTGCAGCCTGACTATACTCAGCTTTTCGGACGGACACAAGTTCATCAGCGGCAACCGCTGCGAAAAGGGAGCGGGTCTGGCGGCTAAGAATAATGTTCCGTCCCTGTATGAATATAAATATAACAGGCTGCTTTCCTGCGTTGACGAAAAGCCGTCCTCTGCAAAGGCTAAGGTGGGACTGCCTCTTTGTCTGGGATTTTACGAGCAGCTGCCTTTCTGGCACAGGCTGTTCACCGACTTGGGCTTTGAGGTGATAATTTCCGAGGAAAGCTCCCGAAAGACCTATTACAAGGGTCAGCACACCATTCCGTCGGATACGGTCTGCTATCCCGCAAAGCTTGCTCACGGACATATCGAGAGCCTGCTGGAACGTGGTGCGAATGTCATTTTCTATCCCTGCGAAAGCTATAATATAGATGAGGGCGGCAGCGATAATCACTATAACTGTCCTGTTGTGGCGTACTATCCCGAGCTGTTGAAGGCGAATGTTGCGTCCCTTAATGATGAAAACTTCATCTGTCCCCATATTGACATAAATCTGAAAAAGCACGCTGTTTCCGTTATCGAAAATGCATTTGCAAAATATGGTTTATCGAAATCCGCAATTTCCGAAGCTTATGATAATGCATGGAATGCACTGAAAACCTATCAGAACGATGTTGAGAGCAAGGGCAAGGAAATAATCGACTATGCCCGCCTTAACAACATGCCTATTATCGTGCTTTCGGGACGTCCCTATCACATTGACCCCGAGATAAATCACGGTATCTGCAAGCTGATAACTTCACTGGGAATGGCGGTCATCACCGAGGACGCTGTGTTCAGAAACGTTCCCACGCCGAAGCTTGATGTTCTCAATCAGTGGACATATCATGCAAGGCTTTACCGTGCGGCGGAATATGTGACCACTCAGGCGGATATGCAGCTGGTTCAGCTGGTGTCCTTCGGCTGCGGAATTGACGCTATCACCACCGACGAGGTAAGGCATATACTGGAAAGCAAGGGCAAGCTTTACACTCAGCTGAAAATTGACGAGATAAACAATCTGGGTGCGGCAAAAATACGTCTGAGAAGCCTTGTGGCGGCTATGGGACGATAAGGAGGTCAAAATGTCTTACGCCGTTTTTACCCCCGAAATGAAGGATACCCACACTATACTTATTCCCGATATGCTGCCCGTGCATTTTCGGCTGATAGCGTCCATACTTGATCAGTACGGCTATAAGACCGAGCTGCTTCGGAATGACGGACGGAGCGTTGTGGACGAGGGACTAAAGCATGTCCACAACGACACCTGTTATCCCGCACTGCTTGTTATCGGACAGTTTATGGACGCACTGAAAAGCGGGAAATATGACCCGAACAAGGTCGCACTGCTTATTTCGCAGACGGGCGGCGGGTGCCGAGCTTCCAATTATATCCATCTGCTGAGAAAGGCTCTGGATAAGGAATATCCGCAGATACCCGTGCTTTCGCTGAATTTCAGCGGTCTGGAAAAGGGCAGCGGATTTCAGATAACGCCGCAGATGCTTTTCAAAATGCTGTTCGCCGTCCTTTACGGGGACATTCTCATGCTGACCTACAACGAGTCGAGGGCTTACGAGCTGAACAAGGGCGACTCGGAAAGAGTCCTTAACAAGTGGCTGAAAATTATCACCGAACGCCTTGAAAAGGGCGGTTACACCAAAACGAAGCAGACCTATCGGGATATTTTGAACGATTTTGCCGCTGTTCCCCGTTCAAAGGAAAAGAAGCCGAGAGTGGGGATAGTGGGCGAGATATACGTCAAATATTCGCCGCTGGCAAACAATCGGCTGGAGGAATTTTTGCTGTCCGAGGGGTGCGAGCCTGTTGTGCCGTCCTTTTTGGATTTCTGCCTTTACTGTGCCGTGAATAATGTCAATGACGGGAAAATTTACGGGTTCAGGAACAAGACCACATTCACCTTCGGCATCGGTTACAAGCTTATTTACGCAAAGCAGCGGGAGATGATAAAGGCGTATAAGGAGCAGGGCGAGTTCACTCCGCCTCATGATTTTGAGGAGCTTCGGCATTATGCTGACAAATATTTCCATCAGGGCGTGAAAATGGGCGAGGGCTGGCTTATCCCCGCCGAGATGGCGGCTCTGGAGGAGGGCGGCGTTCGGAACATTATCTGCACTCAGCCGTTCGGCTGCCTGCCAAATCATATTGTGGCAAAGGGCGTTTCCCGTGTTATCAAGGAGGCGTATCCGCAGGCAAATATTGTGGCTGTTGACTATGACCCGGGTGCCACAAAGGTCAATCAGGAAAACAGGATAAAGCTTATGCTTGCCAATGCAAGGTGAATTTTTTCTTCTGTTGAGGTGAATGGATATGTATTATTTATGCAGTGCGTGCAATTCCGAGGGTGTAGTTGAATATCTGTTTTTTGACCCCGATGCAAAGACTGTTTCGGCAATGGACTATAACTCTGCCGTTGAGTTAATATCACAGCACAAGGTCGAAAATGCCAAGCTGGAAAATGCGGTAATAAAGGCAGCCGACCGTGTGAACAAGGTGAGATTGACCGCCGAAAACCGCAGTAAGAGCATGGCTTTCTATATCTATTCCGATGATGACGAGCTGCTTTATGCCGTTGACAATACGGGTGAGATATTCATTATGTCTGTGAATGTAGCGGTGGAATTTTTCAAGGGAAAGACACTGCTGAATGCAACTCTTCACAAGGATAGTGTAGAGGTATGCGGTGCAAAAAGGTTCACCAATGCTCTTAACCGTGATTACAGGCATGCTGTTACAAAATAAAAATGACCTCTTCGTCAAAAATGGCGGAGAGGTTTTTGTGTGTTTAGGCGTGTTTTCTAGGGAACCGTTGATTTAATCGACATTTCTACTTTTATACTAATCTTTAATCAACATATAGACTTATCTGACAATAATACGGCTGTCCATT
>CAZINI010000003.1:0-129482 GCA_964540575.1 uncultured Ruminococcus sp.
CGCCCGTTGCGACGGGCGACAAGGTGGCTCTGCCCCCTTGACCCCTGCAGCCTTTTGGAAAGGCTGGCGAAACTTTTGTCTTTTTATTTTCAGCATTCCACATTAAACTTAACACTCATCACTTAACATTGAACACTTTTCAAGAATGGTTGACTTTTGCCGTTTTTTGTGATAAAATGAAATAAATGTATTCGGAGAAACTTTTAAAAGGGGAAGGACGTTTTTATGGACAGCGGCAAAAGATTAAAAATCGCTTATATTGGCGGCGGTTCGTTTCGCTTCGGCTGGCGTTTTATGTCGGAAATGGCTTCCGAGGAGATTTGCGGAACGGTCAGCCTTTACGATACCGACAAAAAGCCCGCTCTCGCCAATGAGGTCATCGGAAATAAATTTCGGGAGCAAAAGGGCTGCCGCAGCGACATTATCTATCTGGCGGCGGATAATATAGATGAATGCCTGAGGGACGCCGATTTTGTTATCCTGTCAATCTCGGGGGATATGGAGGATTACGTTTCCGACCTGCATCTGCCCGAAATGTACGGCATCTATCAGTCATTCGGTGAGAACACGGGACCGGCAGGCATTCTCAGGGCACTTCGCATTCTGCCGTCATACATTGAATATGCACGGAAAATAAGGGAGCTTTGCCCCGACGCTTGGGTAATAAATCTCACAAACCCCATGAACGTCTGCCTGATGACTCTTTACAGGGAATTTCCCGAAATCAAGGCGTTCGGCAGCTCCTCAGAGCCTTTTTCCGTTTCGGAGCTGCTGGCGGAAATTACGGGAAGAAGCCTGTCTGTGCCGTCCGTTCATCGTCGGGAGATAAAGACAAATCTTATCGGAATAAACGGCTTTTCTTTTGTTAACGAAGCCTATTACAACGGCATTGATGTTATGCCCATATTCTCGGAATTTGCACGGAAATATGCCGATGACGGCTATGAACGCCGTCCCGAGGAGTTCAGGCTGAATCCGTCTGCCTGTGCCAATAAGGTCAGATTTGACCTGTATCTGAGATATGGTATGATACCCGCTCAGACCGACAGGATAACTGCCGAGTTCTGTCCGCCGTGGTATCTGAAATCCCCGAAAACTGCCGCTTCATGGAAATTTGCACAGGCAAACATTAACCTGCTGAAAAAGCAGCAGACGGAGCGTGCAGCCCGTTCAAAGCTGCTTATGGAGGGGACGGAAACCCTCAGGATAGGCGGTTACACCTCCGACTGCATTTCCCAGATAAAGGCACTTGCGGGTATGGGAAATCTCATCACCAACGCTTGTCTGCCCAACAAGGGTCAGGCGGAAAATCTGCCGAAGGGCGTTATTGCGGAAACCAATGCCCTGTTTTCAAAGAACAGCGTCCGTGCGGTTGCGTCAGGCAGTCTGTCCGATGAGATATATGCTCTGACTGTACGGCACACCGTAAATCAGAAGCTTATTGTAGACACTGTTTTTGAAAAGGATCTGGACATTGCGTTCAATGCGTTCATCAACGACCCGCTGATGAGTGCTGATCTGTCCAGTGCGAGAGAGCTTTACAAGGAAATGCTGACGGCTGTAAGCACAAAGCTGTTGTATTACACAAGCTGATATGTACCGCTTATCGGACAGATAATTTAATGTGTCCCATTTATCGGACAGAAAAAAGCAGGAACAGGCAAATGTCTGCTCCTGCTTTTGTTATATCATTCCAAGCTCCGAAAGGAATTCCGCCGAACGCCGCTGCCTTTCGATTGACGAAGTTTCTATAAGCACCGAATCCGCTGCCGAAAGCTTCTTTTCAAAGCTGTCCTTGAAATGCTGCCAGTCGATCTGTCCCTCGCCCACTGCAAGGTGGAGGTCGTTTTTCAGGTCGTTGTCGTTAATGTGCATATGCTTCACATAAGGCGAAAGAGTTGTGACCCATTTATCAATGTCCGAGCCGTATATGACAGCGTGGGCATAATCGAAGCAGACGCCGAAATTGCCGACATCCGCCATTCTGCCTGCCAGCAGCGAAAGCATGCGGGGAGAGTCGTCAAACATATTCTCCATATACACCTGAATATCGGGATATTCGGGAAGAATACGCCGCCAGAACTCCTCATTTCGGTCAAGCCAGTTGTTCAGATACACCTTTGCGGTAAGGTCGGGATTGTGGTTTGTGTGGAAAACTATGCCCTTAACGCCCAGCTGACGTGCAATATCAAGGCTTTGACGGATACGCATTTCGGAAATGCGTCTGATCTCCTTATCGTCGCTGAATATCAGCACATCGAAAAATGCACCGTGCATAGTGGTATATTCGGGCAGACCACACGCCTTGTATTTCCCGATAAGCTCGTCGGTATGAGATTTATCGTCCAGGACATCGGGGAAGAAAAAGTCGTTGAATTCAAATCCGAAGCCGTATTCCTCCGCAAGTCTGAGGCTTTCATCAAGCTTGTTTATTTGCGGGATTATAAGAAATTTACTCATTTTCAAGCTCCTTTTCGCTGTTTTCTTCCTCATTCAAAGCTGTAAGGGAATAAACGAAAACTCCCTTGGATTTGCCCTTAAGAGGTATCTCGCCGATAGGCTCAACGGTCACTCTGTCCTTGACCTGCTCATAGACATATTCGCTGATAAGCACCTGCCCACGCTTTGCGTTGGCTTCAAGACGGGCGGCGGTGTTGACCGTATCACCGATAGCCGTGTAGTCCATTCGGAAATCACAGCCGATATTTCCAACAACAGCAGGACCGCAGTTTACGCCGACACCGAAGCTGACGGATTTCCCGTATTTTTCAAGGAACTTGCTTTCAATGGCATTTCCGCCGCTGACAATATCCCATGCCGTCCGAACGGCTCGGTAAATGTAGTCGTCCAGGTCGAACGGGGCGTTGAAAACCGCCATTGTGGCATCTCCGATGAACTTGTCAAGAGTGCCGCCGTTTTTGAAAATAGCGTTTGTGGTAAGATTGAGATAGCTGTTAAGAATATCAACGACCTGTTCAGGCTCAAGGCTTTCGGACATGGGCGTGAAGCCTCGTATATCCACGAAAAGCACGGCGATATTTCGGTTTTCGCCGCCGAGCTTTATCTGATAGCCGCCTTTTTTGGCGATCTCTTCAACTACCTGCGGAGCAACGTATTTCTTGAATGCGTTGGTGATCTTTTTCTTTTCGGCGGCTTCCTCCATATATTTTCTTCCGAGATTAATAAGGTATGCCGCAAGGGAACAGAGCGGGGCGTACAGGGCGGGGAGGATAAGTCCTGCGGAATATGCCGCAATTCCCGTGCCGAAGCTGCCAAGCACCACCGCAAATATCACCGGTGTGGAAAATCTGAATTTAACCTTTTTTGAAAATACATACATAAGACTTGCAACTGCTGCCGCTGCAAGGGAGGACAGCATTCTGTTTGCAAAAACGGGATATTTTCCGTCTAACAGTCCTTGCAGGATATTTGCGTGTATCTCAGCACCAAACATCTGGTCGGAGCTGCATGGAACGGAGAACTGATCCTGAAGTCCCGAAGCATATGCACCGATAATAACTGCACAGTCGGTGAAAATTCTCGGGTCCACCGAACCGTCCAGAAGCCTGCAAAGGGGGATATGCTCGTAATCGTAGGGGCGTCCTGCATAATCTATCTGCATACGTCCACGGCTGTCAAGGGCGGGAATATTTTCCGAAATACCCATACGCTCACAGTAAATAGAATAGGTGCAGGCGGCAAGGCTTCGGTGCTCCTCATCTTCGTATTTTTCGGAAATATAGGCGGTACGCACGATGCCGTCATCATCGGGGACAGCGTTCACAAAGCCCGTAACAACACAGTCGGAAATAATGGGCTGCTCAATGGAGCCGATATTATGATAGTCGATATACGGCTTGCCCTTTTCATCGGTCTTATAGGCAGCCGAATAGTTTATGTATGACCCCGAAACCACCCGTCCGCTGTTTAGGCACGCCTGACGGAGTGCTTCGTCACCCTCGCTGTCCATTTCGCCGAATATCATAATATCCATAGCGATGACGGCGGGGTAATCGCCCAGCTTGTTTATGGCATCTGCATAAACGCCCCTTGACCACGTTCCGAAGGGTCCCAGCTCACGGAGCGTTTCGTCATCTATGGCAACTATCTTTATCTTATTGTTTATTCCTCTCGGCTGACGGTAAAGCTTGTCCCGCAAAAGGCTGTCAAAGGAATAAAATACATCAAAAAAACTTAAAAGAAACGTGAGAATAAAAACAATGGCAGTGCCGATAAATGATACGGCTTTGAACTTCTTTTCCAACTGAATCTCCACCTCTGTTTATGAAAAATGACATTAATCAATCAGCTTTTGACCGGATTTTTTATTATTATAACACATTTTAAATCATTTGTCACTATGTTTTTGTACTAAAAAAATATTTTTTATTTTTCTATTTACAAATGCCGATGATTATGTTATAATTTAAGAAAATACTTTGCTGTTTTTGGAGAAAGGAATGTTGCAAAAATGAACAGCAGCAATTGTTCGGTTTCATCCGATGTTTTGCTTGAGCATATTTTTACCATAACGCAAAAGCTTTACAGGGAAATGTCTAAGGGTGACAGCGATGCGGAAAATGACCATAATGAAATATACAGGCTGCTTACCGACCTGGGAAGAATTCTCGTAAATGCCGACAGAGCCAGCTTCTGGAAATGGGACAAGAGAAACCGTTCCCTGTGGACTACTGCTGCTGTCGGTGCGGGCAGGATAACCATTCCCGAGGGAACGGGGCTTGTGGGCAAGGCATTGACCGAAAAGCGGGCTATCGTCACAAACGACCCCTATAATGACCCTAACTTTAATTCCGATGTTGACAAAAAGACTGGATATGTCACCAAGTCCATTCTCGTTATGCCTATCTCCGACTGCAAGGGCGAATTTATCGGAGCATATCAGGCTATCAACAAGCTGGACGGCGACGGCTTCGACCTTGAAGAGGACGTAAGGCGTCTGTCCCTTGCTGCATTTATCTGCGGTATCACCCTTGAATCGGACAGTTTCCTTGACGATTCCCGTCATGACAAGCTTACCGAGCTGAAAAACAGAATGGGATTTTACAGCGACTATGAAAAGGTCTATGAGAAGATACTTCTGGATACGGAAAATGTACGCTGTGTATCTCTCTTTATCTGTGATATTGACTTCTTTAAAAAGGTAAACGATACATACGGACATAATGCGGGAGATGCCGTTTTAAAGCATGTTGCCGACAATTTCCGCAGAAATTCCAGAATATGCGACGGCGTTTACAGATGGGGCGGCGAGGAATTTATCGTTGTTCTCCCCGATGCGACGGCTGAACAGGCGGCAGAAGCTGCTGAGCGTCTGAGATGCTGCATTATGGACTCGGTATGCCATTTTGAGGAGCTTGATATTAAGGTAACAATGAGCTTCGGAGTTACCTCTCTTGACCCTGTGATGTCCATTGAGGACAATATCAAGATCGCCGACGAAAAGCTTTACAAGGCTAAGGAAAGCGGCAGAAACAGAGTAATTTTGTAATTTACATTCACCGAAAGGAATGATATTAAAATGTCAAAAACAATTCTCATTACAGGAGGAGCGGCAAGCGGCAAGTCAAGATGGGCTGTTTCCTATCTTCAGGCATGCGATTATGTGCTGTACCTCCGCACCGCAGAGTCAGTTGATACCGACACCATGCACCGTATCGAATACAGCAACAAGCAGAATTTCGTTGAGTGGGACATTAAGACGGGCGTGACCGAAAATCCCGCTGAGCAGATAACCGACCACAAGTTTGTTATCTTCGATAACCTTGCGGCGTATACCTCTCAGGTTATCTCGCAGATGTGCCCCGACATTTCCAAGATAGACGAGGAAACAAAGAAGGCTGTTGAGAGAAAGGTAATTGACGATATTACGGAAATGTACGACAAAATAATGGTCATTGACGGAAGCATGATAACCATCACCCTTGAAACGGGATTTTCCGTAACTCCCGAGGACAGGGCACAGGCGGTGTTCAGAGAGATACTCGGAAACGTTAATCAGCGTATCGCTAATATGTCCAACGAGGTTTATCTGTCCGCCAGCGGAATACAGTTTGAGATAAAATAAGAGGAGAGAAGTAAATATGACTTTTGAAGAATTTATTCTGGAAGCAAGAGAAATGGGTGCTTCCGACATTCATCTGACGGTTGGTGCACCTACCGTTGTCCGCATAAACGGTGAGCTTTGCAAGTTCAAGGAGCTGTCTGACACGGTTGTAAACAGAACTATACTGGCAATACTCAACGCCGATCAGGAGCAGCAGCTCACTAAGGGCAACGACATTGATTTCTGTTTCCAGCTGGAAAACGGTGCAAGACAGCGTGTTAACGTGTTCAGACAGAGCGGCAGACTTGCTTGCTGTATCCGTCTGCTCAACGATAATATCCCTTCTCTGGAAGAACTGAAAATGCCTGCTGTTCTGGCGGAGCTGGCTGAAAGGAAGAGGGGACTTATCCTTGTAACGGGACCCACAGGCTCGGGTAAATCCACAACATTGTCCGCAATGGTAAACCATATCAACAAGACTCGTGCCTGCCACATTATCACAATCGAGGACCCCATCGAGTATAAATATGTTCAGGACAAGGCGACCATTCATCAGCGTGAGATCGGCAGGGACGTTACTTCATTCAGCTATGCACTGAGAAGTGCCCTGAGAGAGGACCCCGATGTTATCCTTGTCGGCGAAATGCGTGATTATGAAACAATTTCCCTTGCAATGACCGCCGCCGAAACAGGTCACTTAGTGCTTGCAACACTCCATACCTCCGGTGCTGCCGAAACTATTGACCGAATCATTGACGCTTGTCCTCCCCATGCACAGGATCAGGTCAGAGCACAGCTTGCAAATATGTTCCAGGGCGTTGTTTCTCAGCTGCTTGTTCCCACAGCAGATAAGAAGAGCCGTGTTGCGGCTCTCGAAATTCTCACGGGAACAGATGCTGTCAAGAACCTTATCAGAACTAACAAGGTTCCTCAGATGGAGTCTGTTATGCAGACAGGTTCACGTCAGGGAATGTGTTCTCTGCATGACAGCCTTGTCAAGCTTTACAAGAAAAACATTATCTCATACGAAACAGCTATGGAATATGCTCCCGACAAGGCAGAGCTGGAAAAGACTCTCCGTGCAGGTGCAGGTTTCTGATTTTCGAATTTTTCAACAGCAAAGCCGCACTTTTCGAATGGAAAGGTGCGGCTTATTTTTTTGGATAAAACAGTATAAATTTCAGATGCCGAAGCCCGTCGGGAATACTTCTGAGATGAGATTTTCCGTTTCTTCCGTCCTTTCGCAGGGGGACGGGTATCTGAGCGATATTTGCACCCGAAAGGGCGAATTTTGCGATAATTTCCGTGGCGAACTCCATTCCTCCGCAGGTGAGATTCAGGGCAAGTGCAGCCTTTCGGTCGAATGCTCTTATGCCGCAGTGAAAATCGTAAACGTCCGTTTTAAAGCGTACCCTCCCCAGAAATGACAGCAGCGGAACGCCGAAATAACGGTGGGAAAATGGCATTGCACCGGCTTCTATCCCGCCCGAAAAACGGTTTCCCATAACCAGCGGGAAGCCCTCCCGAAGCTTTTCCACAAAGCTGTCAAGCTCATAAAAATCGTAGCTTTTGTCGCAGTCGCCCATAATTATGTATTTCCCCTGTGCTGCCTTTATGCCGCCGATAAGAGCGTTCCCGTACCCCTTTTCGGGGACAGTTATGACCCTTGCACCGTGCTTTGCGGCGATTTTCGGGGAATTGTCGCTGCTGCCGTTGTCGGCGATGAGAATTTCCGCTGAAATATTATTTTCCGAAATAAACCGTTTTGCTTCCTCAATGCAGAAAGCAATGGTTTTTTCTTCGTTCAGACAGGGCATAAGAATGGTGAATTCACAGTTGTTCATCGTTATTTTCCGCCTTTCGATATGTTTTTATTATAATAATTTTTTTATGGTTTGTCAATAGTTTGAAAAGCAAAAAGCCAAAAATAAAAGTTTCGCCAGCCTTTTCTAAAGGCTGCAGGGTCAAGGGACGGCGTCCCTTGTCGCCCGTCGCAACGGGCGAAATTCCCTTCCCAGCAACTAATAAATCACAGTCAGTCAACATAAAAACAACAAACAAATCGGTACAAAAAACACCGCACACAAAAGAAACAGTAAAGCATCTATTTAACGGCTATCACCAAAGCTGTGAAAACTTGTTAAGGTGTGCGGTGCCTGCGAAAAATTCGGACGGGGTTAATCCCCGACCGAATTTTTCGCCATTGGGGACGGGGAACCCGTCCCATTTCCGACAGAATTTACAGTTTGCCGCAGGCACCGCACACGGATTTGGTTTACACGGCTTTCGCTGTTTGTTGAAGATAGATGCTTTACTGCTTTGTTTGTGTGCGGTGCTTTTTGGCTGATTTGTTTGTGCGTTTTATTGCTGCTGAGTTTTTGCTGTTAGCGGCTGGAAAAGGAATTTCGCCCGTTGCGACGGGCGACAAGGGCTCTGCCCTTGACCCGCAGCCTTTGTAAAGGCTGGCGAAACTTTTATTTTTTGCTTGAAATATTTTCTGAATTATGCTATAATTTTTATGGACGCCGACCGTTTGTCGGCTGAAAAGTATTATGAAAACGGAGAGAAAATATGACTGTCAACGAAATAATTGCAAGCGAATTTAAGGTAAAACAGGAGTATGTGGATAACATTATCGGTTTCATCGACGACGGGAAAACTATCCCCTTTATCGCCAGATACCGCAAGGAATTTCACGGCTCTATGGACGACCAGAAGATAAGAGAAATAAGCGAACGGCTTACATATCTCCGAAATCTCAATGCCCGCAAGGAGGAAATAATCTCCCTTATCGACCAGCAGGGAAAGCTGACGGACGAGCTGAAAAGCTCCATCGAAAAGGCTTCGGCAATGGTGGAGCTGGAGGATATTTACCGTCCTTACCGTCCCAAGAGAAAGACAAGAGCGTCTGTGGCAAAGGAAAAGGGGCTTGAACCTTTGGCTATGCTGATACTTATGCAAAGTCCCAAGACCGACCCCGTAAAGGAGGCGGAGAAGTTCATCTCCGAGGAAAAGGAGGTTGCTTCTGCTGATGATGCACTTGCGGGTGCCTGCGACATTATCGCCGAGCAGATCTCGGATAATGCGGAGCTTCGGAAAAAGCTTCGTGTTCTGTACAAAAAGAGCGGTATCATCTCATCAAAGGCTGTTGACCCCGAGGACGAAAACAGCGTTTACAAGAATTATTTCGATTTTGAAAGCCCCCTGTCAAAGGCGGCACCTCACCGCATTTTGGCTCTGGACAGAGGTGAGCGTGAGGAAAAGCTCAAGGTTTCAGCGACCCTGCCCGACAATGGGGGAGAAAACCTTATCGTTTCGGAGTTTGTGAAAAACAGCTCACCTTGCGGCGAGCTTGTAAAGGCGGCTTGTGAGGACAGCTGGAAGCGTCTTATAAGCCCGTCCGTGGAGCGTGAGATAAGAAACGAGCTGACCGAAAATGCGGCGGAGCAGGCTATCAAGGTGTTTGCGTCGAACCTCCGTCAGCTGATAATGCAGCCGCCTGTTAAGGGTGCTGTTACCATCGGTCTTGACCCGGGATTCCGCACGGGCTGCAAGGTGGCTGTTGTTGACGAAACGGGCAAGGTGCTTGACACGGGCGTTATCCACGTTACCTTGGGAAATGCAAAGGGCATTGCCGACGGAAAGCGTATTATTTCGGGAATGATAAAAAAATACGGCGTTACCGCCATAGCTATCGGCAACGGAACGGCTTCCCGTGAAACTGAAAGCTTCACCGCCGAGCTGCTTAAGGAAATTCCGCAAAAGGTTTCATATATGGTGGTTTCCGAAGCGGGTGCGTCCGTTTATTCCGCTTCAAAGCTGGCTGCGGAGGAATTCCCCGAATATGATGTTTCCCTGAGAAGTGCGGTTTCCATTGCAAGACGTTTGCAGGACCCGCTGGCAGAACTTGTTAAGATAGACCCCAAGGCTATCGGTGTGGGACAGTATCAGCATGATATGCCGAAAGCCCGTTTGGACGAAGCGTTGGGCGGAGTGGTTGAGGATTGCGTTAACTCTGTGGGTGTTGACCTGAACACCGCTTCATTCTCGCTGCTTTCCTATGTTTCGGGAATAAACAGCACCGTTGCGAAAAATATTGTCGCCTACCGTGAGGAAAACGGCAGATTTACCGACCGCAAACAGCTGATGAAGGTGCCGAAGCTGGGTGCAAAGGCGTTCGAGCAGTGTGCGGGCTTCCTCCGTGTCCGTGACGGAAAAAATCCGCTGGATAACACCGCCGTTCACCCCGAAAGCTACAAGGCGGCACAGCAGCTGATGGAAATGTGCGGATATACCGTAAGCGACATTACCGAGGGCAAGGCGTCCGAGATAGCGTCGGCGGCGGAAAAGATAGGGTTTAAGAGCATTTCCGAGAAAACGGGCGTGGGCGTTCCCACTCTTTCGGATATTGCAAAGGAGCTTGTAAAGCCCGGACGTGACCCCCGTGACGAGCTGCCTCCTCCGCTGATGAGAAGCGGCGATGTTATGACCATCGAGGACTTGAAGCCGGGTATGGAGCTTATGGGTACTGTCCGAAACATAGTCGATTTCGGCTGCTTTGTTGACATTGGCGTTCACGAGGACGGACTTGTTCATATTTCAAGAATTTGCGACAGATTTATCAAGCACCCTCTTGAAGCGGTTAAGGTAAATGACGTTGTAAAGGTGACCGTTTTGGAAGTGGATGTCAAGAGAAAGCGTATTTCCCTGACAATGGTCGGAGATAAAGCACAAAAGCGGTAAATGTGTTTCTCACTGATTTTTTTCGGATTTAATAAATTATTTACAGGACTTTTTGTTATTATTTCGACAAATTATTGACAAAAACGACGGAGTATGCTAAAATACAATTATAGAATACTATAAGCGAAATAAAGCGAAAAATCCGTATTTCCGAACGGTGAGGGGGACATTCTATGAACAACTGGGATCCTGCAAGCATTTTATCCGACAGTAACAAGTTTGAAAAGCTTTTGAATAATTCTACCATCAAAAGCGTTATCTCATACTATCAGTTCAAGGAAGCAGTTGCCGACAGTAAAAAGGACGGCTGCTATTCGTTGGCTGCCTTTTCCATCAGGCGTTTTTCCTATCTGTTTCACACCTACGGCAGCGAGGTAAGGCAGTATATTTCCGAGATAATAAACTCTTATTTAAACGAAGTGCTTTTCGATGGAGAGTATTTTGCGTCGGCAGGCGACAATAAAATGCTTATCTATATGACGGGCACCTATGAGGAGGCTATTGCCCGAATTAGGGTATATTTCAACGAATTGTCCGAAATGATGGCTCTGGATAAATGTCATATGAAGGTCACATTTGCCTGCGGCGTGTATCAGATACGGGACAACAGCGAGAGCATTTCCGAGGCAATTGACAAGGCGGGTTCTGCTATGCAGACGGCATATGAGAAGCCGTCCTGCATTACGGAGATAGTCCACTATTCGGAAAAAATTTACGAGAGCGTTGTGCGGAACAATATCATCGAAAATGACCTGTGCAATGCCGTTAAAAACAACGAGCTTATCATCGAGATACAGCCGAAGTTCGATATGAAAACGGGCGAATGTGTTTCTGCTGAGGCACTTGTCCGCTGGATGCACCCCGTTCTCGGCAGGATAGCTCCCGATGATTTTATCCCATACGCCGAAAAGACAGGCTTTATCATTGACATTGATATGTTCGTGCTGGAAACGGTCTGCAAGTATATGCGAAGCTGGGCAGATGCGGGTTTCAAGCCCGTAACTGTTGCTGTAAATCAGTCCAGGCTGCATATTTCCGACCCGAACTATGTTAACAGCGTCTTTTCGATGATGCAGGAGTACGATGTCTGGCCGAACCTTATCGAGCTGGAAACTACGGAATCCATCGCATTCAACGATTACGCTTCGGCTACGGAGATACTCCACAGTCTGCATGACTACGGCTTTGTGCTGTCAATGGACGATTTCGGCAGCGGATATTCCTCTCTTTATATGCTCCACGAGCTTGAATATGACGAGCTGAAGCTTGACAGAAAGCTTGTCTGCAATATCGGTAAATCCGAAAAAAGCGTTGTTCTGCTGAAGCATATCATTGCTATGGCACACGATATGAATATGACTGTTGTTGCGGAGGGCGTTGAAACCGAGGAGCAGGCGGAAGCGTTGAAGTCCATCGGCTGCGATATTGCACAGGGATTTTTGTATTCCTATCCGCTGTCTATCGACAAGTTTGAAGCTTCTGTATTTGGCAGAGTTCTGCCCGATGAAGTTACTGTTTGACGGACACAATATATTTTTATTTGACGAAAAGCCCGGGAGCATTTTGTTCTCGGGCTTTACGATTTGCATTAAATTTTCCCTTTGCATATTGACATTTTGTTTAAAATGCTTTAAAATATATAATATGGAAAGCCTTGTTCCACGGGAATATTTATCGGAAAGGACGAACACTTATGAAATATAAAATTCTTGTCAGCGGCGATAATTCTATGCTTATCAAGGACTTTTTTCAGTATACCGAACAATACTTTGACTGTCTGACTACCTCCGACATCTGGAGGGATGTTATAGGACATTTTGAACTGTTCAAGCCCGATGTTTACCTTATATTTATCGAATCGGAACATAGTGAGGTACTCGCTCGTGCCGATAGGCTGCGTACTCCCGCTGTTAATATTGACACGCCTGTTATCATTGTGGGACGCACCGAGACCTGTATGGAGATCCAGCGGCTGTATCCTATGCTGGTCGATCTGGTCATAAAGCGTCCCGTTTCGCCCGATAATCTGGCTCTTGCTATAATCGACTATTTGGAGAAAAAAGCACAGGAAAAGCTGAAAGATCAGGCTGCCAAGGGAGGACCCGAGGGAAGCGGCAAGAAGCATATCCTTGTTGTAGACGACGACAGGACAGTGCTTAAAATACTCAAGACCGCTCTTGCGGATGACTATGAGGTCACGGCTATGCTCAACGGCGTTCTGGTGGAAAAATTCCTCGATTCAAAGAGCGTCGACCTTATCATTCTCGATTATGAAATGCCGATAATGACGGGTGCGGAGGTGTATCGTCAGATAAAGGCAAATCCGAAAACGGCGGATATTCCCATTTGCTTCCTGACGGGTGTTGCGGAACGGAGCAAGGTCGAAGAAATTATGCGGCTAAGACCGAGAGGCTACCTCCTCAAGCCCATCAATCTTGAGATGCTTCTGGCAACCATCAGCAATCTCACCGAAACATAAAGGAGGCTGACGACAAATGGCTGATAACAACGTGCTTTCCCTTACCGAGCTTATTGACCTGAATATTTTGCAGCAGATACAGGACGCCTTTTCCGATATGACGGGAATGGCTGCACTTACTGCCGACCACAAAGGCATTGCCGTGACGAAAGGTTCAAATTTCACGGATTTCTGTATGAAATACACAAGACGATCGGAGCTTGGAAACCGCCGCTGCGAAAACTGTGACAGAAAGGGCGGCGAAATGACCCTTACAAACGGAAGGTCATGCTCCTACTATTGTCATGCGGGGCTTGTGGATTTTGCCGCACCTATCATGGCAAACGGTCAGATGATAGGCAGCTTTATCGGCGGTCAGGTGCTTACCGAAAAGCCCGACTTGGACAAGGTTCGTGCTATTGCCGAGGAGCTTGGGATAGATCCCGATGAATATGTCGAAGCGGTCAAAAAGGTGAGGGTCGTTGACAAGGAAACCGTTGACAAGGCTGCCCGCTCGCTTTTTGTTATCGCAAATGTGCTGACGGACATGGCGTACAAGAGCCACAATCTTTATCTCAGCAATCTTGAAATAGAGAAAAACTCCCATATGAAAAGCGATTTCCTCGCAAATATGAGCCACGAGATACGCACGCCTATGAATGCGGTGCTGGGTATGGTCGACCTTGCTCTTCGTGAGGAAATGTCCCCGGCGGCGAGGAATTTTTTGAAGCAGATAAAGGTTTCGGGAAAAAATCTGCTTGTTATCATCAACGATATTCTCGATTTTTCTAAGATAGAATCGGGCAAAATGGAAATTATCCCCTCCGAATATGAGCCTTACTCGGTGCTCAACGACGTTGCAAATGTCATCAACAATCGTATTGGCGACAAAAATATCGAATTTACTATGGATATTTCCCCCGAGCTGCCGAGAAATCTTTTCGGAGATAATTTCCGTATCCATCAGATACTTCTAAATCTCCTGAATAATGCGGTGAAATTTACCCAAAGCGGCGAGGTGCATCTGAGAATTGCCTGTGAACCGAGATGCAAAGACGAGGTAATGCTGAAAATTGCCGTTGCCGATACGGGTATCGGCATTAAGAAGCAGGATATGAAAAAACTCTTCAACTCATTCCAGCAGGTGGACAGCAAGCGTAACAGAAACGTTGAAGGTACGGGTCTGGGACTTGCTATCTCTCAGCAGCTGCTTATGCTGATGAACGGCAAAATTCGGGTGGAGAGCGAGTATGGAAAGGGAACGACATTTTTCGTTGAGCTGCCTCAGAGGGTCGTTGACCCCGCACCCGAGATACCTAAGACGGACAAGCCTGTAAAGGTCGCTGTTCGTTCCGACAGTGAATATTTCAAAAAGCAGCTGTATATCGACCTTGAGCGTCTGGGTGCCGAATGTGTTGAGCTTGCCGAGCTTCAGACCCTTGACGGCATCGAACCCGATTATCTTATTGCGGAGGAATCGCTTGTCACCGATAATATGCTTGAATATGCGGCGAATAACAGAGCTCTTCGCTGTATTGTAGTTTCGGGCTATGCAAGCGGAAATAATATTGACCTGCCCAATGTGCGGGTGCTTCGCAAGCCTGTTTATTCGCTGGTGCTTTACAATGCAATGGGTATAAGCAGCGTATCTCTCGGCAGCGAGGAGGCAGAAGCGGATCTGTTCAACTTCACCGCCCCCGATGCAAGGGTGCTCATCGTGGACGACAACACGGTAAATCTTGCGGTGGCGTCGGGTCTTATTGAGCCGTTTGATATGCATGTGGATACTGCTGCAAGTGCGGGAGAAGCTATCGAAAAGCTGAAACAGTCCCGCTATGACATTATTTTTATGGACCATATGATGCCCGAGGTGGACGGCGTGGAGGCTACACGAATTATCCGCCGTCTTATGCCCGATTATAACGGCGTCCCCATTATCGCCCTGACCGCAAATGCTGTCAGCGGTGCAAAGGAAATGTTCCTGAGCGAGGGTATGGACGATTTCGTCGCAAAGCCCATTGAGCTTAAGGAAATAACCGCAAAGCTTCGCAGATGGCTTCCGAAGGACAAAATTATTCCCGCAAACGGCAAGATAAAGACCGCTTCAAAGGTGCAGACAGTTGAGATAAACGGTCTGGACACCGAAAAGGCTATCGAGCAGCTGGGCAGTCCCGGACTGTATATGTCGGTTTTAAAGGAATATTACGGTGCTATCGGGAAAAAAGCCGCTGTTATCGAGGATTATGCGAATAAGGGGCTTATCAAGGAGTACACTATCGAGGTGCATTCGCTGAAAAGTACCTCAAGGCAGATAGGTGCAACGGAGCTTTCCAACCTTGCCGCCGAGCTTGAAAAGGCGGGAAATGACGGAAATACGGCGGCCATTGCCGAGAAAACCGAAGCACTTCTTATGCTTTACCGAGGTTTAGCCGTGCTTTTGAAGCCATATTTCCCCGAAGAGGAAACGTCGGCACGCCGATTTGCGGAACCCGATGAGATCATCGCA
The DNA here is from genome assembly GCA_964540575.1 of uncultured Ruminococcus sp. Taxonomy (GTDB): domain Bacteria; phylum Bacillota; class Clostridia; order Oscillospirales; family Ruminococcaceae; genus UMGS1889. The sequence continues at coordinate 15,772 of CAZINI010000003.1, forward strand.
ATGCTGAACGAAATGCAGGAGGCTCTCGACAATTTCGATACGCTGCAAATTGACGAGGTTATCGAGAAAATGTCCGCCTTCGATTATTCGGATGATCAGCGGGAATACTTTGAAAATCTCTGTCAGGCGGCGGAATTCAGCGATATTGACAGCTGCGGACAGGTAGTGGCGGAATGGAAAGGCGTTCTGGATAAGTAGTGCGTACTACCTGATTGATGTCTGCATTAAGTAAATCTCGAAAGGAATTTTAAATGTCAATAGGAAAGATAAGGCGGCTGGTACTTGCCGCATTTCCCAATATAAATGAAAAAAAGCTGTATAAGCTTCACCGTTCGGTGGTAAAAGCGATGCGTTCACGTCTGCTGCTGGAGGGCTTTTATAAGCTGTGGGATTACACCATTTACTGCGGCGGACGGGAGGTTCGGGTGAGAATTTTCCGTCCCGAAAATGAGTATTCCGACAAGGTGATAATGTTCTATCACGGCGGCGGCTGGGTGACGGACGGCGTTGAAACATACACCGAGGTCTGCAAAAGGCTGGCGGCGGCAACGGGCTGCCGCATTATTTCCGTGGATTACGGACTTGCTCCCGAGCATAAATTCCCCGAGGGTCTGGCGGACTGCTACAATGCGGCGAGAGAGCTTGCAAGGCGTCCGTGGCTGTTCGGTATCGACGGGAAAAAGAAGCTGGTGCTTATGGGCGACAGTGCGGGGGGAAATCTTGCAGCTGCCGTTTCCGCTCTGGCAAGGGACAGAAGGGATTTCAAGGTGTCGGCACAGATACTAATTTATCCCGCCGTATGGTGCGATTATAACGAGGAAACAACGCCCTTTGAATCCGTCCGTGAGAACGGCAAAAGCTACGTTCTGACCGCCGCACGAATGAGGGATTATATGGAGCTGTACAAAAGCTCCGACGACGATTACAAGTCGCCCTACTTTTCTCCGCTGCGGGCAAAAAGCTTCAAGCATCTCCCGAGAACGCTTATCATCACCGCCGAATACGACCCGCTTCGTGATGAGGGAATAGCCTACGGCAAGGAGCTTCGCAAGGCGGGCGTCAAGGCGAAAATATTTATGATGAACGACGCTATCCACGGATTTTTTATGTATGACAGGCACACACTGCCCGTCAGAAAGACCTTTGCGGTCATCAAAAAATTTTTAAACGAGGTTGAGTCCTGATGTCTGAAAAAAAGCCCAGCAGCTGGAGACGGCTGGATAATGCGGCGAAAATTTTCCCGTCCACGAGCGAGAAAACCGATACCCGTGTTTTCCGATTTTCCTGTGAACTGACCGAGCCTGTTGACCCCGAAACGCTGCAAAAGGCGGCGGATAAGGCGATAAAGGATTTCCCGCATTTCCTGAGTGTTATGAAAAAGGGTTGGTTCTGGTATTATCTGGAAAGCTGTGACCTGCCGCTTATTGTCCACGAGGAAAACAGAGCACCTTGTTCTCAGCTTTATTATCCGGGACAGAAAAATCTGCTTATCGACATTTCCTATTACAGATGCAGGATAAATCTTGAGATATACCACGTTTTGTCCGACGGAACGGGAGCGATACAATTCCTGAAAACTCTTGTGTGCAGCTATCTTACCATGCTCCACGGGGACGAGTGGGAGAAGCGTCCGATAATCGACTATGACGCTTCCCGCACGGAACGTTCGGCGGACAGCTTTCAGAAATATTACAGCAAGGTCAAGGGCGAAAAACGCAAGCGTGTCCGCCGTGCATACAATATCAAGGGCGAAAAGCGGGAAACGGAAGACCTTCGTATGATAGAGGGAATAACCTCCGTCAAGGCGGCAATCGAGGCGGCTCACAGCTATAACACCACCCTGACCGTTTACCTGACGGCAGTGTTCATCGAGGCTATCCGTGAGGAAATGACCGTCCGCAAGGAAAAATATCCCATTGTGCTGATGGTTCCCGTTAATCTCAGAAACTATTTCAGCTCGGAAACGGCGACAAATTTCTTTGGAATGATAGCGGTGAAATACGATTTCAAGACTCAGCCCGATGATTTTTCGTCAATTATCGAAGCTGTTTCCGAAACCTTTAAAACGGAGCTGACAAAAGAACGGCTGTCTGTCAGAATGAACGAGCTGGCGGCTCTGGAACACAATCCCTTCGTGAGAATCGCACCCATCGGGTTTAAAAATATCTGTCTGAAAGCCGCAAGGCATATCAAGGACCTTGGCGAAACTGCTGTGGTTTCCAACATTGGCAGAGTGAAAATGCCCGAGCAGCTACTGCCGTATATACGAATGTTCGATGTTTTTGTCAGCACGCTGAAAATTCAGCTGCAGCTTTGTTCCTTCGAGGACAAGCTTGCTTTGTGCTTTTCCTCGGCGTTCACGAGCTCGGATATTGAGCGGAGATTTTTCCGCAGGCTTGCCGCTCATGGGCTGAATATTGAGATACGCTGTTCGGACATAGACGAGCTGCCCGAAGCGGAGCAGCTGTCCGAGGAGGAATTGCAGCCGGAGGAAACGGCTGATATTCCCGAGGATAATTCGGATGAAACGTCGGAAGAAAGTTAAGAAAGGATTACGGATATGCTCTATTGTGAGAAATGCAAGGTGTATGTCAGCGGTCAGAAAACTGTCTGTCCTCTTTGTCAGAATGAGCTTTCGGGAGCATTCAGTCCCGAGGAGGAGGTATTTCCGAAGCTGAAAAAGCCAAAGTATTCGGGACATTTCCTTATGCGGCTGATAACGTTTATCGCCATAGCAGCGGCGGTTATCGTGACTTCTCTGGATATAATGCTTCCCGGAGATGTGAAATGGTCGCTCTTTGCGGACGCCGGAATTTTCTGTGCATGGCTTTGCATAATCGTCGGGATAGCAAGGCGTCACAACGTTATAAAGAAGATAACCTTTGAACTGCTGATTGTCACCTTACTTTCCATATTATGGGACGTAAACACAGGCTGGCACGGCTGGTCGCTGGATTACGTTCTGCCCTGCTGCTGTGCGGCGGCGATGATAGCCACGGCGGTTTTGTCCCTGATTTTCAAGCCGCAGGCGAGGGAAGCACTGTTTCATCTGGTGCTGAACGGGCTTTACGGAATTATCCCGCTGTTTTTCCTGTTTACCGACAGGCTGAACATTGTTTATCCGTCCATGATATGTGCGGCGATCAGCATCGTTTCGCTGGCGGCTATTATACTGTTTGACGGAAAGAGGATAAAAGAGGAGCTTACAAGGCGGCTTCATGTTTGAATATTCCAAAACGATGCGGTTTGCCGTTTGGTATCGGTTAAGGAGTTACCGGTACCGAGCGGCAAACTTTTCTCATTTCACTATTTGCAGAACGAAGTGAAAAAAGGGGTGTCATTTTTAGAATTAACACAATTATCATAATAATTTGCTGCATTTGCTTGATTTTAGTCTGATAATCTAGTATAATAGTAGTATATTGTTTTTGAAAGGGGCTATTATTTTGGATCTGACAAAGCTGCTGCCCATTCTTGCGGAGGGCTTCCTTGTTTCCATAAAAATATTTTCACTGACACTGCTGTTTTCCATTCCGCTGGGGTTTGTGGTTTCTGCACTGAAAATGTGCAAAATACCGCCTGTTCGGTGGATAATCAACGCATACATACTGATAATGCGGGGAACTCCGCTTATTTTGCAGATAATGTTCATCTACTTCGCCCCCACCATGCTGTTTAAGGCTGATGCACCGCCCGACCGTTTCTGGGCGGTAATTGTGGCGTTCAGCATAAACTATGCGGCGTATTTTGCGGAGATATTCCGAGGGGGAATTCAGGCAGTTCCCAAGGGACAGTTTGAGGCGGCTCAGATACTCGGTTTCAGCAAAATGCAGACATTTTTCAAGATAACGCTTCCACAGGTCATAAAAACCGTGCTTCCGTCCATCGGAAACGAGGTCATTACACTGGTCAAGGATACGTCCCTTGCACAGGTAATTGCCGTGTCGGAGCTGTTTGCGTTGGCGAAAAAGCAGGCGTCAACACAGTTCTCGGTAATGCCGCTGTTTGTGGCGGGCGTGTTCTATTTTGTGTTCAACTGGCTGGTAACGCTGCTCTTCGATCTCGGCGAGAAAAAGCTGAACTATTACAAGTAAGGGGGAATTTGAAATGGCTATGCTTGAGGTGCGAAATCTTCGGAAATGCTACGACGATCTTGAGGTCATTTCCGATATTTCCTTTGACGTGAACGAGGGCGAGGTGCTTTCGGTAATTGGTCCGTCCGGCTCGGGAAAATCCACTATGCTCCGCTGCATTAATCAGCTGGAACGGATAACCTCGGGCAGCGTCTGCGTTTGCGGCGAAAATATGATTACGGGCGAAAAAAACGGCGAGGCTGTTTATGCGTCCGCCGAGGTGCTTAAAAAAATTCGCCGAAATGTGGGGCTGGTTTTCCAGAATTTCAACCTGTTTCCGCATTTTTCCGTGCTTCGGAATATCACCGAGGCTCCCGTCAGCGTGCTGAAAATCTCCAAGGAGGAAGCGGAAGCAAAGGCTATGGAGCTGTTGGGAAAGATGGGTCTTGCGAACAAGGCAAAGAGCTATCCCTGCGAGCTTTCGGGCGGTCAGCAGCAGCGTGTTTCCATTGCGAGGGCGTTGGCGTTAAGTCCTCAGATGCTTTTCTTTGATGAGCCCACAAGTGCTCTTGACCCCGAGCTTACGGGGGAGATACTTGCGGTCATAAAGGAGCTTGCCGCCGAGAAAATGACAATGGTCATCGTCACTCACGAGATGGCGTTCGCAAGGGACGTTTCCGACCGTGTTATCTTTATGGACGGCGGAGTTATCGTTGAGGAGGGCGTTCCGTCCGAGCTTTTCGGAAATCCAAAAAATGAACGCACCAAACAGTTCCTGAAACGTTATTCGGAAAATACTTTCAAGGGAGATAAGTAAAATGCTTGAATTTAAATATGACACCCAGCTGCTCATTGAGGGCGAGGGGCTGGACGAGGACGAAATAGACGAATATATCAAGGCAAATTTCAAGGGGGACAGTCTGCTTGCGGTGGGCGATGACGACCTTATCAAGATACATTTCCACACCAATGAGCCGTGGAAGCTGCTTGAATATTGCTCCACTCTCGGGGAGATTTACGATATTGTTATCGAGGATATGGACAGGCAGTCGAGGGGGCTGAAAGGATGATAGTGTGTCCTTTCTGCGGCGGCGAAGCAAGGGCGGGGGCGGTTTATTCTCCGCCCGGCAGAGGCATTTACGGCTCCCGTCTTGAATGGTACAGCGAGGAGGATCTGCAGACGAAGTTTCCGACGCCGACAGCATGCTATACATTCTCATATCATTTTGATAAAACGAATTTTTCGGTGGGATATTTCTGCGGGAATTGCCAGAAGATCTTTGCGGCATTCGATGTTGACGAGCCGGTTCTTCCTAACAGTTATGAAGATGATGGAGAGGAAATTACAGACGAGATAGCCAAGAAAATATGTCCGAAATGCAAAGCGGAAATTGATTTCGATTATTATAGATGCCCTGAGTGTGGGAACGAAAATTTTTATCGGAAATGAGGTTTTTATATGGCAGTATTTAAAGCAGCTGCAATATTTTCCGACCATATGGTATTGCAGCGGAATAAAAGCGTAAGAATATTCGGCGAGGGCGAGAACGGGAGAAAAATAACTGTCCGATTTAATGGACAGGTAGTTTCCGCTTCGGTCATTGACGGGGAATGGACGGCGATGCTTTCTCCCATGGCTGCGGCTGACGGGCTGACTATGAATATTTCCGATGGCGAAAGCGAAATTACATTTTCCGATATTGCCGTAGGAGAGGTGTGGCTTGCGGGCGGACAGTCCAATATGGAGCTGGAGCTGCAAAACTGCGAAAACGGCTGGGACGAGCTTCACAAGATAGAAGCCGACCCCGACAGCGTAAACGTGAGATTTTATTATACCGAAAAATACCCCTGTGTTGATGATGAACTGACCGAAAAGGAGTCCCACAAATGCTGGAGCAGACCCGACAAGGAAAATTCCCGCTGCTGGTCGGCGGTAGGATATTTCTTCGGCAAAAAGCTTTCTGAGGACTTGGGCGTGACAGTGGGCGTTATCGGCTGCAACTGGGGCGGAACCTCCGCATCAGCGTGGATCTCCAAGGAACGGCTTGCTTCCGACGTTGACACCAACGAGTACAATCTCGATTATGACAAGGCTATGGAGGGCAAGACCTACGAGCAGTATCTTGAAGATTTGGAGGATTACCGCCGCTGGGAGGCTGACTGGACGCCGAAAATGCAGAAAATGTATCATGATAATCCCAACACAAAGTGGGAGGACGTTATTGCAACGCTGGGTCCAAACCGCTATCCCGAGCCGCTGGGACCTCGTTCGCCGTTCAGGGCGGGCGGCGTTTATCAGTCGATGATACAGCGTGTTGCACCGTATACGATGGCGGGAGCCATATATTATCAGGGGGAAAGCGACGACCACCGTCCCGAGGGCTATTACAAGCTGATGAAGATGCTTGTCGAGCAGTGGCGTTCCGACTGGAAGGACGACAGGCTGCCGATAATTATGGTGCAGCTGCCTATGTTCTGCTACGAGGGCGAAGACAGACGCACCAACTGGAGCGTTATCCGTGAGGCACAGGAGAGAGTGTTCAACACCGTGAAAAACACGGGTCTGGCGGTCATTTCCGAGTACGGCGAGCATAACAACATTCACCCCGTAAAGAAGGAACCTGTGGGAAATCGTCTGGCTATGCAGGCGGAGTGGGTGGTTTATGGGACACTATCCGAGGGCGAAGCGTGTGCACCGTCCTTTGAAAGCTGCCGTTCAGAGAATGACGAAATTATCTGCAAAATCGCCCACTGCGGAGCGGGTCTGACCGTTTCGGGGGACGTTTCCGAGATACTTTGCGAGATTGCGGGGGAGGACAAGAAGTTCGTCCCCGCCGACAAGCTGAACGTTCGGGGCAGCGTTCTGACGGCTTCCTCCGAGAAGGTGAAAGAGCCTTGCTATCTGCGGTACAACTGGGCTAACTGGTGCAGCGTGCAGATTTTCGGCGGAAACGGAATGCCGCTTATGCCGTTCAGAACATCGGCTGACGACGAATGAAAACGCTTCTCACGGCGATAAATGCCAAGTATATCCACACGAACATTGCAGTTCGGCTGATAAAAGGATATGCGGAAAAGCGTGGTATTTCGGGCATTGAGATAGCCGAGTTCACCATAAATGAACAGATAGGGGATATTCTTCGGGGGATAGTCCTCCGCCGTCCCGAACTGCTGGGATTTTCCTGTTACATATGGAATATCGGCATGATAAGGCAGCTTTGTGTGATGGTGAAAATCATTCTCCCCCATGTGCGGATAGTGCTGGGAGGACCCGAAGTGTCCTATCGTCCCGAGGAGATCTTGCGGGATATTTCCTGCGATTATGTTATCTCGGGGGCGGGCGAGGAGGCTTTTTCTCGGCTGATAAGCTGCCTGCAAAAGGGCGAATGTCTCCATAATATCGGCGGTATTTCGGGGAAAAATTCGGACGGTTCGGTTTTCTCAAACAAAAATATTTCCCCTGTGGATATGGCTTTGCTGCCCTTTCCTTACGATGATTTAGGGGAAACAGAGCATAAGATATGCTACTATGAAGCGTCAAGGGGCTGTCCGTTCGGGTGCAGCTATTGTCTTTCATCGGCGGACAGAAATGTTCAATTTGCTCCCATAGAAAAGGTGAAATCGGAGCTGAAACGGTTCATTGACGCAAGGGTGAAGCAGGTGAAATTCGTTGACAGAAGCTTCAACTGCCGTGCGGATCTTTCCGAGGAAATTATCCGATTTATCATTGAAAATGACAATGGAATAACTAACTTTCATTTTGAAATAGAAGCAATGCTTATCACCGAAAGCTTCATCTCCCTGATGAATTCTGCAAGGTGTGGACTGTTTCAGCTGGAGATAGGAGTGCAGTCGGTAAACCCCGAAACACTGGCGGCGGTGCACCGAAAATCGGACTTTTCGCTGCTGTCCGAGCAGGTTGGACGGTTACTGAAACCGCAAAATGTTCACATTCATCTTGACCTGATAGCGGGGCTGCCGCTGGAGGACATTCACAGCTTTCGGCAGTCCTTTGACAGGGTGGCGGCACTGTCGCCCCATCAGCTGCAGCTGGGCTTTTTGAAGATGCTTCGGGGGAGCGGTCTGGAGATGGAAGCGGAAAGGTACGGCATAAAATATTCAACCTTTCCGCCCTATGAGGTGCTGTCCACCGACTGTCTTTCATACGAGGACATTTGCCGTCTGAAACAGGTGGAAGCTGCCTGCGAGCTGTTTGTGAATTCGGGACGGTACTGTCATTCAATTAAGCTGCTTATGACGGCTTATGACAGCCTGTTCGATTTGCTGTCGGCGTTGGGCGATTTCTCGGAGGAATGCGGAAAGCCGCTGTCGGCACACAACAAGCTGTCCCCCTATGAGCTGCTTATATCGTTTGCGGAAAACCGTACAGAGATAGTTCCCGAGCATATAAAGGCGGCGGCAAAGCTTGATTTTCTGCTGCACGAGCGGCCGAAAAATTCCCCCGATATTTTCGATGGGAATATGCTTTCCCGTGATGAAATTTACAATGCGTTGGTGCGGGAAAATCTTTGCGGACTGCTTGACAATCCCGATGGACTGACTGCAAAGGAGCTTTTCGGTTATGTGCATCTTGAAAAATTTCCCGTAGAACCATTCAGCTTCGAGGAAAAACCCGCTGTTGTCCTGTTTGATTACAGATACAGAGATATGCGTGGAAATTCGGAATTTATTTTGATTGGAGAAAAATAATATGAAAATTTCAGAAATGTTCGGAAAGGGAAAAACCATCTTTTCTTTTGAGGTTTTTCCGCCGAAAAAGAATATGCCCGTTGATACCATATATGAAACGCTGGACGGTCTGAAGGATCTGAATCCCGCATTTATCAGCGTTACCTACGGTGCAGGCGGAAATGCTGCCGACCGCACCACCTGTGAGATAGCGGCTGCTATCAAGCACAAGTACGGCATTGAGTCCGCTGCACATCTTACCTGCGTAAATAACAGCAGGGAGGATATTATCAAGATTCTTGGGGATTTTAAGGAGTGCGGCGTTGAAAATATCCTTGCTCTCAGGGGCGATATTAACCCGAATGTTCCTCCCAAGGACGATTTCAAGTATGCCAGCGAGCTTATCACCTTTATAAAGGAACACGGCAGCTTCGGAATTTCGGGTGCCTGCTATCCCGAGGGACATTTGGATTCGGAAAATATGGTGGCGGACATTATCAATCTGAAAAAGAAGGTGGACGCAGGTGCGGAGCATCTTATGTCACAGCTTTTCTTTGATAATTCCTGCTTTTACAGCTTCCTTGAAAAGGCGAGGATAGCAGGCGTGAATGTGCCTATCGAGGCGGGAATTATGCCTGTTACAAACAAGAAATCCATCGAGCGAATGGTTTCAATGTGCGGGGCAAGTCTGCCGTCAAAATTCAGCAAGATGATGCAGCGTTACGAAAACAATCCCGAAGCACTCAGGGACGCAGGCATTGCCTATGCTATTGACCAGATAGTTGACCTTATTTCCAACGGTGTTGACGGAATCCATCTTTATACGATGAATAATCCATACGTTGCGGGAAAGATAAGCGAAGCCATTTCGTCTTTATTGTGATATATTATTCCAAAACGGAGAAACTAAATGATAAAAATTGAAAAAATCGACCGTGGCGAGGCGTTTCGCTATCTGGGATATAGCAGGAATGCTGTCCCCGACGAAAGGATAGCCGAGCTTGCGGACGTTTGTGAGAAGGAACTGCTTGCTGCGATCCAGCCGAAGCTTGTTTATCGTATCTTTGATATTGAGGATAATAACGGCAGCTCCGTGCGGCTGACGGGCTGCGGATTTTCTCTTGACGGCAGGGACATTTCCGAGCATTTATCGGGCTGTGTCAAGGCGGTGCTGATGGCGTGCACTCTTTCGGCGGGGACGGACAGGATAATCCGCAAAGCCGAAGTCACCGATATGACCAAGGCGTTCATTATGGACGCTATGGCAAGTGCCGTTACAGAGCAGGTCTGCAACGCCGCCGAGGAGGAGATATTCGCAAATGTTACGGGATTTTTCCGCACATGGCGTTTCAGCCCCGGCTATGGGGATTTCCCGATAGACGTTCAGCGGGATTTTCTGGAAATACTGAATGCACCAAAGCAGATAGGTCTTTGTGCAAATGAGAGCAGCCTGCTGACGCCGAGAAAATCCGTAACGGCGGTCATTGGGCTTTCGGAAAGCGAAATTCCGAGAAAAAAACGAGGCTGCGGAAGCTGCCGAATGAAAGATACCTGCACATTTCGCAGAAGGGGAGATAGATGTGAATTTTAATGAGCTTTTGCAAAGCCGTGAGTTTGTTTTTCTTGACGGCGGTATGGGTACGATGCTGCAAGCAAGGGGGCTGAAGCCGGGCGGAAGTCCCGAGGCTATGAGCATTGAATCTCCCGATGTGCTTGTGGGCGTTCATCTGGAATATCTGAATGCGGGTGCGGATATTATCTACACCAATACATTCGGTGCAAACCGTTATAAGCTGACGGAGTGCGGATATTCCGTTGATGAAGCCATATCCTCAGCGGTGAAAAACGCCCGCAAGGCAATAGAGCTTTCGGGAAAGGACGCTCTTGCCGCTCTTGACATTGGTCCTATCGGTCAGCTGCTTGAGCCTACGGGAAGCCTTTCCTTTGATGAGGCATACGACATTTTCAAGGAGCAGATAGAAGCAGGCGTTCGGGCGGGTGCGGATTTGGTCGTTTTTGAAACTATGTCCGACCTGTATGAACTGAAAGCGGCTATTCTGGCGGCAAGGGAAAACTCCGAGCTGCCTATTATCTGCACTATGACGTTTGAGGAAAATATGCGGACGTTCACGGGCTGTTCGGTTCCGTCAATGGCTCTGACGCTGGAGGGTCTGGGCGTTCGGGCAATAGGCGTGAACTGCTCTCTCGGTCCCGATGAGCTTTATGCGGTCATGGAGGAGCTGTCCCGCTGGACTACACTTCCGCTTATTTTCAAGCCGAATGCAGGACTGCCCGACCCCGTCACCAACAAGTACAACGTATCTCACGAGGAATTTGCCGAGAGTATGGTCAAGACTGTTCCTTTGGGAGTGAAACTATTCGGTGGCTGCTGCGGAACTACTCCCGATTATATTAAGGCTATGGTAAACAAACTGTCCGATAAACGGTACACAAAGCAGACGTCAAAAATACCTGCGGCGGTGTGCAGTGCGTCCGATACGGTGGTGATAGATCAGCCGAGGATTATCGGCGAAAGGATAAATCCCACAGGTAAAAAGCTGTTTAAGGCTGCACTTTTAAAGGGTGATATTGACTATATTCTGGGGCAGGCTATCGAGCAGATACACGCAGGTGCGGATATTCTCGATGTAAATGTGGGTCTGCCCGGCGTTGACGAAAAGCAGATGATGGTGACGGCTGTCAAAGCAATTCAGGGCGTTACGGACGTGCCTTTGCAGCTGGACTCAACTATCCCCGAGGTCATGGAGGCGGCTCTTCGTTATTACAACGGCAAGCCTATTGTTAATTCGGTAAACGGCGAGGAAAAGTCCCTTTCGACGGTGCTTCCGCTGGTGAAGAAATACGGTGCGGCAGTGGTAGGTCTTACGCTGGACGAAAACGGCATTCCCAAGACTGCCGACGAGCGGTTCGCTATTGCCGAACGTATATTAAATCGTGCACTGGAATACGGTATTCGCCGTGAGGACGTGTTTATCGACTGCCTGACGCTGACGGCGTCAGCCGAGCAGGAGGGCGTTATGGAAACGGTCAAGGCACTTCATCGTGTCAAGACCGAGCTGGGTCTGAAAACCGTTCTGGGTGTGTCAAACATATCTTTCGGACTGCCGAACAGGGAGCTTGTGAACTGCAATTTCTTAGCAATGGCACTGTCAAACGGGCTTGACCTGCCAATTATCAACCCGAATGTGGCATCAATGACGGGTGCAGTCAGGGCGTACAAGCTGTTGACGGCTATTGACAAGAATTCGGTGGAATTTATCGCTGCATACGGCGGGGACAATTCATCTCCAAAGCCCGCACAGAATGCGGTAAAATCGTCGGATATGACCCTTGCGTATGCCATCGAAAACGGCTTGAAGGCGGAGGGTGCACGAATTACCGAAGAACTGCTTGCCACTGTTGACAGTATGGAGATAGTTAACGAACAGCTTATTCCCGCTTTGGACAGGGCAGGGGAGCAGTTTGAGAAAGGCAAGATATTCCTGCCGCAGCTGATACTGTCTGCAAGCGTTGCACAGGCGGCGTTTGAGGTCATTCGCCGAAAGATGATTGAAAGCAATTCGTCCCCCGTCTGCAAGGGCAAGGTGGTTCTGGCAACGGTAAAGGGGGATATTCACGACATTGGCAAGAATATCGTCAAGGTGCTTCTGGAGAATTACGGCTTTGAGGTCATCGACCTTGGCAAGGACGTGGAATATGAAGCGGTGCTGAATGCCGCCGTTGAGCATAAGGCGAAACTGGTGGGGCTGTCCGCACTTATGACCACCACGCTGAAATCAATGGAGGAAACCATCGCCCTGCTGAGAGCGAACAACGTTGACTGCAAGATAGTGGTCGGCGGTGCGGTCCTCACTCCCGATTACGCCGAAAAGATAGGTGCAGACTTCTATGCAAAGGACGCCAAGGAAACGGTGGATATTGCTAAAAAGGTCTATGGGGAATAATATATCCATATAACACAAAATCCCGCATACAGTTCACAAATTGAACCGTATGCGGGAATATTTTTGCAAATCGTAAAAAATCATTCCATGTATACTCTTGCCATCTTCTGTTCCTTAACGGGACGGTCGCCGTAGGTGGTTTCGGTGGTTGCGATCTCGTCAACAACGTCCATTCCCTCAACAACCTTGCCGAATGCCGCATAGTCGCCGTCAAGATGGGGAGCGTCCTCGTGCATAATGAAGAACTGGGAGCTTGCACTGTCCTTGAACATAGATCTTGCCATGGAAATAACGCCTCTTGTGTGCTTGAGGTCGTTCTTCACGCCGTTGGAAGCGAACTCGCCCTTGATCTTCTCATCGGAGCCGCCCATTCCCGTTCCCTCGGGGTCGCCGCCCTGTATCATAAAGCCTTCGATAACACGGTGGAAGATAAGTCCGTCATAGAAGCCGTTCTTTACCAGCCTTTCAAAGTTTGCAACGGTTATGGGAGCGTACTCGGGGTAAAGCTCCAACTTGATCTTCTTTCCGTTTTCCATTTCAATTACTACCATTTTAAAACTTCCTTTCATAGCCGCATTTTCGGCACAATAGCATTATTATACCACATTTGCATCGGCTTTTCAATAGCTTTTGCGGATTTTTATCTTATAATAAACACCATTTAAATCACGGGGAAGAAATCGGCGTAAAGAAGCTTAAAACTGCTGCCTGAGCAATGTAATTGGGTGTGTGTTCCCCCGCCTTCGGCGGGGGAACACACACTGATAAGTAATCAATCCACCATATTGGAAAATGCCTGCTCGTCACAGTGTATCTCGCATTCGGGCAGAGCCGATTTCAGATAAATTATGTCCTCATCTTCCTCCAAGATACCCGAAACGGAAAGGCTTTTCAGTGTTTTCACCTCGGCAAGGGCTTTGAGATTTTCAAATTCTGTGCCGTTGCAGTCGATGCTTTCGACCTTTGAGCCAACAAAAATGCTCATATCCAGCGGTGTACCGTTCACACCAAACAGAGTAACTGTCCTTAATTTGGGACAGTTCCCGAAGAACTCATAAGACTTCACAGAACCGAAAAGCTGACCGTATTCCTCCAGCGAATCCGAACCGTTCACCTGTGAAATGTCAACACCCTTGCTGCTGCCGTCCCAGAAAAAGGTTTTCAGCTTGGGCAGCTTTTCGATAACACGGACATCAACAGCCGTTTCGTTTGCTAAAGACAGCTTTTCCAAATTAACAAGCTTCTCCACATCGGAATTGTCGATACCCGTCATAGAGGAAATAGTCAGGTCACGCAGCGAGGTCATTTCAATGAGGAAACTAAAATCATCGCATTCAACGCTGTCAAGCGTCATAACACGGACATTTTTCAGCTTTCCAAGCTGCTCGGCATTTCTGCCGCCGCTGTACACTCTGACGTCAAATTCTTCCAGAGAAGCAGCCTCGGCTATCTGTGCAAAATCAAGCTTTGAAATAGTAATATCAAGCTTACGGAGATCATTCAGTGCAGAAATTCCCGAAAAATCGGGGAAATCCTCACTTTCCCAGCCGTACACCTCCAGCTCGGTAACGTTCGGGCAGGCAAAAATATCGTCCAGCTGACTTCTCTTCACCTGCTCAACCTTTACGGAAATACTCTCAACATTGCCAAGACCTTTCAGAAAGCTGTAATCTTCATAATTCCCGAAAATATGCAGCTTTTTCAGCTTCGTAAGCTTGCCGAAATCGGGCAGATAGCCGTTGTCAGCGGAGATATATCCGTCCTCATCTGTGACCGACGGATAGTAGGAAAGCTCCTCCAATGCCGTAAGCTCGGTCAAATATTCGGGATTTTCTATTTCCGCCTGATACATATACAAGCCCTTCAAATTCGGCAGATTTTCGCTAAGCCACTTCAAATCAAAGGAAACGTCATAGCTGTGGTAATTATCGCCTTTCACGGCTGCACAGATCACCGCATTTTCGGGGAAATCAATATCCGAAGCAAGCATTTTAAACGTAAACTCGTCACGGCTCGAAATGCAGAGATATTCCGTGTCGGCAGGGACAAAGGTTTCTCCGAACGAAAATCCGTTAACCCCGTTCGTGGACAGCTTTTCCTTGTAATAATACTCAGCGTCCTCGGGAGAGTCGCCATTTCGGCAGACTTCCATTGTAGCAAAGCACATTTCAAGGCTGATAATACCGCCGCCCATATCGGTCACAGAAGCAACACAGGCGTAGCTTTCGCCGTTTTCCAGAGCCTTTGAAGCAGATTTTGCTATCTCGGGATGCTCCGTCAGCTTTGCAAAGAGATATTCGGCGGCGGAGGTCAGAAGCTCAGCATCGCCGTTTAAAAGGCTGTTATTTTCGTTCGTTTGACCGATAATGAAGTAAAGTGCGGGCTTTCCTCCCTTTTTGGCGTCCTCAATGCTGTCATAGCCGTAAGAATCAAGCACAAACTCTACATATTTTTCGTAGCTGTCAATGCCAAGTTCATCAAGTATCCCCGCTTCGGAAAACTCTTTGTAATTCTCCTCGGTGAGCATTTCCATCAGATATTCGTAATCATTGTTTCCGTACAAAGCATTGTCGGTTTCATCATCGTTCAGCACCGAAAAGCTGCCGTCACTGTTAAGGCGAAGGGTGAGATAATAGCCGTCACAGTTTTGAGCAGCATTTAAAACAAAATCTCTGCCGGGATAAGTGAACTCAATCCCGTCTACCTCCCAAACGCCGTAATCGGGACCATGCTTAAGCTCGGCTTCGTTGCTGCCTTCAAACTCTGTTTTCTCCGCTATCCAAAGAATATCCGAAACACCCCATTCGATGAGGGTTTCGCCCATCGTGGTCACGCTGTATTCGGCAGATCCTACATACAGCATTTCGCTTTCCATAGCCTTATTCAGCTTAGACTGAATTTCGGGAGATTTTTCGATAACGCCGAACAGATACTCCGCCGCTTCAAGAGCACGCTCCTTATCCAAAGAAACAGATTCAACATTCCAATAATCATCGTCAAAGCGAGGAGCTATCCCGAAATAAACGGCAGGTTCTCCCACATAATTCCATAAATCATCAAAAAGCTTGTCTGCACCGCCAAAATGAGCACTGTAATCGTCGCCCTCCATAAGCAGGGCTTCTCCGCCGCCTGATACATATCTGATAAGATTCATCATTTTGTCATAATCGGCAGCTTCGTAATTTCCCTTGCCGTCATATTTGATATAGACAGTTTCATTTTCCGCTTCCGAGATGCACTTTTCAAGGAACGCTTTGTCGGGTGCTTTGAAAAAGAACTCGCTGCTGTCCTCCGAAACTTCCGTGACCAATCTGTCAGTTTCATTCTCCGAACTGTCCTCTTTATAGGACAGTACCGTTTCCAAAACAGTGCCTTCCTCCACCGACTGTCCGCTGTTTTTAGGCTGACAGCCGCAAAGTCCCGCACACATAACGACCGCTGTTATGACCGATAATATCCGTTTGCAATTCATAAAATATTCCCCCGAAATATTTGTCAAAAATTAAGCTTATATCAATATTATATATTAAAATAATTCAAATGTCAACAGACAATTCAAATGCCGCTGTTAATATTTCTAAAACATAACAGCGGCAAATCTTTACAGTTCATTTGATTTATAAGCAGTATAGCCCTCATAATAATAGCTTGCATCAATGCCCTTCATATACATTTCACGGTCATTTATCTTATCGGTAAGAGCATTTCCGAGAACATGCTTGATCTCAATATCCCGAATGGGACTGCGCTCCATAGCAAGCAGATAGTCGTCCTTGTCAACACGGCTCCAGTCAACTACCTTATGCAGACTTGTTTTAAGCATAAGGTCAAGCCAAATCCTGCCGCTTCTGCCGTTGCCCTCACGGAAGGGGTGAGCCGCATTCATCTCCACATACTTTTCGATGATCTTATCAAATGTAGACTGCGGCATTTTGTCAATATTTTCAAGTGCAGCTTCAAGATACATTACGGGGGCAAATCTGAAACTGCCCTTTGCAATATTCACATTGCGGAGCTTTCCCGCAAAATCGTAAATATCCTCGAACAAAATTCGGTGTATCTCGGAAAGTGCCTTGAATGTACCCGATTGAAGCATATCAAGGTATCCGCTTTCAAAGAGTTCAAGGGCTTTTTTCTTGCTTATACGCTCTTCTTCACGGGCAAGTTCGGCAGAGTCGGTTATTCCAAGCTTGTTTTCAAGTGCCATAGCATTGTTCCTCTCAAAATGTATCTATACAATTATTATACCACTTTTTAACTCCCAAATCAAGCCGTGCGAAAAATAAACCGCTGCTCAAAAGAACAGCGGTCTATCCGAAAATGCATTAAAACTATCTGCGGAAAAATATTTCCCGCCGAATATCAAACAAATACAAAATTACTTCTCAGCAATAGCAGCAACACCGGGAAGAACCTTGCCCTCGAGATACTCAAGAGAAGCTCCGCCGCCTGTGGAGATGTGGGACATCTTGTCAGCGTAGCCCAGATTGATAGCTGCGGTAGCGGAATCGCCGCCGCCGATGATAGTGGTAGCGTCAGCAGCTGCGAGAGCCTCGCAAACAGCAACAGTACCCTTCTTAAGAGTGGGGTTCTCAAATACGCCCATAGGACCGTTCCAAACAACAGTCTTAGCGGACTTAGCAGCCTCAGCAAACAGCTCCATAGTCTTGGGGCCAATGTCAAGACCCATCTTGTCAGCGGGGATCTTGTCGGAATCTACGATCTCAACGGAGATCTCAGCATCGATAGGATCGGGGAAGGAAGCAGCGATAGCTGTATCAACGGGCAGGAGCAGCTTCTTGCCAAGCTTGTCAGCCTTAGCCAGCATTTCCTTACAGTAGTCGATCTTTTCCTCGTCAACGAGAGAGGTACCTACCTCACAGCCCTTAGCCTTGAGGAATGTGTAAGCCATACCGCCGCCGATGATGAGAGTATCGCACTTTTCAAGCAGATTGGAGATAACATTCAGCTTATCGGCAACCTTTGCACCGCCGAGGATAGCAACGAAGGGTCTTTCGGGAACCTCAACAGCATTTCCGAGATACTGAATTTCCTTCTGCATCAGGTAACCAACTGCTGTTTCCTTAACGAACTTTGTAACGCCTGCTGTGGAAGCGTGAGCTCTGTGAGAAGAACCGAAAGCGTCCATAACGAATACTTCGCCGTCAACCAGATCTGCAAGCTCCTTGGAAAGGTTTTCGCCGTTCTTGGTTTCGTCAGCACCTCTGAATCTTGTGTTTTCCAGAACAACGATGTCGCCGTCAGCCATTTCGGAAACGGCCTTCTTAGCATTGTCGCCGACAACTGTATCATCGGGAGCGAATGTAACCTTTGTGCCGGGGAGAAGCTCAGCCAGTCTGTCAGCAGCGGGCTTCAGAGAGAACTTAGCCTCGGGGCCGTTCTTGGGCTTGCCGAGATGAGAGCAGAGAACGACCTTGCCGCCGTCTGCAATAAGCTTCTTGATAGTGGGGAGGGCAGCAGTGATTCTGTTGTCGTTGGTGATAACTCCGTCCTTCATAGGAACGTTGAAGTCAACTCTTACGAGAACCTTTTTGCCCTTAACGTTAATGTCGTCAACTGTGACCTTGTTTAAACCTGCCATTGGTATGACATCCTTTCGTTTAAAAAATCTGCCGCATTTGCAGCTTATAATACTATTTTATAACATTTTTGCATAATTATCAAGGGGTTTTCAGGAAAAATTTTTGTTAATAGGAAAATTTTTTTCAGCGGACATTTATATCTGCGACCGAATCTCTTTCCACAATGTCGCAGTCGAGAATTATCTGCTCGTTAAAATGCTTATGCTCGCTGATATTGGAAACCAGCCTGTCAATGACTATCTTTCCTATATCGTAGCAGGGCTGTGAAACTGTGGTAACGCCCGGCATAAACATACCGCTCAGCAGGATATTGTCAAAGCCCATAACGGAAATATCCTTTTCGCCGCCCTGACCGACTGTGTAGCCCTGTGCCGCAGCCTCCCTGATAACTCCGACCGCCAGCAGGTCGGAAATGCAGAAGATCGCCGTCGGCGGTTCTTCAAGGCTCATAAGCTGCTTAAATCCCTCGCAGCCATAGGTATAGTCATAATCGCCCTTGTAAATAAGGGAATCATCGAAATCTATCCCATGTTCCTCCAGAGCCAGTCTGAATCCCTTTTCTCTGTCAACGGAGGACGGTGCACGGCTTACGGTAGAGATCATGCCTATCCGCCTGTGACCCTTGGAAATAAGATATTCCACAGCTTTTTTGCCCGCTTTTATGTTATCCGCAATGACCGAAAGTACATCGGCACCATCGACCTTTTCACAGCACAGTGCAATATTGTACCGCTTGACCAGATCGTTCAGCACCTCCGCATCAATGTGCGTGCCCAGCAGCACGGCAGCGTCCACCGTTCGGTTGAAAACCATATTCAGAAGACGCATTTCCGTGGGAATATCGCTGTAAGAGGTGGTAATAAGAATGTCATAGCCCCTTTCGGCAGCCATATCCTGCATACCGTGGATAACGGGGCTGTAATAGCTTTGCTCAACGGACGGAACTATCCCGAGAATGACGTTTGTTTCGCATTTTCTGAGGTTTCTGCCCAGAAAATTGGGGCTGTAACCCAGCTCCTTGATAGCGTTGTTCACCTGCTCGGCGGCTGCTTCCGAAACGACTGCACTGTTATTCAGAACACGGGAAACGGTCGCCACCGACACCCCCGCCGCCTTTGCCACGTCCTTTATGGTAACATTCATAAAATATCCCTCCGTTATGCAAAATTATCCCATACTATTATTTTAATACATTTTGTAATGCTTTTCAATGAGCGTTTTGCACAAATATGTTAAAACTTTTTATATTCGAATTTTTAAACCATAATCAAAATTATAAATCGGCAAAGCGGTTTTTATGTGCTTTCAAATAAAATATAAAAAAATCCAAAATACCCCTTGACAAATCCAAATCAATGTGCTATAATAAATAACGCTGATTGAAAATGCGTTGTTAGCTCAGCTGGATAGAGTGACTGGCTACGAACCAGTAGGTCAGGGGTTCGAGTCCCTTACAGCGCACCAGCACAGCCGTCCGAGCTTCGGGCGGCTTTTTTCATATCCGAAAATGCTGTTTTTGGATATGACACATTAAAGTAAAGGAGCTTGATAACTATGGATCCCATCAACAAGTTAAGCTATGGTCTGTACGTCCTTTCCGCCAACGACGGCGACAAGGTGAACGGCTGCATCATCAACACAGCATGTCAGGTAGCATCAAAACCCGAATGCATATCCGTTTCGGTCAATAAGTCGGGGCTTACCCACGATATGGTGGCTTCATCGGGAAAATTCTGCATTTCCGTGCTGTCCGAGGAAACGCCGTTCAGCGTGTTCAAGCATTTCGGATTTGCCAGCGGCAGAGATACACAGAAGTTCTTCCCCACCGAGGGAATGGAGTTCGGCTGGACAGAGGACGGTCTGCCATATCTGAAAACCACTGCAAACGCCTATATCGAAGCGGCGGTAACACAGAAGATAGACCTTGGCTCCCACACTCTGTTTATCGGTGAGGTCATTGAGAAGCAGAGTTTGTCCGACGTAAATTCCGCAACATACAGTTACTATCATTCCCATATCAAGCCGAAGAAAAAGCCCGCCGCAGCAAAGGGCTGGGTCTGCAAGATATGCGGATATGTCTACGAGGGCGAGGAGCTTCCCGCAGATTTCACCTGTCCCATCTGCAAGCACCCCGCTTCCGATTTCGAGAAGCTTTGATTTTTTATAGCATATAAACAATACCGCATATGGTATCTCCACTACAGCGAGATACCATATGCGGTATTTTATATATCTGTGCTATATATGCTAAATATGCTAAATATTATGCCAGAGAATTGTTTACAGCCGCAATAAGAGCGGAAACCGAACTGTCGATAATATCCGTGTGGATACCCGCACCCCAGTATGTCTTACCATCTGCACTCTGAATACCTACATAGGCAACAGCCTTGGACTTGGTTGTGGTTTCAAGAGCGTGCTCCTGATATGTGCTGAGGGCAAAATCCAGTCCCAGACCCGCCTTGATGGCGTTGGAAACAGCGTCCAGACGGCCGTTTCCGATACCTGTGAAGGTCTGTGCTTCGCCGCCGTTGTATGTTACGGTAACGGTTGCCGTAATGCCGTCCTTCTGAGCAAAATGTATCTCAACGGGCTTTATCTTAGTGGTGATATTTACATATCTCTCCTTGAATATTTCAAGAATTTCATCGGGCATAAGCTCCTTGTGAGCATGGTCGGAAACACTCTTTACGGCATATCCGAAATCCTCTCTCATTGCCTTAGGCAGGTCGAAGCCGAACTTCTGCTGGAGAAGATAGCCGATACCGCCCTTGCCCGACTGACTGTTGATTCTGATAACGTCGCCCTCGTACTCTCTGCCAATGTCGTGGGGGTCGATAGCAAGATAGGGAACAGTCCAGAACTCGGGATTCTTTTCCTCTCTCCACTTCATTCCCTTTGCAATAGCGTCCTGATGGGAACCGCTGAATGCCGCAAATACCAGAGCACCGCTGTAAGGCGATCTCTCATAAACGTGCATACGGGTCAGACGCTCGTACAGCTCAACAGTTTCGGGGAGATTGGAGAAATCCAGCTTGGGGTCAACGCCGTGGGAAACCATATTCATAGCAAGTGTTACAATGTCAACATTTCCCGTGCGTTCGCCGTTTCCGAAAAGTGTTCCCTCGATACGGTCGGCACCTGCCAGCAGACCCAGCTCGGAATCCGCAACGCCGCAGCCTCTGTCGTTATGGGGGTGAAGGGAAACGACCACATTCTCACGGTTATGGAGATGCTTGCACATATATTCAACCTGAGAAGCGTAAACGTGGGACATACTCTCCGCAACGGTAACAGGCAGATTGATGATGACCTTGTTATCGGGGGTCGGCTTCCATATGTCGATAACGGCATTGCATATTTCCAGCGAGAACTCGGGCTCTGTTCCCGTGAAGCTTTCGGGGGAATATTCAAAGCGGAAATTGCCCTCGGTCTTTGCCTTGTACTCATTCAGGAGATTAGCACCGAACTTTGCTATTTCGATGATCTCCTCCTTGGATTTTCTGAAAACCTGCTCTCTCTGAGCAACAGAAGTAGAGTTGTAGAGATGAACAACAGCGTTCTTGCAGCCCTTGAGAGCCTCAAAGGTCTTGGCGATGATATGTTCTCTGGACTGTGTGAGCACCTGAATGGTGACATCATCGGGGATAAGCTTCTGTTCGATAAGGGCACGGCAGAACTCATACTCCGTTTCCGAAGCGGCAGGGAAGCCGACCTCTATCTCCTTGAAACCTATCTTCACGAGATGCTTGAAGAACTCCAGCTTTTCGTCCAGGCTCATAGGAATGATAAGTGCCTGATTTCCATCTCTCAGATCGACGCTGCACCAGTCGGGGGCATGGTCGATATACTCCTTTTCAGCCCAGTCAAGGCATCTTTCGGGGGGCATAAAATAACGTTTTTTGTAGTGCTTGTAAGCTTCCATGGTAATTCGTTCCTTTCGTTGAAATAATTTTTCGGAAAATAAAAAAGCCCTCATCTCTCACTAGTAAAGAGATGAAAGCGATAAATCAAATACTTCCACGGTACCACTCTTGTTCGGACAAAAAGTCCGCACCTTATACACATCTAACAATGTGCGGCTCTGTAACGGGAGCAACCGGTCACGCTTAATCGGCATACCTTTCGGCGAAACAGCTCAAGGACGAGTTATGATTTCCGCACAATACTGCCTTGCATCACCCGGCAGCTTTCTGAAAAATGCGATGGAAATCTTTTTTCCTGTCAAAGCATTTGAGATATTGTTATTAGCATAACATACAAAATCGGATTTGTCAAGAGTTTTTTCGATTTTTTTCGGAAATTTTTACAAAGCGGCGTATTTATGGGAAAATCAAAGACTTGACTTTGCCGATGATATGGATTATAATTAGAAAATAGTTCACCAATATCTGAAAATAATAACACTAAGGAACAAAACATATGCCTGTTAAATTCCAAAAGCTTACAGAAAAAGAGCTTGATACATTCATAAAAATGCGTATATCTCAGCTTCGTGAAGAGGGTGCAACGGAAGATATTGATCTGACACCCGCTTTGAAGGATTATTATCTGCGGCATATGGCAGACGGCACATTTATCTCATGGATTGCTGTGGATAATGGATAAATCATCGGCACAAGCGGTATATCAATTGTGGAGAAACCGCCCTATTTCGGCTGACCGACAGGGAAAATAGGTCTTTTGTCAAGTATGTTTACAGATAAGGGATACAGACGGCAGGGAATAGCAAGGGAACTGCTTTCGAGAGTTGTAAACGAAGCTCGTGAGCAGGGCTGCGGCACCGTTCAGATAACTGCTTCCGATATGGGCACACTGCTCTACGCAAATTTCGGATTTACGAAAAACGGCAATTTTATGCAGTATAAGCTATAAATCGACAAACGCTTGGAGGTATCGAATATGCCGATAAATGTTAAGGAAACATTTGAATTATTGTTTAACAAAAATAACAATATCGCCTATGAAGCACTTAAACAGCTCATGTCGGAAAGTGAAGAAACAGACAGTGTTTATCCCTATATGGACAGATTAGCCGATATGCTTGACAGCGGTAATTCGTATATCCGTATAAGAGGACTTACCCTGATCGCCTGCAACGCTAAATGGGACAAGGACTACAAGCTTGACGAGATAATTGATAAATATCTCAAACACATAACCGACGCCAAGCCCATCACCGCAAGGCAATGTATAAAACAGCTGCCTGTTATCGCAAAATACAAGCCCGAGCTGAGAAACGATATTCTGTCGGCACTGCATAAAGCGGATATTAACGGCTATAACGACAGTATGCAGCCGCTGGTTTATAAGGATATACGAAATGCGATAGATGAAATTCAAAAGCTTGAGAATATGTAAAAAACATTCGCAACACCTCCAATACCCAAAATATAATATCCTGTCAATTGATTTTTAAATAAAAGTATGATATAATGGAATGTATTGCTGAAAAGGAGGCTTCGTAATGCCTATAAAAATAGCGAACACACTGCCGGCGTTCACAACGCTTCAAAATGAAAATATATTTGTAATGAAAGACGACGTGGCTTCCCACCAGGACATTCGCCCTCTGAGAATTGCCATTCTTAACCTGATGCCCAAGAAAATCGAAACGGAAACTCAGATTCTGCGGCTTCTGAGCAACACTCCTCTGCAGGTGGACATTGAGCTTATCCAGACAGCCACTCATCAGTCGAAGAATACGTCCATTGAGCATCTGACAAAATTTTACAAGACATTTGACGAAATAAAAAGCGAACGGTTTGACGGACTTATCATTACAGGTGCCCCCGTGGAGCAGTATGCCTTTGAAGAAGTAGATTATTGGCAGGAACTTTGCGAAATTATGAAATGGTCAACCACCAACGTTTTCTGCACAATGCATATCTGCTGGGGTGCATATGCGGGGCTTTACTACCATTACGGCATACCCAAGCACGACCTGGAAAGCAAAATGTTCGGCGTTTTTCCCCATCGCATCGAGGTGCAGGACCATCCTCTGCTGAAAGGCTTCGACGAGATATTCTACGTCCCTCATTCCCGTCACACCGAAGTCCGCCGCCTGGACGTTGAACGAATTTCCATGCTGAAAATACTCACATCCTCCGATATGTCCGGTGTACATATAATCGCCGAAAAGCACGGCAGACAGTTTTTTATCACTGGTCACTCGGAATATGACCGCATGACCCTTGCCAACGAATACTTCCGTGACCTTGACAAGGGCGACAAGATCGACCTGCCCTACAACTATTTTCCCGACAACGACCCCACTAAGCCGCCGCTTTTCACTTGGCGGTGCCACGCAAACCTGATGTTCTCCAACTGGCTCAACTACTGTGTCTATCAGAAAACCCCCTTCGACCTCAAAAATCTGTAAACACCGCTTCAATCGAAATTTTAGCCGCCTTTGTGCGGCTAATTTTTTTCTTTTTTGAGATTTTACTTTTGTGAGTGCCTCAGTATTCATCATCACCGCCGCTTTCGACAGTACCGCACACTAGCATAGTGTCGGGGGACAGAACCCACTTCGTCCCACCATAGCAAGCCGCTCCGACAATAGTGGCTTGACTGATTTTCGATAATATGCCATTCCGTATTTGAAATATCTTATATTTCTATTTTGTTAATTAATAGAAATATATTTCTATTAAGCTATATATGTATTTCTATTTATATAATATTTATTGAGGTTCACAATGCTTTAGTCGGTGAAATCCGGCGGCAGTCAAAGCTGTTCTCGGGGAAGGGTAGGGAGCTTGCAGGGAAAGACTTCGCCCAACCAACTTAGCGTCTGCATCGATGTAGCTGCTGTATGACGCAAACTGAAGCCGTCAGAGGATAGAACAGTGAACTTTATGCAAGAATATACCGTAATTACACGAAATGTTAATGACAGCTTCATATATTTATATTACAATAAAATCGGTTTATTTTGTATCTAAAATGCTTATAAAGGAGTAGTTAAAATGAATAAGTCACTGAGAAAAGCAATCATCGCAGGAAACTGGAAGATGAACAAGACCCGTCCCGAGGCTAAGGAGCTTCTTGAGGCTATCAAGCCCCTGGTTGCAGATGCCAAGGATGTTGAGGTCATCGCATGCGTTCCTTTCACAAACCTTGAAACTGCTGTAAACACAACCGCAGGCTCTAATGTAAAGGTCGGTGCAGAGAACGTTCACTTTGAAAAGAGCGGTGCATTCACAGGCGAAATTTCCGCTGATATGCTCACCGAGCTGGGCGTTGAGTACGTTGTTATCGGTCACTCCGAGAGAAGACAGTATTTCGGCGAAACAGACGAAACCGTTAACAAGAGAACAAAGGCTGCTCTGGCTGCAGGTCTGAAGCCTATCGTTTGCGTTGGCGAGCTGCTTTGGGAGCGTGAGTGCGACATTACCGAGGAAGTTATCGCACGTCAGATTAAGCTTGATTTCTTTGGCGTTTCCGCTGAGGACATCAAGAAGTCCGTTATCGCTTATGAGCCTGTATGGGCTATCGGCACAGGCAAGACCGCTACTGCAGATCAGGCACAGGAGGTTTGTGCATTTATCCGTGCAACTCTTGCAAAGCTTTACGATCAGGCTACCGCAGATGCTGTTACCATTCAGTACGGCGGTTCCATGAACGCAGGCAACGCTGCCGAGCTTCTTTCCAAGCCCGATGTTGACGGCGGTCTTATCGGCGGTGCATCTCTGAAGGCTAACGATTTCAGCGTTATCGTTCACGCTGCTGTTAATGGCTAATATTTAATTTATCTATTGTATTTTTCGGCAGGAGATAGGTTTTGTTCTCCTGCCGTTTTACGGAAAGGATATTGAAAATGAGTAAGAAACCTGTTGCTCTCATTATTATGGACGGCTTCGGAATCAACAACAGCGATTACGGAAACGCTATCGCTGCTGCAAAGAAGCCTAATCTGGACAAATATTTCGCTGAATGCCCCAACACTATTATCGGTGCTTCGGGTTTGGACGTTGGTCTGCCCGACGGTCAGATGGGCAACTCCGAGGTTGGTCACACCAATATCGGTGCGGGACGTATCGTTTATCAGATGCTGGTTAAGATTTCCAAGGACATTAAGGACGGCGTTTTCTTCAAGAACCCCGCTCTCTGTGCTGCTATGGATAACTGCAAGAAGAACGGCTCTGCTCTCCACCTGATGGGTCTGCTTTCTCCCGGCGGCGTTCACAGCCATATGGAGCACCTTTACGGTTTGCTGGAAATGGCTAAGCAGAACGGCATTGACAAGGTTTACGTTCACGCATTCCTTGACGGACGTGACGTTCCTCCTTCCTCTGCTGCTGAGTTTATGGAAGAAGCTGTTGCCGAGATGAATAAGATCGGCGTTGGCAAGGTGGGTGTTATTTCGGGACGTTACTATGCTATGGACCGTGACAATGCCTGGGACAGAGTCGAAAAGGCTTATGACGCTCTGGTTATGGGCGAGGGCGTTAAGGGAACAGACCCCGTTCAGGCTATCAAGGATTCCTATGCAAACGGCGTTACAGATGAGTTTATGCTGCCTACCGTTGTTGACGAGAACGGTATGATAAAGGAGAACGACAGCGTTATCTTCTTCAATTTCCGTCCCGACCGTGCAAGACAGATAACAAGAGCGTTCGTTGACCCCGAGTTCAAGGGCTTCGAGAGAAAGAAGGGCTATTTCCCCGTTCATTTCGTTTGCATGGCTCAGTATGATGCGGCTATGCCTAACGTTTCCGTGGCATATCCTCCCGAGCAGCTGACTATGACTATGGGCGAATATCTCAGCAAAATGGGCAAAACACAGCTGAGAATTGCCGAAACTCAGAAGTATGCTCACGTTACCTTCTTCTTCAACGGCGGCGAGGAGAAGCAGTTCGAGGGCGAGGATAGAATACTCATTCAGTCCCCCGACGTTCCCACATTCGACCTTAAGCCCGAAATGAGTGCTTACGAGGTCTGCGACGCTGTTGTCAAGGCTATCAACGAGGACAAGTACGATGTTATTATCCTCAACTACGCTAACTGCGATATGGTTGGACACACCGGTATTTTCGACGCTGCAAAGGCAGCTGTTGAAGCTGTTGACACCTGTGTCGGCAGAATGGTTGACGCTATCCTGGCAAAGGGCGGTGCTGCGTTCATTACCGCCGACCACGGAAATGCGGACAAGATGTACGAGGCTGACGGCAGTCCGTTCACCGCTCACACCACCAATCCCGTACCGTTCATCGTCGTTGGCGAGGACTGCAAGCTGAGAGAGGGCGGCGTTCTTGCGGACATTGCTCCCACAATGCTTAAGGTTATGGGAATCCCTCAGCCCGAGGAAATGACAGGTAAGTCGCTTATTGTTTGATCTTATTTCGTAAATAGTTTCAGCCGCTTTCGATATTATTTGTCGGAGGCGGCTTTGTTTTTTTATGCGATATTGACTTTTTATGGCGGCGATGGTATAATTTTCTCAATGAGATCGGAATTTATCGGTGAGAGGTGAACGCATGGCAAATATCATAACAAGTTGCAGGATACTGTTCAGTGCGGTACTGTTATTCTTTCCCGCATTTTCTCCCGAATTTTATGTTTTCTACTGTCTGGCAGGATTTACGGATATGATAGATGGCACCGTTGCAAGAAAAACAGATACTGTCAGTGAATTCGGATCCGTGCTGGATACTGTTGCAGATACTGTTTTTGCTGTGGTTTGTTTGATAAAAATACTGCCAAGCTTGTCAATACCCGTATGGCTGTGGATATGGATAGGGGTAATTGCGGTAGTAAAGGTCATCAATATAATTTCCGGGTTTATAGTGCAAAAGAAATTCGTGGCAAAACATACCGTTATGAATAAGGTCACAGGGGCTTTATTGTTTATTCTCCCGTTGACGTTATCTGTTGTTGATGTGAAATACAGCGGGGGCGTTGTCTGCACGATCGCTGTTTTTGCAGCCGTACAGGAGGGGCATTTGATAAGAACCGAAAAACAAAATTGAGGAATTTATGAAATTGTGGAGGTCATTCAAATGAATGAGCAGGTAAAAGCTTATTTAGATAAATATCCAAGTGAGATCATTGATATGTACAATAATTTAAGAAAGCTTATTTTTGACAGTGTTTCAAGCGAACCCGATGAAACCTTGTGGGCGAAATTGCCAAGCTATTATGTGGGTGAAGCTTTCGTAAGGCTTATTCCGTTTAAAGACCATATCAACATTGAAGCACAGGCGGCGGCTCAGCATAAGGAAGAACTCTCGGGTTATAAAATTACTCCCAAGGGAATGGTGCAGATATTCGTAAAACAGGATATTCCTTATGAGGTTTTGAAACAGATATTTGTGGAAACTTTAGGGTGATAAAACAGAAATTGAAAGGCGAACTATATGAAATTAAAAACTATTGAAAAGAACGTCAAACTATTACGCACACCTTATTGTGATTTTTCAATTACAGATGAAGAGGGTAATGCCGTTAGCTTTGATATTATGGAATCGCCTGAAGAAGAAACACAGGTATGGTTAGATGATGATGAAAACCAAGCGATTCCCGTAAAATTTGGTGAAGGCAAAACGCTTAGACTGTATACCAAAAATCTTGATATTAAAAGGAATTACTACATACGACCATCAGTAAAGCTTATTGCACGAGATAGTGATGAACGATTATTTACACACGGTCTAACAGGAGAAGATTACACATTCGCTGTAAGTTTTCCCGACCCAAACGAAATGGAAAAATTTGAGCTTGATTGCACAGAAGATGATTATCATTTCTACAATATTGAGTGTGATGATGAAGTATATATCTTACGTTTGTATGACAGAGATATTGAATATATTGACATATTTATGTTTTGGATATGGAATATTCAAGATCATATGCCCGACTATGAATCGGCGTGTGATATTGCTACTTGGTGGTGTCCGTAAATTTCAGATGTAAAACAGCCAACCGACCCGAAAGGACCTCAGCCTTTTCGGGTCAAAATTATTTATCTGACAAAATGAACCTTATCTCTCAATACGACAATATTATATTGAAAGCAAAAACGATCGTAATCTTTCATCAAAAACGGAGGAAATCCAATGAACAGGGCAGAACTCAGCGAGCTTATCGAAGCCTGCGGAAAGGACATTTACAGCTTCTGCGTTTACCTTACCCAAAGCCGGGACGAGGCGGACGAGCTTTATCAGGACACCTTTCTGACGGCTGCCGAAAACTCCCGCAAGCTGGATATTTCACAAAATCCCAAGGGCTGGCTGATCTCATCAGCGGTAAAGCTGTGGATAAACCGAAAGCGAAAATTTGCCAGACGTATGCGGCTTGCATTTTCCGTTACGGAGGAAAAAGCGGGAGAAATTCCCGACATTTCCCCTTGCCCCGAGGACGGCTATATCGAACGGGAGGAACGTCAGGCGGTCATCTCGGCGGTCAGGCGGCTCCCCGACAAGCAGAGGATACCTATCCTGCTGTTTTACACCGAGGAAATGTCGGTCACGGAAATATCACAGACGCTGGGTATCCCCGAAGGCACGGTAAAAAGCAGACTGTCCGAGGCGAGGAAAAAACTCAGAAAATATTTGGAGGCAGACGGATATGGAAGATAAACTGGAAAAAATGCTGAAAGCCGCTCTTTCTGCCGATTTTCTCCCCGAAAAATCGATCGATGACGAAATTTTAGAGAGAGCAAAGGAGAAAAGCATTATGAGCAAAACAGGAAATAAAAAAGTTAAAATTGCGGTAATTGCGTGTGCTGCGGCGGCAGTCTGCACCTTAACGGCTGCGGCGGCGTACAGGCTGCTGTCCCCGTCGGAAGCGGCTCTTCGTGTTGAGAACGCAACCTTGTCACAGGCGTTTGAAGGCGAAAATGCGGTGCTTTCCGACGAAACAAGGATCGACGGCGATTACAGTGTGACGTTTATGGGTGCCGTTTCGGGAAAAAATATCGAAATCAGTGATAATCTGTATTTCCTAGATGGCGAGTTACTTGACGAAAGGACTTATGCGGTGGTGGCAATTTCAAGAACGGACGGCAAGCCTATGGGAGATGAGCATTTGTTTGTTTCTCCGTATATCAAGGGGCTTGACCCGCTGAGATACAATATTGTTACTATGAAGGGCGGTTACAGGGGATTTACCGAAAACGGCGTTATGTACAGGATAATCAGCTGCGACAATATCGAAATGTTTGCGGACAGGGGGCTTTATATCGGCGTATCAGACGCAAAAGGTGTTTTCTTTGACAGAAATGCGTACAATTACAATGCCGAAACGGGCGAGATGACCGAAAATCCCGATTTTGACGGGGTGAATGTTCTGTTCGATCTGCCGATAGATGTGTCAAAGGCTGACCCCGATGCTGCGGCGAAATATCTAAGTGACCTTGAAAAGGGATTCGGCGGCGGTACGGACAGCGAAGAGCCGTCCGAGGGTGAGGGCGTTCCCGAGCCGGAGGTCACAGCCGAAACCGTTTCCGAGTTTTATGAATGGGAGCCGGTCGATGAAGATGTGGTTTATATAAAAGCCGAGTGATAATGCACCGTCATTCTTCCTCTGACGGGCGGAAATAATGGGCTTCTGCGGTTGTTTGCAGAAGCCCTTTTTTCATATGTTGATAATTCACAAAAAGTCATCTTTGGCGTTCTATACATTGACCTTATAGGGCGTTTGTGATATAATAAACTCAGCGAACAATCGTAATTTCTGAAGAGGAGAAATAAATATGGGAGAATTATCAAAACTGCCGAATATTGGAGAAAAAGTTGAAGCTCAACTAATTCAAGTTGGAATAACGACTGTTGATGAATTAACAAAAACAGGTGCCAAGGTCGCTTGGCTGAAAATACAGGAAATTGATGAGTCTGCCTGCATAAATCGTTTGATGGCACTTGAGGGTGCTATCCGAGGAATAAAGAAAAGTATGTTGCCGGATGAAGTAAAGACGGATTTGAAAGTATTCTATCAGAGTAATAAGAAGTAAATAAATCTACTACTTTCTATTTTTTTCTCTGAGATAAAAAATCGGCATACTAAAATTCCTTAATTGTCCGAAAAGTGCCTAGAAAATCTGTTGTTGATAATTCACAAAAAAGTCACCCAAAAAACCGTTGACATAACCGAAAAAATGTGCTATACTATTAATACTAAACATTCATTAATCACGGGAATCTCTCGGCACAAAAAACCATATACGCAAGTTTTTCGAGCCGATTTCTTCTCCGTGATTTAAATGCTGTTTAGTATAACAGTGAAAACTCAGTCCTTTAAGTCGATCCCGTGAGGTTGACAAGGCGGTTGTGTGAATTGCGGAAAAACGGCGTGATTTTGTGCCCGTACTGTATGCTTATCCGGCCTGTCTGTCAGCTTTTGACGGACAGGCTTTTTTTTCGAGGTGATTTGTTTTATGACGGAAGCTGCGGTCATTATGGACGAAAATGCCATTGCCCGGGCGGTCGCAAGGATATGCTATGAGATAGCCGAGAGAAACAAGGGTATTGCGGATATTGCCGTTATCGGGATAATGTCGGGCGGCGAACTGCTGGCAGAGCGTATCGCACACAAGCTGGGCGAGCTGGAGGGCTGCACCGTTCCGTTCGGAAGGCTGGACATTACTCCGTTTCGGGACGATGAAAAAAACATTTCCGACAGCGATTTTTCCGACATAAGCTTTGACATTGAAAACAAAAAGATCATTCTTGTGGATGACGTCATTTTTACGGGACGAAGTGCCAGAGCCGCTATGGACGCCGTTATCGAACGGGGCAGACCTCAGAGCGTTCAGCTTGCCGTTTTGGTGGACAGGGGACACCGTGAACTGCCTATCAGGGCGGATTATGTGGGCAAAAATGTCCCCACCTCACGGGAAGAAGCTGTGAAGGTAATGGTCGGCGGAACGGACGGCGACAAAGTCGTTATCCAAAAGCCCGAAAAAATTGGCGGAAACTGAAAGGAGAGCTTATGGCTTCGCTTTTGCTTAAAAATACAGTTCCTTTTGACAGGGATTATCCCTGCGATATTCTTATAGAAAACGGTTTTATCACCCGAATGGAGCCTGCGGACAGGGAAAGCCTTTCGGCGGACAAGACCCTTGACTGCGGCGGACTGACCGCATTCCCCGGGCTGTTTGATATGCACGTTCATTTCAGAGATCCCGGATATACCTATAAGGAGGACGTTTTCAGCGGCTCCGAGGCTGCTTTGGCGGGGGGCGTGACGGGCGTTGTTTGTATGCCGAACACTAATCCCGTTACCGATAATGCTCAGGTCGTTGGGTATATTATCGACAAGGCAAAGGAAACGGGCGTGAAGATATATCCCGCTGCCTGCATTTCTTCGGGAATGAAGGGCGGAGAGCTTACCAATTTCGCCGAGCTTCGTGATGCGGGCGTAAAGCTCATTTCCGATGACGGCAGACCCGTTAAAAACGCCGAGCTTATGCGAAGGGCTTTGGAGGAATCGGGAAAATACGGGCTTCTCTGTGCGTCCCACTGCGAGGACCTTGACATTATTGACGGCGGTATCATTAACAAGGGCGAGGTTTCCAAGGCACTGGGCGTCAAGGGTATGGACAGAGCCTCCGAGGACAGCATTACCGCCCGTGAGATAATGCTGGCGGCGTCCTGCGGGGCGAGGATACACATTTGCCACGTTTCCACCAAGGGAAGCATCGAGATAATCAGGGCGGCAAAGCAGATGGGCATTGCGGTCACCTGCGAAACCTGTCCCCACTATTTTATGTATACCGATGAAAAGGTAATGTCGAGGGACGCCGATTACCGAATGAATCCGCCCCTGCGTACCGAAGCGGACAGAAACGCTGTTCTTGCGGCGGTCTTGGACGGTACCGTTGACTGCATCGTTACCGACCATGCACCTCATGCTGCCGAGGAAAAGAGCGATTTCGAGAAGGCACCCAACGGCGTTGTGGGTCTGGAAACCTCTTTGGCTGCCGCACTTACCGTTCTTCATCACGGAAACGGTATGCCCCTTCGGAGAATAGCCGAGCTTATGTCGTCAAACCCGAGGAGGCTTCTCGGTATCGAGCAGATAGCTATCATTCCCGGGTCAAGGGCGGACATCTGCATTGCCGACATTAACAGAAGCTGGACGGTATCTCCCGAAAAGCTTCATTCCAAATCGAAAAATACCGTATTTAAAGGCGAAACCTTTAAAGGACGTGTTATATACACAATTTCAGACGGAGAAGTAAGATATACCTGCGAGGAATAAAGGAGAATTTGCTATGTCACTTGACACATTAATGGAAAAGATCGTTGAAACTCAGAACCCGACCGTTGTGGGACTTGACCCCAAGCTGGATTACGTTCCCGAGTTTATCAAGAAGGAAGCATTCGAGGTTGAGGGATATACCCTTAAGGCGGCGGCAAAGGCTATTTACCGCTTTAATAAGGGTATTATCGACGCTGTATGTGATGTCGTTCCCGCTATCAAGCCCCAGGCTGCATATTACGAAATGTACGGTTATTACGGAGTGAAGGCTCTTGCCAAGACCATCGAATATGCAAAGAGCAAGGGTATTTTCGTTATTACCGACGGAAAGAGAAACGACATCGGTGCTACTATGGAGGCATATACAAATGCTCATATCGGTACTGTTACCGTTGGGGACAGAGTGCTTGAACCCTTCGGTGCAGATGCTCTTACCGTAAACGGCTATCTCGGTTCGGACGGTATCGAGCCGCTCCTTAACGCTTGCAGAGAGTTTGACAAGGGCATTTTCGTTCTTGTAAAGACCTCAAACAAGTCCTCGGGCGAGCTTCAGGACAGGCTTATCGACGGCAAGCCCGTATATGAAATTATGGGCGAAATGTGCGAGAAGTGGGGCGAATCCGCTCCCGGTGCTTACGGATATTCCTCCGTTGGTGCGGTCGTTGGTGCGACCTATCCCGAACAGCTCAAGGAGCTGAGAGAAAAGCTTCCCCACACATTCTTCCTCGTTCCCGGCTACGGTGCTCAGGGCGGCGGTGCCGAGGGCGTGGCTAATGCATTTGACAAAAACGGCAGAGGTGCTGTTATCAATTCCTCCAGAGCCGTTATGTGTGCATACAAAAAAGAGGGCTGCGACGAAACGGAATACGCCGCTGCGGCACTCAGAGAATGTATCCGTATGAAAAACGACATAATTTCTCACATCCGCTGAACAGAAATTTTCAAAAGCTCTGTTCGGACGGCATATCGACGGCTTCGGACAGAGCAGACATGTATACCAACAGAAAGGAAGAAATAAAAAATGTCGCTCTTTAATCTCGGTGAAAAAGCTTACGTTATGCTGGAAAACGGCAGAGTTTTCGAGGGATATTCCTTCGGAGCAAAAGGCACTTCATTCGGTGAGATAGTCTTTACCACAAGTATGACTGCTTACGAGGAAACGCTGACAGACCCAAGCTATTTCGGTCAGATAGTAACTCAGACATTCCCCCTTATCGGAAATTACGGCGTTAACGACAGCGATTACGAGTCCAAAGGCTCTGCTGTCAGCGGTTATATCGTAAGGGAATGGTGCAATGCTCCGTCCAATTTCAGGTGCGAGGGGAATATCGACGATTTCCTGAAAAGACACGGAATTATCGGAATACATTCCATCGACACAAGATGCCTTACAAGAATTATCAGAGAACACGGCGTTATGAACGGCGTTATCACCACGGAAAATGTTTATGAGAAAAAGGAAGAGTTCCTTAAAAAGATAAAGGAATTTTCCATTGTGAACGCCGTTGCTTCCGTTACCTGCAAGGAAATGGAGGAGTACAAGGCGGAAGATCCCCTTTATAATGTAGTGCTTTTCGATTTTGGATATAAGTACAATATCCGAAAAGAACTGGTGAAAAGGGGCTGCAATGTTACTGTTGTTCCCGCCGATACGACTCCCGAAAAGATAAAGGAGCTTGCTCCCGACGGCATTATGCTGTCAAACGGTCCGGGAAATCCTGCGGAGAATGTTAAGATCATCGAAAATCTCAGAGAGCTTATCAAGCTGAAAATACCTACCTTTGGCATTTGTCTGGGACATCAGCTGATGGCTCTGGCAAACGGTGCAAAGACCGAAAAACTCAAATACGGTCACCGTGGTGCAAATCAGCCTGTGGTGGATATTCGTCTGGATAAGACCTTTGTTACCTCTCAGAACCACGGATATGCGGTCATTTCCGACAGCGTTCCCGCCGAGGTGGGCGAGGTGTCCCACAAAAATGCCAATGACGGCACTTGTGAGGGCGTTCGCTACAAGCAGTTCCCCTGCTTTACGGTGCAGTTCCACCCCGAGGCGTGCGGAGGTCCGCTGGATACGTCCTATCTTTTCGATGAATTTATTGATATGATCAAAGCAGATAAGGAGGCAGAGTAAAATGCCGCTTCGTTCAGATATTAAAAAGGTACTTGTTATCGGTTCGGGACCTATCGTTATCGGTCAGGCTGCCGAGTTTGACTATGCGGGCACTCAGGCGTGCCGTGCATTGAAGCAGGAGGGTCTGGAGGTCGTTCTTATCAACTCCAATCCTGCGACTATTATGACGGATAAGGCTATGGCGGACAAGGTTTACATTGAACCGCTTACCCTTGACGTTGTTAAGAAGATAATCGAAATTGAAAAGCCCGACAGCGTTCTGTCCACACTGGGCGGACAGACGGGTCTGACACTTTCCATGCAGCTGGCAGAGGAGGGCTTCCTCGATGCCCATAATGTAAAGCTTTTGGGTGCAAATCCCGAAACTATCCATAAGGCGGAGGACAGACAGGCGTTCAAGGACACTATGGAGAAGATAGGCGAGCCTGTTATCCCGTCTAAGGTGGTTGAGGACGTGGAGTCTGCGGTCGAATTTGCAAGGGTGATCGACTATCCCGTTATCGTGCGTCCTGCATTCACTCTCGGCGGAACGGGCGGCGGTATTGCCTATAATGAAGAGGAACTTCGTGATATTGCCACCAACGGTCTGCGTCTTTCGCCTATCACTCAGATTTTGGTCGAGAAATGCATCAGCGGCTGGAAGGAGATAGAATTCGAGGTAATCAGGGACAGCAAGGGAAATGTTATCACCGTCTGCTCCATGGAAAACTTCGACCCCGTAGGCGTTCATACGGGCGACAGTATCGTTATCGCTCCCGCTGTTACTCTCACCGATAAGGAATATCAGATGCTCCGTACCGCTGCACTGAATATCATCTCCGAGCTTAAGGTAGAGGGCGGCTGCAACTGTCAGTTTGCACTGCACCCCAATTCCTTTGAATATGCGGTTATCGAGGTAAACCCCCGTGTAAGCCGTTCATCTGCACTGGCTTCCAAGGCAACGGGCTATCCTATTGCAAAGGTTGCAACGAGAATAGCTATCGGTTACAGTCTGGACGAGATAATCAACGCCGTTACGGGCAAAACATATGCATGCTTCGAGCCTGCTCTTGACTATGTTGTTGTAAAATTCCCGAAATGGCCTTTCGATAAATTCGTATATGCAAAGCGTACCCTCGGCACTCAGATGAAGGCAACGGGCGAGGTCATGGCTATCGGAACTTCCTTTGAACAGGCAATGATGAAGGCTGTTCGTTCCATCGAGCTGGGGCTTGATAGTATGAATCTGAAAAAGCTTGCCAAGCTGTCCGACGAGGAGATAAAGAACAAGATCGCCGATACCGATGATGAGCGTTCCTTTGTGGTATTCGAGGCTCTAAAGAGGGGCATTTCCATTGACTATATCCACGAAATAACCAAGATAGACAAGTGGTTCCTGTCAAAGCTTAACAATCTGGTCGAGCTGGAAAAGCTGCTGGCTGACGGTGAGTTGACGGAGGAAAAGTACGACCTTGCCAAGAGATACGGCTACCTTGACAGCACTATCGAGCGTATGAGCGGACAGAAATGTCCCAAGAGGACTCGTGCAGTATTCAAGATGGTTGATACCTGTGCAGGTGAGTTCAAGGCGGAAACACCCTATTTCTATTCCACCTTTGACGAGGAGAACGAAGCAAAGCAGTTCATCGAAAGAACCGACACGGGCAAGAAAAAGGTCATTGTTTTCGGCTCGGGACCTATCAGAATAGGACAGGGCATCGAGTTTGACTACTGCTCCGTTCACTGTGTATGGGCACTCAAAGAGCTGGGATATGAAGCTGTTATCTGCAACAACAACCCCGAAACCGTATCTACCGACTTCGACACGGGCGACAGGCTTTACTTCGACCCCCTGACCAAGGAGGACGTTGAAGCTATCATCGAAACGGAACAGCCCTACGGCGTTGTGGTTCAGTTCGGCGGACAGACCGCTATCAAGCTGACAAAGCACCTCTCGGAAATGGGCGTGAATATCCTCGGAACGTCTGCGGACAGCATCGACGCTGCGGAGGACAGAGAGCGTTTTGACGAGCTGCTGAACAAGTGCGGCATTCCCCGTCCTGCGGGACATACCGTTATGACCGAGGAGGAGGCTTTAAAGGCAGCGGAGGATCTGGGCTATCCCGTGCTTATGCGTCCGTCCTACGTTCTCGGCGGTCAGAATATGATTATCGCACATTCCGAAAAGGATATTATCGAATATATGGCTATCATCTGCCGAAACGGTCTGGAAAATCCCGTGCTTATTGACAAGTATATGATGGGCAAGGAGGTCGAGGTCGACGCTATCTGCGACGGAAAGGACTTCCTTATCCCCGGAATTATGGAGCATATCGAAAGAGCGGGTATCCACTCGGGAGATTCAATATCCGTATATCCCGCACTGACACTTACCAAGAAGATAAAGGAAACCATTATCGAATATACAAGGCGGCTTGCTACCGAGCTCCACGTTATCGGTCTGGTGAATATCCAGTATGTCGTATATAACGGCGAGGTATATGTTATCGAGGTAAACCCTCGTTCGTCGAGAACTGTGCCCTATATCTCAAAGGTATCGGGCGTGCCTATGGTGGATATTGCCACTAAGATAATGTGCGGCGAAACTCTTGCGGAGCAGGGATATAAGAGCGGTCTTTACAAGGAGGCTGACTATATCGCCGTAAAGGTTCCCGTATTCAGCTTTGAGAAGCTCCACGACGTTGATACGGCGTTGGGACCCGAGATGAAGTCTACGGGCGAATGTCTGGGTATTGCCCGTTCGTTCGAGGACGCACTTTTCAAGGGACTTATCGCTGCGGGATATAATATGAAGAAGAGCGGCGGCGTTCTCGTCACCGTAAGAGATACCGACAAGCAGGAGATAATCTACGTTGCGGACAAGTTCGAGCATCTGGGCTTTGACATTTACGCCACAAGCGGAACGGCTTCCGTCCTCAACAAGAATATGGTGGCTGCAAACGTTGTCCGCCGTGTTTCCGAGGAAAAGCCAAACGTTATGACCCTGCTGGACGAGGGCAAGATAGACTATGTTATCTCAACCTCGGAAAAAGGCAGACTGCCCGCTCTTGACAGCGTAAAGATAAGGCGTAAAACGGTGGAGCGTTCCATCTGCTGTCTGACGGCTATCGATACTGCCAATGCCGTTGCGGATATTCTGGCAATGGGCAAGCATATCGAGGATATGGAAATGGTTGACATTACCAAGATATAATATTTCGGACGGCTATCTCCGAAAACAGGGGGTTGCCGTTCAGTTTTTAAAGAGGAGGACATAAATTGCAGTATTTTCAGGGAATTTATCCAATAATCTCAAAGAAAACGCTGGCAAAGGAGATCTATGATATGGAGATACTTTGCCCCGACGTTGCCGCCGAAGCTGTATGCGGACAGTTCGTGAATATCAAGGCTGACGGATATATGCTCCGCCGTCCTATATCAATATGTGGTATTGACAAGGATAAGGGCATTCTACGGATAGTGTTCGAGGTAAGAGGAAAGGGAACAAAGGCTATATCCCGTCTGAGAGAAGGGGATATGATAGATATTGTCGCTCCCTTAGGCGGCAGGGGCTTTGAGCTTCTGGACAGCGGCAAGAAGGCTGTTATTATCGGCGGCGGCATAGGCAATCCGCCTATGGTGGGAATTGCCGAGCATTACGGCAAAAACGCCGTTGTTATCAGCGGTTTCCGAAACGCTTCTGCGGTCATTTTACAGGAGGATTTCGCAAAGACGGGTGCGGAGGTCATTCTCTGCACCGATGACGGTTCTGCCGGCAGAAAGGGCTTTGTCACCAACGCTCTTGCGGATATTCTGGCAGAGTCCACGCCAGATATTATATATGCCTGCGGCCCCGATGTGATGCTCAGAGGTATCTGCAAGGCGGCTGCCGAAAAGGGTATCAGATGCCAGGTGTCGCTGGAGGAGAGAATGGGCTGCGGCGTTGGTGCTTGCTTAGTGTGTGCCTGCCGAACTATTCGGGACGGTCAGGAATATTTCGCACACGTCTGCAAGGACGGTCCTGTGTTTGATTCAAAGGAGGTGTATCCCAATGAGTGAGAGGCTTGCGGTAAATTTTGCGGGGGTAGAGTTCAAAAATCCCATAGTTCCCGCTTCGGGAGCGTTCGGTTACGGTCGGGAATATGAGAAGTTTTTCCCCTTGTCCAAGCTGGGCGGCATTTCCGTCAAGGGTACGACCTTGAAGCCGAGAAACGGCAATCCCGCTCCGAGAATTGCGGAAACACCATCGGGTATGCTGAATTCCGTCGGGCTGCAGAACCCCGGCGTTGAACATTTTCTGAATGTTGAGCTGCCCAATCTCAAGACAAAGGACACGGTTGTTATTGCAAATGTTGCGGGTGCAAATGTGGAGGAATACGGCGAAATTGCCGCTATGATAGACAAGTCCGAGGTTGATATGATCGAGGTGAACATTTCCTGCCCCAATGTTAAGGAGGGCGGTGTTGCGTTCGGCGTTACCTGTGACGGTGCGGCGGCGGTCACGAGGGCAGTCAGACGTGCAACTTCCAAGCCTGTGATGATGAAGCTGTCCCCCAATGTTACGTCCATCACCGACATTGCAAAGGCGGTCGAGGCGGAGGGAGCGGACGCCGTTTCCCTGATAAACACGCTTCTGGGAATGAGGATAGACATAAAGACACGCCGTCCCATTCTTCACAACAATGTGGGCGGACTGTCGGGTCCTGCGGTATTTCCCGTGGCGGTGAGAATGGTATGGCAGGTGGCAAATGCCGTGAATATCCCCGTCTGCGGAATGGGTGGTGTGTCCTCATGGGAGGACGCTGCCGAGATGATGATGGCAGGTGCGTCCCTTATTCAGGTGGGTGCGGCACTGTTTGCCGACCCCTATGCGGCTGTGAAGATAGTTGACGGTCTGGAGAATTACTGTGCAGAACAGAAAATCGCCAATATTTCCGAGATAGTCGGCACGGTTCAGCCGTGGTAAGGGGCATATCATATGGTTAAGGTATATTTTGTCCGTCACTCCGAAGCTGAGGGAAATGTCAAGGAGTTTTTTCAGGGGCGTATCAACACCGAGGTGTCCGAAAAGGGCAGGCGGCAGCTGGAATGTTTAGCCGAGCGGTTTCGGGATATTCCCTTTGACGAAATTTACAGCAGTCCATTAAAACGGACAGTTTCCACGGCGGAAGCGATAAATCGTTATCATCACAAGGAGATACGCTTCGACGACGGGCTTATGGAGATAAACGGCGGCGTCTGGGAGGGTGTTCCTTGGGCTGATTTGCCCGAGAAATATCCCCTTGAATATGACCAATGGGTGAACAGAATGTGGGAATTTTCCCCCGAAAACGGCGAAAAAATGACCGAGGTTTTCGAGCGAATGAAGATGACCGTTGACGGCATCGTCCGTGAAAATGACGGAAAAACCATAGTTATCGTTTCTCATGGCTGTGCACTGCGGAACTATCTCTGTTACGCAAACGGCGACGATATTACCCATCTGAAGGACGTTGGCTGGTCGGACAACACGGCGGTTTCTCTGGCGGAATATGACGAGGGCTTCAGACCGAGGATAATTTTCAAGAACAACGCCGACCATCTGGACGGTGAGCTGTCCACGCTGGCGGCATCTAAGTGGTGCATAAAGAGTAAGTAATTATGGATATGAAATGTCCGATTTGAACAAAATCGGCATAAATGGTTAAATTATGGCGATTGTCGATTTTTGGTTGACAATCGCCATAATTTATGTTAATCTTATAACTGCGGCGGATATGAAAAGGTATATTTTTACTTTTACGAAATATACGAAGATAGCTGCAGATATTGATATTTCGGAAAAAACGATATATCCTCCGTCAAATAGTTTTCATTCAGAGGCGATTTATTATGAGCGAAACAAAGGTTGTTAATCAACAAAATAGTAAACTTTCAGTAAAAGAAATGGTATTTATTGCTATGTTTGCGGTGCTGATAGCCGTATGTTCTTGGATATCTATCCCGACAACGGTTCCGTTCACTCTGCAAACCTTCGGCATTTTCTGTGCGGTGGGAATGCTGGGCGGCAAAAGGGGAAGCCTTGCGGTGCTGGTGTACATACTGCTGGGTGCTGTGGGAATTCCCGTATTTGCGGGCTTTTCTCACGGAATAGGTGCACTTCTCGGCACGACGGGTGGATATATTATCGGCTTCCTGCTGCTGGCTATGGCGTATTGGCTGCTGACCTCGCTGTTCGGCGAAAAGCTGCCTGTTATGGCGGCGGCAATGGTGCTGGGGCTTATCCTCTGCTATGCGTTCGGCACTGTATGGTTTATGATAGTTTACGCAAAAAATAACGAAGCTGTGGGGCTGTGGACGGCTCTCGGCTGGTGCGTTTTCCCATTTATTATCCCCGACCTGCTGAAAATGGTGCTGGCAATTCTGCTGACAAAGAGGATAGGAAAGCTTGTCAAGCTATAAGCTGCGTCCCCATCACGGGCTTTGCACGGCATTTTTCGAGGGGAAGGGTTACAGCGTAGATTTCGTTCGGAATATGACTGCCGTTATCGAAATGCTTGAACGGGACGACCCCGAAATTGTCCTGACTGTCGGGGAGGACATTATCTGCGGGAACTGTCCCAATAACAGGACACATATCTGTGAAAGCTCGGAAAAGGTTGTGAGATATGACGGTGCGGTGCTGGAACTATGCGGGCTGGCGGCGGGAGATGCTGTCCGTTGGTCGGACTTTCGCAGTGCCGTTTTCGACAGG
The DNA here is from genome assembly GCA_964540575.1 of uncultured Ruminococcus sp. Taxonomy (GTDB): domain Bacteria; phylum Bacillota; class Clostridia; order Oscillospirales; family Ruminococcaceae; genus UMGS1889. The sequence goes on from CAZINI010000003.1 coordinate 58,155, forward strand.
ATAATATCCCCGGGCAGGCTTTCGGAGGTCTGCGGCGGGTGTCAATGGTATAATATTTGCGGAGAAAAATCCCATAGCTTGTGATACGGCTGTGGGATTTTTTTGCAATAGTCTATCTTCCTATATATGGATAAAATGTTAAAACAAATTTCTGAATATAAAACCTTTGTTCAGCTTGTTGACAAATTTTCTGAAAGTGGTATAATATATAATGTATATTTATCTCCAAATGCAAGATTATAGTACTATATTAAATTTGCGAGGTAGATATTATGAGCGATACAAACGAAAAGCATGAGAACTCCGACACACCTGTTCAGCAGGAGCTTGACAAGGCGGAGCTTATCGAAAAAATGGGGCAGGCGGTGTCCTCGGACGCTAAGCATCTTATCCACTGCCTGACGATAATCGGGCAGATAGAGGGGCACTACATTCTGCCGCCCTCCGACAAGACCACCAAGTATGAGCATATTATCCCCGCACTGGTGGCGATAGAGCAGGACCGCTCTATCGAGGGGCTGGTGATAATCCTGAACACCGTCGGCGGGGACGTGGAGGCGGGGCTTGCTATTGCTGAGCTTATCTCGGGTATGAAAACGCCTACCGTTTCGGTGGTGGTCGGGGGAGGACATTCTATCGGCGTGCCGCTGGCGGTTTCGGCGAAACGGTCGTTTATTGTGCCGTCGGCGACAATGACAATCCACCCCGTAAGAATGAACGGGCTGGTGCTGGGCGTTCCTCAGACGCTTAACTATTTCGACAAAATTCAGGAGCGGATAACCGATTTCGTTACCCGAAACAGCAAAATTTCCGCCGAACGCTTCCGAAGCCTGATGATGAACAACAAGCAGCTTGTCCTTGATGTGGGCACGACCCTTGACGGTCGGGACGCCGTAAAAGAGGGGCTTATCGACAGTCTTGGCGGTCTTTCGGACGCTATCGATGCACTTTATGAGATGATAGAGCAGTCCGAACCGAGGTATCCGGATAAGGCGTGATTTTTCGGGCGATACGGTAATATACTATAATTATAGAAATACGCCAAACATACAAGGAGGGATTTCTGTGAGTACAAAAGAACTTGCATACAGTCTTATTGACAGGCTTGATGAAAAGCAGCTTGATGCTCTTGTTGTAATACTCAGCGGAATGTCGGGAGTGAAGCCTGTTGAGGAGATAGAACCCGATGAATATGAGCTGAAAATGATAGCAGATTCGGAAGCGGACGACAGCGAAGCCGAGCCTATTGAGGATTTTGCAAAAAGATTTCAAAGTGCTGTGTAACACTAGTAGCGTTTCAGTAATATTATTTTTCGGAGTTGATATTCTTGACAATTTTTGAAGCAATTATTCAAGGCATAGTTCAGGGTCTGACGGAGTTTCTGCCCGTTTCCAGCTCGGGACACCTTTCGCTGGTACAGCATTTCTTCGGCATAAACGGCGAAGAAGCGGGCATTGCCTCCATTGTTATGCACCTTGGCACGCTGGCGGCGGTGTTTATCGCATTCCGTCAGCGGATATGGCAGCTGATACTTGAAGCGTTTTCGCTGCTGAAAGACCTGTTTACGGGAAAATTCAAGTGGAGCAAAATGAACGAGAACCGCCGTATGATAATGCTTATCATCATCTCCCTGCTGCCGCTGTTCGGATTTATTCTGTTCAAGGACTTTTTCGACGGGATTGCGTTGGACAGGGACATTACGGTGGAGGGCTTTGCGTTCCTGTACACCTCGGTCATACTGTTTTTAAGCTGCCGTTTCGGCGGAAATGACAAGGAAATTGACCGCATAACCGTCCCAAATGCACTTGTTATCGGCGTTTTTCAGGGAATTGCACTTGTGCCGGGTATCTCCCGCTCAGGCTCGACTATTTCGGCGTCGCTCTTTTGCGGAATGAAGCGGGAAACGGCGGTGGAATACTCCTTTATTCTGGGGATTCCCGTAATTCTCGCTGCTGCCGCTGTTCAGTTCAAGGATCTGGGCGGCGGGGAAGCCGTCCGGATTGCACCGCTGGCGGTGGGCTTTATCGTTTCCGCCGTGGTGGGTCTGCTGGCTATCAAGCTGGTAAAGTGGCTCATCAAGGACGGTAAATTCAAGATATTTGCATATTACACCCTTATTTTGGGAATTGCAGTCGTTGCGGCAGGATTTTTTGAGCAGCATATCGGAATGACTATCCCCGAGTACATAGCAAGGTAATTTTTTGGGAAATTTAGTTTTGTGTGAGCTGAAAAAAGGCGTTCGGCAGCTGCTTTTGCCCTGTTCGGAGCAGTGTTTAGTATTAGCCCCTCTGGAATAGCATAGGCATCGGGTTTAGCACTTCGGGGGACAGTTTGTGTCAGCCGATCACCGCAGCTGTGGGGAATGCCCTCGGCGTTCGGCGGCGATACGGAGTGACAGTCAGCTCAAGGGTGACAATAAAATACTATTTATCATATACAACAAAGTGAAATATACAAAAAAAGAAAGGACAAGATAAAATGGCGGCTCAGAAAAGATCATCTACCGCTTCAAAGTCAAAAAGCGGCGGCAGAAAGCCCTCGGCAGCGGCACAGAAGCAGAAGGAAGCTCAGGACAAGGTGCTTCACTCGGTGGTGCTGTTTGCTTCGGGAATACTGGTTTTGCTGCTCACCTTCATTGAAGGCGAGGCGGCGTGGCTTGCCATACATAATTTTCTCAGGGGAATGTTCGGAATTTCCGTATATTTGGTGGCACCCGTGCTGCTCTATTCATCGGTAATGGTCGCACAGGACAAGAACGGGAAAACCGTTGCGGGAAAGGCTATATTCGGCGTTTTGCTGATACTATTCCTGTCCGCTGCCGTGCAGATATTTTTGGTGGGCGAGATAAAGGGCAGCAAGCTTTTTGCCGATGTTATCCCGAAGCTCTATCACGAGGGCAAGGCTATGGAAGGCGGAGGAGTGGTCAGCGTCATAATTGCCGGACCGCTGCTGGGACTGTTCAAGAAAACCGGTGCTTCCATAATCATCATTCTGCTGGCGATAGTGTTTATTATGCTTATGTCCAACACGACTATCGTTGACGTGGCAAGAGCTGTTTTAAATCCCATGAAGGATATGGCGGGAGCTGTCAGAGAGGCTCACGAGGATAATATCCGCAGCATTGAGGAACGCAGGCTGGCAAAGGAAAAGGTCGTTCCCAATGACGATGTTCCCGAGGAGGCGGCAAAAAAATCTCAGGCAAGCTTCAATGTGGATATTCCGCTGCCGCTGTCCAAAAAGAAAAAGGCGGACAAATCGGTTCTTGTGGACGCTGCGGAGGATATGAACGAGCTGCCCATGCATCCCGTTGTATCTCCGAAGCCCGAGCCTGTCAAACCTGCTGTTAAGGAAGAAAAGCCTATGGAGAGCGTACCTGTGAGGACAACTGCTGCTGAGAAGAGTGCGGAAACTGTCCCCGAAAAATCTGCCGCAGCATCTCCCGAAAAAACTGCTGAGTCCATTACCAAAAAGGCTGATGATAAAACTCCCGAAAACACCGCTTCGGCGGAAAATGCCGAGCCCGAAAAGGCGGACGACAGCCTTGTGGAGCTTATCAAAAAGGCTACCGAAGCAAAGCAGAAAGCAAAAGAGGAGGCTGCAAGGGCAGCGGTGGCTTCGGCTGTGCCTGCTCCCGTGAAGCCCAAGACCGTTGACATAAAGGCGACACACACTGCAATCAAGCCCAATGACGAGGAATACGAGCTTCCGCCCCAGCCTACGGCGGCGGATATTGCCAAGGAAATATCCGAAAATGAAAATGCTGCTCCCGAGATCACCAAGTATGCGTTCCCGCCTATCGAGCTGCTGAAAGCTGCCGATAATTCCTCAAACGCCGAGGACGCAGAAGCAGAAATGCGGAACAATGCGGAAACCCTTGTAAACACTTTACAGAGCTTTGGCGTTCAGACGAGAATTGTGGATATTCACCGAGGTCCTACCGTTACAAGATACGAGCTGCAGCCCAGTGCGGGCGTGAAGATCTCCAAAATTACGGGACTTTCCGATGATATTGCTCTGAACCTTGCGGCGGCGGGCGTGCGTATTGAAGCACCTATCCCCGGAAAGGCGGCTGTCGGCGTTGAGGTGCCGAACCGTGTCAAGGACGTTGTAAGCATCAGGGAAATGATAGAAAGCAACGAGTTCAAGTCCGCAAAAAGCAAGCTGGCGTTCGTTGTTGGACGTGACATTGAGGGTAACGTAATTGTGGGAGATATTGCCAAAATGCCCCACGTTATCATTGCGGGTACGACCGGCTCCGGTAAATCCGTCTGCACAAACTCTATTATAATGAGTATTCTCTACAACGCATCTCCCGACGAGGTGCGGCTGGTGCTTATCGACCCGAAGATGGTTGAATTTAAGATATATGACGGCATTCCGCATCTGCTGATACCCGTTGTTACAGACCCGAGAAAGGCGGCGGGTGCGTTGTCTTGGGCTGTTCAGGAAATGCTGAAGCGTTACAAGCTGTTTGCCGACAGCAATGTGCGTGATCTAAAGGGATATAACGAGCTTGCGGCGGAAACAGAGGGAATGTCCCCGCTGCCGCAGATAGTTATTGCAATAGACGAGCTTGCCGACCTGATGATGGCAGCGTCCAACGAGGTCGAGGACGCTATCTGCCGTCTTGCACAGATGGCGAGAGCGGCGGGAATGCACCTTATCATCGCAACTCAGCGTCCCACCGTTGACGTAATTACTGGACTTATCAAGGCAAATATCCCAAGCCGTATCGCTCTGACCGTTTCATCTCAGGTGGATTCCAGAACTATTATCGACACGGCAGGTGCGGAAAAGCTGCTGGGTTACGGCGATATGCTCTACTATCCATCGGGAATTCCGAAGCCTATCAGAATTCAGGGCTGCTTCTGTTCCTCAAAGGAAGTGGAATCGGTCGTAAACTTCATTAAGAGCGGCGGAACTGCCGATTACAGCGATGAAATTCTCCGTGAAATTGAGAAGAACGTTCCCGTGCCTAAGGGAGAAAAGGGTGCTTCCGACAGCGGTTCGGCATCGGGGGATATGTTCGAGGACGATATGGTGGAGAAGGCTATCGAGGTTGTTATCGAAGCAGGACAGGCGTCCACTTCGTCCCTGCAAAGGCGGCTTAAGCTTGGATATGCCCGTGCTGCCCGTATAATCGACCAGCTTGAAGAGCTGGGTGTTGTGGGACCGTTCGAGGGTGCAAAGCCGAGAGCTGTTCTTATGACCCGTGAAATGTGGCTGCAAAGAAAGCTGGCTATGGAGGGCGGCGGTCAAACCGAGGAAGCTGTTCCTGTTGAGCAGACTAGTGATACATAATAGAAATGCTAATATGATAACAGAAAATTCCTTTTGTATTTCAATAATAAATAGAAATGGGGCAGACAGCTATGAAAAAAGACCGAAGGCAATATATTATTTTCACTATGTCAATAATAGCTATTCAGATATTGTTTATGTTATCTCTATTCATAGGCGATGGTTGGTGTCATGATTTAGCAATGTACACAATATTTCTTTCATTTGAGGCAGCAACAACAATTTGTTGGTGGATTTATCCGCTTTTGCTGATAGTTATGAATGTGCTGTCCTTTGTATTTACAGCTAAAGACCGTTCATCGGCAATCGTATTTTCGGTACTCGGAGGTGCTGTCGGCGGATTTTTTGCTATGCGGAAAAGAAATCCGAAGTTTAAGTACAGATGTGCGACGAATTATCTATATATTGCTCAGATTTTGCTGCTGTATTTGCAGCCTATCATCAATTTGATTATTTTTCTTTCTGCTATTTCTTTTCATGCTTAAACAAATACGTTATTTACGGAGGAGTAATAATGCCCTTTCTGCCTATTTCCAAACAGGATATGACCGACAGAGGTATCGAACAGCTTGATTTTATCTGCATAACGGGGGACAGCTACGTTGACCACCCCAGCTTCGGTATTTCAATTATTTCCAGAATGATAGAGGACTGCGGATTTACCGTTGGCATAATCGCCCAGCCCGACTGGCACAGCGACCGTGATTTCAAGAAGCTTGGCACTCCGAAATACGGCTTTATGGTAACCGGCGGCAATATCGACTCGATGGTCGCACACTACACCTCTGCCAAGAGGAAGCGTTCCGACGACGCTTACACTGCGGGGGGCAAGGCGGGAAAACGTCCCGACCGTGCGGTTATCGTCTATTGCAACAAGCTTCGTGAGATTTACGGGGCTGATATGCCTGTTTGCATAGGCGGTTTGGAGGCGTCCCTCAGGCGGTTTGCCCATTATGATTATTGGGACGATGCGGTTCGTCCGTCCGTTTTATTGGACAGTAAGGCTGACCTGCTGATGTACGGAATGTCCGAGCATCAGATAGTGGAGATATGCAAACGCCTTGCGTCGGGGGAGAATGTGCACAGTCTGACCGACATAAGGGGGACTTGCTATCTGACCGAGCCTAAGAATACGCCACTGGGTGCGGTGGAGTGTCCCACATATAAACAGGTGTGTGAATCGAAAGAAATGTACGCAAAGGCTTGCCGTCAGCAGTATGATTGGCAAGACGAAATTTACGGCAAAACGATAATTCAGCGTCACGGGGACTATATGCTTGTGCAAAATCCGCCTGCTCTTTCATTGACCACCGAGGAGCTTGACCATGTTTACGAGCTGCCCTATATGCGAACATATCACCCTAGCTACGAGCCTTTGGGCGGCGTTCCCGGGATAGAAGAGGTGGAATTCTCAATAACACATAACAGGGGCTGCTTCGGCTTCTGCAACTTCTGCTCCATTGCTCTCCATCAGGGTAGACGAATTTCCGTCAGAAGTGAGGAGTCGGTGCTGAGAGAGGCAAAGCTGCTGACAACGCTCCCAAATTTCAAGGGATATATCCACGATGTGGGCGGTCCGACAGCGAATTTTCGTCATGTTTCCTGTGAAAAACAGCTGACAGCGGGGCTTTGCAAGGGGAAGAAATGCCTTGCACCCACTCCCTGCAAAAATCTTCAGGCAGACCATACCGAATATCTTGATTTGCTTCGGAAAATTCGGAAAATCGACGGTGTTAAGCGGGTTTTCATTCGTTCGGGTATTCGTTATGACTATCTTATGGAGGACAAAAACGAGGAATTTATGCGGGAACTGATCGAGTATCACGTCAGCGGACAGTTAAAGGTCGCACCCGAGCATTGTTCGGCGGTGGTGCTTGACAAAATGGGAAAGCCGCATATTGAGGCGTATAAAAAGTTTCAGGATAAATTTTACAGGATAACCAAGCAGATAGGCAAGGAGCAGTATCTTGTGCCGTATCTGATGTCATCGCACCCGGGAAGTACACTGAAAGAAGCGGTGGAGCTGGCACTGTTTCTAAAAAGTCTGAAAATACGTCCCGAACAGGTGCAGGATTTCTACCCGACTCCGGGAACGATTTCCACTTGTATGTTCTATACGGGGCTTGACCCCTACACAATGGAGAAGGTGTTCGTTCCGAAAACTGCCGAGGAAAAGGCAATGCAGAGAGCACTTCTGCAATATTTCAAGCCCGAGAACAAGAGAAAGGTCATCGAAGCACTGAAACGTGCGGGGAGAACAGACCTTATCGGATATGGTAAGGACTGTTTAGTTCAGCCCGATAAGGCATATACCGCTGAACAAAACGCAAAGAATAAACGAAACGTTAAGGATAATAACAGAAAATGGCAGGAACAAAAAGGAAAAGCAAACAAAATAAAAAGAAATTCTCGTGGGAAACGCTAAAAAAGCTTCCGACAGCACTTGCTGTCCTGTTGCTGGCTGCGGTTTTTGTCCTTGGTGTGCTCCACGAAATGGGAAAGATAGACCTGTCGAAGTATTTCGGCGGTCAGGCTGTTTCGGAAACGGTACAGGTTCCCGAGGGCTATGAAAACGCCGAGGGAAAGGTCCATTTCATTGATGTAGGTCAGGGCGACAGTATTTTCATCGAAACTTCGGGAAAAACTATCCTCATAGATGCAGGCGAGCGGGAATACGGCGAAAAGGTGACCGAGTACATTTCGGCTCTGGGCGTCAGCAAAATCGACATTGTTATCGGCACTCACCCCCATTCCGACCATATCGGAGGGCTGCCGAAGGTGCTGGAAAGCCTTGATATAGGTATGGTCATTCTGCCCAAGCTGCCAACCGAAATGGTTCCCGCCACCAAAACTTATGAGCAGCTGCTGACTGTCATTGCCAACAAGCAGATTCGCACTGTAATGGCGGCTGACGATCTTCGCTTTGAATGGTCGGACAGCTCGGGGGGCAAGCTGACCTTCGAGATACTTGGCCCGCTTTCCGATAAATACACCGACCTCAACAACTTTTCGGTGGTTTCAAAGCTGACGTACAAGGACGTGTCCTTCCTGCTTACGGGCGATGCTGAAAAGGCAGCCGAGGAGGATATGCTCTATTATGACAAGGACGTTTCGGCAACTGTCCTAAAAATGGGACACCACGGAAGCTCGGGTGCGAGTTCGGCAGCGTTCCTTCGGGAGGTTTCGCCGTTGGCTGCCGTCATTCAGTGCGGCGAAGGCAATTCATACGGTCACCCGCATGACGAGGCTCTCAAACGCATCGGCAAGTACACCGAGCGTATCTACCGCACCGATGAGCGGGGCACGGTCGTTGTCTACACCGATGGTGCAACAGCCGTTGCGTCCTTTGAAAGGGCGGCTTGAAATTTTCTGTATTTTTTTGAAATTTACTTTTGTGACAGCCGAAAAAAGGCGGTTTTCCGTTTCTTTTGTGATAGCTGCAGCTGCTGTTTTTTCTCCCCGGGTATAGTGTTAGTCGTGCCTTTGCACTTCGGGGGACAGTTTGTGTTACGGCGTCTGCCGCTGATGTGTGGATTGTCGTTCTGTTCGGCGACGATACAATGTAACGGTTTTGCTAAAGGCTGAGGCTTACATAGAAGGTTTGATTTCAATAGAAAGTAAATCTCCAAAAAAGAAAAGGAGGGATAACGATGCTTGTTGTGGAAAAAATAGAGGGAAATGTTGTTACGATAGAGGATGGTAATAACCATTTCAATTTAAATAAAACAGAAATTTCCTTTTCTATTAAGGAAGGTGACGTTATTCAATTAATAAATGGTGAATATTTCCCCGACAAGGCAACAACAGAGGAACGCAAACGTCGGCTTGCCGATTTGCAGAACAGCTTGTTTTGCGGCAAATAGTACGGATTTTTATTTGAAAGGACTTGAAATATATGAATGGTTCAATGTTTAAGGAGCTTAACAGCAGGCTGGGCAGCTTGTCGAAGGGGCATAAGCGTATTGCGGAATACATTCTGGAGCATTACGACAAGGCTGCTTTTATGACTGCCGCTAAGCTTGGCAATATCGTTGGGGTCAGTGAATCAACGGTTGTCAGATTTGCTACCGAAATGGGCTACGAGGGCTATCCCGAAATGCAGAAGGCTCTCAGGGAGTTCACGACCAATCGCCTTACGAATGTTCAGAGAATTGACGTTATGAGCGACCAGATAGGCGAGGACGATCTGTACGAAACTGTCCTCAATATGGATATTGACAAGATTCGCCGCACCCTTGAAGAGGGGGACAAGGAAGAGTTTTACCATACGGTTGACCACCTTGTGAACGCAAAGAATATATATATCATCGGTTCACGTTCGGCGGCGGTGCTTGCTCGTTTTCTGAACTTCTATTTCAATGTTATTTTCGATAATGTAAGACTTATCCATACCACCAGTACCAGTGAAATGTTTGAGCAGATACTACATATTGGAGAGGGGGATATTATGATAGGTATCAGCTTCCCTCGATATTCAAAGCATACGGTAAAAGCGTTCAAGTACGCTTCTTCGAGAGGTGCAACGGTCATAGCTATCACCGACTCAAAGACCTCTCCTTTGGCGGCATATGCGAACCATATGTTGCTTGCCAGAAGTGATATGGCGTCCTTTGCCGACTCGCTGGTCGCACCGCTGAGCGTCATAAATGCACTGATAGTGGCGGTCGGCGTAAAGAAAAGGGACTATGTTGCCGAGAACTTTGAACGCCTTGAACAGATTTACGATGAATATGAGGTCTATGAAACCTCCGACGATCAGGATTATTGACAGGAATTTACAATAAATGAAATATGATGTTATTATTATTGGCGGTGGTCCGGCGGGCATAATGGCTGCTCTGACCGCTGCCGATTATGGAAAAAATATCCTTATTCTGGAAAAAAGAGAGCGTCTTGGACGCAAGCTTCTTATCACGGGAAAGGGAAGATGCAACCTTACGAACAACTGCACCTCCGAAGATTTCTTTGCAAACGTCCCCGTCAATCCGAGATTTTTATATAGTGCTTACTCACAGTTTTCGGCACAGGATACTATGGCATTTTTTGAGGATCTCGGGGTCAAACTTAAGACGGAAAGAGGGAATCGAGTGTTCCCCGTAACCGATAAGGCGATGACTGTTGTGGATGCTCTTGTAAATGCTGTAAAGTTGAAAACCATTACAGTAAAAAATCTAGAAGTGCATTCCTTGATTTTTGAGGATGGAAAGGTTGTCGGCGTAAACACCGAAAATACGACATTTTTTGCAGACAGCATTTGCGTTACAACAGGTGGCAAGTCTTATCCCTTGACAGGCTCTACGGGCGACGGATACAAATTTGCTGCTTCGGCGGGGCATAAAATAGTACTTCCGAAGCCTTCACTTGTGCCTATTGTAACCGAGGAAAGGTGGGCATCGGAGGCGATGGGACTTTCACTAAGAAACTGTACCCTTACGCTGACCGATACTAAGAAGAACAAGCAGCTGTTCAGTGAAATGGGGGAACTGCTTTTCACTCACTTTGGTCTGTCGGGACCGCTGGTGCTGTCCGCCAGCAGTCATATCCGAGAGCCTGAACGGGACAGATATTTGCTGGAAATTGATCTTAAGCCCGCACTTGATTTTCAGACGCTTGACAACAGGCTGCAAAAGGATTTTTCAGGAAACATTAATAAAAAATTTGTGAACTCGTTGGACAAACTGCTGCCTGCAAAGATAATCCCGCTTGTTGTTCGGCTTTCGGGTATATCGGGAGATAAAAAGGTAAATCAGATAACCCGTGAGGAACGGCACAGGCTTGTATCTGTTCTGAAAGCGTTCCCGCTGCATTTCAGGGAATTTCGGCCTATTGAGGAGGCTATAATCACCAGCGGCGGCGTTTGTGTTTCGGAGATATATCCGAAAACTATGGAATCAAAGCTGTGCAGTGGGCTGTATTTTGCGGGAGAGGTCATAGACGTTGACGCATATACAGGCGGATTTAATCTGCAAATAGCGTTTTCTACGGGATATGCTGCCGGTACAGCTATGGGCGAGAAGTATTAGGCAGACTATATCCATATCAATATATGGTACCTATATTAAACTAAAATATCTATATATAGGAGGAATAAGAATATGCCGATAAATATTGCTGTGGACGGACCTGCGGGAGCGGGCAAAAGCTCGATAGCAAAGCGGGTATCCGCCGATTTACAGATAATATATGTGGACACGGGGGCTATGTACCGAACGATCGCTCTTTATGTTCTCCGAAAAGGGGTCGATCCCCATAATAAGGAGGCTGTCGTTCCGCTGCTTTCGGAAATTACCGTTGAACCGAGGTTTATAAACGGCGAACAGCGTGTTTTTCTGAACGGCGAGGACGTTTCCGGGCTTATCCGCACCGAGGAGGTATCTATGGCGACCTCCGCTGTGTCTGCTATCCCCGAAGTAAGGGCGTTTCTGCTGGGTTTGCAGCGGAAGATAGCTGCGGAAAACAACGTTATTATGGACGGCAGGGATATTGGAACGGTGGTGCTGCCCGATGCTCAGCTTAAGATATTCCTGACCGCTTCCGATACTGCCCGTGCAAATCGTCGTTACAAGGAGCTTGTGGAGCGTGAGGGAGATGCCGCTCCGTCCCTTGACGAGGTGCTTCGTCTTGTCAGGGAACGTGATCTTCAGGATTCGGGACGGGAAACTTCTCCCCTTAAAATGGCTGATGATGCCGTGCTTGCGGACACCTCCGAGCTGGATTTCGAGCAGTCTGTGGAGCTTGTGAAGCGTCTTATCCGAAGCAGGACGGGATTATCGGGAGGAGAATGTGTATGAATATCGTTGTAAGAGTGCTTGCTGAGGGGTTCTATCGCATTATGTACGACCTGCATTTTGAGGGGTTGGAAAATATCCCTAAAGGCGGCGGAACTATCTATGCCTCGAACCATAGGAGCTATCACGACCCCGTGTTTATAACTATGCGTGTTCCGAAAAAATTCAATTATATGGCTAAAGAGGAGCTTTTCAAGAATAAGCTGTTCGGCGGCTTTATCACTATGCTGGGTGCATTTCCCATTCAGAGGGGAACGGGTGATATGGCGGCTCTGGACAAGGCGATAGACAAGGTGAAAAGCGGTGAAAATCTCGTTATTTTCCCCGAGGGTACCCGTTCCTACGACGGAAAGGTGGGAAAGGGCAAGACGGGCGTGGCTCTGGTGGCGGCAAAGGCGGGCGTGGACGTTATCCCCGTCGGCATTTGCTTTGATGGTCCGAAGTTGAAATTTCGTCAGAAGGTCACGGTGAAGTTCGGCAAGCCCATTTCCGCCGAGCGTCTGCATGTTGAGGGGACGTCCTCGAAGGAACTCAAAGTTATAAAGAACACCATTATGCAGGCTATCACCGAGCTGGTGGAGGGACCGGCACAGAATGAAGATTGAGATAAAGACTGCCAAATCGGCAGGGTTCTGCTTCGGTGTCAGCCGTGCGGCGGAAACGGCGTTCGGTATGGCAGAGCGGGGCGAGAAGGCGGTCACTTTCGGCGAGCTTATCCACAATCCGTCGGTGGTGAACGATCTGGCGGACAAGGGGATAGCGGCTGTGGACAGCCTTGACGGTCTTTCGGGAGATGAAACGGTCATTATCCGTTCACACGGTGTTCCACGTTCCGTATATAGTCAGCTGGAAAATTCAGGGATACACTATGTGGACTGTACCTGTCCTTTTGTGGAAAGAATACATAAAATTGCTGCCGAAAAGTCCCGAGAGGGCTATGACATTATCATTATGGGAGATAAAGAGCATCCCGAAGTGGTCGGAATATCGGGTTTTTGTGAAAATACACCGTATATTTTTAAAACTTTTGATGAATTAAGCCTTTTTCTGAAAAATAATTATAAAAAAGTGAAAAAAACACTTGCAATTATGGCACAAACAACGTATAATATAAGTATGTGGGAAAAGTGTACTCAGTTAGTCCGCCGTATGCAGGAATGCGGCGAGCTTGCAGGAGAGATTTGCGTCTTTAACACCATTTGCAGTGCAACGGCTAACCGTCAGGCTGAAGCGGCAATGCTTGCCAAGTCCGCCGACTTGATGATCGTTATCGGCGGCAGACGCAGTTCCAATACTTTGAAGCTTTTCAATATTTGCAGCGGACTTTGCAGTAGATGTCTGCTGATTGAAAGTGCAGCCGAAATCGATCCGTGCAAGATGAGAAGGCTGATTCCCGTAGATACCGATGCAATTTTTACCATTGGTATCACTGCCGGTGCTTCAACCCCGGCGTATATTATCAAGGAGGTACAAAGACTAATGAGCGAAATCGTAAAAAATCTGGACGACGACATTAACTTTGAAGAAGCTCTTGAAGCAAGCTTCAAAAAAATATATACCGGTAACAGGGTGAAAGGATACATAGTGGCTGTCAATAACAACGAAGCCGTTGTTGACGTGGGTACAAAGCATACTGGCTATGCACCTCTTGCAGAGCTTACAGATGACCCCGCACTCAAGCCTTCGGATATTGTTAAGGTCGGCGATTCCGTTGATTTCATCGTTACTAAGGTTAACGATCAGGACGGTGTCGTATATCTGTCCAAGAAGAAGCTTGACGCTAGAGCAGGCTTCGAAGCTATTCTTAAAGCAAAGGAAGACGGAACAATTCTTGACGGTGTTGTTACAAACGTCGTAAAGGGAGGAGTTCTCGTTCTTTCCGGCGGAGCAAAGGTATTCATTCCTGCTTCTCAGGCTACTGCAAGACGTGACGAACCTCTCGAGGGACTTCTCAAGAAGAACGTTAAGTTCAAGATTATCGATGTAAACGAGCAGAGAGAAAAGGCTGTCGGCTCTATCAGAGCTGTCCTCAGTGCTGAAAAGGACGCTGCTAAGGCTAAGTTCTGGGAGAATGTTAAGGTCGGCGATGTATTCAAGGGCGAAGTTAAGTCCATCACCAACTACGGTGCATTCGTTGACCTGGGCGGTATCGATGGTATGGTTCATATCTCCGAGCTGTCCTGGAACAGGATCAAGCACCCCTCCGAGGTCGTTAAGGTCGGCGATGTTCTTGAGGTATTCGTTAAGGATCTCGATCAGGAAGCTAACAGAATTTCCCTCGGCTATAAGAAGGATTCCGACAATCCTTGGGAAAAATTCAAGAACGAGTATAATGTTGACGACGTAGTTAAGGCTAAGGTCGTTTCCATCACTCCTTTCGGTGCATTTGCACAGATCATTCCCGGAATTGACGGTCTTATCCACATTTCCCAGATCGCTGACAAGAGAGTTACAAACGTCAAGGACGTTCTCGAGATCGGTCAGGAAGTTGAAGCTAAGATTACTGAGATCGACATCGACAAGAAGAGGATCAGCATGTCTATGAGAGCTCTGCTTGACGGTTCCGAGGAAGCTTCCGAGGAATAATTTTCCGTTAATATTTGATTGATTTTCGCCCGTGGCTTCGGCTGCGGGCGTTTTGTTTTTTGAAATAGTATAACCTGCCGTGTTTTGATACATACTTTATGTATATCACTAAACACCCATTAATCACGGGAATCTCTCGGCGTAAAAAACCATATACGCAAAACTCTTTTCAACAGTTTACGCTTTTTACGCCGATTTCTTCTCCGTGATTTAAATGGTGTTTAGTGCATTTCAAAATTTCGGGAGGACATTTCGATGAATATAAAGATATTTTCTCCGCTGAACGGACGGGTAGTCCCGCTGGACAGCGTTCCCGATACCGTGTTTTCGACGAGAGTGCTGGGGGACGGCTGTGCTGTTATCCCCGAGGACGGCAAGATATACAGCCCCGTGGACGGCAAGATCTCCACCATTGCCGAAACGAAGCACGCTTACGGTATCACCTCCGACGACGGGCTGGAGATACTCGTCCATTTCGGGCTGGAAACAGTGTCGCTGAAAGGCGAGGGCTTTGTTTCTCACGTTAATGAGGGGGACAGGGTGACAGCAGGGCAGCTTATTGCCGAGGCGGATATTTCTCTGATGAAAAGCCGAGGCATTGACCTTATAACCCCCGTGCTTATTTGCGAGGGCGGCGAGGGCTTGGATATGCGTATCTCCGAGGGTGAGGTCAAAAAGGGTGAACAGCTTATCCTTTTGAGAAATGCTTCCGAAAATACGTCGGCTGAGAAGAAAAAGCCGTCCATAAATTTCGATTTTCTGCAAAAGCTGGGCAAGACGCTGATGACGGTCATTGCCGTAATGCCCGCTGCGGGGCTTATGATAAGCGTTGGCAGGCTTATCACAATGGCGGCGGGAGATGCGGGCGTTGTTTCGGCGATAGGCAGCGTTGCGGAGAATATCGGCTGGGCGATAATCAACAATCTCCATATCCTTTTTGCGGCGGCGATAGGCGGTTCATGGGCGAAGGACAGGGCTGGCGGTGCTTTTGCGGCGGTCATTTCCTTTATCCTCATAAACAGCGTTACCGGAGCGGTTTTCGGCGTGACCAACGATATGCTCGATGATGCGGGTGCGGTCGTTTATTCGCTTTTCGGCTCGGAAATGCCCGTCAGCAGCTATTTTACGTCAATTCTGGGTGCCCCTGCTCTTAATATGGGCGTTTTTTCGGGAATTATTGCGGGATTTTTGGGCGGATATGTTTATAATAAATTCTACAACTTCCGAAAACTGCCCGAGGCTTTGGCGTTTTTCAACGGAAAGCGTTTTGTTCCGCTGATGGTAATAGTATGGTCGGCGGCGGTTTCCCTTGTTATCGCTGTGGTATGGCCCGTTATTCAGGGCGGAATAAACGCATTCGGCATTTGGATAGCAAATTCCGCCGACTCGTCACCGCTGCTGGCACCGTTTATTTACGGAACTCTGGAACGTCTGCTTCTGCCCTTCGGACTGCATCATATGCTGACTATCCCCATGAACTACACCTCCTTCGGCGGCAGCTATGAGGTGCTGACGGGTGCAAATGCAGGCTCACAGGTGTTCGGTCAGGACCCGCTCTGGCTTGCTTGGGTCACCGACCTTATCAATCTCAAAAAATCGGGAGATACTGCCGCTTACGAAAATCTCCTTACAACCGTCACTCCCGCACGATTTAAGGTGGGACAGATGATAGGTGCAACGGGTCTGCTTCTGGGTATTGCCTTGGCAATGTACCGCCGTGTTGATCCCGACAAGAAGAAGGATTACCGTTCAATGTACCTGTCAACGGCGTTGGCGGTGTTCC
This sequence comes from uncultured Ruminococcus sp., assembly GCA_964540575.1. Classification (GTDB taxonomy): domain Bacteria; phylum Bacillota; class Clostridia; order Oscillospirales; family Ruminococcaceae; genus UMGS1889. Next base: position 74,614 of record CAZINI010000003.1, read on the forward strand.
TGACAGGCGTTACCGAGCCTGTGGAGTTTATGTTTATGTTCTGTGCTATACCACTATATATAGTATATGCAATATTGCAGGGCATCGCCTTTGCCCTTTCGGGGATAGTCGATCTTCGGCTGCACAGCTTCGGAAATATTGAGTTTTTCACGAGAATACCAATGTCCGTGAATGCAGGTCTTACGGGGGATATTATCAATTTCGTTATAAGTTGTATCCTGTTTTTTGCCGTGGGATATTTCATGGCATATTTTATGATAGGCAAATTCGGATATGCTACCCCGGGCCGTCTGGGAAATTACACCTCCGGCGAAGAAACCGCTCCTTCGGGAAACGGCAAGCAGTCCTCTGACGGTCAGCCCGAACGCATCATCTCGCTTCTCGGCGGACGGGACAATATCACCCTTGTGGACGCCTGTATGACAAGGCTTCGTGTTACTGTTAAGGATATGAGCCTTGTGGCGGACGAAAATGCGTGGAAGTCCGAGGGTGCACTGGGGCTTGTGAAAAAAGGCAGCGGCGTTCAGGCGATATACGGACCGAAGGCAGACGTGCTGAAATCGGATATTAACGATATTTTGTAGGGAGAGAAAAATGTGAAGCTATTGACACTTAACACTCACAGCCTTGTTGAGGAGGACTATCCCCGAAAGCTGAAAATATTCGCAGACGCCGTATCTGCCGAAAAGCCCGATATTATCGCACTTCAAGAGGTAAACCAGAGCCGAACGGAAACTGCCGCCAATACCGTAAGATATTTTCCCGCCGACAAAACCGCCGTTGTCCGCAGAGATAATCACGTTCTGAACGCCGCAAGGCTATTGCCCGAATATTTCTGGACGTGGATACCCATAAAGCTTGGTTACAGCAGATTTGACGAGGGAATAGCTCTAATGAGCCGAAGCAAAATCCTTGAAACCGCCGTTTTTACCGTCAGTGCCGAGGACGATTACAGCAGCTGGAAAACTCGGAAAATTCTCGGGGTACGGACAGAAGCCCGCCCGAACGAATGGTTTTTCAGCGTTCATTACGGCTGGTGGGACGACTCCGTTGACCCGTTTTCGGCACAATGGGAAAGAACGCTCCGTCAGCTGAACGGCATTGGAAGAGTCTGGCTGATGGGTGATTTCAACAATCCTGCCGAGGTCAGGGGGGAGGGCTATGACCTTGTTTTCCGCTCGGGATTTCGGGACTGCTTTCTGTCCGCACGGTTTCGGGACGACGGCGTTACCGCCGAAAAGCATATTGACGGTTGGCGGGACAAGTCAGCATCTGCCGATAAATTGCGGATAGACCAGATATGGTACAGCGGGAGGGTATCTGCCGAAAGCTGTCTGACCATATTCAACGGGGAAAATTATCCCGTAATATCCGACCATTTCGGAATTCTTTTAAATGGATTGCAAAACTCAAAATAATATAGTATAATATAAGGAGAAGCCTATGAAAACATTTGAATATACCGTTACCGACGGGCTGGGCATTCACGCAAGACCCGCAGGACTTATCGCCAAAACCGCAAAGGAGTTTTCAAGCGAGATAGTCATTTCAAAGGACGGAAAATCGGCAGTCTGCACTAAGCTTATGGCGATAATGGGGCTTGGTGTGAAATGCGGGGACAGGATAACCGTGACAGTCAGCGGCAGCGACGAGGAAGCCGCAGAAAAGGCTATGAGGGAGCTTTTAGAGGCGAATTTGTGACGAATATTTGCAAATACGGCAGGAGTGAGTTCTATGAAAGTTTTTAAAGGAAAAGGCGTTTACGGTGCAGCCGCAGTGGGAAAAATTTCCGTTTTCAAGCGGAGAGATATTCAGGTCAAGCGTACCAAAACAGATGACCCCGAGGCAGAGCTTCTTCGCCTTGAAGCGGCAAAGGAGGAAGCCATCTCCCAGCTTCGTGAGATATATGAACGGGCACTTAAAGAGGTGGGCGAAGCTAATGCTCAGATTTTCGATATTCACATAATGATGATTGAGGACGAGGATTTTAACGAAGCTGTCAGAGGGACAATAACTTCTCAGAATGTGAACGCCGAATATGCCGTTGCTGCTGCCGCCGACAATTTTTCCCAAATGTTCTCCGCTATGGAGGACAGCTATATGCAGGCGAGAGCGGCGGACGTGAAGGACATTTCCAACCGCATCATCGCTTGTCTGGCAAAGTCGGATTGCCGTGGAGAAAGCGTCAGTGAGGCTGCCATAATCTGTGCGGACGACCTTGCTCCCAGCGAAACCGTTACCCTTGACAAGGACAAGGTGCTGGCGTTCGTCACTGCCCACGGCTCGTCATTTTCCCATACGGCGATACTGGCGAGGACTATGAATATCCCTGCTATAATCGGTCTGGGAGATGATTTTCTTCGGGAGATAAAGGACGGAGATATGGCGGTCGCAGACGGCTTTACGGGCGAATTTATCCTCGACCCCGATGAAAAAACTATTGCCGCCGCAGAAGAAAAACGCCGTGCGGACGAGGAAAAGCGGGAGCTTCTGAAAAAGCTCAAGGGCAAGGAAAACATAACCCTTGACGGGACGAAAATAAGCATTTTTGCAAATATTGGCAGTGTTGACAATATCGGTGCCGCACTTCTGAATGACGCCGACGGCATCGGGCTTTTCAGGAGCGAATTTCTTTATCTGGAAAAATCCGACTATCCCACCGAGGAGGAGCAGTTCAAGGCGTACAAGCGGACGCTGGAAAGCATGGGCGGGAAAAAGGTAATTATCCGCACTCTGGACATAGGAGCGGACAAGCAGGCGGACTATTTCGGGCTGGACAAGGAGGAAAATCCCGCCTTGGGGCTTCGTGCAATTCGGATCTGCCTGACCCGTCCCGAGATATTCAAGACACAGCTCAGGGCGTTGTTTAGGGCTTCCGCTTACGGAAATCTGGGGATAATGTTCCCGATGATTGCAAATGTCAGCGAGGTAGAAGCGGCTCTGGAGCTTTGTGAGCAGGTCAAGGAGGAGCTTAGGAGAGATAAAATCGAATTTTCGGAAAATGTTGAGCTGGGAATTATGATAGAAACTCCCGCCGCTGCCATTATCAGCGACAGGCTTGCTCCGCTGGTGGATTTTTTCAGCGTCGGCACCAACGACCTCACTCAGTACACCCTTGCCTGCGACAGGCAAAATCCCAAGCTGGAGCAGTTCTGCGACGTTCATCACGAGGCTATTCTGCGGCTTATCGAAACGGCGGCGAAAAACGCTCACGCCAACAATGCTTGGATAGGCATCTGCGGTGAGCTGGCGGCTGATACCGAATTGACGGAAACGTTCCTGCGAATGGGCATTGACGAGCTTTCCGTTTCGCCCTCCTTTGTTTTAAAGGTCAGGGACAGGGTGAGAAGCATTGATTTGAGAAAATGAAAATATCGGATAATCGCAATTTCCTGTATGAAAACACGATTATCCGATATTTTGCTTTTTTAGATAAAATCTCCCAAAAGCTCGCAATTTCCCGATTTCACACAGTTGATAAAATCCTGCGGGTCGGTCAGGCGATGGTCGAATGCCATTCCGCCGCCATTGAAACGGTCTGCACGGTGAATATCCGAGCCGCCTGTTTTGGCAAGGGAATGCTTTTCTGCATATTCCAGAGCCTTTCTGTTCATTTCGGCGGTGCGGTTGTTCATATTTATGACCTCGGCAGCGTCGGAAAGCTCGGGATACTGCACCTGACGGGTGATATACGACGCTTCTCTGAACGGGTGTGCCTGACTTATAAATCCTCCCGCCTGATGGACAAGCTTTGCGAATTTTGCGGGCTTTAACAGGTCACAGTCGGGATTTGCCAGCAGAAAATCCTTGTCCAGCCCGTAAACAAGAAACTCCATTGCGTGATAGTTCCATTCAAATCCGAAAAACACGTCCAGACCAAGCTTATCTCCCGCCGCTTTAGCGTGTTCATATCCCAAACAAAACTGCTTGACCCGCTCTGCCCAGTCAAGGTCACGGGGAATGCAGCTGTTGCCGTTGAAAAAGTGGTCGGTGACAAATATCCCCGCATATCCCTTGCGGTGGTAAAGCATTGCCATCTGTTCGCCCGTGCTTTCGGCACATGCAGAGGCTTCAAAGGTGTGAAGGTGGGTTTCATATTTATACTTCATAATATCTCTCCGTTTCTTCATATTATTATAGTATACCACAAAGCTTTGGATTTTTCAACATTTTCGGCAAAATATATCTGTACGGTAATAAAAAAGTCAGAAAAAGTATATGTAAGCTTAATTGTAATTTGCTTGGAAATTTGTTATAATATAATTTGGATAACTATGTGCCGCTTTTTCTGTGTCAGCGGTGTCATATTGTGGTAATAATTGGATTTATGGTGATGAAATAATGGCAAAAAAGAAGAAAAAAAGCAACCCTAACCCTGCGGCGAACAATGGCGGCGGAGCTACCGATGAGCTGCTCGAATTTGTAAAATCTGCCGAGAATGCTCAAACCGTCAGCACGCCCGAGGTCAGGGAAGTGTCTGCGGATATACGGGAAAGCGAAAATCCCGAGCCGAAACGGGAAACTGCTCCCAAGCCCGAGCCGAAACGGGAAGTTGTTCCCAAGCCCGAGCCGAATCGGGAAGCCGTTCCCCAGCCCGAGCCGAAACAGGAAGCCGTTCCCAAGCCCGAGCCGAAACGGGAAGTTGTTCCCAAGCCCGAGCCTGTAAAGGAGCAGCCGAAAAACGACCCTCCCGCCGAAACGGTTAAGCCCGTTCAGGCAGAGGAAAAGCCCGCAAAGGAAGAAGAACCAAAGGAAAGCATTTCCGATATTTTCGCTCAGAAGGACAGGGAATTTGCGGAAAGAATGGGCTTTGCAGCCTCCGCACCTCCGAAGAAGCCCAATTCTTCGTCAGGTTCGGCGAAAAGCACGTCAAAGTCGGGGACAAGTTCGTCCTCTGCAAGAAGCAGTTCTTCGGGGACAAAATCGTCCTCCGCTTCATCGGCAGCCGCAAAGCCGTCCGCACCGAGCAAGCACCGTCCCGAGAGAGATCCGCTCTATACTCAGAAGGTCATAAAGTCGGGAATTGTGGGAATTGTGGCGATGGTCGCAATTTATATGTTCTCGATGATATACTCGAAATCCTTGGCTGATGACGAGATAGAGATGCTGGAAAGCCGTCTGCTGACCATGAAGGGCAACAGCCTCAGCAGCAATATTACGGAGATAGACGGCATCTCCCTTGAACAGAGGGAAAACCTCGGACTGTCCGATTTCCTGTGCGACAGCGACAGTGACGGGCTTTCCGATGCTTATGAGCTGAATATTACCAAAACCGATCCGCTCAAATATGACAGCGACGGTGACGGCGTTGCGGACGGTATCGAAGTTAAGGCGTCCCTTGACCCGAACAATCCCAAGACCAACGGCACAGATGAGGACGGAAAGCTGTCTATGACCGCAACTGTTGGTGCAAAGGGCGTAACTGTTGAGCTAAAGGGCACTCCCGACATTTACAGATGCTACATTGAGGAGTACAAAAACAACAGTATGGCGGGCACTCCGGGTATGATCGGCAGCGTTTATCAGTTCTATGCACCGAAGATAGACGAGGGCAAGCTTACCTTTACATATACCGACAAGGATATTGAAAAGTGGAGCGGCGACCCGAATAATCTGTCCGTTTTTTGGTACAATTCCGCTGACGGAAAGTTCGATATGCTCAACAGCACCGTTGACGAAACTAAGAAAACCGTTTCTACAAAGGTGACCGAAAGCGGCATTTTCGCCCTCGGAGATACAGGCGTGGTGACCGCCGAGGAGTATGACACCAACATTTTCTTCCTTATTGACAATTCAGGTTCAATGTACCCCGAGGCAATGTGCATGGGCTCGGAGGAAAATGACGTTGACTTCAAGCGTCTTGACCTTGCCACTTCGCTGATGAATGCTATCGAAGGGGACGCAAACTACGGTCTTGCAAAGTTCACGGCGACCTACACCAAGCTTTCCGACCTTACTTCGGATAAGGCTGCCGTAAATGCAAAGCTTGAGAGCATCAAATCCACCATGGAAAGCTTTAACGGCACGGAGATAGCGGTTTCTCTTTCAAATGCTGTAACAGCGTTCAAAAACACCGCTCCTGCCGACAGAAACTATATCCTGCTTCTGACTGACGGTATGCCTACCACTGTAAATCCGGCAGCCGAAAAAGCGGCTATCGATGCTGCTAATAACGAAAATGTATCGGTTTTCGTTATCGGTCTGGGCAAATATGTTGATTCGGATTATCTGACAAATATTGCCGAGTTAACGAATGGTATGTATTTCCAGGTGTCCAACGCCGATGCACTGGCGGCTACCGTTGAAAAGATCTCGTCGTTCCTTGATTACGGTATCGTTCAGACGGACAAGGAAGATGATGGTTCCGCCAAAACCGAAGAGGGTGAAAGCAGTTCCGTTTACGATATGTTTATGATAGCGGACACGGGCTTCAGCTCTATGAAGGACGGTCTTGCTTACAAGGATTTCCGCACTTCCTACGATACGGACGGAACGGGCTTCGGAATTGCCGAGTTCGTCAGCCGCTATTATACGGGAAATCTGGAGCTTACCGCCTCCGATTATACAGTTGACGGAAAGACCGTCAAGGGCTATGACCTGCGTAATTTCCCGCTTTTCACCGACGGTAAGGCTGACCTCAGAAACTTCCATATCCAAATGCTGGATAAGTATAACGAGTATCTTTCCCTTGATAACAAGTGGGATTTCAAGAGCATCAAGGACGGCGTTCTGCTGTTTTCCGATGATGCGAGAGCGTTTGTTGAGGAGAACGGCTTCGGTACGGTCAGCGTTAAGTTTGACAGCACTGCTCACGAGCTTCAGCAGTCAAATACGGACAAATTCCTGAGATATATCACATTCCAGACTATCAGAGATTTCGAGGTTTTCCAATGTGCGGTTTTGGATAATTCCGTTTACACGGGGGACGACCTGGAGCTTCTGAACGCATTTATCTATTTCCACAATCTTCATCTCAGGGACGATTGCAGGGTGTACAACCTCAGCACAGACGGCAGTGCAGCCTTTGAAATGCTTTGCTATCTGATGAAAACGGGCGAGCCTGTGGTCATCACTCTTGACAATAACGTGGTAAATGCCGTAAGACTTCTCCGTGAGATAGATGACCCCAACAAGTTCGTTCTGGAGGTTTATGACGCAAACTATCCCGACCAGCTGAAAAAGGTTATTCTTACAAGAACTCCCGTGCTTACTCAGGCGGGCAGTGATTATCAGTACAGAGCAAAATTCAGCGACAGGGACGTTATGCTCAGTTTCTATACTTTTGATGAATAATGAAACACTGCCAATTGATATTTCAATTTGCTTTGCAGGTGATGTGTTTATACTATTTCCTAATCAACCTATAGACAGGGTCTATAGGTTGATTTTATCGCAAAGCAGTGGGGCGGTGAAGCCGCAAAGGAAAGCCGTACAATACTAATTCCGTCAAAACCGCAGGTTTTGACTTGCCGCCTTTTAGGCGGCTCTCCTTATAGACAGAGTCTATAAAGAGATTAGGAATTAGTGTTATTTTAAATTTTTCCTGTTTGCTTTCTGTCAATCCGTAACTTTTTCAACTTTTGATTGTGGATTTTGGGGAAGGTTAAAACCTATGATGTTATATACATCCTGTTTTTACAAGATGCGTATTTCGAAATTTTGTATTATGGATAAAAAGACAACCATTCTAAGGGCTTAAATAGGCTATTTGAAAGGATATGAGAACAGCTATGAATATTATGTTTGTCTGCCACGGCAATATTTGCCGCTCGCCGATGGCGGAGTTCGTTATGCGGGATATGCTGAAAAAGGAGGGGATAAGCGGTGTCAGCGTCGCTTCTGCCGCCACAAGCTATGAGGAGATAGGAAATCCCGTTCATCGAGGGACAAAGCGTATCCTCTCGGAAATGGGCATTTCCTGTGCGGGAAAGACTGCCGTTCATCTGGAACGTTCGGATTACGGAAAATACGACCTTATTATCGGAATGGACAGTGCAAATATTCGGAATATTCTTCGGATATTTAACGGCGACCCCGAAGAAAAGGTGAAAAAGCTGCTGGAATTTGCAGGCATTCACCGTGATGTTGCCGACCCTTGGTACACGGGGGATTTTGAAGCCACAAGGCTGGACGTGGAAACGGGCTGTGCGGCACTTCTTACAAATATAAAAAAGGAGCTGTTAAAATGAAAAAAGCAATTTTATTCGATCTGGACGGTACTCTCTGGGACTCGGGAGAAACCGTTATCGCTGCTTGGAATGACGTTCTTATCAGTCGGGGACTTGAAAAATACACCAAGACTGTTGACGATATGCACTCGTATATGGGCAAAACTCTCCCTGCTATCGCCGAGCTGATAATGCCCGATATTCCCGAAAAAAGGCGGTTGGAGATAATAAATGCCTGCTGTGAGGAAGAACAGAGGCGGCTGGCGGTCACGGGCGGAAAGCTGTTTGACGGGCTGGAGGAAACGCTTCAAAAGCTGTCGGAGGATTATTTCCTCGGGATTATCAGCAACTGTCAGTCGGGATATATCGAAACATTTCTTGCCGTCCACGGGCTGGGAAAATATTTCTCCGACACCGAATGCAACGGCGGCACGGGACTTTCCAAGGGTGAAAATATCCGCCTTGTTATCGAACGTAACGGCATTGACAGGGCGGTCTATGTGGGCGACACGCTTATGGATATGCAGGCTGCCGACCAAGCGGGAGTTCCCTTTATCCACGCTGCCTACGGCTTTGGCAGACCCGACAGGGAAACGGAAAGTATTGGTAGAATAAGCGAGGTCGGGGCTGCGGCGGAAAGGCTGCTATTCCCGTGAGGACGGGCAATGCCGGGGGAACAAAGAGAAGTGTCCCCCGACCTAAACGAATGCAGCATATCGTGCTAAGCTGTGGAAATATGCAAAGGCTGAAGCTGACGCAAAGTAAAATATCCCAAAAAAGTAAAGTGAAAATTTGATGAAAACTCTTGACAAATATAGTTATACGTTGTATAATATAAATTACAAAAGCATATTAGACAACCAACAATTGGAGGTAATATTATGTCAAACGAAAAAATGAGCGAATCCGCAGTTATCAATATGTTAAATTCCTGCTACCGCAGTGCACTGGACGGCGTTGCGGGAACGACCTCTGCAAGGGCATTTGCCGATGAGTATCTTGCCAAGGAAAACGGCGTTGTTATGGCGGCTGCAAGGCGGCTTATCGGTATGCAGAAGACCCTTTGTGCAGGAACGGGCTTCCTGACGGGTGTCGGCGGACTTATCACAGCGGCTGTGGCAGTGCCTGCCGATGTTGCGGGAACGGTGTTTATGCAGCTGAGAATGATATGTGCACTGGCATATATGGGCGGCTATAACCCCGAGGACGATAATGTTCGGGCACTTGTATATGCTTGTTTGGCGGGCGTTCCCGTTGACAGCTACATAAGCGGCACGGACATTTCCGATATTCCTATGGACGTTGCCCGTGAGATAAACAGGGAAGCAGTTTACAGGCTGATGGCTAAGACAGGTACAAGAGGTGCTGCGGCTATCTTCAAGATGGCTCCCATTATCGGCGGTGCTATCGGTGCTGTGCTTGACCTTTCCATTGCGGGAAATGTTGCGGATAATGCCATCAAGGTTTTCCTCAAAAATAAATGATTTTTTGCCACCTCAATAACTTTCTACAAATAAAGACGGACAGCCGCACGAGCTTATGACCGTGCGGCTGTCCGTTTTTAGTATGTAAAAAAATTCTTTGTTGAAATTACCATGTGCGGGAATTCAGCTTTTTGAACTCACCAACAGTGGAAACGTGAGCGTTCAGACCGCCGTCAACAGTAACGACCTGACCTGTAAAGTATTCGCTTTCATCGGACGCCAGATAAACGCACATATTTGCAATATCCGCAGGAGCACCGTAACGGTTTACCATAATGTTATTGAGGAATACGTCCTTGAGTGCCTGAGGTACATATGCTTCGTTTTCGGGTGTAACTATCAGACCGGGGCGAACACAGTTGCAGCGGATATTGTCCTTGCCGTACTGGAGTGCGGTAGACTTTGTCAGCATATCAACACCAGCCTTTGCACATGCATAAGCCGTAGAGCCTAAGTCACCGCCGCAGGAAGCCATAGAGCCGATATTAATGATAGAACCGCCGCCGTTTTCCTTCATATAGGGGAGAGCACACTTGATAGCATAGAATGTTCCTCTAATATCGCTTTGGAAAATACCGTCCCACATTTCAAGAGTAAGCTCGTCAACACGTCCGTCCTTTAAGCTGACATTAGCGGCGTTATTTACGAGAATGTCTATCTTGCCGTATTTTTCCACGGTATCTGCAAGGAGAGCTTCGATGCTTTCGGTAGCGGTAATATCCATGAAATGATAGAACGCTTCGCCGCCCTCAGCGGTAATGCTGTCAACCACAGCCTGTCCCTTTGCTTCACGGCGTCCGCAGATAACGACCTTTGCACCCTCTGCCGCAAAAAGCTTTGCGATACCCACGCCGATACCGCTTGTAGAGCCTGTTACGATAGCTACCTTGCCTTTTAATCTGTCCATTTTAAAATCCTCCTTAAATATGATTTTGATGCCTTTGAACATTTTCGATAGAGATTGCGTTTTCAATGAATTATATATATTATAACACACTTTTTCGGAAATTGCAAGAGCTTTTTTGTAATTTTTCACAATAAAAGGAGTGGACAGTGCGGTTATTCTCTGTAATCGGTGTCTGTAAGGCAAGGACTGCCGTCAAGGGCGGATATGAATAAGGTAATATCACCCGAATTTGTTTTGTAGGTCACTCGGTAGCAAAGCTGATTTTGGGGTTCGGTATTGTCTGACTTCGAAAAGTTATAAAAATACATAGGGGTCATTTCGGGAGATGAAATGTCAAGCACCTCCGCCTTTTGCTCGGAAGTCAGAAGCTTCTCCGCCGCCGCTGCCGCATCTTTTGGGGACAGCATACCGTCGGTAATTTCAAGGGTGCAGTAAGCGGTGCGGTCTGCCTTGTCGTTTTTGACACGGTAGGTCTTTGAGATACGGTAGGTTCCGTTATACAGCACACAGTAGTCCATGGAATAGCTCCTTGTAAAGCTTTCCTGCCACTCTCCGCCGAGATAAATGCTCTCAGCGGTAAATGCGTTGGTAACATAATTATCCGGAACAGGCTGAACGGGAAATACAGATACATATCCGCCGTTTTCAAGACGTTCTATGGTGTACGGACTGCCTGTCATCACAAGCGTTCCGTCAATACTTTTTGATGTGACGGTCAGCTTGTTCGACTGCTTGTCGTACTCGGCGGAAATTTCCATTTTCGTATCATCGGCAGGGACGGAAGGCACTTCCGAATTTCCCATAAACTCAAAGGACATAACAATATTCATCATCATTTCCTCGGAAAATTCTCCGTTTCCGCCGTAAGCGGGGAACATTATCGTCAGGGAAAAATCTCCGAGATCACGAGTGTAATAATAGAAAATGTCATCGCCCGAGCGGGTCACGATAAGCCGCTTTATCTTCCCGTTTCCATCGGGATTCGGAACGTTTTTGACAAGCGTTATTTCCTTGCCCTCGGCAATATCTGCGGTGAAAAAGCTTTCGGGAATTTCATCGTCGGAGCGGACGTATGGGAGAATTTCAAGGCATTTTATCCATTCGTCATTTCTCGGATATTCGCCGATACTTCCGCTGAATCGTATATGGTCGGGGACGGAAAAGTTGGTTATCAGCTTGCCGATCTTCCATGTTTCATCGATGGAAATAAGCTCTAAACCGTTTTCGGAAACTGCCATTACTTCGCCCACATAAGCGTAACGTGTCATTCCGCCGTCGGGTATCGCTTCAGCGGTTTCTTTTTGGGGATTGCCGTCGGTAATCGGCACGTCAGCTGCCGGGCTGCCTTGGGGAGATATTTTGGAATTGCCGTCGGTAAGCAGTACGGCGGCTGCGGCAATTATAAGCAAAACTGCGGCACACACGGCAATGACCGTGGGCTTTTTCCAATTAAGAACGCCCTTTATTCGGGACTTTACGCTGTTTTCACCGAATGAAACCACCTGTCCGCCGCTGAGATGATTTTGTTTCATTGAAATGTTCAGCAGTGCCGAAGCGTAATCTTTGCGGACGTCCCCCGAGAAGCTTTCAACAGCCGTTTCATCACAGGAAAGCTCCATATCCCGTTCCATCAGCTTGAACGAAAGCCAAAGCAGCGGGTTGAACCAATGTACGGTCAGGGCGGCAAATGCAAGCGGTTTGATGAGGTGGTCTTTTCGGCGGATATGTGCCTGTTCATGGGCGAGAATGAAGGGCATATCTTCCATGGAAATGTCCTCGGGAAGGTATATTTTCGGATTGATGATACCGAAAACAAAGGGCGTTTCTATCCCTTCGCATATCATAACATTATCCTGAAGCGGACGTGCATTCGACAGCCGAATTTTCAGCCGAACAATGCAGACGATCGTGTACAGAGCTATTCCGATAATACCCGCAAGCCATATGCACGTCCCGATGAAAAGCATTATCTGCACGGGATTTGCCGAATTATCGGGCACTGCTTCGGGCAGGGGAACGGTGATATTCTCGGGGGACGAGGGCAGCGGTATTCCCGTGTCAATGACAGGGGTCGGGTCGTACTCGATACGTTCGCTTATGTAGCTTTGCTCCGTCGGTCCGATAAGGTTGAAAACGCTGAACGCCGTCCCCACGGAAAATGGGCATATCATACGGATAAGCGGTATTATCCACAGAAAATAGGAAAATTTCGCAGGCAGCTTTTTCATAAAAAGCCGTATGAGCATCACGAAAATGCAGATATACGAAGCGGTTATGCTCATATTCAGAACTATTCGGAAAATTTCGGTCATTTCAGTTACCCTCCGTTCTGCTGTCGATAAGGCGTTTCAGCTCCTCCGCTTCCTCCTTGGTCAGACGCTCCTTGCTGAGAAAGGCTGTGAGAAACATTGAAAGCGAGCCGTTAAAACCCTTTTTCAGTGCCTTTTCCGACTGCTCCGAAAGCTGCTCCTCACGTCCCACCAGCGAGCGGACAACGGAATTTTCATTGACCGCCGCAGACTTTTCCGATGCACGTTTGAGCAGGGTATAGACGGTGGATTTTTTCCAGCCGTACCGTTCGCCCGCCAGCCTGACCAGCTCTCCCGACTTTATCGGTTCATTCTCCCAGATTATTTCCATAAGGCTGAGTTCGCTTGGGTTTAGCTTCATATTATCCTCTCCTTTGGTCTACTATTGTAAACTTCCTAAGTTAAGTCTACCACAGTAGACCGATTTTGTCAAGAGGATAATCAAAATTTATTCCGAAAGCTTAACGGAAATATTCAGCTCCGTTCTGTCGGCGATAATTCCCGGTTCACCCGTGCAGAGGGGCTGCCATGCGTCGGTTTTGCCGATAAGCTCGGTGCAGTATTTTTTCAGGGCATTTTCCGCAGACAGCTTCAGCACTTCGTCTTTGGGGACGTCGCTGCCCGATCTGCCGCATTTTTCGTCCGTTATCAGCTGTGCAGTCAGCTTGACCGTGCAGACCGATTTTCCGTCCTCGGAGGTAAATTCAAACTCGGGCTTTGCTTTTTTTACCGTAAGTGCACCGTATCCGCAGGAAGAGGACACGTCCGCAAGCATACCGTCTGCATTTCCCGAAAGCAGCATATAGCCCGCATTTTCGTTTCTGTCGGTAACTATTTTTCCGCCGCCCGGGGTGATGAATGCAGTTTTCAGAAAGAAAACATTGTTGTTCTCATATTCGGCAAAGGGCAGTGCAAAAAAACCTCCGCAGTCCTTTCGGCATAGGTCAGCAAGGGTCACCGACTTTATCAGTCCCTGACGCTCCGCATAATCCAGCTGATTTTCGGGGTCGCCCGAAACCGAACTTGCAGCGTCCCCGCCGTTGAATGCACAGACCGCTTTGCAGGAGGGTGGAACGCCGTATTCCGCAGTCAGCAGCCGAACAAGTCCGCTGTCGGGAATAACGCTTTTCCCTGCAATAAACAGCTGAGTGTGTCCCGTAAAAAGGGTCGTCCCGTCGGGGAGGGACAGCTCGGCGTTTCTGAGAGCCTCGGCAATGGTTTTCCCCGTTCCCGAAATGTTGCTTTCGCCGTTTTTTCCCTCGGTTTTCAGGGTGACGGAAATGTTATCCCCCGAACGGTCCATTGCCATTACGGTGACGAATGCCCGCTCGTTTATCTCAATGGATTCCATACAGCCCGACAGCAGCATTGCCGCCGAAAGCATTGCTAAGGCAAGCAGTTTTTTCATCGTAAGCTCTCCTTTCTTTTTTTGCGTATCAAAAGAATAATAAGCGGTATTACCAAAAACAACAGCAGCATCGGGACAAATGAGCAAAGTGCTTTCGCATAGCTGCTTGCAAAGGTCAGAAGAATGCAGATAACTGCCGCAGCGGGGAAGGAAAGCAGTGCTTTTTTGTCCTTTATGTCAAATATTCCGCAAATAATTTCGGCGGCGATAAACAGATACAACCCCGCCGAAATTATCCCCGAGATTGTCAGGACAGCCATGAATACGGCGTCCGCTCTGCCGAACAGCACTGTGTCCGAAAATGCCGAAAGCGACATAAACGGGAAATTGCAGATATAGGCAAACCGTCCCGCAATTGCACCTATCGCAAATATTATCCCGCAGGTCACTATCAGCTTCACTGCAATGAATGTGTAAAGCGGGTTTCGGATATTTTCCTTTGAATATCCCGCAAGAAAAACGGCTGCAACTATCTCTCCGCTTCTTGACAATTCTCTGTAAACGGCTTGCGGAAGCTGTCCCGTATAAACAAAGCTTCTGTCCGAAAAAACGGACAGGTCTGCTTTTCCCGCCGACGGAAGTATCATTGCCAATGTCATAATGAAAAACACCGCAAGCATTACCGCCGATGAACGGGCAAGTCCCTCGACCCCGAGATACGCACAATATCCGCCGATAACAGCCAGCGTTATGCAAACGCCGATTTTTCCCGAATTTCGGAAAAACTGTTTTTCCATAAATCCAAATATTTCAAGTATGACATTAGCCGCCAATGCAAGAAAAAATATGCAGTATAAAATGCGGCAGAAGATCCCCCAAATATTTTGCTTAAAGCTGCTTTCGGGGCATATCAGCAGCACAAGGGGAATTGCAATTATTGCCTGAATAAGTGCGGAAACAGCGGCTGCCGCTAACTGCACCTTAAAGCCTGTACTCTCATCGGGTGTGACGGTCATCAGGCTGAACATACTGCATATAAGCAGCAGGGAAAAGATCTGTGCCCCGCTTATCCTGCCCCCGAAAAAGCTATTTCTGTTCATTGCTTCCTCCGTTTTTTCCGTAATTTGCACCCGTCATATTTCCGATAACGGCATGACCCTTTTCAAGTGTGCGAAAGCCCAGTCTGACGAAAACGTCCCGCATAGATTTAAAGGTAAAGGGCGAAAGCGGGGCAGTTACGGGTATGCCGCAGTTTTCTATTGAGCAGATATTTACGAGAATGACAGCGGCAAGGGCGGACACTCCGAAAAATCCCCATAAGCCGCCTGTTATCACGCAGATAAGCCGCAGCAGCGTCATAGGCTGATCAAGATTCGGGATAACGAAGGACGCCGTTACCGCCAGAGCCGCAGCCACCAGCAGTGGATTGGATATAAGCCCGCCCTTCACGGCAGCGTCCCCGATAATAAGTCCGCCCACGATGCTTACCGCTCCGCCAACATTTTTCGGCAGGCGAAGCCCAGCCTCCCTGATGACCTCATATATCAGCAGTACGATCATTGCTTCCGCCATAAGCGGCAGCGGTGCGTCCTTTTCAGCTTCGGCAAGCTTCAGCATAAGACCGTAGCGGAACATTTCGGGGTGAAAGGTCGCAGCGGCAACGTATATGCCCGGGAGAAAGACCGAGATGAGGAATGCGGCAAACTTTATTATCCGAATAAACGCTGCATAATAGGGACGCATATTGTAATCGTCCATTGTCTGAAAATTTTCGATGAACAGATAGGGTACGATGACTGCATAGGGCGTGCCGTCAATAAGTATCCCCACCCGTCCCTCCAGCAGCTTTCCGCAGAATGCGTCGGGACGCTCGGTGACGGACACTCCCGAAAACAGCGAAAGTCTTGAATTATCCAGAAAAGGCTCGATATATCCGCTGCCGAGAATGGTTTCCAGCTTTATGCCCTTTAGCCGTTTTTTTATGCTTTCCACCGTTTCCTTCGGAACTCTGTCCGCCATATAGCAGACGATAACATCGGTGTTTGAATGCTCGCTGATGGGAAAAAGGTCAAATCTCAGCAGGGGAGATTTTATTCGGCGGCGGACAAGGGACATATTCGTTCTTACGACCTCCACAAATCCCTCGTGTGCACCCTTGACGTTTCCCTCGCAGTTCGGCTCGTCTATCCCACGAACGGCATAGCCCTGCACTCCGAAGGCACAAGCCTCTGCTATTCCGTCGATAAGCAGGATAGCGAAGCCGCTCATAGCACGGCGGATAAGGTCGCCGTAATCCTCGGAAAATCCTCGGTCGATGGTCATTAGCATATGGGTCTTGACGTGGTGCATAAGGGCTTCGGGGGCGTTGTCCCTGCCTATGTCAATATCCATCAGCGGGTGGAGGATAAGCTCGGTTATGGTGGAGGTGGAGATCATTCCCTCATAGCAGACAAGGCAGCATTTTACGCCGTTTATCACGATGGGATTTTCCAGCAGGTCGGAGCTTTTTCCCGTTATTCGGCGAATATTTTCAAGATTGATTTCAAGGCTTTTTACCAGGGGAACGCCTTTGAAATTCAGCATATCGGGGCTTGACATAAAATTCGACAGCCTTTCTCGGAAAATTTTCAAAATCCCCTTTTCATCGGGGGATTTATGTAGTATAATAGGAAAGAATGAATTTTTCGGAGGTGGATATTTTGGCTGAAAAGAAGGAGGAAAATCTTCACGAGGGACACCGTGCCCGAATGAAACGGCGTTTTCTTGAAAGCGGCTTTGAGGGCTTTGAGGTGCATCAGGTGCTGGAATTTTTTCTGTTCTATTCCTGCCCGAGAAAGGATACCAACGAGCTTGCTCATAAGCTTTTGAATAAATTCGGAAATCTTCCGGGCGTATTTTCCGCAGATATGAAGGCTCTTATGTCGGTGGACGGCGTTTCCGAACATACTGCCACTTTGCTTCGGGCGATACCCCAGCTTATAAAATGTTACAGTCTGGAAACGATGAAGGATCGCAGCTTTGACAACTGCTTCAAGCTGATGGAGCTTTTTGAACATTCCTTTGAGGGGACGGTTCGTGAGGAGTTCCGAGTTGCCTGCTTTGACAGCAAGCTGAGATTGGTAGCCAACGGGCTTATCTCGGTGGGCACACCGTCTGCTTCTGCTGTTAATATGCGTAGAATAGCGGAATTTATTCTGTCAAATAATTCCGATATGGCTGCGTTTGCACATAACCACCCCAAGGGTTCGTCAAATCCGTCCAAAAGTGATGTTACTGCCACAAGAGCTATCTGCGGGGTGCTTTCGAGTATGGGGATAACGGTTATGGACCATATTATTGTGGGAGAGGACGGAGTTCGGTCAATGCGGCAGTCGGGCGTTATCGGGGTTTTTGATTAGTATTTTTGTAAACAGTTTTCGTTCGGAAATGCAGAACATGTGATTTTTTAAGGAGAACACTATGGATAAATTTCAGCTTGTATCACCATATCAGCCTGCGGGAGATCAGCCCGAGGCAATCGAACGTCTTGTGGACGGGCTTAATTCGGGAATGAAGGAGCAAACTCTGCTGGGCGTTACGGGGTCGGGAAAAACTTTTACAATGGCGAATGTTATCGCAAAAATGAATCGTCCCACTCTTATCCTTGCTCACAATAAAATCCTTGCGGCACAGCTTTGTTCGGAGTTTAAGGAGTTTTTCCCGAATAACTGCGTGGAATATTTCGTGTCCTATTACGACTACTATCAGCCCGAGGCGTACATTCCTCAGACCGACAGCTACATTGAAAAGGACTCTGCCATCAACGATGAGATAGACAAGCTCCGTCACTCTGCCACCTTCGCACTTTCCGAACGGCGGGACGTTATCATCGTTGCCAGTGTGTCCTGCATATATTCGCTGGGAAGCCCCGAGGAATACCGTGGAAATATGATCTCCCTGCGAAAGGGTATGGAAAAATCCCGTGAACAGCTGCTTGCGGAGCTTGTTATGATACAGTACGAACGGAATGATGTGAATTTCATCAGAAACAAGTTCCGTGTCAGAGGCGATGTGGTCGAGATTTTCCCCGCAGGAAATACCGATACGGCTCTTCGGATAGAATTTTTCGGAGATGAGATCGACAGGATAACCGAGTTTCAGGCACTGACGGGAAATGTTGTCTGTCAGCTTTCTCATGCAGTTATCTATCCCGCTTCGCATTATGTTGTTTCGAGAGATACTATGCGGGACGCTATCGAGGATATTGAACGTGAGCTTGACGAGCGGGTAAAATATTTCACCGACAAGGGCATGCTTATCGAGGCTCAGCGTATAAAGCAGCGTACCTTGTATGACATTGAGATGCTTGAAGAAATAGGCTTCTGCAAGGGCATCGAGAACTATTCCCGTGTGCTTGCAAGACGTGCCCCCGGCAGCACTCCATATACGCTGCTTGACCATTTTCCCGAGGACTGGCTGCTGTTTGTGGACGAGAGCCACGTTTCTCTGCCGCAGGTTAGGGGAATGTACGCAGGCGACAGGGGCAGAAAGCAGGTGCTGGTGGATTACGGCTTCCGTCTGCCGTCGGCGTTTGATAACCGTCCGCTGAATTTCGATGAATTTTACAGTCACATAAATCAGGCGATATTTGTTTCCGCAACGCCCGGCGATATTGAAAAGGAAAAGTCCGCACAGATAGTTGAGCAGGTCATTCGTCCGACGGGACTTGTCGACCCCGAAATAATCGTGAAGCCCGTTGAGGGACAGATCGAGGATCTGCTTTCTGAGATAAACATCAGGGCGGCAAAGGACGAGCGTGTTCTTGTCACCACGCTTACCAAGAAAATGGCGGAGGATCTCACCGATTATCTCGGGAAAATGGGCGTTCGTGTGCGGTATATGCACCACGACATTGACACTATCGAGCGAATGGAAATTATCCGTGATCTGCGTCTGGGAGAGTTTGACGTGCTTGTTGGCATTAACCTGCTGAGAGAGGGTCTTGACCTGCCCGAGGTTTCGCTGGTGGCTATCCTCGATGCGGATAAGGAGGGCTTTCTCCGTTCGTCCTCGTCGCTTATCCAAACTATCGGACGTGCGGCGAGAAATTCCGAAGGCAAGGTCATCATGTATGCCGACAGCGTTACAAGATCTATGGAATACGCTATTACCGAAACGGAACGCCGAAGAAAGCTTCAGCTTGAGTTCAATGAAAAGCACGGTATAGTCCCGAAAACTATCCGCAAGGACGTCAGGGAAGTGCTGGAAATATCCACAAAGGAAACGGTTTCCAAGGAAACCGACGGCAAGAAGCTGTCTAAAAAGGAAAAGCTGGAGCTTATAGAAAAGCTGAAAAAGGAAATGAAGGAAGCCGCAAAAATGCTTGAATTTGAGCACGCCGCATTCCTCCGTGATAAGATAAAGGAGCTTTCCGAGTGAAACGATTTGTCATAAACAAAAACGATGCGGGGCAGAGGGTGGACAAATTCATCGTAAAGGCTGCCCCAAATCTCCCGAAAAGCCTTATGTACAAGGCTATCCGGAACAAGGACATAAAGCTGAACAGAAAGCGGTGCGAAATATCCGACAGGCTTTGCGAGGGCGATGTGCTGGAGCTGTATTTAAAGGATGAATTTTTTGAAACAGCTCCCGATGAGCGGGATTTTCTCAAGGTTTCGGCGGATATTGATGTGGTTTACGAGGACGAAAATATCCTGCTTGTGAATAAAAAGCAAGGCTTAGTGGTTCACGAGGACGATGAAAATACCCGTGATACGCTGATAAACCGCATAAAACGCTATCTCTATGAAAAAGGGGAGTACCGTCCCGACGAGGAAAGCTCCTTTGCACCGTCCCTTTGCAATCGGATAGACCGCAACACAAGCGGTATTGTCATAGCGGCGAAAAATGCCGAGTCCCTGCGTATCCTCAATGAGAAGATACGGGAACGGGAGCTGGAAAAACGGTATCTTTGCATAACCGTTGGCTCGCCGCCGAAAAAGCATGATACCGTCACCGTTTATATGCAGAAGGACAGTGCGGAAAATATGGTGAGAGTGTCCCCCCGACCGGAAAAGGGGTATCTCACTGCCGTTACCGAATATACCGTGCTGGAAAAAAGGGGAGAGCTGACTTTGGTGGAGGTTTTGCTTCACACGGGGCGAACTCATCAGATAAGGGCACTGTTTTCCTATCTTGGCTGCCCGCTTTTAGGGGACGGCAAGTACGGCATAAACTCCGTAAACAGGGAATATAAATTGAAAACACAGGCACTTTGCTCCTACAAGCTGAAGTTCGCTTTCAAGACGGACGGCGGTATTCTCGGTTATCTTGACGGAAAAGAGTTTTCCGTAAAAAACGTGTGGTTTGGAGATGAATTTTTCGGAAAAGAAAGAAAATCGTCCTATTCGCAAAAAAAAGCTTGATTATAGGGGAGTTTTGTGGTATAATAAAAATAATACGGACATTCCGTTAATAATTAGCTGGAGGTATATCTTATGGTTGGCGACCTGCATTGTCACACGAAGCTGTCGGACGGCTCACTCGGTATTGAGGATATTGTCGTTCAGGCTAAACGCACGGGAATTGATTTTATCTCAATAACCGATCACGATACACTCGCTTCCGTTTCAAGAGCTGCAGTTCTCGGCGAAAGATACGGCGTGCGAATGATCCCCGGTGTGGAATTATCTGCTTGGGACAAAACGAGAAACCGTAAGGTACATATTCTCTGCTATGCCCCGCAAAAGCCCGACAGACTGGAGGGGCTTTGCATCAAATGCTGTGAGATAAGAAAGCAGTGTGCAAAGGAAATGGTGGAAAAGGTGATGAAGCTTTATCCCATCACGCCCGAAAGCGTTATGAAATACGCCACGGGAAGCAAAAGTATCTTCAAGCAGCATATTCTTCACGCACTGATAGATTACGGCTATACCACCGAATTTTACGGCGAGCTTAACGACGAGCTTTTCAATCTGAAAACGGGCACCTGCCTTGTGGAAAGAGAATATCCCGATGTTAATTTCGTCCTTGATCTTATCCATTCTTCACGGGGAATAGCTGTGCTGGCTCACCCCGCTTTCTACGATTCCTTCGACCTGATGGACGAGCTGGCTGCAAAGGGCAAGCTGGACGGCGTTGAGGCTTATCACTATACCGCCGATGATGCGGCTAAGAAGAAGATACTGGAAACTGCCGAAAAGTACGACCTGATAGTAACGGGCGGCTCCGATTTCCACGGTCTTTACAACGCACAGCCCACTCATATCGGAAGCAATACCACCGATAAGGAAAATCTCGACAGGATATACAAGCTTATCAAGCAGAATAAAAACAGTTTACAGGCTTAATTTTATTTGAAAGGATATATTGGTTATGACTATAAATTTCACTCCCAGAGGAGTATGTTCAAGGCTTATCACCATTACCGTTGAAAACGGTGTTGTGGAGGACGTTAAGTTCACAGGCGGCTGCAACGGAAACACTCAGGGCATTTCTATGCTGGTCAAGGGAATGAGAGTTGAGGACGTTATTCAGCGTCTTGATAAGATAGACTGCGGCGGACGAGGCACCTCCTGTCCCGACCAGCTGGCAAAGGCTCTCAAAACAATTCAGTGAAAAAGCGGACAATGCCGAACGTCCTGATCGGAATATGCGAGCTGATTCTTCTCGTTTTGGCTCTGCTGTTTTTCGCCCCCGTCATAACGGGCAGAATTATCAATATCGGAAATGTTTCGGGCTTTGCGGCTTCGGTGCTGCTGCTTTGCTGTCTTATTTTCAGAAGTCCGCTGATGGGATTTGTGAAGAATATGCGAAGCACCGTCGGGGGACGGATAGCGGTCAATGCGGTCATTGCGATTGCGGCTGCTGCTGTGCTTCTGGCGGCGGTCATTTCGGGTTTTATGATAGCTTCACTGAATATCAAACCGACGGCGGGAAGCACGGCGGTCGTGCTGGGCTGCAAGGTTCGGGGAAATGCTCCCAGCCTTATGCTTAAAAGGCGGCTTGATGCGGCATACGATTTTCTTACGGAAAATCCCGAAAGCTTCTGTGTCGTGTCGGGCGGACAGGGTGCCGACGAGGAGTACAGCGAAGCGTCGGTGATGAAAAGCTATCTTGTTTCCAAGGGCATTTCCGAGGACAGGATATTTTCCGAGGACAGGTCGGCAAGCACCGAGGAAAATCTGAAATTCTCGAAAAAACTCATAGAAGAAAACGGACTGAACACCGATATTACAATAGTGACCGACGGCTATCATCAGCTGAGGGCGACACTTCACGCTAAACGGCTGGGACTGAACTTCGGCACATATTCGGCACACACCGCTTTTTGGCTGCTGCCGACCTATTGGGTGAGGGAGTGGTTCGGTATCGTTGACTTTTTTGTATTCAAATAACATTTTAAATCGGGTGATGACAAAATGAGATTTACAAAAACAACGGCAGCTGTTCTTGCAGCGGCTATGGCAGCTCAGCTTTTGGGCGGCTGCTCGGACAATTCGGTAAAGCTTGACCCCGCAAATCCAACGGTAGTTTCCGTTTGGCATTACTACAACGGTGCACAGAAGGAAGCTTTTGATGCACTGATGGACGAGTTCAACTCCACTGTCGGAACAGAGGTGGGAATTATCGTTCAGGGCACCAGTTACAGCGATGTGGCTGAGTTGGAGAACGCTGTTTCCGCTGCTGCCGAGGAGGGCACAGACAAGCTTCCCACAATTTTTTCGGCATACAGCGATATGGCGTATGCCGTTGAAGAAAAGGGGCTGCTGGCGGAACTGGACGGTTATTTCACCGAGGAGGAACTGTCCGAATATGTGGACGGTTTCATCTCTGAGGGACGTTTCAGCAAAAACGGCAAGCTTATGATATTCCCCGTAGCAAAATCCACCGAAGTGTTTATCCTCAATAAGACCGACTGGGACAAATTCGCCGAGGCAACAGGTGCGGACCTTGCGGAGCTTGAAACAAAAGAGGGACTTGTGCGTATCTCCGAACAATATTATAAGTGGACGGACATCCTGACTCCCGATATTCCCGATGACGGAAAGGCGTTCTATGGCAGGGACGCAATGGGCAACCTGTTCACTGCCGGGCTTATGCAGCTGGGCACGGAAATATTCGCTGCCGACGGCGGAAATGTTACCGTAAATGCCGACAAGGACGCTCTCCAAAAGATCTGGGACTGCTACTATGTCCCGTACATAAACGGCTGGTTCAGTTCCTACGGAAGATTTCGCTCCGATGATGTGAAAATAGGTCAGATATGTGCTCTGACGGGCTCGTCTGCTTCCGCAACATATTTCCCCAAGCAGGTAATGACCGATGAGGCAAGCTATCCCATTGAAGCCCTGACGCTGCCCGTTCCCGAATTTGAAGGCGGCAGGCATTATGCCGTACAGCAGGGTGCGGGAATGGCTGTCACAAAAGGCACGCCTTCAAGCGAATACGCTGCGGTGGAGTTCCTGAAATGGTTCACTGAGTCGGAAAGAAATCTGAAATTTGCCTGCCTGTCGGGTTATATGCCCGTTAAAAAGGAGGCTAACGAGGACGCTCTGCTGATGAAGGCGGTCAACGATATGGACGCTGCGGATACCGTTCCCGTTGAAACCTTGAAGGTCTGCTTCGATATTGCTGCTAAGAATGAAATGTACACATATAAGGCGTTCAGCGGTGCGGGGGCTGCAAGAAGCGTCCTCAATTACAGCCTTTCCGATAAGGCTGCCGCCGACTGTGAAAAGGTCAATCAGATGGTGGCTGCGGGTATGTCCCGTGCGGAAGCTGCGGCATCTCTTGACACCGATGAAAATTTTGATGAGTGGTATAATGCATTCTGTGCGGCTCTTAACGAGGCTTGCGGGAAATAATTTTTTGGATAATTTAGTTTTGCGGGATATTCCGCTAAGTGAAAAGCCGAAGCCTTGTGACCGCTTCGGCTTTGCTTTTTCGTCGGACAGTTTTCTGCCTTGACGTAAGCATTGCAGACCCAAAATGTATATTTTCGATAATTTTTGTACGCATTGAACGTTTTTAGATGTGAAAATTGTTCAAAACGCTGAATTTTATGTTATTTTGGTAAAAAGTCATAAATAATCGTTGAATTTATCGTGCGTATCTGCTATAATTATTTAGCAAAATGACAGATTGAAGCTCCCGGGTTTCCGATTTTTTTCAAGTTTTTTTCCATAGGCTATTGACAAATGTATACTTGTGTGGTATACTTAAATCAAAGCCAAGGGATAATCTTGGAAATATCATATTTTCGGGACTTTGCAAGCTGCCGGACGGCCATAAGCTGTCCGCCGAACGCCGGACATATCCTGTCTGACGTAAAAAATAATTGCAGGAAACTAACAAGGTTTCTTGAAAGGAGTAGAAATATGACAAAGGAATTTTTTGAACAGTGGGAGGGCTTCACACCCGGTAAGTGGAGCGACGGCGAGATCAATGTAAGAGATTTCATTCAGAGAAACTACACTCCCTATGACGGGGACGAGAGCTTCCTTGCCGATCCTACCGAAGCTACCAAGAAGCTGTGGGATGAAGTTATGGAGCTTGCCAAGAAGGAAAGAGAAGCAGGCGGCGTTCTTGATATGGACACCAAGGTCGTTTCCTCTCTGACCTCACACGGTGCAGGCTACATAGACCAGCCCCTTGAAAAGATTGTCGGACTTCAGACAGATAAGCCCTTTAAGAGAGCTTTAATGCCCTACGGCGGTCTGAGAATGGCTGAAAAGGCTTGCTCCGACAACGGATATAAGGTTGACCCTGAGATCAGCCACATTTTCACAGAATACAGAAAAACACATAACGCAGGCGTTTTTGACTGCTATACACCCGAAATGAGAGCTTGCAGAACCAACCATATCATCACAGGTCTGCCCGATGCTTACGGTCGTGGACGTATCATCGGCGACTACAGAAGAGTTGCTCTTTACGGCGTTGACAAGCTCATTGAAGATAAGCAGGATCAGAAGGCTTTCTATACTTCTCCTATGACCGAGGAAAAGATCCGTGCAAGAGAAGAGATCTCCGAGCAGATCAGAGCTCTTGAGAACCTCAAGAAGATGGCTGAGATCTACGGCTGTGACATTTCCAAGCCCGCTACAACCGCTAAGGAAGCAGTTCAGGCTGTTTACTTCGGATATCTGGGTGCTGTTAAGGATCAGAACGGTGCAGCAATGTCCCTCGGACGTACCTCCACATTCCTTGACATCTACTTTGAGAGAGATTTCAAGCTGGGCAGACTGACCGAAGTTGAGGCTCAGGAGATCATCGACCACTTCATTATGAAGCTCCGTCTTGTTCGTTTCGCAAGAACTCCCGAGTATAACGCACTGTTCTCCGGTGACCCCCAGTGGGTAACTGAGTCCCTCGGCGGTATCGGCATCGACGGCAGACATATGGTAACAAAGAACAGCTTCCGTTACCTGCACACCCTCGAAAACCTCGGCACATCTCCCGAGCCTAACCTGACAGTTCTCTGGTCTCCCAGACTGCCCGCTGCTTGGAAGAAGTACTGTGCTAAGATCTCCATCATCTCCTCTTCTATCCAGTATGAGAACGATGAGGTCATGAGAGTTACTCACGGCGACGATTACGCTATCGCTTGCTGCGTATCCTCTATGAGAGTCGGCAAGGAAATGCAGTTCTTCGGTGCAAGAGCTAACCTGGCTAAGTGCCTGCTTTACGCTATCAACGGCGGTGTTGATGAGATCAGCGGCGTTCAGGTAGGTGCAAAGTATCGTCCTATCACTTCCGAGTACCTCGATTATGATGAGGTTATGGAGAGATATGACGATATGATGACATGGCTCGCAGGAGTTTATGTAAATACTCTGAATATCATTCACTATATGCATGATAAGTACTGCTACGAGAGCCTCCAGATGGCTCTTCACGACAGAGAGGTCAAGAGATACTTCGCAACAGGTATCGCCGGTCTTTCCGTTGTTGCAGACTCCCTCTCCGCTATCAAGTACGCTAAGGTCAAGGTCGTTCGTAAGGACATCGAGATCAAGAATAAGAAGGGCGAGGTCGTATCCGTTGCTAAGGACGTTGCTGTTGACTATGTAACCGAGGGTGATTTCCCGAAGTACGGCAACAACGACGACAGAGTTGACGAGATCGCAGTTGACATCGTTAAGAGATTTATGGAAAAGGTTCGTCAGCAGCAGTGCTACAGAAACGGCGTTCCTACCACATCTATCCTTACTATCACTTCTAACGTTGTTTACGGTAAGAATACCGGTTCTACTCCCGACGGACGTAAGCTCGGCGTGCCTCTGGCTCCCGGTGCTAACCCCATGCACGGACGTGATACTCACGGTGCTTCCTCTTCGCTGTCCTCCGTTTCCAAGCTTCCCTTCTCGGATGCTCAGGACGGTATCTCCAATACCTTCTCCATTATCCCCGATGCTCTCGGTAAGGACGACAAGGTATTCATGGGCGATCTGGACATCGAATCCCTCACTAAGTAAAAGCTGCGGCAAAGCCGCATAAACAAATGCTTCCTGCGGTATCTGCCGCAGGAAGTGCAAACAAAGTCCGAAGCTATTCGGCAATTTTAGAAGGAGGATTTTATTATGGCAAATGTTAATACACAGCAGGTAGATAACCTGGTTGCTCTGCTCGATGGCTATTCCGCTAAGGGCGGTCATCACCTCAACGTAAACGTGTTCACTAAGGATACTCTTCTGGATGCTCAGAAGCACCCCGAGAACTATCCTCAGCTGACTATCCGTGTTTCCGGTTACGCTGTAAACTTCATCAAGCTGACCAAGGAACAGCAGGATGACGTTATCTCCAGAACATTCCATAATGCTCTGTAATTTATGAGTAAGAAACAGTTTATATCATATCTGTCTGACTCAGTTTTAGCCGGACTGATGATCGGTGTCGGGGGAGTGGTCAGCCTCTCCTCCGATAACCGATACATCGGTGCGGTTCTCTTTTCGCTGGGACTTCTGACGATAATTCACTTTAAATTCGGACTTTATACGGGTAAGGTCGGAAATATTGCAAGAAACGGCGTCAAGTTTATCCCCGAGGTGGCTGTAACGCTTCTCGGAAACGGCATAGGCACCTTCCTTGCAGCTTTCCTTATCCGCCTGACGAGAATTGCCCCCCCTCTTGTGGAAAAGGCACAGGCAACAGTTCAGACGAAAACCTCAGACAGCATTGTGAGTATGTTCATTCTTGGAATTTTCTGCGGTATGCTTATGTTCATAGCCGTTGACGGTTATCGCAAGTGCAAGGAAAACTCCGATTCTACGGCGGGCTTTATGATAGTTGCATTCCCCGTTATAGTGTTTATTATCAGCGGGTTCAACCATTGTATCGCCGATATGTTTTACATATTCCTGGCAGGGGAGTATACCCTTGCGGCATTGGGATATTTTGTTACGGTAGTCCTCGGCAACGCCGTGGGCGGTATGCTTATCCCCACCTTCAAAAAGGTTTCGGAAAATAAGCTTTGATGAAACGCAAAACGGATATGCTGAATTTTTCTCAGCATATCCGTTTTTTGTATTTGAACAGTACTATTTTTTCCCCTCAAGGAAATATGTCGCTTCCATATCCGCAACGCTCAGAGCAAAGGCAAGGGGGAACATTTCAAAGGATTTTCCAACCGAGTTGGGGTCGTCATTTCCCGAAAATCCCATATGATAGCGTATCGCAAATGCTTCCTCACGGGTAAGCCGCATATATCCCGAAATTATGTAAACCGACTTTTCGCCGTGACCGTAAGGGAGCCTGTCGTCAATGGTATAGTAGGGCACCTTTTCCCAAACGCCCTGCTCGTTTTTGGCGTTTCGGAAGTCGGTCTTGTAAAAATTCACCTTGCAAATATCGTGGAGCAGTGACGTCAGAGCAATGGTTTCTGCCGAGGGGTTCAGCTTGTAGGTCTCCTTTACACGCTCCCTTGCAAGATAGTCCGACAGACAGCGGTAAACATTCAGACTGTGTTCCACTAAGCCGCTTTCATATGCTCCGTGATAGCGGGTGCTGGCAGGTGCGGTGAAGAAATCGCTTTTCGATGAGGTCAGATATTCAAGCAGCTTATCCGCTCCGTCACGGGTGATATTTTTTTTGTATATTTCGATGAATTCGTCCTTTAAGCTCATTGCAGCTCCTCCTTGTATCTGATGACATCATAGTACGACATTACCCGAAGTGCCTTTTCGACATTCTGTGCGGGGGTCAGGTTGGGGAAGGCTGATTTGTCCATCAGTATCATTGTTTCGCCACCGAACATATCAAACCAGTTGTCGCTGAATATCGCATCTGTATTGTCAAAATCAAGAAAAACGCCCTTGGCAAAGCCCTCCGATCTCACGGTAATTTTGAATTTCGTGCCTATCTCCGTTACCTTGACTGAAAGCTTCGGGTCGGTGAAGTTAAAGTGCTTGGGACGGACGAACATATACGTTCCCCCTGCCACGATCGCCTGCTTTTCCAGCACGGAATATTGCAGCACACATTCCCGTCGGTCAAATCTGTTCCAAATTGGGTCAGCCGAGGTGAGAATGGTAAAATCCTTGGCGAAATGGTCGTGAAGCTTTATGGGAACGCTGCCCTCCAGCAGTATCTCACCCGTATTTTTTCTAAGCCGCCACCGCAGATCGCCGCTTAGAATGTCGTTTCGTTCGCTTGAAACGTTTATCGTAAGGCGGTCGGGGTCGGAGTCATCTACCGATGCAGCAACGGGTGCATAGAACTTCTTGGCATAATAGTGGAGAGCCTTCCATCTGCCGAAATAGTCAATGCTCGACCATGAGATAACAGGATTTGAGTCGTTGACCTGCCAGTAAAGGGAGCCCATACATAAGCCACGGTTCCTCCGCATATTTTCCACGTTAAGACGGACAGCATCTGCCTGTACAAGCTGGCTGAGATATACCAGATGCTCGAATTTGTACGGATAGTTCATCATCTGAGATAGATAGTACATCAGCTTTTCGGTGCCCTGAGTGCACTTCTGATGAGCCTCCATAACGGGACACATCAGGTCAAGGTCTTTCTGTTCAGCAAAGCTTCGGATAGTTTTCATGGACGGCAGGGACTCAAAGCCGAATTCCGAGCAAAATCTGAATGTGTATTTCTTATAATCCTCAAAGGGCTTGAAATTGTGCCAAACATCCCAGTAGTGGGAATCGCCTTTGTTTATCGCACTTGCGTCCTTATATCCGCCGCCCGAGGACGGGGAGGAGGGCCAGTAGAAGGAGGCGGGGTCGTGTTCGCTCAGTATCTGAGGGAGCAGCAGCTCGAACTGCACCAGATATTCCCGTTTACGCTGACCGTCCACGGGAATTCCCCAGCCGACAATGGCAGATTCGATCTCGTTGTTTCCGCACCAGAGGGCAAGGGAGGGGTGATTTCTCAGCCGCTTGACATTGTCGGCTGCTTCCAGCTTGATATTTTCGTAGAAATCTCCGTTCAGGCGGTAAACGGCACAGGCAAACATAAAATCCTGCCAAACCAGAAGCCCCAGACGGTCGCAGCAGTCGTAAAAGCTTCTGTCGGGGTAAAATCCGCCGCCCCATACACGAATGCAGTTGTAGTTTGCGGCGGCACACTGTTTGAGCAGCCGTTCGGTCCTTTCGGGGGTGATGCGGCTCAGTATCTGATCCTCGGGGATATAGTTTGCACCCATTGCGAAGATCTTTTCGCCGTTGACAACAAAGCAGAATTCCTCGCCGTCGGTACCGTCATTGTCCTTTGCACGGCTGACGGTTATGGTGCGAAGCCCCACGGTATCATGCTTTTCGTCCAGGATATTGCCCTTTTCATCCCTGAGGATAATGTCAAGGGTATAGAGATTTTGCTCGCCGTATCCTCTCACATTCCAAAGCATAGGTTCCTTGATCTCGGCGACAACCACGGCTTTTCCGCCCGAACAGTCGGCGGAAGAAAACTCGGTAGATTTTCCGTCGGGAGCAGTCAGCGTTGCAGTGACCGTCAGCGGGATATTCGGGTCAGCAATGTTAATATCGGCAGTTAGGTCGCAGGTAACGGATTTTTTGTTATGCCGCTGACGGAAATAGAAGCTGTCGATAGCAGCGGTTTTTATTCCCGTAAGCTCCACGTCACGCCATATGCCCATATCCGGGAGTTTGGGACCCCAGTCCCAGCCGAACATATAGTGTGCCTTTCTGATATGCGGGAAGCCTTGAACGGTGGAGTCCACGCCCCAGAGGTGCTTTTCGGCTTCCTTTTCTTCGATATATTTCAGGGGTGATTCGATCTCCACCCTTATGAAATTCGGCGTATCTGTTTTGAGATAGGGTGTAACGTCATAGCGGTAGATACGGTGCATATTATCGGTTTTTCCCAGCAGACAGCTGTTGAAATAAACCGACGCAACAGTGTCGATGCCGTGAAATGTCAGCAGTATCTTATCCGCATCAAGCATACGGCGGTCTGCCGAAAAGGTCTTTTCAAATATGCAGGAGTTTTCCGAGAGTGCTGTTGCCCATTCTTCGTTAAGCCCCTTGTAAGGGTCATCTATCTTTTTGCTATCTATAAGAATGGAATACATAGAGCAGGGGACATCTGCGGTGAAAATGCTGTCAGTTCCGCTGACAGTAACGTTCCAGCCGCTGTTCAGATTTTGGGTAAACATATAAGCTTAACTCCTTTCCGCTTTTATGCCGTTTCCTATCTGCTTTTCGATGGGTATCCATTTGCACATTGCTTTGTCAAATAATGCCATATCGATAGGCTTTGCGATATAGTCGTTCATTCCCGAGGCAAGCAGCTCGTCGCTGGCACCCTTTTCGGTGGTAGCAGTCAGGGCGATGATAGGCACCTGCTTGGCATTGCTGCTGCGGAGTGCTCTTATCTGCTTAACGGTTTCCGTTCCGCTCATATCGGGCATAAGCTGGTCCATAAAGATAAGGTCGAACTGCTGTCCCGCACGCATAAGCCGAAGTGCCTTTTCGCCGCTTTCCGCAGATACCGAGCGAATAGCGTAGCACTTGAGGATAGCTTCCACGACCTTTCGGTTGGATGCGGTGTCGTCAACGATAAGCACTCTTGCTTCGGGGGCTGTGAAGCTGTTGATAAGTGCATTTTTCTCCTGAACGGTTTCCGAAAGACCGTTGACAATATCACAGAAGGAGAAAAGGGTGAGGGGCTTTCTTATGCGTTCGATGCCCGCAAAAGCGGTATCTGCGGGATCCTGTATGCTCAGCATCTGTATAATTTTTGCTTTTTTGAAGGCAGGCAGCTCGGATAGTCCCGCAGAACGGGCATATTTGCTGTCGAACAAAAGGATATTCTCGGGGACGTCCTCAACGATCTTATCCACCGAAGCAATATCGTCCAGCACGAAATATTCAAGATTAAGGGATTCAAACATATTGCACGCCGCAAGACGGCAGACAAAATTCGGTTCGATTATGTAAATACGGCAGGCGGGCAGGCTTCCAATGTCGGAGATTATCTCAGCGGAAGCTATCTGCTGAACGACAGAGGCAGTAAAGGTCGAGCCAACGCCGTAAACGCTCTCAACGGTAATATCTCCGCCCATAAGCACAGCAAGCCGTCTGGCGATGGCAAGTCCAAGACCTGCACCCTCGCTGGATTGTCCAGGAACGTTGTCCACCTGGAAAAATTCGGTGAACAGCTTCGGAATATCGTCCGACTTGATGCCGATGCCCGTGTCCTCCACCGAAACGGTCAGCAGCACCTTATCCGCCGAAACAGGCTCGCTGCCGACGGTCATAGTAATCATACCGTGATGTGTGAATTTTACTGCATTTGACAGAATATTGTGAACTATCTTCTTAAGCTTGTGCAGGTCGCCCGACAGAGAAGCGGGAATATCGGGGCTGACATTTACGATGAAAGCAATGTCCTTGTTTTTCAGCTCGGCACTTGTTTCGCTGATGGTTTCCTCAACGAATTTTCTTATGGAATAAGCCTGACAGGAGATCTCCTCGCCGCCTGCCTCAACTCTTGAAAAGTCGAGAACATCGTCGATAATGGTAAGCAGCTGCTCAGCTGATTCCTTGATATTTGCGGTGTATTCCATACATTCCTCGTTAAGGCGGTTATGCCTTAAAAGGTCGTTCATACCGCAGATTGTGTTCAGAGGAAGTCTGATCTCATAGCTCAGACCTGCAATAAATTCGCCCTTTGCCTTTGCAGCTTTTTCCGCTTCGTTTTTCTTAAGCTCCAGCAGCTGCAGAAGGTCCTCGTGGCTTTGGGTCTTTTCGGCAGCACGTCTGTCGGCTCTTTTTCTGAATAATGCTATGATCGTAAATGTGATCGAGGTCATTACCAGATATACCATCGTAATGGTCTGCGACGAATTCAGTGTTCCTTCCATAGCGGAATTTGCGATATATACGACCAATGCCGCCGCAATATTGAACAGGCAGACGGGAATAACGCTGAATCCCGCAGACACCGCAACCGCACCTATCAGCAGAACTGCCGCATTCTCGGACTTGCAGGCAAATATGAACAGGCTTATCATAGCTATCAGAAGAATGTCCGAACACCATGCTTTGAACTTTGCAGGCATTGCCCCGATAAAGCAGACAGCTGCCGATGTACCGCCTAAAATTGCGGTAAATACAGTAACGAGCGGACTTACCGACTGCTGTGCTGCCGCTGCGGCGGTGAATATGGTAAGTACTAGGATTATCCAGCCTCCGATTTTTACAGCGGGACTGTTTGTATTGTATTTTTGATCGGTTTTTTTCATTTAAACACCTCCGTATCGATACTGTCAAGGGTCACGCCCTGAGGTACGACAAAGTTCAGTTTTTTTCGTCCCAGCGAAGCATTTATTTCGGTAAGCTCCACCGCTTCACCGTCAAGGTTTGCAATGAGCGGTTTGCCGTCCGCACGTTTTATGCGGATCTGTGAGCCGTCGGTGATGATGGCTTTATCTCCGATCGTTTCCAGGTCGCCGTTCATGAACGGTTTCAGAGAGCGGAGGACATTCAGCCGTCCCGCTGCTTTGAAAAGCATTATCTCCAGTCTGCCGTCATTGGGACGGGCGTAGGGCAGGGGGTACATATTGCTTCCGAAGCATTTTCCGTTGGCGAAATGGAGGATAACGTATCTGCCGTCATATCGTCTGCCGTCAACGGAAATTTCGTATTCTATGGACGTATCGGTGAGAATGGTCACAACGGGCATAAGCTTGTAGGGAAGATTTCTATGTATCATTGACAGATCCTGAAAGAATGAAAATGTCCGAAAACAGCTTTCAAAGCCCATAGTCATGGTGTTTACAGCCCTGTATTCGCCGTTTATCTCTATAACGTCAAGGGGAATAACGCTGCCGCTGATAAGCTTTTTCAGATCTCTGAACTCGCTGTAGGAATCTTCGCCGAAGCATTTGATGAGGTCGTTGGAAAGACCTGTGGGGCAGCAGGCTATCTCTCGGTTTGAAAGGTCGGATATTCCCGAAAGAGTCCGCTGGAGCGTCCCCGAGCCGCCGCAGGCGTAAAATCTGATGGGTTCGTCCGAGAATATTGAGCATATCTTGTCGGCGAGGATGCTTTCATAGCCCTGATATTCCGAGTCAAACACCAGATAATCGAAGCCCGATTCTGCTTTCAGCTCCTCAAGGGTACGGCGTATTTTTCGGGAAAGCTGTCCGTTTCCTGCATGGGGATTTATTATAAAAACGTGTTTCAAGCGTAACAATCCTTTATGAAATATTGTTACAATATTATACAGCATTTGCCCGAAAAATTCAATAATATTTTATTAAGGAAATGCTGATTATATCTCCTTTTGATTCATGTGACGTATTTCCCATACTGTTTTCGAGATGAAACGGTTTATTATACCAAAAAAACAGGAAAATTTACCCGATATAATAGTTAAGAAATATAATTGTAATATAAAATTAATTGGAATATGGTACAATTAAAAGAATATTTACCGAAGAAAAATCTCCTCTATCATTGAAAGGAAGCGGTAGTTTTGGCATTTGTTGAACTGAAAGACGTGTATAAGAGATATAAAATGGGTGAGGTGACCATCACCGCCTCGGACGGTGTGAGCTTTACCGCCGAAAAGGGCGAGTTTGTCATTATCGTAGGTGCAAGCGGTGCGGGCAAGACCACTATGCTCAATATGCTGGGCGGAATGGACACCTGCGACGAGGGTCAGATAATCGTTGACGGTCAGGACGTGGCGAAGCTGACTTCACGGGAACTTACTACCTATCGCCGATATGATATTGGATTTGTTTTCCAGTTCTATAACCTTGTGCAAAATCTCACGGCAAAGGAAAATGTGGAGTTGGCATCTCAGATAAGCAAGAACGCTCTCGACCCCGAGGAGGTGCTGAAAGCCGTCGGGCTGGGGGACAGAATGGATAATTTCCCCGCACAGCTTTCGGGCGGCGAGCAGCAGAGAGTCGCTATTGCAAGGGCACTGGCGAAGTCCCCGAAGCTGCTACTCTGCGATGAACCGACAGGTGCTCTGGACTATGCCACGGGAAAGGTCATACTGAAGCTTTTGCAGGACACCTGCCGTGAAAAGGGTATGACTGTTATCGTTATCACACACAATCAGGCACTTACGCCTATGGCAGACCGTGTTATCAAGATGAAAAGTGCCAAGGTTTATGAAATGACCGTGAACGAAAATCCCGTTCCCGTTGAACAGATAGAATGGTAAGGGTGATTTCCGATGAAAAACAAGCTCGTTTTAAATACATTTCGGAGCATAAAGACCACATTCAGCCGATTTGCCGCTATTATGGCGATAATTGCTATAAGCTGCGGATTTTTTGCAGGCGTAAAGGTGTGCAGCTCCGACCTGCTGATCTCTGCACAGGACTATTACGAGAAGCAGCAGCTGGCGGATTTCCATTTGCTGTCAACGCTGGGCTTCACCGAGGAGGATATTTCCGAGGTAAAGAAGCTGGAGGGCGTTGAAGCGGCTGAATATGGCTATTCTGCCGATCTGTTTTTGACCTTTCCCGATGGCAAAAGCATAACCGTCAAGACGCTTTCCTTTGATGCAGACCGCTATTCTTCGGGCGAGATGCTGAGTCTTCCGTATTTTGTGGAGGGACGGCTTCCCGAAAATCCCGGGGAATGTCTGGCAGACGCTTCCTTCCGTTCGGGGACAGCGATAGCCTTGGGGGATAAGATAGTTCTGTCCGCCCCCGTTGATACCGATATAGACGATATTATGAGCCGAACGGAATATACCGTTGTGGGACGAGTAAAATCGCCTATGTACATATCCTTCGAGAGGGGTTCGACAAACGTCGGAAACGGCTCTCTGAACGGTTTTATCTATATTCCCGAGGAAAATTACACCTACGAATATTACACCGATATTTATCTCACGGGCAAACAGCTTTCGGGCGAAAAATTCTGGACGGATAAGTATGAAGAAGCCTCCGACAGCCTGAAAACCGAGCTTGAAGCCTTTGCGGAGGACAGGATAGCTGTCAGGGTCACCGATATTAGGTCGGACGCTCAGCCCGATTTAGATGATGCCCGAAAGAAGATAGATGACGGAAAGCGTGAATACAACGACGGACTTCGTGAGCTGGAGGACACAAAATCTCCCTTTGAGGCTCTCACGAAGGCATGCGACGGCATTGACGATATACTGACGGAATTTTCCGATAAATATATCCCGACAGTTTCGAGAAATGAAAATCCCGTGCTTCCCGAGGAGCTGGACAGTTCAGTCAAGGGCATAGCCGAAGCGTTCACAAAGTTCGGTGTGGACGCTCCCATTTACAATATGCTTGTTTCCTATATCACGCAAGACCCTGCGGACGCCGTTCACAAAGAGGCGGCAAAGCAGACTATTCTTGCCTACCAAAGCTCGGTGAGAGAGCAGATAGCCCTTGCTCAGTCGGACATTACCGAGGCTTACAACAAGCTGTCCGATGCCAAGAAGGACATTGACAAGGCAGAGGAGGAGCTGGCAGATGCCATTGCCGATCTGGACGAGCTGACGGAAAGTGCCGAGTGGTATGTTTGGAATCGTGATGATGCGTTCCCGTATTTTGCAAACTTTGAAACAGACTGCGGACGTGTTGACGCTATCGCCAATGTTTTCCCCGTTTTCTTCGTGCTGGTGGCGGCTCTGGTTTGCTTCAACACTATGACGAGAATGGTTGAGGAGCAGCGTACTCAGACGGGAACGCTGAAAGCCCTCGGTTACAGCAGAAAGTCCATTGCCGCTCAGTATCTCATATATGCAATTTCCGCAAGCGTTATCGGCGGCTTTATTGGAATAGCCATATGCCTTAAGGTTTTCCCGATAATTATCTTCAATGCTTACAGTTCGCTGTATATTTTCCCCTATCTGCTGATGCCGTTTCGGTGGGATTATGTGGCGGGGTGCATACTGGCGGCGGTCCTCTGCACGGGGACGGCTTCTATGCTTTCCTGTTACTCGGAGCTGGTTTCCGTACCCGCTCAGCTTATGCGTCCAAAACCTCCAAAGGAGGGAAAAAGGGTGCTGCTGGAAAGGGTCGGCTTTATCTGGAAGCGTCTGAAATTCACCCATAAAGTCACGGTCAGAAATATTTCCCGTTACAAAAGCCGTGTGCTTATGACCGTTATGGGCGTTGCGGGCTGTACGGCTCTGCTGCTGGCGGGATTTACGCTGAAATATTCCATTTCATCTATTGTGGACAGACAGTATGGTCAGCTGTTCCTTTATGATATGCTGACTGTTCTCGATGATGAGGCTGACGAGGAGGACAGGGCTGCTGTTCCCGAACTGCTTGAAAAATCGTCCGACGTTTCCTCTTATATGTCCATTATGCAGGACACAACGGAGATAGACACCAAAGAAGGGGAGATGGAGGTTTACTATTTCGTTCCCGAGGACGAAAAACGGCTTGGCGAGTTTATCACTCTCCGAACCCGTATCGGACATGAGCCTCTCTCCCTTGATAACAGCGGCGTTGTTATCAACGAAAAGCTTTCAAAGCAGCTGGGCGTTTCGGCGGGAGATGAAATAACTCTGGAGGACGCTGCTGCTCCCGTAAAAATATCTGCAATTACGGAAAATT
Organism: uncultured Ruminococcus sp.; assembly: GCA_964540575.1. Taxonomy (GTDB): domain Bacteria; phylum Bacillota; class Clostridia; order Oscillospirales; family Ruminococcaceae; genus UMGS1889. The sequence continues at coordinate 111,832 of CAZINI010000003.1, forward strand.
ACACATTCAACTATATTTATTTCACTCCCGCTCTTTACAAATCACTTTTCGGGGAGTATAATAACAATATGTTCATCATAAACACCGCCGAAGGCTGCAACAGGGACAGGCTTTCCGCCGCTCTGCTGGAGAATGACAGTGTTCTCGGTTCAAGCTTTTCCGATGACGGCAGTCAGAAGTTCAAGGACTTGGTTTCCAGCCTGAATATGATAGTGCTGGCTCTTATTGTGTCGGCGGGTGCATTGGCGTTTGTGGTGCTGTTCAATCTTGCAAATATCAATATAAACGAGCGTATGAGGGAGCTTGCTACCATTAAGGTGCTTGGCTTCTATGACGGTGAATTGTCGGCGTATGTTTACAGGGAAAATATTGTTTCCGCTGTTATGGGCATTGCGGCGGGACTGCTGCTGGGCGTGTTCCTTTCGAGATTTGTTATAACCACCGCCGAGGTGGACGCTGTAATGTTCGCCCCCGATATTCCGCTTTACTGCTTTGTTTTTGCGGCACTGCTGACCGCTGTATTTGCGGCTTTCGTGAATATTATACTTCATTTCCGTCTTAAAAAGATAGATATGGCGGCTTCGCTTAAGGCTATTGAATAAACTTTGGGAGGATTTAAAATGATTTTCAAGGACATTGACCATCTGGTTTCCTACGGTCTGAAAACGGGACTTATTGAGGAAGAGGACAGGATTTATACGACAAACCGTCTTTTAGAGCTTCTCGGTTTGGAGGATTACGAGCCGACGGGGACGGAGGCTGATGTTTCCGAGCTGGAGGATATTCTGAAAAATCTGCTGGACTATGCCTGCGAAAAGGGGATAGTTCCCGAAAACAGCGTGGTTTACAGGGATCTTTTCGATACAAAGCTGATGAGCGTTATGGTTTCAAAGCCTTCCGAGGTCACAAAGAAGTTCTTTGAACTGTACGAGAAATCGCCTAAAGAGGCTTCCGACTATTACTATAAACTCAGCTGCGACAGCGACTATATCCGCCGCTACCGCATTGCAAGGGATATGAAGTGGAAATCCGTTACCGAGTACGGCGAGCTGGATATTACCATCAACCTTTCAAAGCCCGAAAAGGACCCGAAGGCTATTGCTGCCGCAAAAAATGCCAAGCAGACGGGCTATCCCAAATGTTTGCTTTGTGCCGAAAATGTGGGTTACAGCGGACGGATAAATCACCCTGCAAGGCAAAATCACCGCATTATCCCCCTGACCATAAACGGCGAGCCGTGGGCGATGCAGTATTCGCCTTACGTTTACTATAACGAGCATTGTATCCTGCTGAACACAAAGCACGTTCCCATGAAGATAGACAAGGCAGCGTTCAACAAGCTGTTTGACTTTGTGAAGCTGTTCCCGCACTATTTTATCGGTTCAAATGCCGACCTGCCTATTGTGGGCGGTTCCATACTTGCTCACGAGCATTTTCAGGGCGGAAACTACACCTTTGCAATGGCGAAGGCTCCCGTTGAAAAGCGGTATACTGTCAAGGGCTTCGAGGACGTTGAGGTCGGCAGGGTAAAGTGGCCTATGTCGGTAATTCGTCTGTCGGGAACGGATTCCCACAGGCTTGTGGAGCTTGCGGATAAGATACTTGCCAAGTGGCGGGCATATTCCGATGAATCCGTCGGGATATTTGCCGAAACAGACGGCGAGCCTCACAACACCATTACGCCCATCGCCCGAATGAACGGGGACAGATACGAGCTTGATTTGGTGCTTCGCAACAATATCACCACCGAGGAGCATCCTCTGGGAGTTTTCCATCCCCACGCAAAGCTGCATCATATAAAGAAGGAAAATATCGGTCTTATCGAGGTAATGGGTCTGGCTGTTCTTCCCGCAAGGCTGAAATCGGAAATGGAGCTGCTGGCTGATACGCTTATCACAAAGGGTGTGGACGCTGTACGCAGTGTTCCCGAGCTGGAAAAGCACGCAGATTGGGCGGAGGAATTTGCTGCCCGCCGTGAGATAGCCCCCGAAAACGTGAACGACGTCCTCAAGGACGAGGTGGGCAAGGTGTTTGCACAGGTGCTGGAGGACGCAGGCGTTTACAAGCGTACCGACGAGGGCATGGCGGCGTTTGACAGGTTTGCCGCTTCAATTTGATAAAAGGAGGGCTTAGCTTTGCCGAATAATATTTACGAATCAGGCGAGGATTATCTGGAAACCATACTCATACTTGATGAACGGACGAAATATGTTCGTTCGGTAGATATTGCTGCAGAGCTGGGTTACTCAAAGCCCAGTGTCAGCCGTGCAGTGGGCATATTAAAGGCGAACGGCTTCATTACCGTTGAGGCGGACGGGCAGATAAAGCTTACCAAGGCGGGTCTGAAAAAGGCAAACGAGGTTTACGACCGCCATCGGCTTATCAGGCGTTTTTTCACCGAGATACTCGGCGTAAATCAGGTCACGGCAGAGGAGGACGCCTGCAAGGTGGAGCATGTTATCAGCGAGGAAACCTATCAGCGGCTAAAGCTGTTTATGGAGAAAAAATGAAACCGTCCCCCGACCGAAGCAATATATCGGTCGGGGGACGGTTTATGTATTTTACAAAATTAAGCTCTAGTATTAAGCGTGAGTCCCGAGGTATATGCAGAAAGCCACTGCTCGATGCCCGAGGCACTGTATGTCTGATAGGTGGTTTTTGGCGTTTCGGAGAGTGTTTCTATCTGGGAAGCCTTTGCGGAAATTCTTGCTGTAAAGGAATTTGCACCGTTGAAAAGAGCATTCAGGAAGGGAGCCTCCGCATTTTTCAGAGTTTCCTTGTTAAGGGAAAGAGTTTTTTCCTTGTCATCAACGGTGATGCCCGCTTTTGCAAGCAGCTTTGTGGAATAGGAGGCAGTTCCCGTCATAAAGGAAACCTTTTCCTTAACAAGGCTGTTTGATGAAGCCTTGCCCTGTGAAACAACGGAATTGTAGCTGTTTACGAAATCTGAAACGGCAGTTTCCAGCTTATCCCTGTCAACGGTATAGCTGCCGTCCTCATTTCTGGAAACGACAGAATCGGACAATGCATCGGCAGCCGTTTTCAGCCTTTCGGCAGAATTTTTCAGAGCCGTATCGGGCTTATATGTATCGGAAACGGCAGGTTTGCTTTGAGTTTTCCAAGACTTGGCAAGCTCCTCATACTGAGCCTTTAGGTCGGCTTGGTTCGTCTTGAATTCCTCATAGCGTTTTGCGATGCTCTGCAGATCGGACATACCCGAAATTTTAGATGTATAGTAATTACTGTAATTCAGCATTGAAGTAATGGGAGAAATATACATATATAAACCTCCTTATGACATAGTTTTCCTTTATACACAAATTATACCACAGCTGTATTCAAATGTCAATAGCTTTTCAGTCAATTGCATACTTTTGTTTATAGAAAGCGGAAGCGTCCATAAAGCTCTGGTCCTTGCCCTGATGAATGTCCTGAATGTATTCGTGGCGGTTGATGGAATCCTTTTTGACGTTGATGCCCATTACATAGACGCCTGCATTGGAACAGTGGTCGGAAATTCTTTCCAGATTTATCAGCATATCAAGGAATACGATGCCCGCATCAACGTTGCAAAGACCTGTTTTGAGCCTGTCGATATGACGGTTTTTCAGGGTTTCGTTAAGGTAGTCGATGACCTCTTCAAGCGGTTCGATACGCATTGCAACGGTCATATCCTTGCTGTCGGCAGCTTCGATAGCCATTGAAATGATCTCCTCGACTGCTTCGGAAATAATTCCAAATTCGGACATAGCCTTTTCGGAGAATTTCAGCCCCTTGGAATTCAGCTCCTGTGCACTTTCCACGAGATTTATGGCATAGTCGCCGATACGCTCGAACTCGGAGAGTAGGTGGAGCAGGGCAGTTACCATACGGCTTTCGTATTCGGTCAGCTCACAGTCGGTCAGCTTGATAAGGTATGCGTTCAGCTTGTCCTCGGCGGTGTCGATAATGTCCTCACGGGTGAAGATATTGTCGACGGTCTTTTGGTCAAATTCGGTGAACAGAGTACGCATTTTCACGAAATTCTGCTTTGCCATTCTGCCCATGGAGATAACGGTTTTCATTGCCTGCTGGATAGCAAGAGAGGGGGATTTAAGCAGACGGTCGTCCAGATACTGAATGCCGGCTTCTTCTCCCGAAATGTCGTCGTCGGCAGCTTCGCTGTCCTTGATGGTCTTGCAGGCGAGAAATTCAAGCAGCTTGTGGAAGGGAATGAACACCGCTGTTACCACGATATTGAAAAAGGTGTGGAAGTTTGCGATGCCGCCCATATCAATAGTATCGCTCCAGAAGCTGAAGCCGATAAGCCCCTGAATGGTGTATACCACTATGAGGAACAGGATAGTTCCGATAATATTGAAGTAAAGATGGACCATTGCAGTCCGCTTTGCGTTTTTGTTTGCACCGATGGAGGAGATAATGGGAACGACACATGTACCGATATTCTGTCCCATAATTATGGGGAATGCCGAAGAGAAGGTCAGCACGCCTGTGGTGGATATTGCCTGCAAAATTCCCACGGAAGCTGAGGAGCTTTGCAGGATAGCGGTAACTACCGCACCCACTATAACTCCGAGGATAGGATTGGAGAGAGAAGCGAAAAGCGTCCTGAATGCGGGAAGCTCCGCAAGGGGGGACACAGAGTCGGTCATTGACAGCATTCCCGTGAAGAGAATTCCCACGCCCAGCAGAATTTCGCCGGTAGTTTTGCCGTTGTCGCTTCGGGAGATCATAAAGATGATTATGCCGATCACAGAGATGAACGGAGCAAGGGTGGAGGGGCTGAGCAGGTCAAGCAGAGAGCCGACGCCTGCGTTGTTTTCCAAATCGCCCAGACGAAGTATCTGACCCGTAATGGTCGTACCGATATTTGCACCCATAATAACGCCCACAGCCGAGGAAAGCTTAAGTATTCCCGCATTTACCAGACCTACCACTATTACCGTGGTAGCACCCGAGCTTTGCACCGCCGCCGTAACAAAAGCACCAAGGAGAACGCTTTTGAAAATGTTGTTTGTAAGGCTTTCGAGAATTTTTTCCATTCTGCCGCTGGACAGCTTTTCAAGGCTGCTGCCAAGCATGGACATTCCGTAGATAAAGAGAGCTATTCCGCCGAACATTCCGATGAAAATTTTCAATAAATCGACGCCGGTCATATTTTATCCCCATCTTTCAACAATTGATTTTATTCATACAGAATTATTATACCACATACAGTCCGATAAAAAAACACATATTTTTTTAACATTAGAAGATTAAGAAAAGAATTATTTTTATTGCAGACAAAAGTGTAAATTTTTTGTTAAATATTTCAGAAAATGAAAAAATCTGCCCGATAAAATGGTATTATGAACAAAAGAAGGATCGGAGATGAGGCGATGAAACGGGAAAATATTTCACTTTTGCTGTATACGGCGGCACATTTTGCTGTTGATTTTGCCTGTGCAAATCTGATATTTCGTATAAGCAACGGTTTTTACGATGCTGCCCTTCTGATGCTTACATATAATTTCTTCGCCTTTGCAATGCAGCTCCCTCTTGGGATAATCCTCGATAAATGGGGACGGAACGCTCTTGCGGCTGCTCTGGGCTGCCTTGTTACGGGGGCTGGGTATCTGTTTGCAAGCTTTCCTATGGCTGCGGCGGTCATATGCGGTCTGGGAAATGCGGCTTTTCATCTGGGCGGCGGTATTGACGTGCTGAACGGTTCGGAAAAGGCTGCTCCCTCGGGCGTTTTCATATCGTCGGGGGCGGTGGGGCTGTTCCTCGGGACGCTTTGTGCAAAAAGCGGGGCGGCGGTGTATCTGCCTGTTATTTCCGTTCTGTGCCTGCTGGCGGCAGGCATTGTTCTGCTGAGAAAACGGCTTTACGGCGATCTTTCTTCGGAAAATGCGGAGTTTTCTCTGCCCGAAAAAAATGCCGCCTTATGGGGCGGGCTTGTTCTGCTGACGGCGGTGGTTCTGCTGAGAAGCTTTGCGGGCTTTGGAATGAGCTTTAGCTGGAAAAGCGGCTTCGGTGCGTTTCTTGCGGTCATATGTGCGGCGTCGGGGAAGCTTTTCGGGGGATTTGCTTCGGACAGGCTGGGCAGCGGGACGGCTTCTGCGGCATCTCTGGGAACGGCGGCTTTGCTCTGCCTTTTCGGGGAAAATATCCTCTGCGGGGCGGCGGCGATACTGCTGTTTAATATGACTATGCCTGTCACCCTGAGAAAGGCGGCGGACATTTGCAGCGGCTGTAAGGGGTTTTCCTTCGGGCTTATGACCTTCGGACTGTTCTGCGGATTTATCCCCGTATATGCGGAAAATTCGGCGTTTTCTCTTAGCCCTGCGGTGCTGTGCGGGCTATGCCTTGCGTCCTTGGGACTGCTTCTTGCGGCACTTTATCTCATTAAAAGGGGGCGGACGGCTCGGAACTGATATTTCCTATGAGCATTTCCCTTATTCTGACGGTTGCTCTGGAGCTTTCGGCGGCAGCTGTTCTCGGCATTCGGGGACGTGACCTGCTGCTGACGGTCATTGTCAACATACTGACAAATCCTGCGGTAAATGCGGCTTATTACATATTATTGGGTACAACTGTGTTATATCCGCCGATGATAAAGGCAGTTCTGGAAATATCTGCTGTTGCCGCCGAATGGCTGATATATCGTAAATACGGCGAAAATATCAAGCGACCTCTGCTGTTGTCCATAGGTCTGAATGGCTTTTCATTCTTTTCGGGAATGTTGATAAACAAATTAATTTAGGAGGAATTATTATGAAATTCAAAAAGCTTTTATCTGCACTGATAGGTGCGGCAGCTGCGGCTGCAATGGCGGTCACGGCTTCTGCCGATGTTATCTGGGAACCGTATGAGAGCGATTTTTACACGAAGTATCAGGAGGACGCCGAGTATTACTACAATGCCAGACAGTTCGTTTCCGATGTCGATGTAGATATTTACGATGAACCGTATAAGAATGTCAAGAGCGTTCTGAAGGCGGGGACACCTCAGTATGTCAGCCTTGTTATCACCGATGATGACGGTTCACGCTGGGGATCGTTCTGGTATTCGGACGGCAATTCGGGTTTTGATGCGTGGATATGCCTTGACGGTATGTCGCTGGTTTATGACAGCACGGAGTTCCTCAAGGATCACGAGGGCGAATTTACGGAGTATAACGGCGAACTGTCGGGCGAAAACTCTGAAGGCAAGTCCGTTTACTACTGGAAATATCCCGGTTCCTCTGAGATAGTTTTTTCGGATTATTTCAGAGAGGATCTCGAGAGTTATTTTAGTAAGGTTTACAAGGACGAGCGTGGAAGCTGGGGTTATATCGGCTATATGATGGGTCAGCGTGATGTTTGGGTATATCTGGATGACCCCACAAATCCCGCTCCCGAAAAGCTTGCGGATATTTTGGCACAGTCCGACACTATTGTTACGATTTCGTCCGAGAATACCGAGTCTGCTTTAGATGAAACGGCGGTTACGACCGTAAAGTCCGAGCCTGTGTCCGAGGAGGTCACTTCGGAAAATCCGCCGACTGAGGATAAGACTTCCGCTTATCTTCCCGCTGTGATAATGGCTGCTTCCGCCGCTGCGATTGCTGCTGTATGCCTTGCTGTTTTCGGCAGGAAGAAAAACAGCAATACCGACAAATAAACCGTTTAGCCGCATATTTCCCTGTTATCGGCGGGAAAATATGCGGCTTTTTCATTCTTGAAAAAAATTTCAGAAAAAACCTAAAAGCCTATTGACAAGGTAGGAAAAATGTGCTATTATAATACCAACCTACTTGATAGATATGCAAATAAACATTCAGAAGGAGAGATACTTATGTCAAAAATTTATACATCTGCCGATCAGCTTATCGGAAAAACCCCGCTGCTTGAACTTTCCAACATTGAAAAGGAGCTTGGTCTGAAGGCTAAGCTGCTGGCAAAGCTGGAATATTTCAATCCCGCCGGCTCTGTTAAGGACAGAGTTGCAAAGGCTATGATCGACGATGCGGAGAAGAGCGGCAAACTGAAGCCCACTTCGGTCATCATTGAGCCTACTTCGGGAAATACGGGTATCGGTCTGGCTGCTGTTGCGGCGGCTAGAGGGTACAGGATAATCATCGTTATGCCCGAAACTATGTCCATCGAACGCCGACAGCTGATGAAGGCTTACGGTGCCGAGCTGGTGCTTTCCGAAGGTGCAAAGGGTATGAAGGGTGCAATCGCAAAGGCTGAGGAGCTTGCGGCTGAGATACCCGACAGCTTTATTCCGTCTCAGTTTACAAATCCCGCAAATCCCAAGGCACATTTTGAGACTACGGGCCCCGAAATTTTCGAGGACACAGACGGAAATGTGGATATTTTCGTTGCGGGCGTCGGCACAGGCGGAACTGTTACGGGTATCGGCGAATATCTGAAATCCAAGAACCCGAATGTGAAGATAGTTGCCGTTGAGCCTGCTTCCTCGGCGGTGCTTTCCACAGGCGTTGCGGGACCTCATAAGATACAGGGTATCGGTGCGGGCTTTGTTCCCGAGGTGCTCAATACCAAAATTTACGATGAGATCATTCCCGTTGTCAACGAGGACGCATTCAGCACCGGAAAGCTTATCGGAAGAAGCGAAGGCGTACTTGTGGGAATTTCCTCGGGTGCGGCTGCATGGGCTGCTATTGAGCTGGCAAAGCGTCCCGAAAATGAGGGCAAGAACATTGTCGTTCTGCTGCCCGATACAGGCGACAGATACCTTTCTACGGCACTTTTTGCCGATTAACTAAATCTCCGAGCGGACGAGATACCGCCGCCTGTTGTGTCAGACGGCGGATTTTTCGGCTTGAAAAGAGGTGCTTATTATGATGATCTCCACAAGAGGGAGATATGCTCTGCGTGTGATGATAGATCTTGCCGAACATGACAACGGCGGCTATATACCGATGAAGGACGTTGCTGACAGGCAGGAGCTTTCGCTGAAATATTTGGAGAGGATACTGCCCGTGCTGACCAAAAATAAGCTTGTTGCGGGCGTTCACGGAAAGGGCGGCGGCTATCGGCTGAACAGGCGTCCGGAGGAATACACAGTCGGGGAGATACTGCGGCTTACGGAGGGAAATCTTGCTCCAGTGTCCTGTCTGGAGTGCGGTGCGGAGCCGTGTCCCCGTGTTTCCGAGTGCCGCACCCTGAAAATGTGGACGGATTTTTATAATATGACAAACAAGTATTTTGACGGTATCACCATTGCCGACCTTATGCGGTCGGAGGGTTCTGGGGATTATGTTATTTGATTTTTTATGTGGAAATGCTCTTTCGGCGGGTTTTTCGTTCTGCCGAAAGAGCATTTTTTGTTTGCAGTCAAACGAATACAGTACAGTGGAATAGTTTGTGCATTGTTAAATATCAACAAAAATTCTCTAATAAAATTTACACCGAAATTACGAAACCATATAGACAAGCCGTCAAAAAAATTGTATAATATATACATACGGCAAATGTGTTGTAAAAGTATTTTTGTGAAGATTGTTTGCCGTTGAATTTTAGGAATTGAGGAATAGTCCCATGAATGAGAAAGAGATCAAGGAGCAGATGTGCGATGTCTGCCATAAAATGTGGCAGCTGGGCTGGGTCGCCGCCAATGACGGAAATGTGTCCGTTAAGCTGGACGACAACACATTTCTTGCCACTCCCACAGGCATCAGCAAAAGCTTCATCACACCCGAAAAAATTGTCAAGATAAACGCTGAAGGTGAAGTTCTTGAAGCTGAAAACGGTTACAGACCGTCCTCGGAGATAAAGATGCACCTCCGCTGCTACAAGGAACGTCCCGATGTGGGCGGCGTTGTTCACGCTCATCCCCCGACGGCTACGGGATATGCGGTGGCTAACAAAGCGTTGGACGGCTACACTATGATAGAGGCAGTAATTGCGGTGGGAAGCGTCCCCGTGACACCATACGGAACGCCGTCTACATATGAAGTCCCCGAGGCTATCGCACCATATCTCAAGGAACACGATGTAATGCTTTTGCAAAATCACGGTGCACTTACTGTCGGTGCAGACCTGCTGACGGCATACTATCGAATGGAAACGCTGGAGCTGTTTGCGAAAATATCCCTGACCGCTCATCTGCTGGGCGGAGAGAGGGAAATTTCCCGTGAAAATATCGACCGCCTTTGCAAAATGCGTGAGAATTACAAGGTTACGGGAAATCACCCCGGATATAAAAAGTATCCTTATGGGGACAAGTAGGCGTAAATGTGGAGAGTGGAAAGTGAAAAGTGAAATTTTTGCTTCTGCTTAGATATTGGTGTTGTGCTGATATGGTAAATAGAAATGTTGCAATGGATAAAAGCAAGAGATTTGCTATCCGCATTGTTAATATGTATAAGTATCTTTCCTCTGAAAAGAATGAGTACATATTGTCAAAGCAGGCTTTAAGAAGCGGAACTAGTATCGGTGCAAACATTGCTGAAGCAGAATGTGCTATAAGCAGAAATGATTTTTTGAGCAAGCTGTATATTGCATTAAAGGAATGTAACGAAACTTCATACTGGCTGGAATTGCTTCACGAAACTGATTATCTTGATGATGACATGTTTGAAAGCATTTTCAATGACTGTCAGGAGCTAAAAAGAATTCTTTCTGCTTCGACCAAGACAATGAAAACCCGATTTCCATAATCCGCATTTTTACGGTAAATAATGAAACTATTTGGAAATGTGAAAGCGTTTGGTGAAAAAAATTCACTCTTCACTTTTCACTTTCCACATTAAATAAAAGGAGTTGTTTTAAATGAACAGATTTATTCTCAACGAAACCTCTTACCACGGTGCGGGTGCTATCGCTGCTATCGCCGATGAAGCAAAGGGCAGGGGCTTTAAGAAGGCTCTGGTATGCTCCGACCCCGATCTTGTTAAGTTCGGCGTGACCAAGAAGGTCACCGATGTTCTGGACGGTGCGGGACTGGCTTATGAGCTTTATTCCAATATCAAGCCAAACCCCACTATCGAGAATGTTCAGTCGGGCGTTGAAGCGTTTAAGGCAGCAGGTGCGGATTACCTTATCGCTATCGGCGGCGGCTCGTCTATGGACACTGCCAAGGCTGTTGGTATCATCATCACAAACCCCGAATTTGCCGATGTAAGAAGCCTTGAAGGCGTTGCGGACACCAAGAACAAGTGCGTTCCCATTCTTGCTGTCCCCACTACCGCAGGTACTGCTGCTGAGGTTACTATCAACTATGTTATCACCGATGCGGAGAAGAACAGAAAGATGGTTTGCGTTGACCCCCACGATATTCCCGTAGTTGCTTTCGTTGACCCCGATATGATGGAGTCTATGCCCAAGGGTCTTACCGCCGCAACAGGTATGGACGCTCTCACACACGCTATCGAGGGCTACATAACTAAGGGTGCATGGGAGCTTTCGGATATGTTCCATCTCAAGGCTATCGAAATAATCGCACGTTCACTGAGAGATGCGGTCGCAAACACCAAGCAGGGCCGTGCTGATATGGCTCTCGGTCAGTATGTTGCAGGAATGGGCTTCTCAAACGTTGGTCTGGGAATAGTTCACTCTATGGCTCACCCTCTCGGTGCACTTTATGATACTCCTCACGGCGTTGCAAACGCTATCATTCTGCCTACCGTTATGGAGTACAACGCTCCCGCAACAGGCGAAAAGTACCGTGAAATTGCCCGTGCTATGGGCGTTCAGGGCGTTGATGCTATGTCGCAGGAGGAATACAGGAAGGCAGCTATCGACGCTGTTAAGCAGCTTTCCGTTGATGTTGGAATCCCCGCCGACCTTAAGGCTATCGTTAAGCCCGAGGACTTAGATTTCCTGTCACAGTCTGCTTATGATGACGCTTGCCGTCCCGGAAATCCCCGTGATACTTCCGTTGAGGAGATCAAGGAGCTTTACAAATCACTTATGTGATTTTCCACTGATGTAATTGCAATTAATGCATTCTATGCCGCAATCCGTGCAGCTTTTTGTGCGGGTTGCGTGCGTATTTTTTGAAAGAGGGGATCTTGATGAAGCTTCCCGAGATGATACTTTTTGATTACGGAAATACGATTTTATATGAGCAATATGTGGACGGCGTTAAGGGACACAAAGCGGTTTTTCGGCATCTGACCAAAAATCCCGACAATGTGACTCCCGAGCAGGTAAACGAGCTGGGCGGGGAGATATTCAAAAGGCTGAATATCCCGAGAAACAGCGGTTTTGAGATACATCAGCGGTTTTACGATAAGCTTCAATATGAATATTTCGGTCTGGAATTCGACATTCCTTATGAGGATATTGAACTGATATTCTGGAAAAACGCTTCGGAGATAAAGCTTATGCCGGGTGTTAAAAAAATGCTTGCTTATCTTCGGGAGAATGGCATACGCAGCGGAGTCATCAGCAATCTCGGCTGGTCGGGAAATGCCCTGAAAACCCGCATTGACGAGTGCTTGCCCGAGAATGAATTCGAGTTTGTCATTGCGTCCAGCGAGTATATTTTCCGCAAGCCCGACAGGCTTATCTTCGAGCTGGCACTGAGAAAAGCGGGCTTGACTGCTGACAAGGTGTGGTTTTGCGGAGATACGGTTTCGGCGGATATTGACGGTGCACATAATATGGGAATATTTCCCGTTTGGTATGATGACAAAACTATCCCGTGCCCCTGGAAAACGCCTTGTCCCGAACCCGATTATGAGCATTTGCACATTAACGATTGGAACAGTCTGACAGATATTCTTGAAAAATTGAAATGAGGAACGGAAAATGTTAAAAAATATCCCAAAGATCCTATCTCCCGAGTTGGTGAAAACGCTGATGGAAATGGGTCACGGCGATGAGATAGTTATCGCTGACGGAAATTTCCCTTCGGAAACCATCGGAAAAAGGGTAGTACGGGCGGACGGTCACGGCGTTCCCGAGCTGCTGGACGCTATAATGCAGCTTTTCCCGCTGGACACCTACACTGAAAAACCTGTTATGCTTATGGAGGTCGTCCCCGGCGACCCGGTAGTTCCCACTATTTGGGACGAATACAAGGACATCATTAACAAGTACGAGCCCGAAAACTGCAAGATAGAAATGATAGAGCGTTTTGCGTTCTATGAGCGGGCAAAGACCGCTTATGCCGTTGTTGCCACGGGCGAGGAGGCTATTTATGCAAATATTATCCTCAAAAAGGGCGTCGTAAAAGGGAACGCTTAACCATTTTTTACAGCAAATCAACCGTTGTATCGGCACAACATAAGGAGGTCACTATGTCGGAAAAACGTGTGCTTGCATTTGATTTCGGAGCATCGGGCGGACGGGCTATGCTATGTTCCTTTGACGGCGAAAAGATCACGCTGAAGGAGCTTCACCGTTTCGAGAATAATCCCGTTATGGTGGGGAAAACCTTTTACTGGGACATTCTTCGGCTGCTTCACGAGGTCAAGCAGGGAATTATCAAGGCGAAAAATGACGGCGGCTTTGACAGCATCGGAGTTGACACATGGGGCGTCGATTTCGGGCTTATCGACAAGGAGGGCAGGCTGCTGGACAATCCCGTTCATTATCGGGACAGGCGAACCGAGGGGCTTGCTGAAAAGTCATTTCGCTATATAAACCGTGAGCAATTTTACAAGATAACGGGCATTCAGTTTATGGACATAAACACGGTCTTTCAGCTGATGGCGGTTAAACGTGACCGTCCCGACCTGTTGAAACGTGCTGACAAGCTGCTGCTTATGCCCGATCTTTTCAACTTTCTGCTGACGGGTGAGGCACACGCCGAATATTCCATTGCCTCCACCACTCAGATGATGAACGCCACCAACGGCATCTGGTCGGACACGGTGCTGAAAGCTCTCGGTATCCCTCGGAATATTCTCCCCGACATTATCCCGAGCGGCAGCTTGGCGGGTATGCTTTCCGATGAGATATGCGAGGAGCTGGACGTTCCCAAAGTGCCTGTTTTCGCCGTTTGCGGACATGATACACAGTGTGCCGCAGCAGCCGTTCCCACCGAAGAGGAGGACTTTATCTTTATTTCCTGCGGAACATGGTCGCTGTTCGGCACGGAGCTTGACGAGCCTGTGCTTACGGAAAAATCAGCAGAGCTCAGCGTTTCCAACGAGGGCGGCTACGGCGGAAAAACAACGCTGCTGAAAAATATCATCGGTCTGTGGCTTATTCAGGAAAGCCGCCGTCAGTGGATAAGAGAGGGCAGCGAATACAGCTATGCCGACCTTGAACGGCTGGCACTTGAAGCCGAGCCGATGGTTTCCTTCATCGACCCCGACGCTCCCGAGTTTACGCCGCAGGGGAATATTCCCGAAAGAGTCAGAGAGTTCTGCCGCAGAACAAACCAGCCCGTCCCCGAAACGGTGGGAGAGGTAATGCGTTGCATTTATCAGAGTCTGGCGTTGAAATATCGTCAGGCGTTTGACGAGATAAAGGCATGCACGGGCAGAGAATACCATTCGATACACCTTATCGGCGGCGGCACAAAGGACGGTCTGCTTTGCAAAATGACCGCTTCCGCCTGTGACTGTACGGTTTACGCAGGTCCTGCCGAAGCGACTGTTTTCGGAAATGCCGCTATTCAGTTTATCGCTCATGGAGATATTTCCGATATAAAAACGGCGAGAAGAATCATCGCAGCGTCCGATGAGATAAAAAGCTATTCTCCCGAAAATACGGAGGATTGGCAGGTCGCATTTGATATATTCAAAACTATTGTAAAATAATATATGAACAGGAGAATTATTATGTACCCGAGAATTGGAATAAGACCCGTTATCGACGGCAGACAGATGGGAATAAGAGAGAGCCTTGAAGATCAGACTATGAATATGGCAAAGGCGGCAAAGGCTCTTATCGAGGCTAATTGTACATATCCCGACGGAACTCCCGTTGAATGTGTTATCGGACCCTGCACTATCGGCGGCGGTGCTGAAGCGGCGAAAACTCAGGAGTATTTTTCCACCCGAAATATTGCCGCAACTCTCTCCGTAACTCCCTGCTGGTGCTACGGTTCGGAAACTATGGACCTTGACCCGCTGACCGTCAAGGCGGTGTGGGGCTTTAACGGTACGGAGCGTCCCGGTGCGGTATATCTTGCGGCGGTCATGGCTGCTCATGCTCAGAAGGGTCTGCCTGCGTTCGCTATTTACGGACATGACGTTCAGGACGCTGATGACACCTCTATCCCCGAGGACGTTTCGGAGAAAATTCTCCGCTTTGCACGGTGTGCCGTTGCGGTAGGCTGTATGAGAAGCAAGGCTTATGTAGGGCTGGGAGCTGTTTCCATGGGAATAGCAGGTTCACAGTGCAGTCCCGAATTTTTGCAGAAATATCTCGGCATCAGAGCCGAATATGTTGATATGACCGAAATTCTCCGCCGAATGAAGCTGGAGATATACGACCACGATGAATATGAAAAGGCACTTGCCTGGACAAAAGCAAACTGTCCCGAGGGAATGGACGTAAATGATGGACCCAATCCCGGAAACAAGGACGTTATGAGCCACGAGGAGCAGTGGAAATTCTGCGTTAAGATGACCCTTATTATCCGTGATATTATGCTGGGAAATCCCAAGCTTGCCGAGATGGGCTGGAAGGAAGAGTCCAACGGAAGAAACGCTATTTACGGCGGTTTCCAGGGTCAGAGAATGTGGACAGACTGGCTTCCCAACGGCGATTTCTCCGAGGCAATTCTCAACTCCACATTCAATTGGAACGGCAAAAAGCAGCCCACACTTCTTGCTACCGAGAATGACGGTCTGAATGGTACAGCTATGCTTTTCGGCAATCTGCTGACAGGAACAGCAAGCGTTTTCGCCGATGTCCGCACCTATTGGAGCCCCGAAGCCGTTGAACGTGTAACAGGCAAAAAGCCCGAGGGCAGGGCAGCAAACGGCTTTATCCACCTGATAAATTCGGGTGCTGCCGCTCTGGACGGCACGGGTCTTGCTGTGGACGAGAACGGCAATAACTGCATGAAGCCTTGGTGGAAGGTGACCGACAAGGACATTGATTCTATCCTTAAGGCGGTGGATTGGTGCCCTGCAAACCTCGGCTATTTCAGAGGCGGCGGATTTTCATCTCACTTCAAGACACAGGCTGAGATGCCCGTTACTATGATAAGACTGAATATCATTGACGGTCTGGGACCTGTTTTACAGATAGCAGAGGGCTACACCGTAACTCTCCCCGATGAGATACACGTTCCCCTTGATATGAGAACGGACAAGACATGGCCTACCACTTGGTTCGTTCCCAACCTTGTCGAGGACGGAAACCCTGCATTCAAGGACGTTTACTCGGTAATGGCAAACTGGGGTGCAAATCACGGTTCTCTCACATACGGTCACATTGGTGCAGACCTTATCACGCTGGCTTCCATGCTGAGAATTCCCGTTGCAATGCATAATGTTCCCGAGGAGAAAATTTATCGTCCTCACGCCTGGACTGCATTCGGCACTAAGGACTCCGAATCTGCCGATTACAGAGCCTGCGAAAAGTACGGTCCGCTGTACTGATTTTCTGTACAGTTTTTACCGTAAATAAACTCGAAATATTCGCAAATAATAATACCGTACATCGGAGAATTTCCGATGTACGGTATGTTTTTTTGAAAAAAATCAAAGTCTGGGAACGTTTTTCATACATTCCAGAATTTCTTCATTTGACGGCATTGACGGGATAGCACCGTATCTTGTTGAGCAAAGTGCTCCGCAGGCATTGGCGTAGTCAGCGATATATTCCAGCTCGGAAATTTCCAGCTCCTCGGGCTTTTTGCCTGTTTCTGCAAGCTTAGCGAGAAATGCTCCATGGAAGCTGTCGCCCGTGCCGAGAGTGTCCAGAACCTCCACCTTGTAGGAGGCGGAGCGGATAATGCCCTTTTTCGTGGCGATAATGCAGCCCTTTGCACCCTGAGTTACGATGACCGCTTTTACGCCCTTGGACAGCAGTATCGCCGTTCCCGTAAGCATATTGTCGTAATCTGTGATAATTTTCAGCTCTTTTTCGGAAACCTTGATTATGTCGCAGAGGGGAACAACACTTCTCATAATTTTGAACGCTTCCGATTTGGACTCCCAAAGCTGTTCACGCCAGTTGGGGTCGTAGGAGATTATTTTGCCCTGTTCCTTGCAGTATTCAATAGCGTTCAGCGTTGCGGAACGTGCAGGCTCGTCGGTAAGCGAGAGTGCACCGAAGTGTAAGATCTTGCATTTGTCCAGATGGGATTTTTTTATCTCATTGAAATTTAGATTAACATCGGCGGAATTTTTGCGGTAGAACACAAACTCACGCTCGTTATCCTCATCAGTGCCAACAAAAGCAAGTGTGGTCTGATGATCCTTATCGAGAATGACTCCGCTTGTGTCCACACCATGGCTTTCAAGCTCCGATTTAAGATATTTTCCGAAAAGATCCTTACCAAGCTTGCCGATGAATGCCGAGGACGCTCCCGCTCTTGCTGCCATTACAGCGACCATTGCAGGTGCTCCGCCCGGATTGCGGTAGAAACGCACGGCACCGTCGGGAGTGGTTTCCGCAGTAAAATCTACAAGCATTTCCCCGATTGATATAATATCAGCCATTATCATTACCTCATTCATAAATATTTCCTAATTTAATGTCTGCTCAACAACTGAAAAAGTGCGTAGAAGCTTTGCTTCGGAGCAC
>CAZINI010000004.1:0-127491 GCA_964540575.1 uncultured Ruminococcus sp.
TGCAATCCCCTTTCCCTTTCACCCCACCCTCTTTTCCCCGCTTTACATTTTTGTGAGAGGATATAATTTGTTGTGCTTGGGGTAGTTTGTTTTTATGTTTTTCGCCTGTTACCTTCCTGACCTATGTCGGTTTGTGAAACCACATTTGCGATAACAAAATTAATAATTATGCATTATGAATTGTGAATTATAAATCAGTCAGCCCTCTTTTCCCCGCTTTACATTTTGTTATGAAATATAGTATAGTGGTTCTTTGGGTAGTTTGTGGTTTTGTAGCCGATAAATTTGCAGTGTTTTGCAATAAAAGCAAAAGACGGTAGGCTTTTATCTGCGGCTTTTGTATACAAAACGATTAAAGATTAGCATGAAATATGGAAAGTGGAGAGTTGAATTTAGCTAACATAACATTTTACTAAAGTTCGGGGCTGATACCTTTTGCGGTATCAGCCCCGTTTAGTGTCATTCGGTTATTTCAAACAATTCCTTCGGCAGCTCATCTCTTGTAATGATAACGTCGCTGTTGTAGACCTTTTCCATCATACCAAGTGAAGTATAGGCGTCGGACAGCGTTGTGGTTCTCAGCTGAACAAGATAGTCGCCGTTCCATACCGCAAACCACAGCCAGTAGGCGTTGTCCCTGACGATAAGCTCGGGGTCAGGCATGGTGGCACATTCGCTCATGGTAACAAGCTTGCCGTTTTTCGCCCAGCCCGATACCTCGGCGAACATATCGGGGCTTACGCCGTAGTCGTGGACATCGCTGTAAATGTCGATGGCAGCTATGTCACAGTATTCGTCGCCGGGGTACCATTCGGCTGACTGTCCGTTCCATACCCAGATAAGATTATCCAGCTGATAATAGTCGGTCATGCGGTGATATAAAAGTTTCCAGAGCCACTTGTAATCATCGGCACCCGATGCACCCCACCAGAACCAGCCGCCGCTTGCCTCGTGGAGCGGACGCCACAGAACGGTAACATTTTCGTCCTCCAGCTTCTGCATAAGTGCGGAAATATTGTCAATATCCTTGATTATCCACAGAGCTTCCTCGCTTATCTTTCCTTCGTCGAACAGCTTCTGCACCTCGTCGGGGGAGAGGTTTGCAAGGTCAATGTCGGTCACGGCATCGCTCAGTCTGAAGGAGGTCTTGTCGGCATAGAAAGCTGTTTCCTTGCAGGGAGCATGCCAGTGCCAGTCGAATACGGTAAGACCGCCCTCCTTGTCCCACTGAATGGCAAGTTCAACGTCCCGTCCGTCGGGATTACCCTTGCTGAGTGCAATGGAGTCGAAGATAAAGTCAAAGGTGCGGACAGCGGGATATTTTCCGAATTTCTTGTAAAGGGCTTCCGTTTCGGTGCTCTTGCCGTGGTCGGTGCACTGTCCCGAAAGGGTGCGTTTCCCGTATATGGCTTTAAGATACTGATAAATATTCTGCGTTTTCAGATTGGCATAGGGATTGCAAAGCGTTCCCGTTACGTTCTCGTAAAGGCTGTCGCTGAGCGGTTCGCCGTTCTCAATTTTAATGGAATCGATGGAAAAATAGCTCCAGCCCTCGCCGAGAGTAATGGCGTTTTCGCCCTTTTCGAGGAAAATTCCGTCAGCGGTCGAATCCTGCCAATCGCCCGCTTCCGAGTTAATGTTCATGACCTTTGAGCCGTTGAACATAAGCGGATTTTCCTTGTGGCTGCCTGCCTGATGCCGAACCGTCAGCTTGTAATACTGACTTGCGGGAATATCCACAGTCAGCTTGAAATCGGCATTATTGGAGATGGACACATATCCGTCCCCCGAAAATCCCGGGTAATCTGCCAGAACCACAACGCCGCTAGCTTCCGCCGCAGTTTCCGCTTCAACGAGAATGGAGCATTCCGTCTTTTCGATATTGCCGTCACTGAGCTTATCAAAGCTGTAGCTGTCGGCATATTTTATTTTGGACGGGTCTGCTTTGACCCTTTCTGTGACTTTTTCCTCAGAAACCGTTTCCGTTTCGGTTATCGGCGTGTCTGTCTTGTCCGATGAACAGGCGGTCAGCGTTAGCAGTGCCGCCGCCATTATCGGGATAATGACCGGTTTTTTCATGGATATTTCCTCCTGTTTCACTGTGAAAAAAAGCGGACGATCAAGCGACCGTCCGCTGAATTTTTTCTTGAAAAATATTATCTGAAAATTGCTTCGAGAGAGCCTGCCAGCTTGTCCAGCTCGGTGGCTGTGGAAGCGGCACTGTTGGAGATCTGAGCATTCTGCTGAATAACTCCCGAAATGTGCATCATACTGTCGGAAATTTCCTCGAAGGAAGCTGCCTGAGCCTCGGAAGCTGTTGCAATGCTGTCGATAAGTTTGTTGCTTTCGGAAACGCCGCTCATCATCGAACGGAGCTGCTCGGCGGTCTCGTTGGCTATCCTGCTGCCTTCGTCAACAGCCCGCTTGGTTTCCTCGATAAGGGTCGCTGTGCGGGTGGTAGCTTCGGCACTCTTTGTAGCAAGGGTGCGGACTTCATCAGCAACAACAGCGAAGCCCTTGCCGTGCTGACCCGCTCTTGCGGCTTCAACGGCTGCATTCAGGGCAAGGATATTTGTCTGGAATGCAATATCCTCGATGGTCTTTACGATATTGCTGATCTTGTCGGAGGATTCCTCGATCTTAGCCATAGCACTCTGCATTTCGCCAAGTTTTTCGGCACCTGCGTCAAGCTCCTTGGTAGTTTTGTCCGAGATCCTGCTTGCATTTGCAGCGGATTTTGCGTTGTCCTTTATCTGATCTGCAATTGCGTTGAAGGAAGCGGTGATCTCCTGAACGGTCGCTGCCTGTGTAGCGGAGCCGTCGGAAAGCTTGGAGGCAACATTCTGCATTTCGGAGGATTCCGAGCCGATATTTGCGGATATTTCGGTGACCTGCCTGAACATACGCTGCTGCTCCTCGCTGTGCCTTGCGGTTTCAGCCATATTATCACGGATATTTGCCAGCATGGCGTTGATACCGTTGCTGAGTGTCTCATATTCGGGACATGTCGCAACGTCGAACACAACGTCCATATCGCCCGAAGAAACGAGATTCAGCTTGCTGAGGATATTATTGATGCCGCTGATGATGACCTTGTTTATCATATTATTGAGCAGTGTTATAATTGCGGTGAGCATTACAAGAACGCAAATAATGAAGATGGCCATAAGTATCGCTCTGCCGTCGTATACCTCATCCTTTGGGAGAGCTGTAATAAGTATGTAATCATCGTTTTCGGTTATGCAGCAATATACCTGAGTGCCGTCTATTTTGCAGAAGATACCGTCTGCACCGGCTAAAAGCTTGTCAAGGGTACCCAATTCGGAAGCACTTACTCCGATAAGTTCTTTGTTGGGGTGTGCGGCGATAAGTCCGTCCGACTTGGAAATTGCCATTACATAACCCGTATTGCCGACTGTAAAGGATTCCAGAACGTTACCTATGCTGTTCTTTTCTATTTGATTTTGAAGTCTGTCGGGGGCATTTCCTACCTGAACGATACCTGTTTTGTCCCTTCTTGACACGCCGATATACTGGAAAAGCTTACCCTCCGCACCGTTGGGCTGGGGTTCCTGAGCGAGCTTAACGGAAGGGTCATTGAGTATGGATAAAAACGGCTTAGTCTGGTCGCCGGAGGAGAAGTCAAAGCCTATGTATGCAGACACAGTACTCCACTGTATAATGCCCTTTTCATCGGTAACGTGCAGTTCATCTACATCGAGCATTGCTTTTATTTCATCAAGCTTTTTCGCATCGCCCAGGATAGACGGATCAAGCTCTATCATTTGTGCAAAAGCGTCTGCCTTGGCAATATAGTCGGTATTCAGCTGATCGGTCAGCTCGGCTATCTCGGCATCGTTGGCTTCAAGCTTTTCGAGAACGTCAACTATACGATTTTCGGCTGTGGACTCGGCATTTGACTTCATAACCGTCGTCTGAACGATAAACAGCACGGAGATCATAAATATCAAAGCGGCATTGCAGACAATTACGATACGTTTGTTTAAGATCTTCCTCAATTCGTAAACCCCCTGATGATTCATTTTTACTTTTTGAACAAATATCTACTAATTAAGTCGTTTTTGATTAAATGTTGTCAAATTATGTCAGCAACACTATTATACCATATTAAAACCTAAAAATCAATAGGTTTTTGGTAATTTTTAAAAAATTCTCAAAAACAGTTGAAAACTTATAAAACCTATGTTATAATGGTAATTAGTAGGTAATTTGATTTTAACGGAAAGGATATGTAACATATGAAAATCTCAACAAAGGGCAGATATGCTCTCAGAATGATGCTTGATCTGGCGGAAAATCAGGGTGACGGCTATGTTGCACTCAAGGACATTGCCGAGCGGCAGGGTATTTCAAAAAAGTATCTTGAGCAGATAGTTCCTCTGCTGAACAAATCGGGAATGCTGAAAACCAACCGTGGCTATCAGGGCGGCTATCGGCTTTCAAAGGCACCGTCGGGGTATACGGTGGGGGAGATACTCAGGGTCACAGAGGGCAGTCTGTCGCCTGTTTCCTGCATTGAATATCCCGAAAATGAATGCCCCAATGCAGACAAATGCCCTACATTGGGGATATGGAAGGGGCTTTACGATGTGGTGAACAAGTACCTTGACGGCATCACCCTTGAGGACGTTATCGCCAATTCGGCAGGCGGGGCGGACAGTGCCTGCCTTTAAATTGTCATTTCACCTCTGAATGACTGTAAATGTAAAATTCC
Source organism: uncultured Ruminococcus sp. (assembly GCA_964540575.1). Classification (GTDB taxonomy): domain Bacteria; phylum Bacillota; class Clostridia; order Oscillospirales; family Ruminococcaceae; genus UMGS1889. The sequence goes on from CAZINI010000004.1 coordinate 4,736, forward strand.
TCCTGAGAGGGACGGTATTCCTTTTTCAGGGGCGGAAAGCTTTTGTCAAACTCTTCCGCTTTCTCATTTTCGATGAAATATGCGGGGCTGTCACTATACTGCCATTTTCTGCCGTCAAGGGCGTTTTCCTTTAATTCCTTTACCATCATAGCCATAGGGAAAATGCCGCCTTCAAGGCAGACATTATATTTTTGGCTGCTTTTGAAGCCTCTTGATACATAGTTTGCGGGGCTGCCGTAGATGACAATGCAGTCAAATCCCATTTCCTCTGCTTTTTTAAATGAGTGTTCAAGCAGTGCCTTTCCTATGCCCTTTCGCTGATATTCGGGCAGGACGCTTAACGGTCCGAATGTCAGGACGGTTTTCTCATTTCCGTTTTCATCTGTGAGCTTTCCCTTGGCATACATTACATTTCCCACAATGCGTCCGTCCAGCACAGCCACAAGGTCAAGCTCGGGAATGAAATCCTCATGCTCTCTTAAAACGTGGGCGAGATAATGCTCGCTGCACCCGGGGACATTTAAATTCCAGAATGCGTTTCTGATAAGATTTTCGACCTCGGAATAGTCACTTATTTCTTCGTTTCTAATAACAATATTTTCCATTTTATGCTCCTTGCTTATGAAAAACGGCTTGCTCTCGGCAAGCCGTTTCTCTATTTTTTCCTTGTTTTTACCTTTATCATATCCGAAAGCTTGAAGCCTCCCATATCCTTGGAATTGAAGGTGACTCTTGAACGGGACTTCAATTCGTCCATACGCTTGCTGTCACAGAGCATTGCAAGGATGCGTGCGGTGTTTTCGGCATCTGCGAGGGCGGAATGCTCCGCTCCCACAAAGGTTATCTGAAGAATATTCAGTGCAGTAGTAAGATTTGCGGGACGGGAAAGTCCCATTTTCCTTGAATAGATCCTCTGCAGGTCTATCCAGCGGGGGAAAACCGCTTCTGCCTTAGGCAGAAAGCCCTTGAATTCTGCTTCACGCATTATCTGAAGCTTGTCGGTCTTGCTCCAGCTGTAAGCGGTGATCTTTCTGTCCCCGACCCATTCGATAAATCTGTCCAGCGATGCTTCGTAGCAGTCGGCGTCCTTGACGTCGTCGTATGTAATCCCCGTAAGCTTGGTTATTTCGGGGGCGATGGAATCGGCGTGTTCCGGTTTGACGTAGCATCGGAAGCTGTCACAGGTTTCGTTATTGTCATCGAGAATAACTGCGGCGATCTCAATTATTTCGTAATTAAGCAGGTGAGAGGGGTCCTCAAGCTCGGGTGCCCTTTTTACGGGATTGAACTCAAGGTCTATCACCAGCTTTTGGTAGCCTGTCATTTCATCAGTCCTTTCAGAACAATGCAGAGGTCAGCCTACCTGACATTCGCTGAGCAGGCAAAGCTTGTTGACGCTGTGCACATTCTGCATTCTGTATTTCATTCTTCTGACGGTCGCTTCGTCGGGTTCGAGGTAGACTGTTCCCGTAAAGCCGTCGATTATAGCTTCCTTGCCGTTGTCCTTTTCGGAGATAAGCTCGCTTATGCCGATAATAGACGGCAACTGCATATTTCTCGCAAGTATAGCAGCGTGAGAGCCCGAGGAACCGTTTTCGGAGATAAAGCCCAGCACGTCCTGCCTGCCAAGCTCAATAGTTTCACTGGGAACAAATTCATCGGAAACGATTATCGAAGGCTCTTCGGGGGCTTCTATCCTGTCGCTTATACCGTAAAGAATACGAATTATTCGGTCGGAAACGTCCCTTATATCAGCAGCTCTGCCCTGCATATACGGGTCATCGATACGTCTGAGCATATTTGCAAAATTATCTGAGGTAAGCTTAACGGCGTACTCGGCGTTCATATCGAAGCCTCGCATCATAGCTTCTGCCGAGTCCACATAATCCCTGTCGGACAGCAGCATAAGATGTATCTGGAAGATAGCTGCGTCCTCTCTGCCGACACGTTCGAGAGCCTTTGCGTACAGCCTTTCCAGCTGAGCGGCGGCGGCTTCTCTTGCCTGCTGAAATCTCAGAACTTCCTTTTCGCTGTCATCAATTCTGGTAAGCGACAGCGGAGCTTTATTTTTATTGAAAAATGCTATCCGTCCCATGGCAATACCGCCGGAAACTCCCGTACCGTGCATAGTTTTCATAGCTTCAAACACCTCCCTGCGGATAGTATATATAAACGTTAAACATCTTTTTGCTGTACATTCTGCCGGCTGCCGACGGTGATCTTGGCGGCGGCAAAAGGGCATAATTAACGTGCAGATTATTCTTCAATCATATAATAACATATTTGCAGATAAAAGTCAAGCATTTTCACAAACTTTTCACGATGAATTATATGTCGATTTGTGCAAAGTGTATATATGTGTGAAAAGATTTTTGTGTATTGGGAAATTTTTGGTATACAAAAAAGAAATTTGCAGTAAATTTTACTCAAATTTATACTTTTTCATTCTTGACGGCGGGAAATTTCCGCAGACAGACTTATAATCGCAGTAGGAACAGGGCAGTGATTTTCCGTCGGCGTCCAGCAGGGGGAGGGAGTCAACGCTGCCGCCGTAAAGCTTGTCGGCGGCTTCCTTCAGCAGATTTTCGGTGTGCTCTCTCAGCTCCTTCATTTTTTCGGCGGTAACGAGCTTGGAATATCTCTTGTCATATGCTCTGACCGTATCATTTGAGGCGGCGGTTTCCTTGACGGGGATATATCTGCCGTTCACCGCTGTTCTGTCCTGATTTTTGCCGCTTGCGGCGGGCTTTTCCATTGCGGAAATAACGCCGTAATCCTCCAGAACAAGCCCTTTCATCTTGCGGAACTTGTCGTCCTCCTTTTGGACATCCGCTTCATCGGCGTTGCGTCCCAGCGTTGGCGTGACAACTCCCGCAGGCTGATACAGCACCCCCGCAGGCTCGGCATCGGAAAATTCGCCCTGCTTATCATCGGTCAGCATAAACAGATAGAAAAGCATCTGCATATTCGTGCCGTTGTAAATATCCGAGAGCTTGAAAACCTTTTTGCCCGATTTATAATCCACCACACGGAGATATTTTTTCTTGTCATCGGTTTCCCAAATATCAACACGGTCGGCTATACCGCTGAAAAATATGGAAGCGTTATCTCCCGCAGGCTGTCTGAATTTCACCTTGAACTCAAATTTTTTCGGCACGAAGGAGGATTGTGCCAGCTCCGCCTGGAGATGGACGGCAAGGCTTTTCACCGTGTCGAGTATTCTGTCATAGTTGGCGTTGAACCGCATAGTTTTGCCGTAGGAGCCGCAAAGCTTTTCATTTCGGTAATCGGTCAGAGCGGATCTGATCTCATTATCCAGCTGAACGGCGGGCAGTGCGGGGAACTTTTCCCCGTGGTCGGACATTAGCCTGAACAGGCAGTAGTGTATTGCCGAGCCGCTGACATTTGACTGCAATTTTAGCTGTTTTCTGGCGTAAATTCTCAGGCAGTACTGGCAGAAGAACGCAAACGGGCATTTGGAAAATGTTTCAAAGCTTGATGCGGACATAGGTATGCTGCTGCCGAAAAATTCCGCCGCAAGGGACGCACTGCCGATCTGATGGGGAGATTTCCGTCCCGCCCTGTCTAGGGAATCCACCAGCGGAGCGGTTGCGGGATTGCTTTTGAGATATGCCTTTAGGCTGGCGGTTTCCGTGTCCGTCCGTTCGATATTTCGGGCATAGGAATAGAACGCCGCCTTATCGGTGGTGGAGAAAAACTGCTGGGGCAGCTCTGCTATCTTTATGGGGGATATGCCGAGTATGCCGCAGGTCTGGCTTATTAGGCAGGAGGGGTACTGAGCCGCTCCGTTGGCGTCTGCCAGGGTGTATGTAAGATACAGCTTTTCCGATGCCGCCGAGATCATATTGTAGGCGATGAACCGTTCCTCCGCTGATTTCACCTCAGTGTCGCCCGACAGCTTAAGCCCTTTTGCTTCAAGCTCCATGCGTTCCCTTGCGGTAAAAAGTCCCGATGCTTTTGCGGGCATAGGGAAAATGCCGTCGTTTACTCCCAGTATAAAAATAACCTTCGGGTCGGCAAGGCGGGCAGTTTCGGCAGGCTCAACGGTAACGCAGTCCAAAGTCTGCGGCGGCTCCGAGAGCTTTAGCTTTGAAAGTCCCGCCGAGAACAGGCTGTAAAAGTCGGAAAGAGTGAAGCTGTCGCCGTCTGCTGCCCGTCTTATGGCGGAGATGAACCGTGCAAGGGATTCCAGCAGCTGCTTATGTTCTCGTGCGGCGGTCATACTTTCCGCATCGGGGATAACGTCCCTGCCGTCCGTCAGCTGTTCAATAACGGCAGCGGTGTTTTCTATCAGCTTGACTTCATTGAGATATTGGCAGAACAGCATGCATATCTCATCGGCAGTTTTTCCGTCGGCAGCTTTTTTGAAGCGTTCGACAGGCTCAAGGACAGAGCGGCGTATCTTTTCGGGGAGGAAGCTTTCAAGCTCCTCGGCGGAAAGCTCGGTCATATCGGTCTTGTAGACAAATTCCCGAGAGAGGAGATCTCTGTCTATACTAAGAGTATAAATATAATTTTCAAATTCGGAAACTTCTTCCTGAGAAAATCCCGAAAGCCCCGTTTTCAGCAGACGGAGCACATCCTCCGCCTCAGGATATGCAGATGCGGCAATTTTCAGTGCCGAAGCCGCAAAAACCATTTCGGGACGGTTTCCCGCAGCCTGCTTTCCGCTGCCGCTGCCCACTATCCCGTAACGTTCAAAGGCACCCTCCAGCACGGGACGATAGCTCGGCATATTTCTCGAAACAACGGCGATATCCGAATATTTATAGCCTTCCTCGGCAGTCAGTCGGCGTATTTCCGCACAGACGTAATCCACCTCGCTGTAAATGTCCTCGCCTTCGGCTATCTTCACATTTTCGCTGTTTCCCGAATAGCTTTTCCGAACCGAGCGGAGTATATTTTCCGAAAGAAACCGCAGATCATCGGCAGCAAAACGCACAGCACCGTCAATGTGAAGCCTTTGGACATCGGCAGCCGATTCCTCCGCCAGAGCCGTGAGCCGCATTGCGGTTTCGTTTGGCGTATCGAAAAGGCTGTATTTCTTTTTGGGCTGCTTTTCGGCTGACAAGGCGACCGTCACCGAACGGGCTGAGGAAAGCATTGCGGCGATCATCTTGTACTGATCTCCCGTAAAGCTTTTGAATTCGTCGATGAAAATATCCGCATCTTGGAAAAAAACGTTTTTATGGGCAATAAGGGCAGCCTCGTAAATGTCGGCGTGGCTGTCCTTGAAGCCCGATTCGGCAAGATTTTTCGTATACTCGGCATATATCAGGGCAATATCCGCCAGCTTGATGCTGCCCTCCGAAATGCTGCAAAATTTGCTGAGGTCCTCGGGGGATATTCCCGCCGTCATCAGCTCCTTTACGGTTTCAAGGCAGCTTTCCGCAAAGGCGGGGGAGCCTGCCTGTCGGGAATAGCAGCTGAGAGCACCTTCGTTTTTCAGTCGGGAGATAGTTCGGTGCATAATTATCGTTCGGGTCAGGTCATCGGCAGAGCGTCCGCCCGAACCGCCGAATTTAGCGAAAATATCGGCGGCAATACGGGAAAACCCTGCCGCCTCAATATAATTATACAGCTTGATGCCAAGCCTTTCGTACATCATACGGTCATATTCGAAGGAAAACTGCTCGGGGATACAGGCGATAACTCTGCTGCCATCCTCTGCGGCTTTTTTTATCCGCTCCGACATAAGTGCGGATTTTCCGCTGCCTGCACCGCCTGTAATGATGGTCAATGTGGTTTTCATTCTGCTGTACCTCTCTTTCAGCTGTCTGTCCGCTTCAGGATAAACACCGCCGTTCGGTAGGCATCGGCGTTTATTCTTGTTTCTATCTCAACGGAAATGCCGCTTTCGGCAAGCTCGGCGTTGGCAGCTTCAAGGGCGGCTTTTATGCCCTTATCACTGTTGTTTATCTCATTGAGAAAGAAGATATATTCATCACCTTTGTCGAATTTTATCATAGCAAATCTGTTATCATTCCGAGCAGCACTGACTATGCTTTTTGCAAGGACATCGGGGAAATCTGCTGTGGAATTTGCCGTCAGACCTTCCTTTACGAAATACTCATATTCTCCGCCTTTTGCTTCGGGGGGGATATAAATAGAAGCATCTATGGTGCGGTTTTCCTTGACCGTTTCGTCGGGGACGAGAAAAAACTGATATGACACAAAGTCGGGAAGCCCGATATTTACATCGTCCCAGGTAACGTCAACGTGATACCAGCTTCCGTCCAGCTTTACCATATTCCACATATGCGGCACATCGGTAAATCCCGTGACGATAATATTTTCAATGCCCAGCAGATTGCACAGATATGAAAAGGTCTTTGCATAACCCTCGCACAGGGCTGCACGCCTTACCAGAGTTCCGTAAACAGTGGAGGCATACTCCGATTCGGTATCCTTTTGGACATTTTTCACCAGCCAGTCGTGAATGTACAGCAGCTTGCCGTAATCGTCCGTGTCCTTGGGGATATGGGAGATGATATTATGTGCTTCGGCTTCGGCGAGATTGTTCATCTCCTCCACCTGTGTAGCGGAATAGCGATAGGAAAAATCAACGTTGAAGTATTTTCCCTGTTCGTCAAGAGAAGCGGAGGTGCTTTTCAGGTAGAATATTCCCATCTGTTCAATAGAAACAAGGTGGAGTATCCGCCTGTAATTTCGCTCGTCCGTATAAAGCGGGAGCTTCGGGGACATATTTTTCATCGTCCCCACCGTTGCGTCATATATCTTTCTGTCCCCCTCGGACAGCTGGAAATATCCGTAGCGTGTTTCCCAATCGGAATATTTGTCGTCATTGGGGGTATAGCCTTCCAGCGGAGGCATTTCGTAAGCGGTTTCCGCCGTGGTGCCGTCGGAGATGACAGTTACCGATTCTGTCTTTTCTTCCTCGGGCGGCTCATTGTCCGAGCAGCCGCATACGCCGAATATTGTCAAAGCCGCCGCAGAGAGTGCGGCGGCTATTCTTTTAGTTTTCTCTGTCAAAGCTGCCGCCTCCTCTCATTGGATAATTCGGGAAATCATCACTCTCAGCTGAGATATTTCAGATATATCTTTATGACCAGAGTTCCTTCGTCGTTGGAGTAATAGAGGGATTCGGTTTCGATAACGCTTCCCCCTGCCGCAGTGTTGACTTCTTCAAGAATGGTAAAACCTTCCGCATTGGCGGAGGTGAGCATTTTCGAGCTGACCTCACGGAAAAGCTCGGGTGTGGCACATTTTATCTGCACTCCGCAGCCCTTTTCCTTGATGCATCTGTAAAGCTCGTTGGTTATCATAAGCTTTGCTTCGTCATAGCTTTCTGCCACAAGCTTGTTATAGACAAAATAGTTATATTTGTCCGAGGTGGCTTCGGGCAGGGCATAGGAATAGTTGTCGATGGTACGCAGCTTTTTGATAGTGGCAGTGTCCAGACCGAAATAATCGTATCGGCAGAATTCGGGATAATCTTCCTTATCGGGGTCGTCCCATGTCAGGTCGATATGGTACCATTCTCCGTCTATCTTCACCATATTCCACATATGCGGCTCGTTGGTAGAGCCTGTGATGCTGATGGCAGGTATTCCCGTAAGGTTGCACAATCTCAGAAATGCACCTGCATAGCCCTGACACATAGTGCGTTTTTTCACCAACGCACCGTAGATATTGTTGATGGCTTCGGTATCGTAAACGCAGGTGCGTACCAGCTCGTCATGGAAGAGCTTTACAATTTCATAGTCGCTCATTCCCGAGGTGACCTTTGCAAGTATCTCCTGAGTGGCGGTGTTCATATCCTGCTTTTTCTTTTTGATATTAGTGGCTGTATCGGTATAGCCCAGCTTCATTCGGGTAGCGGGCGTGCCTGTGTAATAGAACTTGTTATCCAGATAGAAAAGCTCTATCTCCTCATTGACAAGAAGCTCATAAATTTTGTATATCGTATCAATATCAGTCGGATTACTGAATGTAAACTCAGTGTCCAAATTCATAGCGTGTTCAAAAATCTCGTCATAGACTGCCTGTTCATCGGCAGTAAGCTGGTAATAGCTGTACGGACGGGTGATGATGGTCTTTCCCGTAACGGGATTTACCTGCGGCTGTGGCTTTTCCGTCTGAGCGGTCGTGGTGGTTTCGGAAACGGTTGTGGTGGTTTGCGGGACAGTTGTTGTTTCCGAGATGGTCGTGGTCTGCACCGAGGTTGTTTCCGAGGACACGGAGGTGGTTTCCGACACTTCGGTCGTTGTTTCGGAAACGGTGGTGGTTTCGGGGGGAGTTACCGTCATGACCACTGTGGAAGGCGTTGTTTCGGGAGCCTTTGTGCCTTCGGTGGGGACGGTGGTGGTTTCGCTTTCTTTGGAAGCTGTGGTTTCCTTCTTGGTGGTTTCGGTTGTGACCGTCGTTTCCTTGGAGGTTTCCGCCGATGAAGTTTCCTCTTCAAGGGGGACAGCTGTCACTTCCGCTCTCAGAGTTTCCGATGCGGTGGTGGTGACGCTTGGCAGCGGGTCTTTGGAAATGTCGGGCTCGTTTCTCTGCATACAGGATGTCAACAGGGTCACAGCAGCCGTAAGGACGGCAGCTGCTGCAAATCTTCTTTTAGGCAATGTTAATCAATCCTTCTTTAACGGTTTAATCGTTGGCTTCGATATATGAAAATGAGATATTTATGATAAGCAGGTCGCTGTTAAGACTTCGTGCATATGCTGTTCGGGAAATGACGTTTCCGCCCGCTGCCGAATCGGCAGTTTTCAGGACGGATAATATCTCACCCGAATCAAAAAGCTTTTTTACAGCCCTGTCATATTCTTCTTTTGATGTAAATTTCACTTCTGCATTTGCAATTCCCGAACACACCGATTGGGAGGCGGTATCTTTAAGTATCTCTATGCCGCTTTCCGCCGAGTATGCACAGCGGCGTTCCTTATTAAAGTAGCTTTCGCTGGTGGAATTGCAGACGGGGGCTTTGATAATTTCCTCGGAGATGGTATGTGTCAGTCCGAGAATGTCGCTGTCGGGTACAAGGAAAAAGTCATATCTGATATATGTATCCCGTCGGATAGAGTCTGCCTTGATAACGGGGTCATCCCAGGTGGCGTCCAGATTGTACCATCTTCCGCCGCATTTTACCTTGTTCCAGGTATGGGAAATGCCGTTGCTTTCGCCGTCGGCAATGGTGTTCTCGATGCCTGCACGTTCACAAAGCCAGCGGATAGTTTTTGCATATCCGCCGCATCGGAGAGATTTTCCCACCAGTCCGCCGTAAACGGTACCCGTAGTATTGTCGTCGGTGTCGGAAAAATCCGCCCTCAGCACCAGAAAATCGTGGAAAAGCTTCAGTTTGTCGTAATCGGAGGACAGCTTTTCGGCTTTTGCAAGAACATCTGCCGCCGCTTCCTCTATTTCCGCCGACATTTTCTGACATTCCTCGGGCGTGAAATCATAATGAAGATAAAGCTCCGACACCATTTTGTCGGGTTCGCTCGGGCGAAGCTTTGAGCTGAGCCAGAATATATCCGATTCCATTCGGAAAACGGCGATATACGCCTTTCGGCAGGTCGCCCATGTGACCGGGGTCGGGAAAACCGCCTTTTCCTCATGGTTTTTGGCTGCGTCTGCAATAGCCGTGTAGACCTGCTGCTCCGTTTGAGTCAGGTTGTCGAAGGCATAGCTTTTGTAGGGGCTTTCCTCCGTTTCGGCAGATGCTGCCGTTGTCTGAACAGCAGTTTCCGCAGGAGTCGTGATTATCTCGGGTACGTCCTCGGTTTTGGAGCAGGCGGACAGCAGCAAAGCACAGGCAATAAGCTGCGGCAAAAGTGTGGTGCGTTTTTTCAAGCTATTTCTCTCCATTTTCGTGAAAATATTTTTCGGGAAAATGTATTTGCTTTATTGGCAGAAGCTCTGATCGGATCTCTGTACCTGACGGAGAGCCGATCACAACCCTGCCGCCGAAGCCTCCCATTGGGAAGCCTCGGTGTAGGGTACGGACAGATCAGTATGCCAGATCTATCTGAATGATCTGAAGTGCATCATCTGTTATAGCGGAAACGGAGGTTACCGCAGAATTCTGCTCCTTTATCCAAGAGGAGTAGGATTTCAGATTGTTTTTCATAGCATTGTAAGCGTCAGCGGAGCTGAGTCTTACCTCAACGCAGCGTTCCTTCTTGTCGGCGGCTGCCTTCATACCGTCCTTAAGAGCTGCTTCTGCAGAAGCCTGGTCTGCGAACAGCTTGCCTGATTTAACGAAGTAGTTGTTCTTATCGGCAGTGCATGCGGGGGGATCGAAGTATCTGATCTTAGTGCCGCTGCTGAGTGTTATCTCATTGATGCTGAAGTGGGTGATATTGTGTATCTCGGAGTCCTTGACGAGGAAATATCTGTGGGAGAGATTGTTGTCCACCTGAGTTTTGAGAATGGGGTCGTCCCAAGTGGAGTCGAGGTTGTACCATTCGCCGTCAACGCTGACAACGTTCCATGCGTGAGATGCCTTTTCGCCTGCACCTGTGATTATCATAGAGGGAATGCCGACCTTATCGCAGAGGAACTGCATTGTCTTAGCATAGCCTGCACACTGGATCTTCTTTTCAACAAGACCGCCGTAAACGCTCTTGCAGAATTCGGTCTGATCCTCGTAGGAGCAGTTGAGAACTATCCAATCGTGGAAATACAGCAGCTTGTCATAATCGGTTGCGAGCTTGTTTGCTTCTGCCACAAGCTGATCTGCCACCTGATTTATCTCGGCAGTCATAGTCTTGACCTGATCGTTTGTAACGTTCTGATAAGCTATCTTGCCGTTTCTGACTTTTCCTCCGTTAATATAGAAAAGCTGAGGCTCCTGAGTGTAAACAAGACCGAATACTCTTATCCATGTTTCATCGTCAACGTTTGTGTCGACCTTCCACTGGAGTATCTTTGCAGCGTCGAATATCTGATTATAGAGCTGCTTATCGGCATCGGAAAGGCTGTCGTAAGCGTATCTCTTGGAAATATCTACCGCAACAGTGCCAAGCTCCTCGGGAGCGGTGGATTCTGTCTGGGAGAGGAACTGCTGCATTTCTTCCTCGGAACGGGTAGGTGCGGTAGTCTGGTCGCTGTCTGTGTCGGAACCGTCAGAAGGGGCAGTGGTTATGATATTTCCATCTGCATCGGTTTCCGATTCTGCTGCGGTGATGACCATAGGTTCATCATCGGAGGTATTTGTGTCCTTATCTTTGCCTCCGCAGGCTGTAAGCAGCATTGATGCGGATAAAAGCAGTGCAAGGACAGCTGTAAGCTTTTTCTTCATTTCACATTTCCTTTCTTAGGCAGTTTAAATAGCCTGAACAATTTATGAATATGCAAGGTCGATCTCGATGACCCAGAGAGTATCATCGCAGGAAGCACTTACCTTTGTGACCTTATTTGTTGTCTGAGCTTCCTTGATCCACTTTGAATAGGTCTTGAGATTTGCCTTCATAGCATCGTAGGCTTCCTTGTTGGAAAGTCTTATCTCGGCAACTCTCATGCCTGCATTTGCTGCTCTCACCATTTCATTGTAAAGAGCGGTCTCGCCCTCGGACTGTGTGCTGTAAAGCTTTCCGTAAATGGTGTAATAGTTTGCAGCGGTTGCGGTGCAGGCAGGGGGAGTGAACATTTTGATAACAGTTCCGTCACTGAGTGTAAGCTCGTTGATGCTGAAGTGGGTGATATTATGTATCCATGCATCGGGGATAAGGAAGTATCTGTATCTCAGGTTATTTGCAACGGGAGTTTTCAGAATGGGGTCGTCCCAGGTGGAGTCAAGATTGTAGTATGCACCGTTGCAGTAAACAACGTTCCATGCATGGGAATCGCCCTTATCGCCGATACCGATGACAACCATTGAGTAGATGCCTGCCTTATCGCAGAGCAGCTGCATGGTCTTTGCATAGCCGCCGCACTGAAGACCGCCTGTGCAGAGTCCGCCGTATGCACTTACGTTATATCCGCCGTCCTCGGCAAAGCCGTTGTTAAGAACGATATAATCGTGGAATACCTTAAGCTTTTCAACGGTGGTGGACTTAGTGTTTGCGGTATTTACCAGAGAGTTTGCAACGGATTCCATAGAAGCCCACATCTGAGCTATCTCTGATCTGTCGCCCGTAAGATATTTGAGCTTTCCGGGAGATGAAGTGGATTTCAGATAGAAAAGCTGAGGCTCCTGATTGTATACCATTGAGAATACCTTATGCCAGGTGTTCTTGTCAACATTTGTGGGAACACGGCTTCTCAGATGTCTTGCAGCGTCAACAATGTCAACGTAAAGCTGCTGCTCCTCAGCATTCAGCTGGGTATAAGCATATCTGTTCTTTACATCTACGATAACGGGAACGCATGGCTCATCATCATCGGTAATATCTGCCGAAACGGATACGGTAGTGATAGTCGTAGCCTCAGTTGTGGCAGCGGGAGTTGTTGTCTGAGGGGGTGCTGTGGTCGTTGCGGGGGGAGCGGTGGTGGTGGCAGCAGTGGTAGTAGTCGTTTCCTCCTCGGTGGTAGTTTCCTCCTCGGTGGTAGTTTCCTCTTCGGTAGTAGTTTCTTCTTCGGAGGTAGATTCTTCTTCGGATTCGGAGGTTTTCTCTTCGGTTTCCGTGGTAGTCGGTTCGGTAGTTGTCACCTCGGGAACTTCGGTTTCTGTTTCCGTTTCCGATTCGGTAACAGCGGGGAGGGTGGGCAGCTCGGCACTGTTGTCATCGGTACTCTTGCAGCCTGCAAACATTGTGCAGCACAAAACAACAGCGAGCAGTCCGCTCAGGGTCTTTTTCATCTTATGTACCATTCCTTTCTGATATTGGAAGATTAATTCACCGACTCTTCGCCGGTATTTTCCTTTTCTTTTTCGGGGATAGTGATCTTAAGCTTCTTAATGACCATATCCTCGGTGACAAGCACGGATAACTCCGCACCGTCCCAATAGGCAACGGGCTTCTCGTCCTCGCTTGGGATATGACCGTCCAGCAGGCTGATAACAAAGCCGCTGACGGTATCGAAATCACCGTCCTCGGGGAGAGAAATGCCGATGCTTCCCAAGGTCTTGTATGGGTCGGCAGTTCCGTCTGCGATATAAACTCCGTCTGAGATCTTAACAATGTCCTCCGATTCGTCGTCGTATTCGTCCCTAATGTTTCCGACGATAGCCTCCACCAGATCCTCGGTAGTGACTATGCCTGCTGTGCCGCCGTACTCGTCCAGCACGACAGCCAGCCCCTGACGCTTTGAGGTAAGCTCCTTGAAAACATCGCCGCAGCTGCCCGATTCGGGGACATAGCATACATCACGCATAAAGCTTTTCAGCTCAAAAGCGGAAGCGTCCTCCGAGCCTATCAGACAGAGCAGGTCTTTAACGTTGATGATACCCGTTATCCTGTCGATAGTTTCCTCATAAACGGGAATTCGTGAAAATCCCGTGCTTATGGCGATATTCACCACATCTCCGATGCTGGAGCCTATCTCGGCGGCGGAAATGTCGGTGCGGTGGGTCATAACGTCCGATGCGGTAAGGTCGCCGAACTCAAAAACGTTGTTTATCATCGTCCGCTGGCTTTCCTCAATAACGCCTGTTTCGTTGCCTGCGTCCACCATCATAAGAATTTCTTCCTCGGTGACGGCGTCCGGCATATCCTCCGAAGGACGGAGAAGCCATCCCGTTATGGCGGAAACGGCGGCGGTAAAGGGTCTTAGCAGTGCAAACAGTGCCGTGATCGCCCTGCTGTGTCTGAGGGCGAAATCCTCGGCTTTGGCTTTTACCAGCTGCTTTGGCAGCGTTTCGGTAAATGCGGAGATGATTATCCAGGCGGGTACTATCATAATTATTGAAACAGCCGCAGCTGAAATAATATCCGCCGCTTTTGTGTTGGTTCCCGCAATGAGGGCAGCGAGCCTGTTTGAAAAGTCTATTGCCGCAGGTGAAAGGGACACCGCCGCATAAACGGCGATAATAATGACCGACAGCACCCTGAAAAGGGAAAAGGTCATCAGCATTCCGGCAGGGGACTTAGCTATCTCGGCAAGCTTTGCAGCACGCTTGTCCTTTTCGGCAAGGAGCTTTAGCTTTTGGTCGTTGACCTCCGTGAGGGCTGCTTCGCAGGCGGCGAAAAACGCCTTGACTGCCAGCATAAGCACGATTATCACCAATGGAACAGTCAAGCTGTTCTGCTCAGTTTGGGCGAGGGCTGCCGCAAAAATACATCGACTCCCGTCAGAATCCATAATCAGCATCCTTTCAAGCATTTTTTGACACACTATTAATTATATTACATTTCCGTCAAAAAGTCAATGGTACATAATGGCTTTCGGTGTGTTATTTTCAACAATAAGTTGCCGAAAAAGCACCGAAAAACAGGGACTTTTCACCGCTGTAACCTAATCTTATCCATATTGTAAGATTATTGTAATCTTTACGGACGGCGGTTTTTCGGCAGAAAAATATCCCCCGTGTCCGCTTGGGATACGGAGGATACCGATGGTTTTATGCCTTGAACGCTTCAAACAATCTTCCCGAAAACGGGGGAAGCTCAGCCTTTAGAATATTCTTATCTTCGCATATTTCGGAGGTGATAACGGCTACCCTCTGAGGCTTTACGGTGCTGCCGCTGAACTCCTGCCAGTCGCTGTTAAGAAGCTCACGGAGCTTGACCGCACCCTTGTCGGCGTCGCCGTAATCGAAGGTGTAGGCGGGCTTTGGCTTGTCGCTGAAATTGAATGCAGCCACAACGGTGCTGTCCCCGCTTGTCCTGCGGAAAATGTAAACGCTGTCCGCCGCACCGTCCACCTCAAGCCATTTGAAGGAAGCGGAATTGTAATCCTCGGCGTAAAGGGCGGGGAGCTTTTGGGTGAGGTCCATCAGGCGGGTGAAATATTTTTGGAATGAGTCGTGGAGGGGATATTTCATCAGCTCCCAGTCCTGCTGACGCTTTTCGTCCCATTCACGAAACTGTGCAAATTCTCCGCCCATAAAGCTGAGAATTTTGCCCGGGTGTGCCGCCATATACATATAAAGTGCCCTTGCCTGCGGAAATTTCTGCTCATAATCGCCCCACATTTTCTGAATGATAGTTGCCTTGCCGTGGACATTTTCATCGTGAGAAAAGGGCAGCAGATACAGCTCGTTGTAAAAATATGCCATGGAAAATGTCAGCTTGTGATAATGGTTCGGACGCTCCTCGGGCGGTGTGCGGAAATAGTCCAGAGTGTCGTTCATCCAGCCTAAGTCCCACTTGTAATCGAAGCCCAGACCGCCGTATTCCACGGGGGCTGTTACCTTTAAATAGTTGGTGGAATCCTCGGCGATAAGCATTGCGGTCGGGTGCAGGCGGTGCAGTCCCGCATTCATATTTTTCAGGAAATCCACCGCATTTCCGTTGACGCCTCTTGCGGGGTCGCCCTGCCAGTAGATAGCACGGCTGATAGCGTCCATACGGATACCGTCAAAGTGGTATTCCTTCAGCCAATAGTTGGCGGCGGACTGTAAGAAGCAGCAGACCTCACGCCGTGAATGGATAAAATTGTTTGTTCCCCATTCCGAATTGGTAACGTCCGAGTGGGGATATTCGTAAAGTGCCGTGCCGTCATACATTGCCAAGCCATAGCTGTCAACGGCGAAATGCACGGGAACGAAATCCATTATCACGCCTATCCCCGCATGATGACAGCTGTTGATAAGGCATTTCAGACCGTCGGCAGTGCCGTAGCGGGAGGTGGGTGCGAAAAATCCCGTGTTCTGATAGCCCCATGATTCATCGGCGGGGTGTTCGCTTATGGGCATCAGCTCAATATGGGTAAAGCCGTGGGATCTTACATATTCGATAAGCTTCGGGGCGATTTTTTCGTAAGTATACCATCCGTTTTCGCTGTTTGGGTCTGTCATCCACGAGCCGAGATGGACTTCGTAGATATTCATGGGACGGTTGTAGTTTTTATCACGGCTGTTCATCCATTTATCATCGGTAAATCTGAACTTATCCATATCAACAATAATAGAAGCCCAGTTGGGACGAAGCTCCATACCGAAGCCGTATGGGTCGCAGTGGTCGCAGTAACCACCGTTTGTGTAGATGCGGTACTTGTACATTTGCCCCGCCTTTGCACCCGGGACGAACAGGCTGTAAACGCCGCCCGTACCCTCCTTATTCATAGGAACAGGCTCCCAGCCGCTGAACTCTCCCACAACGGCAGCACCCTGTGCGTTGGGGGCATATGTACGGAACATTGTCCCGCCGCCGCCGGTATGTGCCCCGAAAAACTCATAGCAATCGAAGGCTTTGCCCTCGTAGAACTCCTGCATATTCATTTTATAATGCTCCTTAAAAATTACTTCTCCGATATATCCTCGCTAATTTCCGAAAGCCTGCCTATAAGACGGATAAACTCGTTCAGGTCCTTTTCACCGAATGCATCGGACAGCTTTGCGAAGAACGCCATTAGCTCGTCGTATTTTTCATAGGCGAATTTTCTGCCCTCGTCGGTCAGGGACACTATCACTCTCCGCCTGTCTTTTGCGGCGGCAATGCGGTCTATATACTTCTTATGCTCCAGCGAACGGAGCAGGGAAGCCGTTCTTGCGGTGGAAAACCCCAGCTCGGCGGAAATATCTCCCGGAGTGCTTTCGCCGCCGCTTTTGTTCAGCAGGAAAACTATCCTTGTTTCGCTCTGATAAAAGTCGCTGAGGAAATATATCGACTTATTATAGTACGCCTTCGCTATTACGTTTGCAAATTCTTCCAAAAGCTCATTTTGTTCCATAAAAATCATCTCCCGTTATTAGCTAAATTAGTTAGCTAACTCTGTTAGATATTTTAGCATATATAAATGCAAATGTCAAGAGGGCAATTTCAATGTTCAGTGTTTAGTTGAATGTGAAAAGAGAAATGGTTTTTATCGAAAAAATTTTACTGTCATCTTGAAATGTCCCTCGAAAAATTATATAATATATGTATACAGATGAAAGGACGGTGTTCGTATGAACTCACCCGATATGGTTTACGAAAGAATAGTTAAGGCAGCAGATGCGGTAAGGCGGCTTCTTCCCGCCGAACACAGGGATTTTAAACCGAAGCTGGCTCTTATCCTTGGCTCGGGGCTTGGGGGCTTCGGCAGCGAGATAGATGTTATCGCCGAGATACCCTACCGTGAGATAGATGGTATGCCCGTGTCCACGGTGGAGGGACATAAGGGACAGTTTATCTTCGGCTACTGCGGCGGTGCTCCCGTTGTTCTGATGCAGGGACGTGTGCATTATTACGAGGGCTATTCTATGGAGGACGTGGTTATGCCCGTCCGTGTAATGCGGCTTCTTGGGGCGGATTTCCTCTTTTTGACCAATGCGGCGGGAGGTGCTGACCCATCATTTTCGGCGGGAGATTTTATGCTTATCACCGACCAGATAATGAACTTCGTTCCGTCGCCGCTTATCGGCGGAAATGTCCGTCAGCTGGGGACAAGATTTCCCGATATGTCCGAAATATATGACAAGGAGCTGAGAAGCATCATCTCCGAAACGGCGGATAAGCTGAATATTTCCCTGAAAAAGGGCGTTTACTGCCAGCTGACGGGACCCAACTTCGAGACACCCGCCGAGGTGAGAATGGCTCGCATTTTAGGTGCGGACGCTCTCGGTATGAGCACCGCCTGCGAAGCTGTTGCTGCCCGTCACTGCGGCTTTCGGGTATGCGGCATTTCCTGCATATCAAACCTTGCCTGCGGTCTGACGGAAACGCCGCTATCTCATCAAGAGGTACAGGAAACGGCGGACAGAGTTGCACCGCTGTTTACGGCGTTGGTCAAGCAGTCTATTGAGGAAATTTGCAGACTTTGATTGTTTACGAAACGGCGGTGTTTCTATGATAAGATTTATTAATGCAAGACTATTAAAATATTCGGAAAACGGCTTTACTGTCCAAAACGGTGTGCTTGAAACGGACGGCGGAGTTATCACCGTCAGCGGGGAATATCCCTCGGAAAATATCCCCGAAAGGACGATAGATTTAAAGGGAAAAGGGCTGATGATACCCGGCTTCAAAAACGCTCACACTCATTCGGCAATGACCTTTCTGCGTTCTTATGCGGACGATATGCCCCTTGACAGATGGCTGACCGAGCAGGTCTTTCCCATGGAGGCACGGCTTGACGGGGAATATATCCGCAAATTTGCAAGGCTTGCTTTTCTGGAATATCTCCGAAACGGCATAACCGCCTGCTTTGATATGTACGTTGAACCCGATTCCATGGCAAAGGCGGCGGAGGAAACGGGAATGCGGCTTGTTATGTGCGGTACGGTGAATGATTTCAAGGATTCGCCCGAACTGCTGGAGGAATTCTATCTGCGTTTCAACGGAAACTCGGAGCTTGTTTCCTATAAGCTGGGATTTCATGCGGAATATACCACTTCGGAAAATATCCTTGAGGGAATAGCAAAGCTGTCCCAAAAGTATTCCGCACCCGTTTTCACCCATTGCTCGGAAACGGAAAAAGAGGTTCGGGAATGCATTGAACGGCACGGTCTGACGCCGCCCGCTTACTTTGAAAGGCTGGGGCTTCTCGAACACGGCGGGGGATTTTTCCACAGCGTTCACGTTTCGGACGAGGACCTGGAAATTATGAAGAAACGCAAGGTCTATGCGGTAATAAATCCGTCCTCAAATGCAAAGCTTGCCAGCGGTATCGCCCCGGTTTCACGGCTGCTTCGGTCTGTCCGCTGCGGTATCGGAACGGACGGACCTGCCAGCAACAACGCTCTTGATATGTTTCGGGAAATGTACCTTGCGGCTGTTCTGCCGAAGCTTGACGAAAAGGACGCTTCCGCCGTTTCCGCCGAGGATATTTTGTATGCGGCGGTGTCGGGCGGCGGCGAGGTCATGGGGCTGAACGGTTTGTCCCTTGAAGCGGGAATGGCTGCGGATATTGCGGTGATCGACCTTGATTCGCCAAATATGCTCCCCGAAAATAATATCCCGAAAAATCTCGTTTACAGCGGAAATCCATCAAACATTATTCTTACGATGATAAACGGAAAAATCCTTTACGAAAACGGCGTTTACACCCTGCCGAATATTACCGCCGAAGAAATAATTTCGGAAGCTAAATCGGCGGCAGATAAAATATTTCAAAGATGAACGGAGAAAACTATGAAATCGAAAAAATCAACGCCCATTCCCCAAGGCTTTACGGCTGCGGATATAAAAATTGAGTCAAGTATCTGCACGGGAGAGAAAACCATCGGATTTTACAGTCCCGCCGACAAAAAGCTGCATTTTGCCGAGTTGGTTCGTTCGCAGGCAGATATTGATGCGTTTTATGAGAAATACGGCATTTCACGCTAAATATTTGCGTCCTTCATTGCGGGATTGTTCCTGAGCTTTCCGTTTTTGTCAAATCGGGAGCCGTGACAGGGACAATCCCAGCTGTTTTCCTCGATGTTCCATTTCAATGCACAGCCCATATGGGGGCATCGGGGGACGGTGGGCGTAATAAGGTTCCCAATGGCTTCGGCGGCGTTTGTGAGCAGTTGTTTGCGGAGAATTGTTCGGTTGGGGGAGAAAAGCTCGGTGAACTCGTTCTCGTTCCCCGAAATAATATCCGTCAAAAGCATTGCGGAGATCATCGCCGAGGTCATTCCCCATTTCCCGAAGCCCGTGCTGACGTAGAGGTTGTCGGAGAGGGGAGAATATTTCCCGATATATGGTATGCCGTCCAAGGTCATGCAGTCCTGTGCTGCCCATTTTGCGGCGGTTTTTTTGTCGGGATAATGCTTTTCGGCAAATTCCCGAAGCTCGGCAAAGCCGCAGCTTTTTTTGCCCGTTCTATGCCCTCCGCCGCCCAGAAGGAGATATTTTCCGCTGTTTCGGAAGGACAGTCCCGACTCGTTTTCATCGGCGTATATGCCGTTGTATTCAGCGGCATTTTCAAGGGCAATAACGCAGGAACGGCTTTGATAAAGCTTCAGAAAATATCCGCCGTAACGGTTGACAATGGGAAAATGAGTTGCACAGATAATATATCTTGCCCTTACGCTGCCTGTGACGGCGTAAGCGGTGTGTCCCTTTACCCGACGGATAAAGGTGTTCTCGTAAATTTTCAGACCCTTTGCGATGGCGGCTGCAAATTTCAGCGGGTCAAACTGTGCCTGGGACGGAAATTTCACCGCCCCGACTGCCTTAACGGGCAGGGGAAGTTCTTTTGTAAATTCGGCGGGATAGTCTATTATATCCAGAATACGCAGTTCGTCCTCAAGCACTTTTCGGCTGCGGAGGGAGTAGATGAAGCTGTCCTTTTCCTCGAAATCACAGTCGATACCCTTGCAAAAGCTTCGGTATTTGTCCAGAGCAAGCAGATTTGCCGAAAGATATTTCCCCGCCGTTTTAACGTCAAATTCCTCGGCGATACGGCTGTAAATCAGACGGTGCTGGGCGGTTATTTTTGCCGTTGTCAGACCCGTAACGCCGCCGCATATCCTGCCGCCCTCGCAGACGATGCAGTCCAGTCCCTCGCTTCGGAGAAAATAGGCGGCAAGTATTCCCGCAAGCCCGCCGCCGATTATCAGCACATCGGCTTCAGCATTTCCCGAAAGCTGTGGAAATTCGGGCATTTCATGATTATTCTGCCATATTGAAGGCATAAAAATCCCCCGTTTCGGATAATTTTTAATAGTATCCGTTAAACGGGGGGATTTATTCATTAAGTTTGAACGGTATTGCAAAACGCATCAAATATCCGTGTTGAATACTGCTTGTAAGCATTGCTGTTTTTGGAGAAACTTTCGGGTAGATCCGTAACTATGGCAGCACGCTTTCCGCTGTAAAACAGATAGGGTGCGAATATTTCCCGCCTGCCGATATTCATAGAATTTTCTGTGACCATACCGTCGGACGCTTCGGAATTCTCGGCTAAAAAACGCTCGCTGTGGTCGGTTTTTATTTTCAGGACGATATAGCCCTGAGCGTCCCGAAAGGTGTGCTTTTCCCAGGCGGTTATCCTGTCAACCTCCGAAAGAGTGATACCGTAGACTTCGGAAATGTACCCATTATCAAGCAGAGCCTTGTCGATTTTCGTGACCTGCTCGCCTTTTAAAAATGCGGCAAATGCGTAACCGCAGACAGTAAAAAACACAAGTATTATGACAAGTGCGGAAATGAAAAGCCCGATACCCTTTTTTATTTTATCGTTCATTTTTTCATCAGCTCTTCCATATCGGAAATGAGTTTTGCAATGTCCTCATAAGCAAACTTGCAGCCGTTCCATATCTCGTGGGAAACTACTGCCTGCCATACCAGCATAGCCATTCCGCCGACGGTCTTTTTGCCGTATTCGGCGGCTTTTTTTATAAGCAGAGTGTCCCTCGGATTGTAGATGACATCGAATACCATATCGGAATTTTTGATGGCTTCATCGGGGACGGGACAAGCGTCAACATTCGGGAACATTCCCACGGAGGTAGAGTTCATCAGCAGGTCGAAATGACCGCTTATCTCGTCCTCGTGAACAACGGTTATACTTGAACGGGCAACATTTTCATCTCCGAGATGGGCTTCACGGTATTCAATAACGGGGCGTACCTTATCCTCCGAGCCTTTGCGGACGCAGACAGTCAGGTCCGCACCCGAACAAACCGCTTCTATCGCCATCATTCTGCCGACACCGCCGCAGCCCGCCTGTAAGACCCGTCCCGACAGGCTGCCGCCCTCCTCGGTAACGGAGCGGAGAAAGCCCTTGCAGTCGGTGTTGAAGCCCACCGCTTCGCCGTCACGGTTTCGCACACAGTTTACCGAGCGGTATTTTGCGGCGGACTCGTCCAGCCGTGTCAGATAGGGGATAATGTCCACCTTGTAAGGGATAGTTATGTTATATCCCACCAGCTTTTTCAGGGTATTTTCGTATGCATCTGCAAGGCTTTCGGGCGGTATTTCCGTGAGAAAATATTCATAATTGCCCTCTTTTCGCCCGGAAAGCTCAAACAATCTTTTATGTATGGGCGGGGACATTGTATGCTTCAAAGGATAACCCAGAAGCGAAAATTTATCGGACATATTTAATGATCTCCTTTATGGTTTGTAATATCCGTCATTGTACTCGGGAGTAATATCTTGAACGGAATTGCCGTTTATTTTCAGATTGATGAATTTGTTCCCGTACATAGGCGTGTCATCGGGGTTCAGGGCGTCCTCCCAATATTCCCGAAGATTTATATTGATGATGCCGTTTTCACGGATATAAATGTCAGCGACTTCTTTTCCCTCGGAACGTGCCGTTTCAAGCACCTCGGACGCTCCCTCATATTTCAGAAGCTCCTCCTCGGTCATAAGGTGTCCCACATAGGGATAGAAGGTGTTGTCCTCGGGAGAGAAATAGAGCCAGTAGGACTTCCATGTGTGTCCCGTGCCGTCGGAAGAGAAGTCGTATGTACTGTGAGCGGCGGTGAAATCCCCCGTATCTCTGTCGGGACGAAGCCCCTGCCTTGCGTAGCCCTCTATGGTGCAGGGAGCAACCTGACTGTCGGAAATGCGGAAGTAATCGGAAACAGAGTTGGAAGCATAACAGTATTCCAGCTTGATGAAGGCGTTATCTCCCGAATAGACTATCTCGGGTTCAATTTCTTCCATAGGAACGGGTTTTTCCGCATTCGGTGCTATTTGTTCAATATATCCCTCGCTTGCAAACCACAGGTTGTAGCCTGTCATAGTGTCGGGGGCTTCTATGTATGCTATAAGCTCGTTTTTGCCGTCCTTGTCGAAATCTCCGAAAAGCTTCGGCTCGGCTTCGTGATATTCATATCCGCCCGTCATTTCTTCAAGGAACATTACCAGTGCTTCCTCGGTGTCAAATCCCGAACCTGTTTCGGAAACGGTTTCCGAGGACGTTTCGGCGGTGGTTTCCGAGGAGGTTTCGGCGGAGGTTTCGGACATTTCCGAAGAAGCGGGGAGTGTTTCGGAGGTCGTTTCGGCAGTTGTTTCGGATATTTCCGCTGCTGTCGTCGTTTCCGATTCGGTGGGTACAGCTTCGGTATCGGTGACAGCTGCCGTTTCGATAGTGGTCGGCAGTTCGGCGGCAGGAGCTTCCGTATTATCCGCATTATTTACATTATTTGACGAACAGCCGCACAGAAAAGCCGCACAGGCAAGTGCCAAAAGCTTAGTTTTTTTCATAAGCAAAACATCTCCGCATTATTTTAATAATTCGAGTGCCTTTTCAAGAGTTTTTGCATTTTCAACATTAGCGAAATTAACGTCCTTGAGAGTCTTTCTTACCAAGCCCGTCAGCACCTTGTTGGGACCCAGCTCAACGAAATTCACATAGCCGTCAGCCTGCATTGCGGCAAGCTCGGAGGTGAAGCGGACGGGGGAAACGATATGTGCAGCCAGTCTTTCGGGCATATTGTCGAAGCTGTCAAGCTTTCCGCCTGTGATATTTGAATAGAAATCGCAGGTGGGAGCGGCGAAAACGGCGTTCTTTATTGCTTCCTTGAACTCATCGGCAGCGGGCTGCATCAGCTTGGAATGGAATGCCGCCGTAACGCCCAGCTTCACAGCCTTTGCACCCATTTCGGCAAACTTTGCGGCAGCCTTTTCAGCAGCTGCGGACTCGCCTGCGATGACCGTCTGTACGGTGGAGTTGTAGTTTACGGGAACAACATAGCCGTCGATAGTGCCGCATACTTCCTCTATTTCCTCGGCGGATTTTCCGATTATGGCGTACATTGCACCATCGGAGGCTTCTGCTGCTTTCTGCATTGCCGAGGCTCTTTCTTTGATAACACGGAAGCCGTCCTCAACAGAAAGCATATTTGCAGCCACCATTGCGGCATATTCGCCGAGAGAATGTCCCGCTACGCCGCTGTACTCGATGCCGTTAAGCTTCATTGCTTCAAGTGCACAGATGGAAACTGCCATAATTGCGGGCTGGGACACCTTTGTCTGAGCAAGCTCGGCGTCCGTGCCCTCGAAGCTTATTTTTGCTAAGTCAAAGCCGAGAATGTCCCCTGCTGCTTCGTATATCTTCATAAGCTGCGGATATTTTTCCGTCAGCTCCTTGCCCATTCCGCTGTACTGAGAGCCCTGTCCCGAAAATAAAAATACTGTTTTTTCCATAAAATTAACAATCCTTTCATAATTTGAACGCTTTGAAAATCTTTTTACATAAAAAAGCAAAAATAGCATTGACAAAGCGGGCAAAAGTATAATATAATAGAATGGTACGGACTTGTCGCCGGAAAATGCGGCGGCATACGTCATTGCCAATAATTATAACATATCATCGGGAAAATTTCAAGGCAAATCTTAAAAATCCCGAGAAGTGTTCCCGATACATATATAATGTGTTATCGTCAGGGTAAAAATAAGTTTATGGAGGAGAAAGTTTTGTACGGAATCAATATCATCGGCACAGGCAGCTACACGCCGCAGAAAAGGGTGGTAAACGACGATTATAAGGCGTTTATCGAAACAAGCGACGAGTGGATAAGAACTCGCACGGGCATGGTCGAACGCTATGTATCCGACGGTGAGCCTACCTGGTACATGGGCAGTATGGCGGCGAAAAAGGCTGTGGAGGCAGCAGGCATCGACGCTTCGGAAATAGGCATCATCATCGACGCTACCATTACATCGGACTATTACACCCCCTCAATGGCATGTATGGTACAGAGGGAGCTTAAGGCGGAAAATGCTATGGCTCTCGATATAAACTGTGCCTGCTCGGGCTTCGTTTACGGCGTGGATATGGCAAAGCGTTATCTCCAAACGGACGAGCATATCAAATACGCTCTTGTGGTGGCAAACGAAAATCTCACGAAAATAACCGATTATACAGACAGAGCGTCCTGCGTTCTCTTTGCGGACGGTGCGGCGGCTGTTGTTATCGAAGCGGCTCCGGACAAGCTTTACACCAGCTACTGCGGTTCTGACGGAAACGGCGGAAAGTTCCTTTTTGCACGTTCCCTTCCTCCCGCAAATGCGTTCCTGACGGGAGCGGGACACGTTGATGACGGCTATCCCGAGTCCAATTCACACTATCTCTATCAGGACGGCAAGGAGGTCTACAAGTTCGCAACTCACGCCCTGCCTATGGCTATGGAAAGAGCGGCGGAACGGATAGGCTTCGACCTGAACGAGCTGGACGCCGTTGTTCCTCATCAGGCAAATATCAGGATCATCGAAACAGCCGCTAAAATAAGCGGTCTGTCCATGGACAAGGTCGTTATAAATATCGATAAACACGCCAATACTTCCAGTGCGACTATTCCTATCGCATTCGATGAGGCGGTCAGAAGCGGAAGGATAAAGAAGGGCGACAAGGTCTGCTTTGTGGGCTTTGGTGCAGGACTTACCTTCGGTGCAATAATCTTCGAGTATTAAGGAGAGGACGTTGTATATGAAAACAAGAATTACAGAACTGTTAGGCATTGAGTACCCCATTTTTCAGGGCGGTATGGCGTGGATAGCCGAAAGCACCCTCGCTTCCGCTGTTTCAAACGCAGGCGGTCTGGGCATTATCGCAGGCGGCTCTGCTCCCATTGATTATCTCAGAGATCAGATAAGAAAGACTAAGGCTATGACAGACAAGCCCTTCGGCGTTAACATTATGCTGATGAGCCCCAATGCAGAGGAGCTTGCAAAGCTCGTTATCGAGGAAAATGTTCCCGTGGTCACCACAGGTGCGGGAAATCCCGGCAAGTTTATGGAGGCTTGGAAGGCGGCGGGCATCAAGGTTATCCCCGTTGTTCCCTCGGTGGCTCTTGCCAAGAGAATGGAAAGAGCGGGTGCCGATGCTGTTGTTGCGGAGGGCACCGAATCGGGCGGACATATCGGTCAGAACACCACAATGTGTCTTGTTCCTCAGGTAGTTGACGCTGTGGAGGTACCCGTTATCGCTGCCGGCGGAATTGCCGATGGCAGAGGTGTTGCGGCTTCCTTTATGCTGGGTGCGGAGGGCGTTCAGGTGGGAACACGCTTCCTTGCTTCCGAGGAATGTCAGATACACGAGAATTACAAGAATGCCGTTATCGCTGCAAAGGATACCGACAATGCTATCACAGGCTTCTATTCGGGCAGTCCCTGCCGCTGCATAAAGAGCAAGTATACCAAGAAGCTTCAGGAGATGGAGAAGAACGCTGCTCCCCCGGAGGATTTCGAAGCTCTTACCGTCGGCTCGCTCAGAAAGGCTGTTGTTGACGGAAACACCGATGAAGGCTCTATGCTTTGCGGTCTTATCGCAGGTATGGTCAACGAGGTAAAGCCCGCTGCCGTTATCATCAAGGAAATGATGGAGCAGGCTGAAAAGCTTCTTGGCAAATAATAACATATTCGGAATATATTACAGCAAACGTTGCAGAAAGGTTGAATTTTATGGCAAAAACAGCTCTTATAACAGGCTCGTCGAGAGGTATCGGTGCAGCTATCGCACTCAGACTCGCAAAGGACGGCTACAATATCGCTCTTAACGACATCAGCGATGCTTCCTTCGAGAATAACACCATTCTTGAGGACTGCCGTGCATTTGGCGTTGAGGCAGAATATTACGTTGCGGACGTTTCCAAGTACGCCGACTGTGAAGCAATGGTAAAGGCAGTCAAGGAACGCTTCGGCACTATCGATGCTCTGGTAAACAACGCAGGCATCACAAGGGACGGACTTCTGGCAAGAATGCCTGAGGAGCAGTATGACCTTGTTATCGCTGTAAATCAGAAAAGCGTATTCAATATGATAAAGCTGGTGGGCGGCGGCGTTATGCTCAGACAGAAGTCGGGACGCATCGTTAACCTTGCTTCCGTTGCAGGACTTTACGGCAATCCCGGACAGATAAACTATTCCGCTTCCAAGGCAGCTATCATCGGTATGACCAAGACTGCCGCAAAGGAGCTGGGTTCAAGAGGAATTACCGTAAATGCGGTGGCTCCGGGCTTTATCCACACGCCTATGACCGACAAGCTCACCGAGGAGCAGAAGGCTGCTATGCTCGGTCAGATAGCTATGAAGCGTTACGGCGAGGTTTCCGAAATTTCGGGCGTTGTTTCCTTCCTGCTTTCGGACGATGCAAGCTATGTTACCGGTCAGACCATTGAGATCTCCGGCGGAATTATGATGTAATTGAAAGGACTAATGCAGATGAGAAGAGTAGTCATTACAGGAATGGGTACGGTAAATCCTCTCGGAAACAACGTTCCCGAATTCTGGGATAGCATCAAGGCAAACAAGCTGGGATTTAACTACACTAACTTCCCCGAGGGCGACAGGCTGGCAGTCAAGATAGTTGCCGAGGTCAAGGATTTCGTTCCCGAGGAATATATCGAGAAAAAAGAAGCCAAGAGAATGGACAGATTTACTCAGTTCGCAGTGGCTTCGGCTGTTCAGGCGATGAAGGACGCAGGCAGCGATTTCAAGGACGTTGACCCTTACAGAGCGGGTGTTATCGTCGGCGTTGGCATCGGCGGTCTGGAGCTTACTCAGCAGGAACACGCAAAGTATCTGGAAAAGGGTCCCGACAAGGTGTCCGTTTTCTATATCCCCATGATGATCGGAAATATGGCAGCAGGGCAGATCTCCATCAGAACAGGCTTCAAGGGTGCTAACTTCTGCACTACGACCGCTTGCTCTTCGGGTGCACACGCTATCGGTGAGGCGTTCCGCAAGATCAAGGACGGTTATCTTGATGTATGTATGGCAGGCGGAGCAGAGGCTTGCGTCAGCGAATTTGCTCTGGGCGGATTTAACAATATGAAGGCTCTCACACGTTCCACAGACCTTGAGCATTGCTCCACTCCCTTTGACCTTAACAGAAGCGGTTTTGTTCTGGGTGAGGGCTGCGGCATACTCATGCTTGAAGAGCTGGAGCACGCCAAGGCAAGAGGTGCTAAGATCTACGCTGAGATTGCAGGCTACGGTGCAACGGGCGATGCATATCATATGACATCACCATCTCCCGAGGGCGACGCTGCCGCAAAGGGCATGGAATTTGCATACAAGGAAGCGGGACTGGAAGCTTCCGACATTGACTATATCAACGCTCACGGCACATCTACGGGTCTGAACGACAAGTATGAAACTCACGCTGTAAAGATCGCTCTGGGCGAGGAAGCTGCCCGCAAGGTGGTCATCAACTCCACTAAGTCTATGACGGGACATCTTCTGGGTGCTGCGGGTGCTGTTGAGGCTATCGTTACCGCACTTTCCTGCCGTGATGACTTTGTTCACAAGACCTGCGGATATGTTACTCCCGACCCCGAGTGCGACCTTGATTACTGCACCGAGGGCAACAGAAATATGAAGGTAGACGCTGCTCTGTCCAACAGCTTAGGCTTCGGCGGACACAACGCTACTCTCTGCTTCAAGAAATACAAGGATTAAGGGGGCTGAACTATGAGCGAAAAGATTTACGGTGTCAGCCTTGAAACCATTGCTGCTCTTGCAGATATTGTCAAGGAAAAGGACTTAGGCGAGATAACTATCCATGACGGATGTGATAAATCCATCACCATAAAGGGCAAGAAATGCCCTCCTCCCATCGGTATGCCCCCCATGCCGCCCGTTCAGCAGGATATGATGCCTGTCACCATGAACGCTGCCGCTAAGGACGGTCAGGGTCTGCCCGAAGTCCCTCACGCTTCCGACGGAAATCTCGTGAAATCTCCCATTGTGGGAACATTTTACGCTTCTCCCGCACCCGACAAGCCGCCGTTTGTATCGGTAGGTTCAAAGGTGAAGAAGGGCGACGTTGTTATGATAATCGAGTCCATGAAGCTTATGAATGAGATACAGAGCCCCTTTGACGGAACGGTCATGGATATTCTCGTGAAGGACGGAGAGGCTGTTGAGTTTGATCAGCCCGTAATGGTAATCAAGTAAAGGAGTGTCGCCAAATGCTTAACAAAGAACAGATAATGGAGCTTATCCCCCACAGGGATCCGTTCCTGCTTATAGATGAGATAGAGGTGCTGGAGCCGGGCAAAAAGGTCGTTGCTTACAAGCATATGAAGCCCGATGAATTCTGGTTCAAGGGACATTTCCCCGATTATCCCGTAGTTCCCGGGGTGCTTATGGTGGAAATGATGGCTCAGGCAGGCTGTGCCGCTATGCTGGCTATGCCCGAAAACAAGGGCAAGATAGGCTTCTTCGGCGGTATCAAGGAGGCTAAGTTCCGCAGGCAGGTAGTCCCCGGAGATACGCTGAAGATAGAGGTTGAGATAACCAAGGTGAAGGGTCCTATCGGTGTCGGCAGCGGAGTTTGCACCGTAAACGGCGAAAAGGCTGTATCTGCTGAGATAACCTTTGCTATCAAATAAGTGTTTGGAGAATTGCAATGTTTAATAAGGTTTTGATTGCCAACAGGGGAGAAATTGCGGTCAGAGTCATCAGGGCATGCCGTGAAATGGGAATTAAGACGGTTGCGGTATATTCCACCGCCGACCGTCACGCTCTCCACGCTCAGATCGCCGACGAAGCGGTCTGCATAGGCGGTCCTGCCACCAAGGACAGCTATCTCAATTACAAAGCTATAATCGCTGCCTGTGAGATAACGGGGGCGAACGCTATTCATCCCGGCTTCGGATTTTTGTCGGAGAATGCTACCTTTGCCCGTACCTGTGAGCGGTGCGGCATAACCTTCATCGGTCCGTCCCCCGATTCCATTGATATGCTGGGGGACAAGGCGGCGGCGAAATCCGCTATGAAGGCGGCGGGCGTTCCCGTTATCCCCGGGTCGGACGGTGCTGTTCCAACTATGGAGGAAGCTATCCGTCTTGCGGAAGAGGAGATAGGCTATCCCCTTATGGTAAAGGCTTCCGCAGGCGGCGGCGGACGGGGTATCCGTCTTGTTGAACGCAGGGAGGATCTGGAAAGGGCTGTCACCGAGGCGAAGCAGGAAGCCAAGAACTATTTCGGCGATGACAGCATTTATATGGAACGATTCATCGTAAATCCAAAGCACATAGAATTCCAGATACTTGCGGATAAATCGGGAAATGTTGTACATTTGGGCGAACGTGACTGCTCTATGCAGCGAAGAAATCAGAAGGTGCTGGAGGAAACTCCGTCCACGGTAATGACGGACGACCTAAGAAGGCGTATGGGCGAAGCTGCCGTAAACGCTGCCAAGGTATGCGGATATTATAATGCGGGTACCATCGAATTTCTGCTGGACGAAAAGGGCGAGTTCTATTTTATGGAGATGAACACCCGTATTCAGGTGGAACACCCCATTACCGAGCTTGTTACGGGCATTGACCTGGTAAAAATGCAGATAAAGATCGCTGACGGTCAGCCGCTGCCCTTTAAGCAGGAGGACATTTCCCTTCGGGGACACGCTATCGAATGCCGTATCAATGCGGAAAATCCCAAGGAGAATTTCCGTCCATGCCCCGGAGAGATAAAGGCTCTGCATACTCCCGGAGGCCCCGGAATACGCATTGACAGCTCTGCTTATCAGGGGTATGTCATCACCCCATATTACGACAGTATGATAGCAAAGCTCATCGCCTACGCTCCCACAAGAGAGGAAGCGATAATGAAGATGAAATGGGCTCTTTCCGAGTTTATCGTAGAGGGCGTTGATACAAATATCGACTTCCAGCTGGAGCTTATTCGTGACCCCGTTTTTGAAAAGGGAAATTACGATATTGGCTATCTGGGACGGAGAAAGTAATCCGCAGAAGGAACGGTGAGTGTTAGTGGCTTTAGAGGATCTTTTCAAAATTGTCAAAACCAGATTTAACGATGAACCCGCTCAGCAGGAAACGGGCGGCACGGTGGATATTCCCGCCGATCTTATGTTCAAATGTCCGAGATGCTCGGCTGTCTTTCTGAGGGAGGAATTTGTAAAATCTCAGAAGGTCTGCAAAAACTGCGGTTATCATTCGAGAATATCCGCAAGAGAACGGCTGGATATTACCATAGACAGCGGAAGCTTCGTTGAATATGACAAGGATATGACCGGCGGAAATCCCATTGATTTCCCCGGATATGAGGAAAAACAGGCGGAGCTTCGGGAGAAAACAGGTCTTTCCGATGCGATAATCACGGGCGAAGCTGAGATAAGGGGAGAAAAATGCGTTATCGGCATTATGGATTCCCGTTATATGATGGCTTCTATGGGCTCTGTTGTGGGCGAGAAAATTGCCCGTGCATTTGAAAGAGCAACGGAAAAGGGACTGCCCGTTATCCTGTTTACCGCTTCGGGCGGTGCTCGTATGCAGGAGGGTACGGTTTCCCTGATGCAGATGGCGAAAACCTGCGGAGCGGCTGCAAGACATTCCGAAAAGGGACTGCTTTACATTACGGTCATGACCGACCCCACAACGGGCGGCGTTACCGCTTCCTTCGCTTCCGAGGGAGATATTATCATAGCGGAGCCGAAGGTGCTTATCGGCTTTGCAGGCAGACGTGTTATCGAGGGAACTATCAAGCAGAGGCTTCCCGAGGATTTCCAGTCGGCAGAATTTCAGCTGGAACACGGCTTTGCGGATATGATAGTCGAAAGAAAGACTATGCGGAGAACCATCGCTCATCTGCTGAAGCTTCATAAGAAGAGCAAATGCTTCTGTACTCCCGCCGAAAAGGCAAGTTTTGCCGCTGCCGAGGGGCTGAATGATTATACTCCGTGGGAACGTCTGGAGATAATCAGAAACAAGCAGCGTCCCACCGTCAGGGACTATATCCCCATGATATTTGACGAATTTTTTGAAATGCACGGCGACAGGCTTTACGGCGATGACGGTGCGATAATGGGCGGCGTTGCCCGTCTGGGAAATGTTCCCGTTACGGTAATTGCACAGGTCAAGGGCAGAAATATCGAGGAAAACAAGGCTTCAAACTTCTCAATGCCTCACCCCGAGGGTTACCGAAAGGCTCTCAGGCTGGCACGGCAGGCGGAAAAATTCGGCAGACCCGTTATCTGTTTCATTGACACTCCCGGTGCATTCTGCGGTGTCGAAGCGGAAAAGAGGGGACAGGGCGAGGCGATCGCTACTAACATTTACAAGTTTATGACCCTGAAAACGCCTATCATCTCAATTGTGCTGGGCGAAGCCGGAAGCGGCGGTGCGTTGGCTCTCGGCGTCTGCGATGAGCTGGCTATGATGGAATATGCACAGTATTCGGTAATATCTCCGAGAGGCTTCGCTTCCATACTCTGGAAGGACGCTTCACGGGAGAAGGAAGCCTGCAACATAATGAAGATAACCGCCGAGGATATGGTGGAGCTGGGCGTTGCCGAGCGTATCATCGAAGAACCGTTGGGCGGTGCACATAACGACCCGGGACAGGCTGCGGATAACATTGCCGAGTATCTCACCGAGGCTGTTGCACGCATCTCCGAATATCCCACAGAAGAGCTGCTTGACCGCCGATACAACAAGTTCAGGAAAATTGGCGTATTTAATGAAAACAAGGGCTAAATTTCGGTATATTTATGCAAAAAAAATTTGCATATTATCTTGACAAGCCCTTGAATATATAATATACTATTAAATGATGAATTAGATTGGAGGTTACGTCAATGATTTTTGATAAGGTAAAGGACCTGGTTGTTGACCAGCTTGACGCTGATGCTGACAAGGTTACTGCAGACGCTAACATTCAGGACGATCTGGGTGCAGATTCCCTCGATGTTGTTGATCTTGTAATGGCACTTGAAGATGAGTTCGAGATTGAGATCCCCGATGAGGCTGTTGAGAATATCAAGACAGTCGGCGATATTGTTAAGTATATCGAAGAGCATCAGGATAAGTAATTTCAGCTTGTCACCCCGGCGGAACGGAGCATTGCTTCGTTCCGCTTTTTGTTTTGTCAAAAAAACTGCCCTCCGTTACCTTGGAGGACAGCAGTTGTGATTTATGCTTTTACAACGGGTCTTACATATTTCCAGAACCGCTTGCAGTCATGATAGAAATAGAAAACTCGTCCCGGAGCTGTGTCAAGCTTATAGCCCGAAGCTTCATAGTCAAAGTCCTTCATTGCCTGCTCGATCTTCTGCTCAACGCTTTCATTCTGAGTTTCAAAGTCAAAGGGACCGTGCTCAAACACGATATATTCACCCTCTGGAACGTCCATTATCTGCATCTGCTCGGGTATTTCGCCCGAATAATCGGCGGGAAGGCGAACGCCGTAGCTTTCTGCAAGGGGAATGCCCCAGCTGCATATCCTGCCCGTGGGCTCGTTGATGAACGCCATCAGCTGACCGCTGCCGCTGTTGGCTTCGGTGCCGCCCTCGTCGTCCAGCTTGCCCTTGATGCTGTCCAGCAGACCGCAGATAGTTTCGCAGTCCTGTCCCGGGATTTGGCCTTGCTTTTGCCAGAAATCCCAATATCCGATGCTTTCGTAGTTTCTGATATGAAGATATTTATGTGCGGGGATAGTTACAAAATACACCTTCACGTCGTTTGCGTTATTTGCCATACCAATTCCTCCGATTCCAAGCAAGTAGCAGTCAAAGGGCCTTAAAATTGTGCGAATGGCAACAGGTGAGGGCTTTTTGCGGTATTCACCGGGGGTCACGCCGTATGCGTCCTTGAAGGCTCTCGTGAATGCTTCCTGAGATGAAAATCCGTAGTCCAGTGCAATTTCCAGAAAGCCTTTTTCCGAATCCCTAACCTCTTTCAGTGCAAATGCCAGCGTCCGATAGCGGAGATAATCACGGAAGCTCATTCCCGATATTTCCCTGAATTTTCGGGAAACGTAATATTCCGAATATCCCAGCCGTTTGGAAAGCCGGGAAAGGGTCAGTGCTTCGTCCTGCTTCTGCTTGATGCACTCGTCTATCTCGTCAACGATATTCTGAACGTATCTGTGCCAGTCGTTCAATTCGGTCAGCTCCTTTTGTACTGCTCTGTTTATATTATACGGCAGATTTTGTTTGTTTTCTTGATTTTAGTTGCGGTGTTTTTGATCTTTTTATAAGTATAGCATTAACGGGCGGGTAAATCAAGCGGAGTATCATATTTTACATAAAAAACATTGTATTTTCTCCCGACTTGTGTTATAATGTACATAGTATTTTGTGATGCCGCCGTGTCAAGCAAAATTTCGGCGGGGAAAGGTAGTATTTACTATGGGAAAAGCATTGATCATCGGCTGCGGCGGTGTCGCAAGCGTTGTTATCCACAAGTGCTGTCAGAACAGCGAGGTTTTTGAGGAAATTATGATAGCCAGCCGCACTAAGTCCAAGTGCGACAAGCTGAAAGACAAGCTGTCGGGCGGCAAGACAAAAATATCCACCGCTCAGGTGAATGCGGATAATGTGGACGAGCTTATTGCTCTTATCAACAGCTTCAAGCCCGATATTGTCATAAATGTTGCCCTGCCTTATCAGGACCTGACTATTATGGACGCCTGCCTTGCCTGCAAGGTGGACTATCTCGACACGGCAAACTATGAGCCTGAGGACACCGCAAAGTTTGAGTACAGCTGGCAGTGGGCTTACAGAGAACGCTTTGAAAAGGCGGGTATAACCGCTGTCCTCGGCTGCGGCTTTGACCCGGGCGTTACGGGCGTATTTACCGCATATGCCGCAAAGCATTATTTTGACGAGATAAACTATCTGGACATTCTCGACTGTAATGCGGGCGACCACGGCTATCCTTTTGCAACCAATTTCAATCCCGAGATAAACATTCGTGAAGTGTCCGCAAACGGCTCATATATTGAGGACGGCAAGTGGGTGGAAACTAAGCCCATGGAGATAAAGAGAGTGTACAATTTCCCCGAAATAGGCGAAAAGGATATGTATCTGCTGCACCACGAGGAGCTGGAGTCCCTTGCGATAAACATTAAGGGAATTAAGAGAATACGCTTCTTTATGACCTTCGGACAGTCCTATCTCACTCATCTGAAATGCCTTGAAAATGTTGGGATGACTTCTATCAAGCCCATCAATTACAACGGTATGGAGATAGTTCCTCTTCAGTTCCTGAAGGCTGTTCTGCCCGACCCTGCATCTCTCGGTCCGAGAACGGTCGGAAAGACAAACATTGGCTGCATCATGCAGGGCAAAAAGGACGGCAAGGACGTTAAATATTACGTTTACAACGTCTGCGATCATCAGGAGTGCTACAAGGAGGTTGAATCTCAGGCAATATCCTATACAACAGGCGTTCCCGCTATGATAGGTGCTATGATGGTGCTTACGGGCAAGTGGAAGAAGCCCGGTGTTTACAATGTTGAGGAGTTCGACCCCGATCCGTTTATGGACGCTCTCAACAAGTGGGGTCTGCCCTGGAAGGAAACCTTTGACCCTGAGTTGGTAGAATAATTGAATTTCGCCGGGTGTTGACCGGATATATTTCTCCTCGTCATCGGCGGGGAGAAATTCTGTAAAAGGAAGTGAAACAATTGCCCGAAAACACGGTTAATTTCGATATAAACAGCCTGCCCACGCCCTGCTATATCGTGGACGAGGAGCTGCTGCTGAAAAATCTGGAGATACTCGACAGCGTTCGCCGAAAAACGGGTGCAAAGATACTGCTGGCACAGAAGTGCTTTTCTATGTACGCCTGCTATCCTCTGATAGCAAAGTATCTTGACGGAACGACAGCCAGCGGTCTTTATGAAGCAAAGCTGGGCTTCGAGGAAATGGCAAAGCCGTTCGGACGGGAAAATCACGTTTTTTCGCCTGCCTATGACCCGTCGGATATGCCCGAGCTGTTGGAGATATGCGACCATTTTGTGTTCAACAGCGTTTCTCAGCTTCGGCGGTTTATGCCGATGATAGAAAAGTCGGGGAAACGTCCGCAGGTGGGGCTGCGGATAAATCCCGAATATTCCGAGCAGGACACGCCTATTTACGATCCCTGTGCTCCCGGTTCACGGCTGGGGACAACTCTTGCAAACTTCGACCCCGACTGTCTTTCCATGCTGGACGGTCTGCATTTTCACACCCTCTGCGAACAGGGGGCGGAGGCTTTGGCAAATACTCTGGTTCACGTTGAGAAAAAGTTCGGCAGCTATATCAAGGGTATGAAGTGGCTGAATTTCGGCGGGGGACACCATATCACAAAGGCAAATTATAACCTGCCGCTGCTTATTTCCGAGATAGAAAGAATTCAGCAGAAGTACGGCGTTCAGGTATATTTGGAGCCCGGGGAGGCTGTTGCACTGAATGCGGGATTTCTCGTGTCCACCGTTCTGGAAACGTCCAAAAACGGCATTGACATTGCTATTCTCGATGCATCGGCGGCGTGTCATATGCCCGATGTTCTGGAAATGCCTTACCGTCCGATGATTATCGGAGCGGGTGACCCTAACGAGAAGGCTCACACCTATCGTTTGGGTGCGGCGACCTGCCTTTCGGGGGATATTATCGGGGACTATTCCTTCGATAAGCCGCTGAATGTGGGGGACAGGCTGGTTTTCTGCGATATGGCTATCTATTCAATGGTGAAAAACAACACGTTCAACGGAATGAAGCTGCCCGCTATCCTCCTTCGCCGCCTTGATGGGTCGGTGGAAACTGTAAGAGAGTTTTCTTATGAGGATTTTAAGGGTAGGCTTTGAGGTTAGTGTTTAGTGTTGAGTGTTTAGTGTTGAGTTTTGGTAGACATATTAATATATTGATAAA
Organism: uncultured Ruminococcus sp.; assembly: GCA_964540575.1. GTDB lineage: Bacteria > Bacillota > Clostridia > Oscillospirales > Ruminococcaceae > UMGS1889. The sequence continues at coordinate 41,288 of CAZINI010000004.1, forward strand.
AATATATCTCGATTTTTCTACACAAGCCTTGACATAGCAGATATATAATGATATAATATAAATGTAAACGAATCGTTTGCTTGTTTCCGCTGACCAATATGCGGGATATTAAGTGGTTGGGTCGTAAGTTTTCCGCTGACTGATATGCGGGATATAAGTGGTTGGGTCGTAAGTAAAAAGCCTTACTTTTGCAGTTTTTAAGGAGGTTGCATTATGTTTGGAATTTTTGATGATATTTTTGACTTCAACGGCGATGGTAAAGTTGATCTTACGGAAGAAGCTATGGTATTAGACATTTTGTCGGATGATGATGATTACGGAGAAACAGGTCAGTATGATGATTTTGATGATATTGGCTGACTTGATGCAGAACACCCATTGTTCGGATTAAAATGCGAAAGGTGAGATATTCTGTTTTCGGAATATCTCACCTTTTTTAATAGCACACTCTATCCAACATACCATTCATATATGCAATAGCCGCACCGAAATTCGTCAGGGGAACGCCTGCATTTTCAAAATCCGCCTGACGGGAGAGCATTGCACGGCGGTTGAGCATACAGCCGCCGCAGTGTATCGCCAGACTGTACCCGTCCAGCGTCTTAGGGTCGGGACAGCCTGAGATAATGTCTATTTCAAGGGCTTTTCCCGTGAATTTCCGAAGCAGCTTCGGCAGCTTTTCCCGTGCAATATCTCCGTCCATAGGGTGATGAGTGCAGCTTTCGACAATGAGAACCTTGTCGCCGTTTTTCAGTCGGGAAATGGTTTTTGCACTCTCTGTCAGCTTGGGGAGATCGCCCTTTATTTTCGCCATAAGCAGCGAAAAGGACGTCAGCGGGACGGTTTTCGGCAGCACCTTATTTACCTGTGCGAACACCTGTGAATCGGTAACGACCAGATCGGGCAGACGGCTCAGACTGTTCAGTGCCGTTTCTATCCTGTCCGCCGAGGTCATCATTACGATGCATTTGTTGTCCAGCAGGTCACGGATAGTCTGCACCTCGGGGAGAATAAGCCGTCCCTTGGGTGCCTGAATGTCCTGCGGGGCAACAAGCAGGGCAATATCATCGGGCTTTACCAGATCTCCCGTCAGCTCGGGGGACAGCTCGGCGGCGTTCCCGTATGCCTTTACAATAGCTTTTCGGAGCATATCTCCCGCATTTTCCGACATAAGGTCAAGGCGTATTTTCGGGATATTTCCCGTGAAATTTTCCGAATATTTTTCGTCATTTCTGAGATTTTCAACTATCAAAACGGGAATATTTTTCGGACGTTCATCGGGTATTTTTTCGCCGTCGGACAGGACATAGACCGCCATATCACAGCTTTTCATCACCTCGATGGTTTTCTCCTTCCTCTGTTCGCCGAGGACGGTTTCATCGTCAAGCCCTGCCGTGTCGATGAAAACCACGGGACCTATGGGAAGCAGCTCCATTGTCTTGTAGACGGGGTCGGTGGTGGTTCCCGCAACGGGTGAGGTTATAGCGGTGCTGCGTCCTGTGACGGCGTTCACAAGGGTGGATTTGCCCGCATTGACATTTCCGAAAACACCGATATTTACTCTCATTCCACGGGGTGTTGAGTTCAGTTCAGACGGCATTTGTATCTATCCTTTCAGAAAGCTTCATTTTCAGCTCCGATGCAAGCTGACGGCGGTAGGGGATACCGTTCAGCTGATTTTCCGCCGCAGCGGCATGTTCAAAGCCCTTTAAAAATTCACCCCGCTCATAAAGGCAGCGGGCAAGACCGTAATTTATCATTCCCGCCAGATGATTTTGCGAAGCGTTGGCGGCACCCATATCCTGACGGCAGAAGTACAGTGCCGAAAGCAGTTCGTAAGCCTCGTTGAACCGTCCCGATGCGATAAGGTATTTCTGATAGCTCATACAAGTGCCCATGTAGCTGTCCAGGCGGTTTGCGGAGCGTTCGACGTATATGGCACAGTCTGCAAGAAGCCTGTCTGCACTTTGCATATCCTCCGTTTCGGAGTATATCTCAAGCATTGTCATATAATAGCCGTGGGGTTCGGACATTGCATTCGGGTCAAGCTGTGTCAGGACTCTGAATGCCCGTGAAAATTCCCCGAGATAGACGTAAATATCGCCTATGGAATGGATAATGCTCATACGGTGACGGACGTTTGAGGTGTTTGCCAGAATGCGTTCCAGCTCGGCGATAAGCTCGTAGGACGCACCGTATCGGGACATTGCTTCGGACACCCTTTTGCCTGTTCGTGTGGATAAAAAGCCGGATGTGCGAAAGGATGTCCGTTTGATGATAAAAACGACGATACTCGGGATGATTATACCGATGATGACAACTGCCCAGCCTGTCCACAGCCAATCGGGGACGTGTTTGAGCAGCATTGTTGCCGCCGTTATGATAAGCATAATGATTGCAGAAAGCTTGAAAATGGCATTCATTATTCCCATTGCCGCAGCGGTCTGAACGGCACGGCGGAATTTTTTGTAAAGTTCAAGCAGTGTGGCTGCGTTCGGCATTGGACTGTCCTCCTTTAAATTCCACTTTTCACATTAAACTAAACACTTAACACTCAACACTTAACACTCTCAGCCCCATACTGCCGCTATTTTCCTCATATACGATTGAACGTCGAAGCCGTATATTTCGGAGAGAGTTTTGCTTCTCAGCACCTCGGAGCAGCTGCCGTCGGCGGCTTTTCTGCCGCTGTCCATCAGTATCAGACGGTCGGAAACGGCTGCACATAGGTTCAGGTCGTGGAAAACGCCTACTGCCGCACCGCCGTCCTCGGTCCATTCCCGTATCATGGAAATAAGCTCGGGCAGACCCGAAAGGTCAATGTGATTTGCAGGCTCGTCCAGCAGGATAAGCTTCGGCTGCTGGGCGAATGTCCTTGCCAGCAGGACACGCTGAAGCTGTCCCCCCGAAAGCTCGTTAATATATCTGTCGGCGAGGGAAAGCACGTCCGTACGCCGCATACAATCTTCCGCAGCGGAAATATCCTCGGCATCGGGCGATGAAAATATCCCGCTCATACGGCAGTATCTGCCCATCATGACTGTGTCACGGACGGTATATGTGCCCACCGTTTCCGAGGCGGAGGTTTGGGAGAACAGTGCCGCCAGCCTTGCCCGCTTGGCGGCGGTGAGCTTGTCGGTGTTTTCTCCGCAGATGATGATCTCACCCGATTTTTTCGGGATAATTCCGCATATGCACCGAAGCAGCGTTGTTTTTCCGCAGCCGTTTTTTCCGCTGACCGACACGGCTTCTCCTTTTTTCACGTCAAAGGATATGCCGCCGATAACGTCCTCGCCGCCGTAGCCGCAGACAAGGTTTTTGACGGATAATGCAAGCTCGCTCATACTCTCCGCCTCCTTTTGAAGAAAACATAGGCGAAAAACGGTGCTCCGATAAGGGCTGTGACCGTACCCACGGGAAGCTCCGAGGGGGCTGTGACCGTTCGGGCGGCAATATCGCAGATGACCGTAAATGCACCGCCGACTACCGCCGACATTGGGACGGCAAGGCTGTGCTTTGCTCCGAAAATACGCCGTACTATCTGAGGTGCGATAAGGTCAACAAAGCCTATGACTCCTGTAAATGCAACCGCTGTTCCCGTTAAAAGGGACATAACTATCATCAAAATACGCCGTGTTTTTGCGGGGGAAATGCCCATAGATGCCGCCTGTTCATCTCCGAAGCTCAATAGGTCAAGCTCTCGTGAATATCGGAGATAGACCGCCATACATACCGTAAGGACTGCTCCGAGAATGCCGCAGGCTGTCCAGCCCCGTCCCGAAAAGCTGCCTGTCTGCCATTTGAAAATAAGGCTGTATTTATCTCCCGAAAGATTTGCAACGAGATTTACAAGGGCATTGGCAAAAAGGGAGATGACCATTCCCGTCAGGACGACGGTGCTGCTTTCAAAGCTTTTGTCTATTTTCGAGGAAAATCCCACAGCGATAAACATTGTTGCAACAGCGAAGGCAAGTCCCGCCGCCGCAGTTGTAAATCCACCGAAAAACGCCGCTCCCGATGCAATGACAAGTGCCGCACCCAGGGACGCACCGCTGGAAACACCCAGCGTATAGGGCGAGCCCAGCGGATTTCTCAGTGCAGACTGCACCACCGCACCCGAGGCGGAAAGTGCCGCACCCGTCAGGAATGCCAGCACCACACGGGGTGTTCTTATATCCATAATGATATTTACGGTGGTTGGGGACATTCCCTCGGGCAGGGGCATGCCGAAAAGCCGCACACCCGCAGCGTAAATTATTTCCCCGAAAGGTATTTTTACAGACCCTGCCGATATTCCCAGCAGCACCGAAAGCAGTGCGATGATGACTGCAATGGTTACCGACAGGGGCTTTCCCTTAGTATTTTTGCTCATTCGCCGAATATCTCGGGATAAACGGCGGCAGCGACTTCACGAATGCCCTTTACAACATTCTGTGACGGTCTGCTGACGGGGTTTGTTTCTACCTGATAAACCTGACCGTTCTTAACGGCGGAGATATTCTCCCAGCCTGCACGGGCGGAAATTTCGCCGAAGTCGTAGCCGTCATATTTTACGCTTGTGATGATAACATCGGGGTCGGCGGCGATAACCGTTTCCTCGGAATTGGAGATCCAGCCTTCCTCATTTGCGTAAATATTTTCTGCACCGACGATATTCAGAATATCGTTGATAAAGGTGTTGTTTCCGCAGGAATAGAGATAGGGTGCGGCGGAAATTTCAAAGTAAACGGACTTCTTTTCGGTTATCCCGGCTGCCTTTTCGCTTATCTCGGAGATGCAGCTGTCAATATCCGCAATAAGCTCCGTGCCCTTGTCCGACTTGTCAACGCATTCGGAGATAAAGCGGATACTGTCCTTCAAGCTGTCAATGGATTCTGCCGAGGGGACGTAAAGCACGGTAACTCCCGCTTCTTTAAGGGCACTGTATGGGTCGTCCGCACCTGTCATAGAAATGCCGTCGATGATAACGGCGTCGGGTTCGAGAGATGCGATATATTCAATATCAAAATTTCTGAAATCCAGCGTGCAGACAGATGGGTCGATGCCTTCAACGTCGGCAGAATACTTATCGGCGGCGATTATTCTGTCGCCGATGCCCAAACCTGTTAGTATCTCCGTAACGGAGGGTGCTCCCGAGATGATGGCATTCAGCTCGTTATTTATCTCAATTGTGCCGCCCTCTAAATCTTTGACGGTCTTTGCGTTTTCCGAGGGGGCTTCAGCGGTTTCTTCCGCCGATGCTTCCGTTTGGGACGTTTCCGCAGACTCGGTTTCAGTCTGAGATACCGATTCCGTTACCGATACGGTGGTGTCTGTAACGGAAGCATTTCCCGATGAACAGGAAACAGCGGACAGGGCTGCTGCCATTGCGATGATAAGGGCGGTTAGTTTTCTCGTTTTCATTTCTCTTTTTCCTTTCCTTTCGGCAAAAACACATTCGAGCGGTATTCCGTCCGAATGTGCCGAAAAAAGACAAATGCAAAGCAAGCCGTTTCCGATTTCCCGAAAAAACCGAAACAGCCAAAACCTCGCACCTGCTGCATCAACCGTACACTGCGGAATACAGCTCACCGGACAATACCGGAATTGTACAGGCAGGTATTCCGACTTTGACCGCTTCCGCAAGCCTTCCCATAGCGTGGCTTCACCTGTGTCTTTTCTCCCGCCTTCGGCGGGAGAAAAGACACACCGATTTACCATATAATTCTACAGTGACATAAGCATAAATGCCCTATGCGGAAGTTTGGATATATACATATCCGTGGTCATTACGGCGGCAGGACCGTGTACCGATCACTTTCGGTATGACTTCCCTGACTCTGTACAGGACGCATAATGCGTCTGTGCCGTTATTTACTGCGGAGGTGTATTTTCCGCATCAACATTATTATATCAGCTTGGTATAGTTTTGTCAATAATGAAATTTCCGCATTATTTCCTGCCATTTTCACAAAGCTTTCAAAATAGTATGCTATATTTGATATAATATATCAAAGCAAATTTATAAAGATAAAGAAAAGTTAAGTTTTTACGCAAGACTATTGACTTTATCGTCGGGATATTATAATATTTATGTATCAAATCGAAAGGGGAACAGTCCTTTTATTATGACAAATACCTACGAGCAGGCTTCGCTTGTTCAAATAAAACCAAGTAAAGAGGAAGCCCGCAGCATACGAAAGCGGTACAGCTTCATTGCCCTGATGATGGCACTGCATATTGCCATTTACAATCTCGTCCCGAGGGCAATTTACCTTATTGCGGGGGCTGCAAACGGGGCACAGGGCGGATATGCCGAGCTTTTTAAGGCGGGAGCAGAGTTTGCCGAGGCACATGATGCTGTATTTACGCCGATTAGAATTGTAACTATTCTTCTCTCGGAGCTTATCCCCGTTTTTATCGGCTGCAAATATCTGAAAATTGACCTAAAGGGGCTTTTCAATATATCGGAATTTTCGGCAAAAGAGCTGGGGACTTCGGTAGTTTTCGGCTTGGGAACGCAGTCTGCGGCAGCGATGATAACGACAGTCATCGTGTTTATTTATATGCTGGTGACGGGAAACCCCATGCAGCAGCCTATTTCCACCTCTGCAAGCAGTCCGTTCGGAACGGTCATTTTCTGGATATACGCCTGTATTCTCGGACCCATAAGTGAAGAGATATTTATGCGGGGCTTTCTGCTGTCCTCGCTGAGAAAATACGGGGATATGTTTGCGGCGGTATTCAGCGGGATCATTTTCGGGCTGTTTCACGTAAATCTCTATCAGGCGTCATATGCGATACCTATGGGGATATTCCTTGCGGCAGTTGCGTTGAAAACAGGTTCTATCGTTCCCACAATAATGATGCACATTGTTTGCAATACCACAAATATGGTGATGGTACAGTGGATGATGAGTGAACTCGGCACTAACGATACTTCAAAGATAATGGAGATAGTTATGTCGGGGGAAACAAGCTATATGGCACCGATGATAGTTAATCTTCTGTGGCGTATGTGCTTTATCGGAGTGTTTATCGCAATGTTTGTGATAATGTTCGGCAAAAACGGAAAATGGCGTATCAGAAAGTCCACGCCCGCAGGCAGGGAACGCACCTGGAAGCTGATGCTTACGTCATTCTGGCTGCCCGTACTGCTTTTCCTTGTGGGGATGATCATCTATGACCTGTTCTAGGTTTTCTGCATTTCTTTCGAAAGAATAACACGATGTAATTGAGGTGGTATTTATGTTCAAGAAAAATCTTAACAATATGAAGAAAAATCTTTGGCTTTCCTGCGGCTTGGGGATTTTAGCGGGTCTGCTGCTGATATTCTTTGCCGAAAAGTCGATGATATTTGTCTGCACGACATTCGGCATCATCTGCACGGTATATGGTTTGGTGCGGCTTATCGCTTGGTTTGCAAAGACTCACAGTTACAGTTCGGGCGACCTTGTTGGGGGAATTATCGGACTGGCGGCGGGTTCTCTGCTGATAGCACATCCGAAGTTCATTATCTCTATTATCCCGCTGATAATCGGTATTGTTATCACAATAGTCGGCATCAACAAAATCAAGGATACTATGGACATAAAAAACAGCGGCTATGCCCATTGGGGGACGCTGATAGTTCCTGCACTGCTGGTTCTGGGGCTGGGCGTTTTCATCGTGATAAATCCTTTTGACGCAACCAAGCTGACTGTTCAGATAATCGGTGCAACGCTGGTATTCAACGGAATTTCCGACCTGTGGACAATAAGCAGGGTAAATCACACCATCAAGACGGTTCACAATTATCAGACGGAAATTGAAACAACGGGCGAGGAAAAACGCTGAAAAAATCAAACGCCATAGTGCTTATGACATTGTGAAGTCACAAGTGCTATGGCGTTATTTTTTTTATTTCGTATGCAGCTTATCAAAATCTCCCAGCGGAACGGGTTTGGAATAGTAAAAGCCCTGTGCCACGTCACAGCCGCAGTTATGGAGAAACTCTGCCTGTTCCTTGGTTTCCACGCCCTCGGCGACCAGATCAAGTCCAATGTCCTTGGACATGGAAATGGTATGGGAGATGATCTTCTTTCCACGGTCGGAAAGCATAAATTCGCTGAAGAAGTCCCGGTCTATCTTGATAACGTCAAAGGGGGTGCTTTTTAGCATATTCAGTGAAGAATATCCCGAGCCGAAATCGTCCATCAGCAGCATATAGCCCCGTGATTTCAGCTTCTTTATCATATCCTCCGTGCCTGCGTTTTCCACAGTTTCTGTGATCTCGGTTTCTATGTATTTTTTCGGGATATTATACTTTTCCACCAGACGGTCAAGGGTGTCGATAAAGCCTTCGTTTGCCAGATGAACTCTTGAGATATTCACCGAGATAGGCACAGGCTTTTCACCGCTGTCTATCCAGCCCCGAACAGCCTTGCACGCCTGTTCCCAGATATACTCGTCCAGCTTGATAATGAAGCCGTTCTGCTCGAAAACGGGGATAAATTCCATCGGGGAGATCATACCCTTTTCGGGGTGTACCCATCTTGCAAGGGCTTCCGCTCCCACTATCTCACCGCTGGTTATGCTGCATTTGGGCTGGAGGAACATAACAAATTCGCCGTGCTCTAGGGCGTAATACATTCTGTCCTCGATATATTTGCGGGAAATAAGTTTGTTTTCCTGATTATCGGAATAATAGCCTACGTTGTTCAGGGCATTTCCTTTGATGCTCTGCCTTGCCATGGCGGCTCTGTCGCCCATTTTCCGAATGGGGAGGGTCTTATCGGTAATGATATGAACGCCGAAAACAAAGCGGTATTCAATGTCCTCATACCGTCCCAGACGCTCCTCAATAAGCCCGATAAGCCGATTTATCTCCTCCGCTTTATCGAAGAGCAGGGCTATCATAAACACATCGGCGGACAGGCGGAGATGCACCTGTTCATTCGTGCAGACGGAAAAGAGTCCGTTGGTGATGAAGTTCAGTATTTCCGTGCCCTTATCCTCGCCGTATCGGGCATTTATCAGCTTGAATTTTTCAATGTCAAACTGCATAAACGCAAGCTGTCTGCCGCTTTGGTCGTCCAGCAGCTTTTGCACACGGCTTGCGAATACGGCGGGGTGCTTGTCGTTGGTGAAGCTGTCCACCATAGTTTTGGTCAGCAGCTCGGAAGCGTTCATCAGTCGGATATGGCAGACTGCACATTTGATGTGCTTGCCGTCCTCCGATTTGCCGATAAGGGCGGTGAGGATTGCCCAGTGCCAGCTGGGTTCGCCGCTTTCGGAGGTATTTATTCTGAAATTTATATTGTAGTGTTCGTCGAGATATTCCTGCTTATTTCCGCTGAGCAGATCATTGCAGAAGGCGGAAATAACAGGCTTGTCAGCGGGGTGGATGATATTGCTTTCGCAGAGCTGAGCGAGCGGCTCCTTATCTGCTGTGAAAAACTTTTTAGCGAATTCCGAAGCGGTTATGTCAAAGCTGCCGTCGGTCAGGTCGGTTGCAAAGGTACACATTTCGGTGCTTGCCGACATAAATCTGCCCATTGCCTGAGCCACTGATATACCCATATAGCTGCCGCTCCTTTCTTTATGTATGCTTTTTTCCGACTTATGGGAAATTCAGCATATAACGTTATCTATAATTATGCACTATTTTTTTCAAAAAGTCAAGGGTAATTTTGTATAAAATATCATTATAATTATTATGGGAGTTCCCAAAAGTGGGATTATTTGCACATCGGGCGGAAAAGATGCTCCTAAAACTAATATTTTTACTAATCTTCTATCAGTATCAGTATATAGACTATCTTGCAAGCATATTTCTGTGGTGAGTATTGGGTAATTATACTACATCATTTCTTTTCCCCACACTACTCTACTGACCTCTGTCAGCTTGTGGTGCCCCCGCAAAGGGGACAACCTTATATGGGCGGGGGACAGAACAAACCCTAACGCAAAGCGGGGACTTTCCCCCGCCCCTAACGGTTTTCCCCTCTGCACTCTCTTTTCCCTTTCACCCCACCCTCTTTTCCCCGCTTTACATTTTTGTGTGGATATAAAGGTAGCGGTTCTTGGGATAGTTTGTTGTTTTGTTTTCTGCCTGTTACCTTACTGACCTTTGTCGGTTTGTGAAACCACATTTGCGATAACAAAATTAATAATTATGCATTATGAATTGTGAATTATGAATTAGTTAGCCCTCTTTACCCTGCTTTACATTTTAGTGGAATGAGAAAATTTGAATACCAATGGGAAATAGTTAATAATCTGTTAGATTGGCTGTTGAATGGAAGTTGGTGCAATTATGTAAATTATTTTGGCGTTTTGTCTACATATTGATGAAAGATTAGTATAAGTTTTAGATGTCAGCGGCCGGAAAGGATATTTCGCCCGTTGCGACGGGCGACGAGGGCTCTGCCCTCGACCCGCAGCCTTTGCAAAGGCTGGCGAAACCTTTATATTTCATCAAGACTGAGCGTTGCAACAGCGTTCAGGGATTCGTCCGCACGTTTTCCCGCAAGATAGTCGTAATATCCCTGACAGGCTATCATTGCACCGTTGTCGCCGCAGAGGGAAAGGGGCGGCAGATAGAGCTTTGCACCCATTTTTTTGCAGCTTTCTTCCAGTCGGCTTCGTATCTCCGAATTTGCCGAAACGCCGCCTGCTGCTGCGATGGTTTTATATCCCAAAGCCTTTGCGGCTCTGATAGTGGTGTCCGCAAGAATGTCCGCAACGGTTTTCTGGAATGATGCAGCCATATCCGCCTTGTTTATTTCTTCGCCCTTTTGCTCGGCGTTATGGACGGTATTTATCACCGCTGTTTTCAGTCCCGAGAAGGAAAAATCGAACTCCGAGCCTGCCGCCTTGGGGTGAGGCAGCTTATAGGCAAGGGGATCGCCTTCCTTGGACAGCTTATCTATCTGAACGCCGCCGGGGTAGCTGAGTCCCAGAACTCTTGCGGTCTTGTCGAAGGCTTCGCCTGCCGCATCGTCCCGTGTTCTGCCTATAACGTGGAATTTCGTGTAGCTTTCCACCTCCACGATATGGGAATGTCCTCCGCTTGCCACAAGGCAGAGATAAGGCGGTTCAAGGTCGGGGTGGGCGATATAATTTGCGGCAATATGCCCTGCGATATGGTGCACGGGGATAAGCGGCTTGCCCGTACTCATGGCAAGACCCTTTGCGAAGCTGACCCCTACCAGCAGTGCACCGATAAGTCCCGGTGCATATGTGACGGCAACGGCGTCAATGTCGTTCATAGTGCAGTTTGCCTCGGACAGTGCCCGTTTTACCACGTCAAGGATATTTTCGCAGTGCCGCCTAGAGGCTATTTCGGGGACAACGCCGCCGTATTTTTTATGCTCCTCTATCTGTGTTGAAACAATGCTTGAGAGGATAGTTCTTCCGTCCTCCGATATGGCTGCGGCGGTTTCGTCGCAGGAGCTTTCTATTCCTAATATCTTCAATTTAAATGTTCCTTTCATTTTGGGACTATCAGCAGGATAACTCTCCCGCCGAAGCTTTCGGTTATAGATGAAATATCCGTTTTATCCGTAAAAACGGAGGTCGTTGAATTGTTATAGCGGTTGAATATCTCGGCTTTACCGCCCGAAATTCGTATGACGACAAAGTGCATATAAAACTGCTTTTTATCCTGATAAAGTAGGATAACGGGCAGCCCGTCCGACAACGCTTTGTCTGCTTTATCGGGGCTTGCGGTGACTTTGCATTTTATCCCCGAAATTTTCAGCACCCGTGCGATGCCGAATGCGTGGGCACCCAGCTTTCCCGTTTTCATAAACGGCAGGCGGATAAGTCCGTGCTTTTCCGTCAGATAGACTATCCTCGAAAATGAGGGCTTATATCCCATCAGCTGCATAAAATTGAACGCTGCAATTGAGCCGCAGGTGTTGTACCCTTCCGAAAAATCCCCGAGGACGGTCAGCGAAAAGGGCAGCCGTCCCTGACCGTTTATGGGGACGGAAAAGCTGTCCCCGTTATCAAGTTCTATCCGCCTGTTACGGCGGTATTTTTTTATGCTGTTTTTCATAATGCGGCAGAGCGGCAGGGGGTAATATCGAAGTATATGTAAAGTGCCTTCTCCACCAGCTCCTCCTCGACGCCGAAATGCTCCGCCAGCTGCCACAGCTCGTTTTCGCCGCACTTTATGGCATCCTCCAGCTCGGCAATGGGGATAAGCTTCTTCACTGCCCATTTATCCGCACGGTACTCGTATCTCGAACGAAGCTCCAGATAGGTCGGGGCGGTGTAAAAGGTGCCTGTTTCGCAGTGTCCGATCTCGTGGGCGATGGTGGTTTTCAGCTCCGCTTCGCCGTTCATTTTCCTGTCGTCAACGGCAATTGCACAGCGGTCGCTGAGCGGCACGGAAACCGCCTTTACGCTGTTCATGGGGAACAGATCAATATCTATTTTATGGGAATTTGCAAAATCATACAGCTCGGAAAGTTCCAATAAATATCAGCTCCTTTGTGACTGCTTGAATTTTATATAGCTCAGAACGTCGTTCAGCTCCTCCTCGGTCAGGTCCTGTGCGGCGTCGTTTATCTGCCGTTTCAGGGCAAACTGCACATTTTCGGGCAGGATCTCGGCAGCGGTCAGGCTGTCAACGGGTACTCCGAAAAATCCTGCAATTGCTGAGAGGGCAGAAAGCGAAAGGCTTTTCGACCTGCCGTTTTTCAGTTCGGTGAGGGAGCTTCGGGAGATATTCAGCTCCTTACACATTTTAGTAATGTTGGTGTCGTTCTCCTTGCAAAGCTTCTCTATTCTTTCGTACAATTCAGACATAAACAATTGTTCTCCTTTGTGCGATATTAACAATATTTCGGAATTCTGAAATTATTTTGCGAAAACCTATTGACATTTTCGGAATTCTGAAATATAATAAGCTTACAGTTTCGGAAATCCGAAATCGCATTTCCGAAAACGGCAGAAAAAATCTAACCGTCAAGCTGTAATAATATCATTATATTACATATTTCCGAATTTGTCAAGTTCGGAATTCCGTAGAAAAAACAGGAGGAAAATCGTATGAAGATCGAGAAAAAATCCCTTTGCGAATTCGGCGTATGCGTAAAGCACCGTCTTGTAGAGCTTAACAGGACTCAGCTGTGGCTTATCTCCGAAACGAAAAAGCTGCTCCCTAACCGCTACATTGACTCGTCCTACCTTCACAAGCTGATGGTGGGCGAGGTACGCTCCGACGAGGTTTGCAGTGCAATGATGGAGGTTCTTTATTCGGCTGAACTTGTTCGGTAAATATCATTTGGTAAGCAAAATTCCTTGGGTTTAGTTTAGCACAAATGTTCTAAATTGTCAATAGTATTCGAGAAAATTAATTTCATTTAACGTTTTGTGAACAACTGTTTCGAAGTTTGTGACGACAGAAAGGAGGTGATATTTATAGATGAGAGAATTCGCAGGGCAGATGCCTTGCTTCGGGAGAGGATACCTCTCGGGAAGTCCCTGAAAAACCTTGAGGAGGCGAAGGAAAAGCTTTCTGCAATTGACGGCAGGGACGCTGCTTTGGAGGAGCTTTACGGGCAGATAACTGCCGCCGCAAAGACCGTCCGCACCTACATTGAGCTTATCGACAGTGCTGTTGACCGCCTGGACGGCTACTATGCAAAGCTGGTTCGGCTGGTTTACTGTGACGGGCTTACGGCGTACGATATTTGCGAGCGGTACGGCTGGAACAGCGTTAATTCCTACTACTACCACCGCAGGCTTGCACTGCTGGATTTCTTCGTGATATGGTTCGGAAAGGAGGAGTCGGAGGTTGAATGAGGAGGAAAGCCGCAGGGAGATAATCGGCGTTCTCCTTGAAAAGGCGAGGGACGCTGCCGACAATCTGGACGTATATCAGGTTTCCCGAAAGACTAAGGTCAAAAGCGTTTCGGGCAAGACCGATGACAGGGAGGAAACTGTTGTTGACACGGAGGAGCTGGAAACTCAGCGGCTGGAGGGCTGTGTTGATGTGGCAAGGCTTCGTCAGCTGATAGCGGGGCTAAAGGATCTGGAGGATATGGACAGACGTGATGATGACGGCAGGCTTAAAGAGCTTATCGAGGCACTTTGGAGCAAAGAGGAAGGTGAAGTGAAAAAATGAGCATTGTAAGCGATGCAAGGACGGTATTCGGCTCTGCCCCCGAGCTGGAGGGCGAATACGGCAGGATAGAGCGGGCGATGAGAATTTACAGGGGAAATGCCCCGTGGCTGAGGGTGAAGCGAAGCGGGCTTCATTCAAGGGGCGAACGGCGAATGTTCTCTATGAACACGGCAAAGGCGGCGGCGGACGAGCTGGCGGCGTTGGTCATATGCGAGGGGGCGGAGTTTTTCACAAACGTTCCCGAATACACCGAGTATGTAAACAGGGTGCTGGAGGAAAACGGATTTCACGCTATGCTGCCCGACTTTTTCTCAAAGGCGTTTATGTCCGGCGGCGGTGCGGTGACGGTCGGTGCGGAGGACGGATTTGTGGGCTTATCCGTAATTTCGGCGGAAAATTTCCTGCCCGTTTCATGGAACGGACGGGAGATAACCGAAGCAATTTTCCGAACGGGTTTTTCCGAGGGCGGCAGCCGATACACCGTGCTTGAACGTTTCTCAAACGGTGAAAAGGGCTTTCCCGTTACGGAGAGCAGGGCATTTGTATCGGAACGTTCGGGCGTTTCCCTTGGCAGAGAGGTTCCCGAAATGGGCGGCAGCACCGAGTACAGGGGCGTTTCGGGAAAGCTGTTTTCCTGCTTCCGTCCCGCTGTTTCGGGGGGATATGACGGTTCGCCCGTTGGCTGCGGGGTGATGGATTTTGCGTTGGACACGCTCAGGGCTTTGGACATAGCCTTTGACAGTATGGCTAGAGAGTTCATTCTCGGCAAAAAGCGGATAATCGTCCCCTATTCCTGCATAAGGACGGTCACAGACCCTGAAACGGGTGCGGCGGTGAGATATTTCGATGCGGACGATGAAGCCTTCGTTGCCCTGAAAACCGATGATCGGACGGACTTGCAGGTGACGGACAGCACTTGCGTTCTGCGTATCGAGGAGCACGTTTCGGCGATAAAGGCACTGCTGAATATCCTCTGCTTTCAGCTGGGAATAAGCTCCGAGGCGTTGGCATTTGACAGCGTTCGTGGACTAAAGACCATCAAGACGGCGACTGAGGTCATATCTCAGGACAGCAAGACCGCACGCACCGTAAATATCAACCGCCGAATGGCGACCGAGTTTTTCAAGGGGCTTGCGGAAGCTATTATTTCCGTCGGGATCTGCACGGGAAAGCTGATGCCAAAGCCCCACACCATAACCATCGGCTGGAAGGACGGCATTATCATCGACGACGGCACGGTCATCTCCGAAAATATTCGTCTGGTGGAAGCGGGGCTTCGTTCCCGTGAGCGGGCGGTCATGGAGATAAACAAGTGTGACCGCACGGCGGCGGAGGAGGAGCTTTCCGCCGTTGATGAAAGGAGGTGATCATGATGGACGAGATCACGGAAATTCAGCCCGAAAACACAGAGGAAGCCCCCGAAGAGCAGCTTCCCGTCAATGACGAAGCGGAGCGGCTCAGAAAGCGTGTTATCTGTCTGGAAAACGGGGTGCGTCCCGAATATGCGGAGGATTTTTCCGCAATTGCGGAGCGGCTTTCCTCGGGCGGGGAGATGGATTTTGAAGCGGCTGTAAAGGCGGCGGCGGAGAAATATCCTCTGTTCACAAATGACGGCAGAGGCGTTTTCAGGGGCGGTGCAAGATGCCCTCAGACAGGCTGCGGCGACATCGGAGATATTATCCGTTCGGAGCAGGTAAAGAGAAGAAAATAATATTTGGAGGTAAAAATTATGGCATATTTAAAGGATGAACTCAGCGGTTTTATTCCCGAGGAAATTTCTTCGGACATTATCAGAAAGGTGACAAGAGGTTCAAGCGTTATGCGTCTTTCGAGAATCGAAACTATGAAGTCGGACAAGAAGAAAATTCCCGTGCTGACTTCGGAAGCCGGTGCATACTGGGTCGGTGAGGGCGAAAGAATTCAGGCAAGCGGTGCGACCTGGATTCATCCCGAGCTGACAGCAAAGAAGCTGGCAGTCATCGTTCCCGTTACAAAGGAAAAGCTGGAGGACGCTGCTGTGGACGTGTTCGGAGAGCTGTCCGAAAGCATTGCGGAAGCGTTTTACACGGCTATCGATGCGGCGGCTATTTTCGGCAAAAACTCTCCCTTTTCGTCAAATCTGAAAAGCTCCGTAACAAAGTCTGCATCGATCATTACAGCAACCGACCGCACAGATACGGACATTGCGGACATGCTGGCAAAGATCGAAGATGCGGGCTATGACCCGGACGGTATTGCGGCGGGCATCGGCGTGAAGAATGCGTTCCGCAGACTTCGTGATGCGGACGGTGCTCCCGTTTATCTTGAGGGTACGGACGGCAAGGAGATCTATTCCGTTCCCGTGGAATTTGTCCGCAACGGTGCATGGGACAAGACGGTTTTCTCCGCACTGGCAGGCGAATGGAAATATTCCGTTGTGGGTATCAGAAGCGGTATTCAGTTTGAAATTCTCAAAGAAGCTACTCTTCAGGGCACTCTTGACGAGGACGGCAAGCCTGTTTCTCTGGCAGAGCAGGATATGATCGCAATCAAGGCGACTATGAGAATTGGCTATCTCGTTGTTAAGGACGATGCATTTGCCGCTGTTGCCGCTAAGGCATAACATTTTCGGCGGGGAGGACGGACAATTCCGTTCTCTCTGTCGGATAACGAAAGGACGGTGACTCATATGGAAATGTTTGCCGACAGCGAATATTATCTGAATATTTATAAGGGCGATAAGATCCCCGCAGAACGCCTTGAATCAAGGCTTGCGGAGGCTTCCGAAATATGCGGCGGTGTCTGCATGGGACGCTTATCGGCAGACGCTTTGGACAAAATGCCCGTTGCATATGCGGAAAAGGTCAGGCTGGCTGTTTGCGTTCAGGCGGATCATATTGAAGAAAAGGGCGGGCTGTACGGATTTGGTTCGGACAATTACGGCAGTTATAAGCTGGGGGATTTTTCCTATTCGGACGGGGGATATGCTCGGCAGAAAAAGCAGGCGGAGGAGTGTATCTGCCCCGCTGCGTACGCAATTCTTGAGCAGACGGGCTTGACCTTTCGGGGGGTGGCTGCAATATGAAAAGCATACCTTCCGAGCTGCTTCGGGACAGCTGTCTGCTGAAAACCGAGGTAAGCCGTGACGAATGGGACAAGGCTGTTTGCGAGGAAACGACGCTTGAAAATGTCTGCATTCGGACGGGTATTTCGGGGGAGGAAAATGTCGGTTCAGAGGAGAATATTCCCTTTGGTGTGCTGTATTTTGACGGCGAAAAAAGCCGTCCGAACGGGACGGAGTTTATCCCGCTGAAACAGAGGATTGTATTCGGCGGGAGGGAATTTCGTGTGCTGTCTGCCGAGCGGTTTTGCTTTGGCGGAAAGCTTCATCATATGAAAGTGAGGCTGGGCAGAAAATGAGCATTTCGGAAAACATTCTGACCGCCGCCGCACGGCTGATAAACGGCTGCATCGGCGGCAGGGCGAGGGAGGATATTCCCGTGATAATGCTGTCCGATTTCGATGAAAAGGAGCGTTTCTTTGACGGCGGCAGACTATTTTCGATGAAGCTTGTGCTTCGGAGAATTTGCGGGGGCGATGCCCGTCAGACCTATTCTCAGCTTTGCGGAGAAGCGGAAGCAATTGAAAAAATGCTGTCCGATGACAGTCTGCTGTTTCTTTTCGCACGGGCGGACAAGCCTGTTTTCGGGGGATATTCTCAGGACGGACGGCAGATATTTCAGGCGGATATTTTCATCGAAGCGGCGGAAAGGGGGAATTTGCCGTGACATTTTCGGGATATGTGAAAAAAATCGAGGTCTGCATTTCCGAGGACGAGCGAGCAGAGCTTTCTGCGGGATTTTCAGCCGCCGAGGGACGGCTGTCCGAAGCTGTGCGAAGTTTTCGTTTTCTCGGTTCGCACGGACGTACGGAAAGCTTTGTCACAGCCTGCGAACCTGCCGTTAAGCTGACGGGTATTCGTGTGGTCGGGGACAGGGCACAGGACTACATTTTCTCGGGGGCAAGGCTTTTCGGCAGCGGGTCATTCCGTCGGGTACGGCTTCGGCTCACCTATGATGACGACAGCTTTTCCGATGAAACGGCGGTCATATCCGCATATCGCTTCGAGGGCAAGGCGAGCAGTCCCGAGAGGATAACGGTGGACATTCGTCTGTCCGTTTAAATCGGAGGTGGACAGATGGAATTTTCATTTGAAAAAAGCGAAATTATCGAGGAAGGGTCTTCGGTTATCCCCGAAATAAGTGACAGCACTATGCTTGCGGAGGATAAGGAATTCCGTGCGGAAGAGCTGCTTGAATTGCTGGAATCGGCAAGGATAAACGGCGATATTTGAAAGGAGCGTTTTTATGGCAAGACTTAAAATAGGCAGCTTTGAAGCGGACGGCAGGACGGTGTCCCTTTCGGAGAAGCGGTCGGCTGTTACGGACAGTTCGGACAGCTATCGGGACATAAACGGCGTGCTGCACGAAAATATTCTCGGGGTGAAGATCGTTCTGGATTTCACGGTGGATATGCTTGATGATGCTCAGGCGGCGGCACTTAAATCCGAGCTTTCGGGGGGCAGCGTGACGGCGGCTTACAGCGTTCCCGATGCGAAAGTGGGGGTATTCTCCGTAAATGCCGTTACAACGGAATTTTCCTGTGCGGACAGTGACGGTGCACGGTGGAGAGTTCGTGCACTTCTCGAAAGAACCGATTCGGACGGGGACTTCGGGTAGCGGGGACGACCGGCTGAATGTCATTATCAGGGTCGATGACAGATGGGAGTTCACGAACAGCGATATTACCGCATTTCCCGTGCTTACAAAAAGCTGCGGCGGCTCAAACAAGGGCTTTGCGGCGGGTCGTGCGGTATGCGGGGAGCTTCGCTGTGAGATACCCTATTATGACTATCCCCGTGGGGCGAAGGTGGAGCTGTTTATCGGCATAAATTCGGAGGCGGTGGGGACGTTTTACATTTACGAAAGGCGTATTCGGGGAAACCGTGCGGAGCTGCGTGCGAGGGACGTTATTTCTCTTTCGGACATTCCCTTTTCTCCTGCCGAAAACGAGCCGCTTGACACGGTAAATCTGCTGCTGGACAGCATTGGCGATCAGCTGGGTGTGAACATTCCGTCGGTGGAAAATAATTACGAGATCCCCGATGATACGCCGCTTAAAGGCAGTATCAGAGATATGTTGGGCTGGTGTGCCGCATCTCAGGGGGTAAATGCTTATGCTCATCTCGGGGTGATTTGGGTGAAGCCGCCCGATTCGGACAGTTCGGTTACTGTGGGCAGCGGAGCTCATTCCGTGGTGGAGGTTCGGTCGCTGTTCTGCGGAAATATCGGCAGAGTTCGGCTGAAAAAAACCGACTGCAAGCTTCCCGAGGAGCTTTGTACGGTAACTGTCCGAAAGAACGGTGCAGTGTCCGAACGACTTCAGACACTTGAAGATTTCGGCATATTTGAAAGCGGTGCAAGCGGCAGGACGGCAGAGCTTGTTATCCCCTTTGCAAGTGCGGAAATGGCGGAAAATATCCGTGTGAGCCTGGCGGGTAAAGGCTTCGGAAACGCCTTTTACTGCAAGGTTTGCAGGCTGAACAGAGTTCCGAATATTGCGGACAAGGTGATATTTTCCGATATGTCCGACGGCATTTTCTATATTTCGGGAATGTCCGTGCGATTTACGGGCAGGGGGATATTTGCTTCGCTTTATTCCGAGGGGGACAACGAAAACGAAGGACGCTACTATTCCCGTGAGGAACGTTCGCTGATGAAAAAAGCGGAGCTGGACAGCGATTTCGGCGGCGTTCGGGTCTGCTCTTCGGGGGAGATACGTTCGCACATTTCGGGCAGCGATACGGCGGTTTCCTTCGGCGGCGGGGTAATGTCCGTTTATGCATTGGAGGGCGAAAATGAACAGAGTTAAGATAGGGGAGATAGCTCCTCTTAACAGCGGAAATGTCCGTGGATTGGAGCTTTCGGGCGATTATCTGAAAATGTCCGGATTGGTCGTTTCGGCTGTTCACCCCGAAAAAATATCCGTTTCCCACAGTGCGATAGATTTTCGGTATACCGTCGGGAATGAAACGGTCGTCCGTTCGTACGGGCTGACTCGTTCGGACGGGAAAATAACGTCCGTTACGTTCCCCGACGGGCATAGTCTGGAGGTGGTTCGGAATGGTTGACGAGGACTTTGCGTTGGGATATGTCTGCGGGTTTAACGATGCGGGTGGCGGCTCGGGAGATACTTCGGGTATCGTTATTGCCAAAATGTATCCCTTCGGCGACAGCGGTTACGGTATAGGACTTTTTGATTACAGCATGACGGGTATCTGCCGTAACAGGCAAGGATTTGATTCGTGGACGGCTGACTACGGGACTCAAAACGTACACAATATTCCCGGACCGCTGCAAAGCAGTACATACGAGTGGGGATATGCGGCTATGCAGGGCAATAAGGTCATAGGCTATTGCTTGTCCGGTGAGGCTATCGCAAATGATAAGCTTAATTGGACGCATATCAATGGTGTGTGGGAGATGCAAGATCCTGTTTTTCCTGTATTTGGAGGAGAAAAAATCATTGCAAGATCTCCGGGTGTGAAATACACTTACTATGACGTTGAGTATTATCTCGAGGGCACAGTTTCCGATGCTGGCGGAGAGAGTAATTATTCCGATTTCATTTTCGGAGTGCAGCGTAACCCCAACAACGGAAAGGGCTATCAGTGGTCAATACGTCAGTCAAAGTATTTCTATGACATTTGCTCGGGAGATAATATGCTGGGCTGGTTTACCGCACTTGTGGAAAACGGCATAACTTTAGAGGAGGAATAAAACTATGGCAACACTAACAAAATCAATCGGTACGGTGACTCTGAGCGGCACCGCCGAAAAGGTCACTTTACCCGCTGTTTATGGCTGGGTCTGGGTGAAAAATATGTCCGACTCGGATATTTTTGCGGGGCTGTCCGACAATATATCCGAGGGTGCGGACGGGGTGCTTACTATCCCGTCGGGCGAGTGCGGACGCATTCAGGGGGATAGTTCACGGGAGATTTATCTGCTTGGCTCCGGCGATGTGCAGGTGGTCGGACAGAATTATGCGGACTGCCCTTTTAAGGCGGGCGGGAAAGGGGGTGTGACTGTTGGCGGCAATCTGCTGATAAACCCCGATTTTAAGATAAATCAGAGGGGTATTACAAATATCGCTACACCCGGCGGTACAGGAAGTTTTGTCTATACCGTGGACAGATGGGCAATTGATGACGGCGGTGCTGTTGCGGTCAATTCCGATGGCACCTTAACGGTTAACGGCACTATTTCCCAAATCCTTGAAAATGCTGCCGGTGATAATGTTACCGTGTCGCTGGGAGTAGTAAGCGGTACGGCATCAGCAAGCTATAATGATTCAACAAAGAAGTTTACCATAACAGCCGATGGTGCTGTTATTTCGTGGGCAAAGCTTGAATACGGCAACATTGCAACGCCATTTGTGCCCCCTGACTCTGCAAACGAGCTGCTGAAATGTCAGCGGTATTATTATTGTATACGAAATCAGTCTGCCACAGCACGTCAGATGCTTGCTATGGGTTATGCACAGTCAGCGGCAGAGTTAAGCGTAAACGTTAATTTCCCCGGCAGTATGCGTATCCCGCCGACTGTAACATTATCCAATGCTGCTGATGTTATGTTTTCAAAAGGCGGGGCAACAGCTGCAGCAAGCGTGACAGCGGTTGCAAGAAACGGCTGTATGGTGCCGTTTAACTCGATAACGCTTAAATGTACAGGCACTTTCGATACTAACACGGTTTATCAAGTTTTCCTTGAAATGTCAGGTCGTATTGAATTCAGTGCGGAACTGTAAGGAGGTCAATTATGTACGGAGTTTACATTAAAACAGACGATAACGGCAGAGTTGTTGATATAAACAGCGATGCATTTATCGCCGACACTGCGGGTCTGACGGAGATAGACAGGGGCGATGGCGACAAATATCATCATGCACAGGGAAATTATTTACCAAAGCCTTTGACGGACGATAACGGCGTGTATCGGTACAAATATGCCGATGGTGCAGTTATTGAGAGGACGGCGGAGGAGATGGCGGCGGACATTCCCGCACCCGTGCCCGCACCGCCTACAAATGCGGAGCTGGCGGCTGCTATTGCAGAGCTTGCGGAGGTGATTTGCGGTGGTTAAGATTTTTGTATATCAAATCAAAGCGGGCAAAATGTCAATTGATAATGTCCCCGACAGATGGCAGGAACAGGTAAGAAAGGAGCTTGAAAGATGACGGTTCGGGAAAATCATTTTCTGAACGGAATTGATGTATCACAGCACAACGGCTGCATTGACTGGGACAAGGTAAAGGCAAGCGGCAAGGTCGATTTTGCAATTCTCCGGACAGGCTTCGGACGGGAACACGTTAAGCAGACCGACAAGCAGTTTGAACGGAATTATGCCGAATGCGTCCGTGTGGGGCTGCCTGTTGGGGCGTATCATTACAGCTATGCCGCAACACCCGAGGAAGCTGTTAAGGAAGCGGATTTCTGTTTGAAACTCATCAAAGGAAAGCAGTTTCAGATGCCGATTTGGTACGATATTGAAGAATCCGTACACGTTAAGCGGGGCTGCTGCGATGACATTGCAAAGGCATTTTGCGACAAGCTTGAAGCGTCGGGATATTTTGTTGGCGTTTACACATTTGACAGTTTCGCCCGTGCTAATCTGACAAACAAAACAAAGCTCAGATATGCTATGTGGATAGCCCGAATAGGCGGCGAGCCGAGATATTCGCCTTACGGTATGCATCAGCATTCGTGGGTCGGAAGAGTTGACGGCATTTCGGGAAATGTTGACCTTAACCGCTGTCATTTAAATTATCCCGCTGTTATCGTAAGCAAAAAATTCAACGGAAACTGAGGTGAATGGGATGGAGATATTCAAGAAAATCATGGCGTTTTTCTGCACGGTCATAAGCTTTCTTTTCGGTGATATTGACGGAATGCTCATTGCACTTATCGCACTGATAGTCCTCGATTACATATCGGGTGTCATTGCGGCGGTCATAGAAAAACGCTTATCATCGGCGGTGGGGGCAAAGGGTATCGCCAAGAAAATTTTTATGCTGCTCATCGTTGCACTCGCCAACATTATCGACATAAATGTTATCGGCGGTCACACGCTGAAAACGGTGACGGTGGTGTTTTATCTGTGCAATGAGTGCATTTCACTTATCGAAAACGGCGGACGGATAGGCGTTCCCGTGCCGCAGAAGCTTTTGCAGGTGCTGGAGCAGCTGAAAGAAAAAGAACAGGGTTGAAAAAAATCGGCGGATATGGTATACTGTACCTTGAAGCTGAGCTGTTTTCACAATAATAATGATGAAAGCCGCAGCTGTTATCCGACTGTGGCTTTTGTGTTTTGACGATAGTATTTTTCAATAGAAAGGACTGTATTTATGAACGTACAGGAAATGCTTGAAAGCGTTGGATTTGACGATATTTGGGTATATGTTATGGCGGAATACTGCCGAAGGCTTACCCCCGATGAATCCGCCCGAACCTATGTCAGCCTGAAAAGAATGTACGGCGATCTTCTGAGCCGCACGCCCGAGGACAACAGTGACGGTATGGTGCTGACAGTCAAGCGGCTTTCAAACGGCGGCGAGCCATTCTGGGATACGGCTGCCTTTTGCGGTCGGGACGGGCAGACATATTCCATTTCCTTTGTGGATTGGGATAAGGTCTTAGGCTATGAGATGCTTAGGCTGAGCGTTGATGAATACGGTGTTTCACGGACGGCGGCACATTTTCTCTGGGAATTGTCCAAGGACGGTTTTTCCGAGGAGGAGATGAGAAGGCATCGCTGTGAGCTGGAAAATGCCGTCAATTCCGAGCTGTCCGAGGCGTTGTCCCTTGATGACCTTTGTGCGGAACTGGGCTTTTCGCTGTTTTCGGAAGATGATGATGCCGTTTCCCGAAGTTCGGAGGACGAGGAAAATGAAAATATTTCCCGAAAATTTGAAAATGCCGCTGCCGAACAGATAAAAAATCGGTTTTGAAATTTGTGGGATATTAATTAATTTTACAGAAAACTGTTTACTTTTTCAGTAAATGGTGCTATACTGAAAATATATAACGCTTGACAGGAGGATTTTAAATGATTTTACCAAAGGACCCGAATATTTTGCTGAGCTTTCTCAATACTCAGCTGAGAGATAAGTATACAAGCTTTGACGAGCTTTGCGTTGATATGCAGATCGCTCCTCAGTACCGCAAGGACATTGAAAGCAAGCTGGACGCTATCGGTTATGCTTATTCCGATGCCGCAAACAGCTTTGTGTACACTATTAAGTAATTATGCTGTCGGAAATTATTGCTGCCTTTGCGGATAACCTTTTCGGATATGATGCGATCATTTTTCTGGCAGCCGCTTTTGATGGGTTCGTGCTGTTTTTTGCAAGAAAATCGGCAAAGGAGCTGTACGACAAGCTGCATAAAAAGCTTTTCGTCCCCGAATATATGAATTCCGACAAGGCTGAACGGGAGATAGGTTCCATTTCCGAAACGGAGCTGGCGGCTATGCGGGAGAAGTCCCTGAAGCTTTACTCGCTTTTCTGCTCAATAACGTCGGTGTTCCCTATGCTGGGTATCCTCGGCACGGTAACTTCGCTTTTGGGCGTTTCGGGAGATATTGCAAGCATCGGGACAAGCTTTATGGCGGCGTTGACCTCCACATTCTGGGGGCTGGTTTTCGGAATAGGCTTTAAGGTGGCGGACGGTTTCATTTCGCCCATTATGGAGGATAATGACCGTTCGGCGGCACTGTTTCTTGACAGAAGCACCCGTGTTATGGAGAAGCGTCTGAAGCTTGAAAGGGAGCTTGAACAGGCAGAAGCGGAGATCGATATAAAATGAAAAAGGAGATCTCACTGGAGCTGACCTCGCTGCTTGATGTGATACTGATACTGCTGTTCATTTTTATGGCACAGAGCGGCAGGCAGACCGAGGCGGCTGAAAATGCTCTGAAAGAAGCAAATGCTGCGGCAGATGCGGCGGAGAGCCGTCTTGCCGATGCCGAGCGTACGGCACTTGCATATGCCGAGCTTGACAGCCGTGCGGATATTATCACGGTGACTATTGACAAAACCGCTGACGGACGGCGTATCTCCGTTATCAGAGGAAATATCGGCGGGGACGGTTTTCGCAAGGAAATAGATTTTGATTGGGACAGCGTTAAGTATGCAAAAAATTCCCTTAACGCCGAGCTGAATGCACTCGCTGCGGACAGAAGTCCCGAAAAGCCCCTGTTTATTATGTTTTTGTATGATTCGGGGGATATTTATAACAGTGACTATGAGCTGATAAACGAAGCTGTTTCAAGGCTTTCCTCGGAATATGACGGGGTGTTTACGGCGGCTTCGGATATTGGAAAAAATAAATGATCTTTGGAAAGAGGTGTCGGATCATGGCTGACAGATCCAATGAAAAAAAGAATAAAAAGGAAAAGAAGCACAGAAAGGGCAATATGCTTTTGCTGCTTGTGCTGCTGTTTCTCATTTGCATTTGTGCATTGTGGCTGAGCGGCTTTGATTTCGGCTTCGGTTCGGGCGGCAGTATCGGTGGAAACGGCGAAAGCGAAACGCTTCCCGAAATGTCCGAAACTCCCGTAAGCGTTTCGGAAACAGTCAGCGAAACGGAAGCTGCCGAGGACGACGGACTTATCGTTATCGAGGTTTCCGAGGGCGGCATCACCTATAAGGGCGAGGCTGTCGGGGACGCTGCTGCTTTGAAGGAGCGTATTCTTGCGGATATGGACGACGGTGTTCTGTTCGTTCTTCGTGACGATCATGCTGTAAAGGCTCTCTATGACGAGGTCAAGGCTGTTCTTGACGAAACGGGTGCTGTTTACTCGGTCGAGCAGGGAGAGGGTCAGGCTGAGGGCTGACATTCGGCTTTTACAGATAAATTAAATATACAGTTCGCTTGCACCATCCTGTAAAACTAGGGCTATTCGTTATCGGAAGATAGCGTGTTTTCCGTGTGTTTTTGGGATAGATGAAGCGTGTACGTTTTATGTGCACGCTTTTTCATTTGCGGACATATTTTACGAGTTTTGTTTAGTCGGCTGTCGCCTCGATTTGCTTACGCAAACCACAAAACTCAGAAAGGAATGGTTATAATTATGTACAGAATAACTTCGGAGGCACATTTCGATGCTGCTCATTTTCTTTTCGGATATAACGGAAAATGCAGAAATATCCACGGTCACAGATGGGTAGTTTCGGCAGATATTGCTGCTGAAAATCTCAAAACCGATACTCAGGAAAGGGGAATGGTACTGGATTTCGGCAGCATTAAAAAATTTCTGAAATCAGAAGCGGACAGGCTGGATCATTCGCTTATTTACGAGAAAGGCTCTTTATTGCCCGAAACGCTGGCTGCACTTCGGGCGGAGGATTTTCAGCTTAATGAGGTGGATTTTCGTCCCACGGCGGAGAATTTCTCGAAATATTTTTTTGACAGATTAAAGGAAGCAGGCTATCCCGTTACAAGGGTAAAGGTGTACGAAACGCCCGAAAACTGTGCGGTTTATGAGGAGAACTGAAATGGAAAAGCTTAAAGTTTGCGAGATATTTGAAAGCATAAACGGCGAGGGGACACGGGCGGGACAGCTTGCGGTGTTCGTCCGTTTGAAGGGCTGCAACCTGAACTGTTCTTATTGCGATACAAAGTGGGCAAATGAGCCGAATGCGGCGTTCACGGAAATGTCCCCCGAGGAGATTTGCGAGCGTGTGCGGTCGGCGGGCTTTGAAAATGTCACCCTGACGGGGGGCGAGCCGCTTATTCATCCGAATGTGGAAAAGCTTCTCGAAACACTTTGCGGAGCGGATTTCAGCGTTGAGATAGAAACAAACGGCAGTGCGGATATTTCCGCAGCGGACGCCATAGAAAACCGTCCGCTGATAACTATGGACTACAAGCTGCCGTCCTCGGGAATGGAACAGTTTATGCGGACAGAAAATTTTTCTCTGCTGAAAGCCTGTGACACGGTGAAGTTCGTATGCGGTTCGCACACCGATCTGGAACGGGCTGCACAGGTCATTGACGAATACGGTCTGACGGAAAAATGTCACGTTTATCTAAGCCCCGTATTCGGAAATATCGACCCGAAGGATATGGTCGAATTTATGAAAGAAAAGAAGCTTTGCGGCGTTAATTTGCAGTTACAGCTTCACAAATTTATATGGGACCCGAATGAAAAGGGCGTTTAAAGGAGAGATATTCAATGGCAATAGATGTAAATGCAGTCAGGGAACATATTCGTGGACTGCTTATAGCTTTGGGCGACGACCCCGACAGAGAGGGGCTTCGGGACACTCCCGAGCGGGTCGCCCGTATGTACTGCGAGGTCTTTGAGGGTATGAACTATACCAACAAGGAGCTTGCGGAAATGTTTGACAAGACCTTTGAGGAGGATATTTCTTCCTCGTCCAACGATATGGTCATCGTTCGGGATATTGAGTTTTTCAGCTACTGCGAGCATCATATGGCACTGATGTACGATATGAAAGCGACTGTTGCGTATATCCCCAACGGCAAGGTCATCGGGCTTAGCAAGATAGCCCGTATCTGCGATATGGTAGGCAAGCGTTTGCAGCTTCAGGAGCGTATCGGTTCGGACATTGCGGAGATAATGCAGGAGATAACAGGGTCTGCGGACATTGCCGTTATCATCTCGGCAAATCACAGCTGTATGACCGCACGGGGCATAAAAAAGCCATCGGCAAAGACCCTGACAACCACTCTGCGTGGACGCTTTGAAACCGACAGCGATATGCAGAACAGGCTGTTTATGATGATAGGACGATAGTTATGATAATTCTGATAAGCGGCTGTTCGCACACGGGCAAGACTCTGCTGGCTCAGCGGCTTCTTGAAAAGTACAAGTTCCCGTATTTATCCATCGACCATCTTAAAATGGGGCTTATCCGAAGCGGACAGACGACCCTCACTCCCGAGGACGACAAGGAGCTAACGCCGTATTTGTGGGGGATAGTCCGTGAGATGATAAAAACTGCGGTTGAGAATGAGCAAAATCTGATTATCGAGGGCTGCTATATCCCTTTTGACTGGAAAAAGGATTTTGACGAAAGCTATCTGCGGCATATAAAGCACTGTTGTTTGATAATGACGGAAAGCTATATCCGCCGAAATTTTGCGGATATAAAAAAGTATGCAAACGCCATCGAACAGCGGCTTGACGATGATTGGCTGAATGCGGAAGCTTTGGCGGCGGAAAATGCCGAAAATCTCGAAATGTGCATAAAATATAACTGTGATCATATTTTGATAGACGATAAATATGAAATTGAAATATAAAGGAGAATTAACTATGAAAGCACTTGTTTTATTCAGCGGCGGAGTGGACAGCTCCACCTGCTTAGGGATTGCCGTGGACAAATACGGCAGCGAAAATGTTCTGGCATTGTCCGTCAGCTATGGACAGAAGCACACTAAGGAGATAGACTCCGCAAGAGCCGTGGCAAAGCACTACGGCGTTGAACTTTATGAGCTGGATCTGTCCACCATATTCAGATTTTCCGACTGTTCGCTGCTGAAAGGTTCGTCGGAAGAGATACCTCACGAAAGCTATGCGGAGCAGCTGAAAGAAACGGGCGGTTCTCCCGTTTCAACATATGTGCCCTTCAGGAACGGACTGTTCATCTCCTCGGCGGCAGCGATAGCTATCTCCCGGGGCTGCTCGGTCATCTACTACGGTGCACACAGCGACGATGCTGCCGGCAATGCATATCCCGACTGCTCGGAGGCGTTCAACAATGCTATGTCCGAAGCTATTTGGGTTGGCAGCGGAAATCAGGTCAGGGTGGAAGCTCCGTTCGTTTCAATGTCCAAGGCGGACGTTGTTAAGATAGGCTTGAAGCTGGGTGTACCCTATGAGCTGACGTGGAGCTGCTACGAGGGCGGCGAGGTTCCCTGCGGAAAATGCGGCACTTGCGTTGACAGGGCAAAGGCGTTTGCGGAAAATGGCGTTCCCGACCCTGCTCAACAGTGTTAAGTGTTGAGAGATGAGTGTTGAATTTGTGCCGTACTATCTGATTGATGTCTGCTTTTGCTGCCGCTAACGGGCGGCAAGGTGACATGAATTAATGTGAAAAGTGGAGAGTGGAGTTTTAGATGACCGCAAAACTCAACACTGTTTGCAATTTCTTGACATATTCCGAAAAATATGGTAGAATAAATTTGTTAAATTTATTTTGTGGGTGATAATTTTTATGTGGGAGCAAATCGGAAAAGTATTGGATAAGATAGACAATATTGTCTGGGGAATACCGCTTATCCTGCTGATATTGATAACGGGCATCGTCCTTACGGTGCGTTTGCATGGCGTTCAGTTTACAAGGCTTGGACGTGCGTTGAAATTTATGGTGCAGAATGAGGAGGGCGGTCACGGTGAGGTGTCAAGCTTCGGGGCACTGTGCACCTCTCTTTCGGCGACCATAGGCACGGGAAATATTGTCGGCGTTGCAACGGCTATCGGTGTTTTGTCCGGCGGACCGGGTGCTTTGTTCTGGATGTGGATAGCCGCTCTGCTGGGTATGGCTACCAAATACGCCGAGGGCTTTCTTGCGATAAAATACCGTACTATCGACAGTGAGGGACACGTTCTCGGAGGACCTTTCTACTATATTGAAAACGGCATGGGTGCAAAATGGAAATGGCTTGCGAAAACCTTTGCGTTCTTCGGTGCGTGCGTGGGACTTTTCGGTATCGGAACATTTTCACAGGTAAACGGCATTGCGTCGGCGGTTCAGGGCTTTTTCGATCCCGATAAGGCAAATACGGTTAATCTCCTCGGTGCGGATTATTCCGTTTCCGTTATCATCACGGGAATCGTGCTGACCGTCTGCACGGGTCTTGTTGTTATCGGGGGACTCAAGAGAATTTCGGGCGTTTCTCAGGTGGTCGTTCCGTTTATGGCGATAATTTACGTTGTTGCCTGTCTGACGCTTATTATTTCAAATATCAAGCTGCTTCCCGGGGCTTTTGCCGAGATAATTGCCGATGCATTCGGTGCAAGGGCTGTTGCGGGCGGCGTGGGTGCTTCCATTGCTATTGCTGTTCAGAAGGGCGTTGCAAGAGGAATATTCTCAAACGAAGCGGGACTCGGTTCTGCACCTATCGCAGCGGCTGCGGCAAAGACGAACGATACCGTCCGTCAGGGTCTTGTAACTATGACGGGAACATTTATCGACACTATCGTTATCTGCACAATGACGGGTCTTAGCATTGTTATGATGGGCTCGTGGAAAAACGAAGCCTTAGAGGGAGTTGCAGTCACTGCCGATGCATATGAAAAGGGACTTTTCTTCCTGCCCGACGGCGTATGCACGTTCATTCTGATGGCTTGCCTTGTGTTCTTTGCGTTTACGACTATCCTCGGCTGGGAATATTACGGCGAACGCTGCCTTGAATATCTCACAAACAGAAGCAAGACGGCGACCGTTGTTTACAAGGTGCTTTACATAGCCGCTGTTTTCATTGGTCCTTATATGACCGTTGCGGCTGTTTGGACTATTGCGGATATTTTCAACGGTCTTATGGCACTTCCGAACGTTATCGCTCTGCTGGCACTCAGCGGCGTTGTGGCGAAGGAAACCAACGAATATTTCCGAAAAGAAAAAGAGAATTGATTTTTTCCACAAAAACAGCTGCTGTCGGTGATTTTTTCATCGACAGCAGCCAATTTTTTTATTCATTTGCCTTTTTGCGAATTTCATCGGCAAGCCTGTAAAGGTCGTCCAAGGTGCATAACGTTCCGCACAGACGGCGGAATTCAGCCGCACCCTTCATTCCCTTGATATAGTGGGAGGCGTGTGCCCGTGCTTCACGCATAGCGGAATATTCGCCTTTGTTTTCCACCATCATTTCAATGTGATGAAGCATTATGTCGACACGTTCGGCTTGGTTCGGTTCGGGGAGAAGCTCGCCTGTTTCAAGATAATGTTCAGCCATTTTAAAGAGATATGGTCTGCCGTAGGTCCCTCTGCCTATCATTACAAGGTCGCAGCCCGTTTCGTCATACATTCGCTTAACGTCCTCGGGGGACTGAATGTCGCCGTTTCCGATAACGGGGATATTTACGGCGTCCTTGACCTTTTTAATATAGCTAATGTCGGCGTTTCCGTGATACATTTGCGTTTTTGTCCGTGCATGGAGGGTGATAGCCGCTGCACCGCTTTGTTCCATAAGCTTTGCGAATTCAACGCAGTTTATGCTGTTTTCGTCCCAGCCAAGACGGAATTTCACCGTTATGGGGACGGGAACGGCTTTCACTGTTTCTTCGACTATCTTAGCCGCTGTTTTCGGGGATCTCATCAGTGCGGAGCCGCTGCCGTTTCCCGCAACCTTCGGCACGGGACAGCCCATATTTATATCGATAATATCGGGCTGATACTTCATCAGCTTTTTTGCTGCTTCCGCCACATAAACGGGGTCATCTCCGAAAAGCTGAAGTGCCATGGGACGTTCAGCATCGGTCACAATGCAAAGCTCCTCGGTGTTTTTGTCGCTGTAGCAAAGCCCCTTTGCGGAGATCATTTCCGAAATGACGTATGCTGCACCGTATTCCTTGCAGATAGTCCGATAAGCCCTGTCAGCCACCGAAGCCATGGGTGCAAGTGCGGCTGTCTTTTTGATGAGAACGCCGCCGATATTCACAAAATCCATTATCGGTTATCCACCTTTTCGGGATATAGGTCGTGGTTTGCAAGACGGTTTTCGGCTATCTGCTCCCACTTTGTGCCGGGACGTCCGTAGTTGCAGTAGGGGTCGATGGAAATGCCTCCTCTTGGGGTGAATTTTCCCCATACCTCGATATATTTCGGGTCCATCAGCTTGATAAGGTCCTTCATTATGATATTTACGCAGTCCTCGTGGAAATCGCCGTGATTTCGGAAGCTGAACAGATACAGTTTCAGAGATTTGCTCTCCACCATTCGCACGTCTGGGACGTAGGAAATGGTTATGCAGGCAAAGTCGGGCTGTCCCGTAATAGGGCAAAGGCTGGTGAACTCGGGGCAGTTGAATTTCACGAAATAGTCGTTGCCCTGATGCTTGTTCACAAAGGTTTCCAGCACCTCGGGGGCGTAATCATCGGGATATTTTGTATGCTGATTGCCGAGGAGAGTAACGCCCTCGGTCTCGTTTTTTGTTCTTCCTGTCATTTTATATTCCTCCAAATTATTTATACGCAGGATATTGAAACGCCGCTCGGGACGACGAATTTCAGCTTTGAGGGCAGCAGCCGCACGGAGAACGAGTTTCTCTCCATGGGGATAGCTTCGCCGTCACAGCTGAGGAAAAAGGGTTCGTCGGTGTGTACGGTAACGTCCAGCTTTGTTGTGCGGATAATGTGTATCTTCTGTCCCGTTTTTCCGGGGGAAATGTCCGCAAAGCCCGAGAACAGCCGCCGCCTGTCAGCGTATGGCATTTCCTCCGCCAGCAGCACGTCCATGATACCGTCATCGGGGACGGCATTCCGCACGGGGGTGAGATTTCCGCCAAGGCAGCGTCCGTTAAAGCAGGCGGCGAGAATGTAATTGCCGCTGTAATCCACGCCGTTTGCGGTGATGGTGCAGCTGTACCGCTTATTCAGCATAAGGTCGGACAAAACGCTGATACGATAGGGCAGTGCAGGGTTTATCAGGGCAGCCAGCTCCATAAGCGGCGTTTCCCTGTCGGTGGCACCGCCCGCACCAAGGCTGATGCAGTTTGGGACGCATAATCCGCTCGAAAGCTCCAGCAGGTCAAGCCGCCGTGCATTTCCCGTTATAAGAGCTTCTATGGACGAAAAAGCTTCACTCGGCTCAAAGCTTCGGAGAATGCCGTTGGTCAGCCCCATGGGGCAGAATGCCGCTTCGCAGTTCTCGAAATCCGTTATTCCCGAGATAACGTTCAGCAGCGACCCCGAACCGCCCACCGAGTAGATCCTTATCATTTCGTTGGAGAAGAAGGAGATCATTTTTGCGGTTATTTCACGCTCGTAGCCGTCGTATTCGGAGATACAGATAAGCGGTTCGATGCCGTTTTTTTCGCATGCTTCTTCGATAAGCCCACGCATTTTTTCGCCCGGGTCGGTCTTTCCCGCCAAGGGGTTTATTATGAAAATATGACGCACCGCTCTCTGCCTCCTTTCAATGTTAGCCGATCATTCCTAAGTATATTTTGATTTGTTTCGCTTCGAAAGTAACGTATTTGGGTGTCCCTCAACCATTATTTTACCATAATAAAATGTATATTATCACACGGTTTTTTTAGCGATTTGACTTTAATAACTAAACGTTTTTTTAACGAACGGTCGGCATACGAAAAAAATATCCCCGACAAAGACACGATTTTGCTGAATAAACGTTTCAGACATTTTCATTTAAAATCTTAATAAATTTTTCCCCAAAACCTATTGACGAAATATTAATTTTGAGGTATAATATTGTTAATTGAATTACCTATGCAATTGTGAATGGAAGTGAAATTTTGGAAGGCTCATTTTACGATAAAAAGGGCGAGGCACTTCGCTCGGAAAGGACAAAGCAGCTTATCTCCAAGCTGATATATTGGATAATGGCGGTTTTCAGCGTGAGTGTTGCGGTGCTTTTCGCTGTTAGATGGCAGAGTACGA
This sequence comes from uncultured Ruminococcus sp., assembly GCA_964540575.1. Lineage (GTDB taxonomy): Bacteria > Bacillota > Clostridia > Oscillospirales > Ruminococcaceae > UMGS1889. The sequence goes on from CAZINI010000004.1 coordinate 75,074, forward strand.
TGGCAGCTGCGTTGTTTGCGGGTCTGCCTGTGGTGCTGCTTATCCCTATTTACAGCAAAAAAGTGCCTGCGGACGTGCAGTATTATCTCACGGGCTTTTCCATGCTGGCACTCATTACCGTTTACGGGCTTAACCGTCATACCCTCGGGATAATGCAGGGCGTCTATCTGACGGCAATGTGCGTTACCTCACTGTCGAGAGATCTGCGGCTGGCAAAGCTGGAGATAGGCTTTACGGCTCTTGTTTACCTTATCTGTGCACCGTTTTTCCCGGGGTATGTGTTCGGATACGGAATGGCGATACTGCCGTTCCTGCTGCGGACGGCGGTAATGTTTATCGGAATGATGACCATAACCGTCCTTGTCAGCTGGAACAACAGGCAGGTGCTTATTGCCACTCAGAAAACTCAGAATGTGGAATATCTCCTCCGTGTCGTTGAGATAAAAAAGAACGAAGCGGAGGCAGCGGCAAAGGCAAAGTCGGATTTCCTTGCGAATATGTCCCACGAAATAAGAACGCCTATGAACGCTATCTGCGGTATGGCGGAGCTTATGTCCAAGTCGGAAATGTCCGAGTCAAACGCCGAATATCTTGCGACTATCCGCACCTCGGCGGACAGTCTGCTGGATATTATCAACGATATTTTGGATTTTTCCAAGATAGATGCGGGAAAAATGGAGCTTTCCGAGTCGGAATATATGCTCTTTTCCGTTGTGAATGACGTTCAGAATATGATAAATTCCCGTTTAAAGGGCGGGAATGTGACCTTTGTGGTGAACGCAGCTGTCGATATTCCTTCGGTGTTTGTGGGAGATGAGGGGCGTATCAGGCAGATACTTCTCAATCTTTTGGGAAATGCCGTAAAGTTCACCGAAAGGGGAAAAATTTCGCTGGACGTTTCCTGCAAGCGGGAAAATTCCGATACGGCAAGGCTCATACTCCGCATTTCCGACACGGGCATCGGCATCAAGGACTCGGACAAGGAGAAGCTTTTTTCTGCCTTTTCTCAGGCGGACACCAAGAAGAGCCGAACCATTCAGGGGACGGGTCTGGGGCTTGTCATCACAAAGCGGCTGGCTGAGCTTATGGGCGGCACGGTCACAATGCAGAGCGTTTACGGCAAGGGAACAAGCTTTACCGTTGAAGTGCTGCAGCGTTGTCCCGATTTTTCGCCCTGTATCGACAAGGAGATATTCGGCAGCGGCAGATATTTTATCCTCGAAAAAAATCCCTATTATCGTGAGGGCTTGGATAAGCTCTTTGACGAGTTGGGTGCAGATTATGTTATCACGGAAAATTTTGCGGATATAGAAAAGGTGGATTTCAAGGGCAGATCGGATCATCTGCTTTATGATTTCGCAAGCTATGCAAGCTCCGTAAAGGGGCTGGGGGACAGGATAGACGGCGTTGTCTGCACGGCAATGACCGACCCCGAAACTCAGCTTACCGCCGAGGACAGGCTGGGCAGTACCTTTGTGCTGAGAAAGCCCGTTACTCTGTTTTCACTTTGTCCCTTCGTAAACAACGGGATACGGCAGCGGATGATAGAGAAGCGTCCCAAATACGACCGTTTCCGCTGTCCCGAGGCGAGAGTTCTCGTGGTGGACGACAACGAAACAAATCTCAAGGTTGCAAAGGGCTTTCTTGACCGCTATGAGGCAAAGTATGTGCTGGTTTCAAGCGGCGAGGAAGCACTGCGGCTGATGGAAAACGGCGAAAGCTTCGACCTTATCTTTATGGATCATATGATGCCCGATATGGATGGCGTTGAAACGGCAGAGCTTATCCGAAAGCTGCCCGTTCCGACGGCGAGGACCGTCCCCATTGTGGCGTTGACCGCAAACGCTATCAAGGGCGTGGACGAAATGTTCCTTGCTTCGGGAATGAACGGTTTTCTTGCAAAGCCCATCGACCCCGAGCTGCTCAATGAGATCATGCGGAAGTTTATCCCGAGGGTGAAGCAGCTTATCCGTCCCGCCGAAAAAGACGGCGTTTTTGCGGCGGTCAAGACGGGTATCGTTATCCCCGGAGTCGATGCGGACAAGGCGGCTGCAAGAGTCGGAGGTGCCGAGGTTTACAGGGAGCTGCTGGCGGCTGCTTACGGCGAGGGCAGCTACAAATGCGAGCGTTTGGAGATGCTGCTTCGTCAGAAGGACTGGAAAAACTATATGGTAGAGGCTCATTCTCTGAAAAGCACAGCGGCAAATATCGGTGCGTCCGCACTTTCCGAGCAGGCGGCGAAGCACGAGGCTGCGGCGAAATCGGGAAATTATCTGTTTATAGAGTCGGACGGAGAAAACCTGGCGGCAGGCTATCGAAGGCTTATTGAAAGCCTTAAAGACGTCTGCATGAAGCCCGGCAGAAAGCCGCATACGGACGGTGCCGAGCTTTCGTCCGAGGAGCTTTCACGGCGTATTTCCCAAATTATCGGGGATATTGAGAGCTTCGACACGGACAAGGCCGAGCGGGAGCTTTCCGAGCTTCTGGAATATCATCTTGATGATAAAGTGTTTGACGGAGTGCTTTCCGCTTCCGAGAAAATGTCGGGATTTTTCTACGACGAGGCGGCGGAAATACTCGGGGCACTCAATAATAATGCCGAATAGATCGGTATTTCCCTAAGAAAGGACAGTTTATGAAACAGATACTGCTTGTGGACGACAGCCGCACTATACTTGCGGAAATAAAGGCTCTGCTTTCGGGAGAGTATACGGTAACGCCCGTGGCTTCGGGGGCACAGGCTATGAAATATTTGTCGGTAAAGACACCCGACCTTATTCTGGCGGACGTGCTTATGCCCGAAATGGACGGCTTCCGTCTGATTTCGGAGATAAGGAGCGGCGGTTTCACGGATATTCCCATTGTGCTTATGACAGCGGACATTTCCGCCGAGAGCAAGACCCGCTGCATTGAAGCTGGGGCGGAGGATCTTATCGTTAAGCCCATTGTTCCCGCTGTGCTGAAAAAGCGTATCGGGCGGATAATCGAGCTTAATGAACTGAAAAAATCATCATCGGAGGGATAATTTCCCCAAAAATGCAGAAATTTTCCGCTTTTTCCGATAGCTGTCGTTATTATCACCAAAAATTAACTGCCCGCTTATGCTTTTTGCATAAACGGGCTGCTTTTGTGCAAAATCAACATATAGTGTCGGGATTTCATTCGGCAATGCAAGCTTTTGACGGGGAAAAGTAATCGTTTGCGTAAACGTTTAACATTCGCATCGCCCGACCGTTTCCGTGATTTTCATCTGCATATATACAGGAAAATAGCGGAAAATCCCGCAAATATCGACATTTGCGGGATTTGAGCTGTGCTTTGACGGTGCTGTCGGGTAAAAATGCCGCTTTTGAATTTGTTCAATCTCACAATTGAAAAAAAATGTGAAATAAGCTATAATATACCATAAGGCAGTATTTTGCTGCATATTTCGAGATATATGAAAGGATGAGTAACCCGATGATGGATAATCTTACCCGTGACGAGTTTGAAAGCCTTCTGAAACAGAAGCTTCAGGTGGAGTTCAATGTTACCCCCGATGTTGCTTCCGATAATCAGATCTACAAGGCTCTTTGTTCGGTAGTTGTCGAATACCTGAGAAAGAAACGCAGAAAGTTCACCAACAAGGTAAATTCCCAGGGCAAAAAGCAGGTCTACTATATGTCCATGGAATTCCTTATGGGACGTTCTCTGAAAACTAACCTCTTTAACCTTCAGATAAATGAGATGGTTGAGGACATTCTTAAGGACTGGAACGTAAGCCTTAACAGAATTTACGAGTATGAGCCCGATGCAGGCCTCGGAAACGGCGGTCTTGGACGTCTTGCTGCCTGCTATCTGGACGGTCTTGCTTCCGACGGCTATCCTGCAATGGGATATTCTATCCTTTATGAATACGGTATCTTCAAGCAGAAGATCGAGGACGGCTGGCAGACTGAGCTGCCCGATAACTGGCTTCCCGGCGGCGAGGTTTGGCTTGTCCCCAAGACCGATCAGTCCATCGATGTTCACTTCGAGGGTGAGCTTCAGGAATACTGGGATCAGCAGTATCACCACGTTTCCTATACAAACTATTCCACAGTTTGTGCCGTTCCTTATGATATGTACGTTTCGGGCTACGGCAGCGAGGGCGTTTCCGTTCTGAGATTGTGGACTGCTAAGGCTCCCAGCTTTGATATGGCTATGTTCAATCAGGGCGATTACGCTAAGGCTCTCGGTCAGAACAACATTGCTCAGGCTATCTCAAAGGTTCTGTACCCCAACGATAACCATCTCGAGGGCAAGTCGCTCAGACTCAGACAGCAGTACTTTATGTGTGCTGCTTCCGTCGGCGATATTGTTGAGCGTCACATGAGAGTTTACGGCACTCTTGACAATCTCCACGAAAAGGTTGCTATCCACATTAACGATACACACCCCACACTTGCTATCCCCGAGCTGATGAGAATACTGCTGGACGACTGCGGATATTCCTGGTCAAAGGCTTGGCATATCACCACTAACACCTTTGCTTACACAAACCACACCGTTATGGCTGAGGCTCTGGAAAAGTGGGATGTTAACCTCCTCAAGCAGATCTGTCCCCGTATCTACTCCATCATCGTTGAGATCAACAACCGTTACTGTGCAGACCTGTTTGAAAGACTGGGCGACAGCGGCAAGGTTTCCAGAATGTCCATCGTTCAGAACAATCAGGTTCATATGGCACTCCTTTGCGTATGTGCATGCCACAACGTAAACGGCGTTTCCAAGCTCCATTCCGAGATAATCAAGCAGAGCGTGTTCAACAACGAGTACAACGATACTCCTTATAAGTTCAAGAACGTTACCAACGGTATTGCATACAGAAGATGGCTGCTGCAGTCCAATCCCGGTCTGACAAAGCTTCTCGAGGAAACTATCGGCGACGGCTTCAAGAGAAATGCTGCCGAGCTTTCCAAGTTTGCTGCTTTTGCTTCCGATGAGTCCGTTCTTAAGCGTCTTGCCGAGATAAAGAGCGAGAATAAGGACAGATTTGCAGATTATGTTAAGAAGAATTACGGTGCAGAGCTTAATAAGGACAACATTTTCGACGTTCAGGTAAAGCGTCTGCATGAATATAAGCGTCAGCACCTGAATGCTCTCAATATCCTTGCAGAGTATAATAAGCTGCTGGCTAACCCCAATGTGGATTATGTTCCCAAGACATATATCTTCGCTGCAAAGGCTGCTCCCGGATATTACCTTGCTAAGCAGATCATCAAGATGATCTGGGCTATCAGCGAGGAGATAAAGAAGAACCCTGCTATCAACAAGAAGTTACAGGTATTCTTCCTGGAGGATTACAGAGTTACCCTTTCTGAGCTGCTTATGCCCGCTGCCGAGGTTTCCGAGCAGATCTCTCTTGCGGGAACAGAGGCTTCCGGTACCGGTAATATGAAGCTTATGCTTAACGGTGCTCTTACTCTCGGTACTCTTGACGGTGCTAACGTTGAGATCAAGGAGCAGGTTGGTCAGGAGAATATCTTCACATTCGGTATGACATCCGAGCAGGTGCTTGCTAAGCAGGCTCAGGGCTATCGTCCCGAGGATTACTACAACAACAACGAGGTTATCCGTCAGGCTATCGATAAAATGTACCACGGCATCAACGGCTGCACCTTTGAGGAGGTCGCAAACTCCCTCAGATACAAGGATCCTTATATGGTCCTTGCAGATTTCGATGCTTATCAGTCTGCTCAGCAGTATGTTTCCGAGTGCTACAAGGATCCTGCTAAGTGGAACAAGATGTCCCTTGCAAATATTGCAGGTGCAGGCGTATTCTCCGCTGACAGAGCTGTTGAGGATTATGCTCGTGACATTTGGAAGCTTTCCAAGTAATCATTTGTCGGAATATTTCCGAAAAAATTCCCCCATTTTCGCTTTTATCGGCGGAAATGGGGGTTTTTGTATTTTGGAGAGAATTATCTGTGAGAAGATGCGGTTTCGGTCATCGGGGCTGAGGTCGTTTCTTCGGGGACGGTCGTGGTGATTTCCGTAACTGTTGTGTGATGATGGGTCGTTTCCTCGGCGGCAGTGGTTTCCATTTCGGAAACGGTTTCCGCAAATTTGCCTGTCAGGTCGATGATATTTCCCTGCAAAAGGGGAAGAGTGAAGCCGTTTTCCACGGTCTGGGTAATGTCTGCCCCGACCAGACGGTCATTTACGAAGATAAGGTTTGCCGTAATATTTTCGGGATAATCGGGATAATTCAGCACCGAATATGTAAATATCTCCGCTTCCTCGCCCGCAAATTTCGTCAGGTCGAAGCCCTGCTTCTGCTGTATCTCGTTATATGCGGTGTACGCTTCGTTGAACTCGGAGGGGATGGTTATCTTCTCCTGCTCGATGGGGTCGGGTGCGACTATCCAGCCTGCTTTGTTCAGGAACACTACACGTTCGGCGTTGGAATTCATGGTAAGGGCTTCGTCAAGGTCGTTTTCCTTGTCCGCTCTCATAAATATCCATATTATCCCAGCCGCTATCAGAAGAATTATCAGCATAACGGCGGTTTTGACTTTATCTTTCGGCTTGCAGGTCATTTGCAACAGCTCCTTTTCAAATTTCGGTTTCCCGTTTACAGCAGTATATGCAGTATGTCCATTCAAAATTCCCGAAGGATAACTTGTGACAAAATTCGCCGCTGTTCATAAGATAAATTGGAAACCTCTATTTGACAAAGGAGCTATACTTATGAATGATATATTGCGGCTCAGCACCATTGCCGAGGGCGAAACTGCCGTTGTTGCCGAGCTTCGCAGCAGCGGCGGCATACGCAGACGGCTTCAGGACATAGGGCTTATAAAAGGCACTCCCGTCAGCTGCTTTCTTCGGGGGGCGGCAGGGGAGATCTCCGCATTCCTCATCAGGGGGGCGGTCATAGCTCTCAGGCGGGAGGACAGTGAGCAGGTCATTGTCAGAAAGTGCTGATTAATTGGAAAATATTTGAGCAAAGGCGTCCTTTTCTCCGATATTTTGCGGAGCGGGACGCCTTGTTTTTGCTGTTGATAATATTGCTCCCCCAATTAACTATTGAATTTTCTGCTTGCCCCGCTGCCGAAATACGTCGTCATAAAGCCTTGAAATATCCGCATATTCCTGCGGCTTTCTTCCTAGTCTTTCGACAGCGGTTCTTCGCATAAATCTTCATCAGTTAATTGGTGGAGCAATATGTAAACGTTTTGTTAAAATAATTGTGTTATGCGGTTTAATCTGTTGTTGTGCAAAATCAACAAAATTGTTGGATAAATCACATTCATTCCTACAATTTTGTGCATTATATAGAGAATTGATTTGACAAATTCGTAATTTGTGGTAAAATAATAAGTAACGGTATTTATATTAATAGCTGTTTCGCAAATGGCTTTTTGAATTGCCGACCGATCTGTTTTTCACTGCATCAAACAGCATAAAAAACACATAAATACGACGTTTGTGCAGAATATGAACAAAATGCTGAATTAGTCGGTGCTCTATTCGCTTTTGCGATGAAAGGAGATCATATGTCGAAGATTATTGCTGTAACCTCGGGTAAAGGCGGTACAGGCAAGTCGTCTATCTGTTCGGAGCTGGGTTTTGCCCTCGCAAAACAGAATAACAGAACGCTTATTATCGAGCTGGACTTCGGTCTGAGATGCCTTGATATTATGCTTGGCGTTAAAAATGACATAAAATACGACCTCGGTAATGTTCTTAAGGGTGAGTGCGATATATATAAAGCAACTACTCAGGTCAAAATTGCCAGCAATCTCAGCATTGTTTGTGCTCCCGAGGATCCGTTCGCTACTGTTAATGCAGAGCAGATTTCCAATATCTGTAACGAAATGAGAAAATACTATGAATACATAATCGTTGATACCTCCGCAGGTACCAATGCCAGCGTATTCGATGTTGTTGAACAGTCCGACCTTATCCTGATAAACACCACGCCCGACCCTATCTGTGTGCGTGATGCCCGTACTATGTCCGATGAATTCTACAAGAGAGGAAATAAGAAGCAGAGGCTTATCATCAATAAGGTGAACAGAGATCTGTTCAATGAAGCTCTGGTTGAGGATCTTGATGAGATCATCGATACTGTCGGCGTTCAGCTTATCGGCGTTATCCCCGATGATGATGCTGTTGTTGTTGCGACTGCAAAGGGACAGCCCCTGCCCTCAAATTCTCCCGCATTTAAGGCATTTGACGCTATTTCCAGACGTATTAAGGGACAGGACGTTCCGCTTTCCGTTAAAATCGTATAATCGGATATTTGCAGAAACGTACTCGCTTTGTCACAATAATTATCCAATATTTTACATATATCCGAATTACTGAAAGGACTGTTTAAAATGAACATTGCACTTATAGCTCACGATTCAAAAAAAGAGCTTCTTGTACAGTTCTGTATCGCTTACTGCGGTATCTTATCCCGTCATAACCTCTGTGCTACGGGAACGACCGGCAAACAGGTAGCACAGGCTACGGGTCTTAATATTCAGCGTTATCTCAGCGGTTCTCAGGGCGGAGATCAGCAGATAAGTGCGAGAATTTCCTGCAATGAGATAGACCTGCTTATCTTTTTCAGAGATCCCCTCAATCCCAAGCCCCATGAGCCGAACGAAATGAATCTGCTCCGACTCTGCGATGTGCACAATATCCCGCTGGCGACCAATATCGCAACGGCGGAAGCACTTATCCATGCTCTTGAAAGGGGCGACCTTGACTGGCGTGAGATCGTCAACCCAAGGTGACATATGCACGATAATATTGTCCGCATAAGCTGATGCTTGTGCGGATTTTTTGCTTGCATTATCCGTCGAAATATGTTAGAATGAAAGAAAGAACAAAATCGGGGTGAAAATATGGCAGTCAGCACACCTGTCCAAAAAACGGAACAGTTACCGTCCGCTGAGCCGAAGCGGCGGATAGAAATTCTCGACGCTCTCAGGGGTGCGGGCATACTCTATGTGGTTTTGTACCACGTTCTCTACGATATTCAGCGGATATTTTTCTCCGAACTTAACTGCGGTATTTTTGACCTTGGCAGTATGTTTATGCGGTTTACGCATATCCTTTTGGTAGGTATGCTTTTCTTTGTTTCGGGGATATGCACGGCATTTTCACGTTCGGTCATAAAGCGGGGACTGTTCATCTTTCTGCTTGGCGAACTGCTGACTGTCGGGACTTACATATTTATGCCCGATATGCTTATCCGCTTCGGAGTGCTGACATTTCTCGGAACGTCAATGCTGCTGTACGGTTTAATAAAGCCCGTTGCGGACAAAATAAATCACCCTGCAATGTGCGTTGTGTGGCTGCTGCTGTTTTTTATGTTCAGGACTATGCCCTATGACGGTGTTGTGCGGTTTCTCGTTTGGGAGATGGAGATCCCTCGGAAGCTGTACGAGTACGAGTTTCTCTATCCGCTGGGGATAATGAGCAGCAATTTCCGTTCGGCGGATTATTTCCCGCTGATACCTTACGGTTTTATTTTTCTTGCGGGAACGGCATTGTCCGAATTTATCAGAAAAAATCGGGATAAGCTGCCCCGTTTTTGTATGAAGAAGATCCCGCTGCTCTGCTTTATGGGCAGGCACAGTCTGGCGATATATTTTATCCATCAGCCGCTGGCTTTCGGGATATTGGCGTTGCTTGATATGATAATTCACTGATTTGAGGTAATATATGGAAAATTTAACGAATATCGGCACAATAAAAGAGCTTTTTGAACGCCACGGCTTTTCATTTTCAAAGGCTTTGGGACAGAATTTTCTTGTAAATCCCGCTGTGTGTCCGAAGATCGCAGAGCTGGGAAATGCTAAAAAAGGCTTTGGCGTTATCGAGATTGGCACGGGTGTGGGCGTTCTTACTCACGAGCTGGCAAAACGTGCGGACAAGGTTACGGCTATCGAGATAGACAGCCGTCTTATCCCCATTTTAGAGGAAACGCTGGCGGAGCACGACAATGTTCGTATCATTAACGAGGACGTTATGAACGTTGACCTGAAAGCCCTTATCGAGGAGGATTTTACGGGGCTGGAGGTGGCTGTCTGTGCAAATCTGCCTTATTATATCACGTCGCCAATAATTATGATGCTGCTTGAAAGCCGTCTGCCGATAGCTTCGGTGACGGTCATGGTGCAGAAGGAGGCGGCATTGCGGCTTTGTGCCGAGCTTGGGACGAGGGAAGTGGGTGCGGTGTCCGTTTGCGTGCGGTATTTTTCCGAGCCTGAGATACTTTTCAATGTGTCCCGAGGCAGCTTTATGCCGCCGCCCAATGTGGATTCCTGCGTTATCAGGCTGAATGTCCGCAAGGAGATACCGTGGGCTGTTTCCGATGAAAAAAAGCTGTTCAAGGTGGTGAGAGGGGCGTTCTCACAGCGGAGGAAAACTATGGCAAACTCCCTTTCTTCGGCACTTTCCGTTGACAAGCAGTATGTGAACACGGTGCTGGAGGAATGCGGGCTGTCCCCGTCGGTGCGTCCCGAGCAGCTTAAGATGGAGGATTTTATTGCGGTTGCGGAGAAGCTTTCTCTTTGAAATGGGGTATTGAAATGAAAAAGAAATTTGCTGTTATTACGGCTGCTTTACTGATGCTGTCGGGCTGTCGGAAAATTGAGGATACTCCCGTATCCGCCGACCTGCCTATGCCCGAAACAACGACGTTGGCGGAAACCGAGCCGACCACCGTCACAACAACGGAAACGCTTCCGCCCGAGCCTGAATATGCGGAAATATCCTTCCTTGCGGTGGGGGATAATCTTATCCATTCCAGCATTTACAAGCAGGCGGCGAACCGTGCGGCGGAAAACGGCGGCACAGGTTATGACTTCGATTATGCGTACAAAAATGTCCGTGACCTTATCGAGCCTGCGGATATTGCCGTCATAAATCAGGAAACGCTTATCTGCAACGGCGTTTATGAGCCGTCCACCTATCCATGCTTCAATTCGCCGCCCGAGCTGGGGGATTATATGATGGATATGGGCTTCGATGTGTTCACCATTGCGAATAATCACACGCTGGACAAGGGTACGGACGGTCTGTCCGCTTGTCTGGATTACTGGGACGCCCGTCCCGAAGCTGTGGTTGCGGGTGCATACCGTGATACGGAGGACGAAAGCCGCATTCGCACACTTGAACGGGAGGGCGTTGTGTTCTCCTTTTTGTCCTATACCGAGTCGCTGAACGGTCTTTCTCTGCCCGCAAATTCGCCGCTTATTATCGGCAGGACGGAGGACACGGAGCTTATTTGCAGTCAGATAAGGGCTGCTAAGGAGGTTTCCGACCTGTGCGTTGTGTCACTCCATTGGGGCGTGGAAAATTCCGATGTTATCAGCGATTATCAGCGGCAGACGGCGAAAACTCTCGCCGATGCGGGGGCTGATATTATCATCGGAAATCACCCGCACGTTCTTCGGGATATTGAGGTCATCGAACGTGAGGACGGCGGAAAGACCGTCTGTGCGTATTCTCTGGGAAATTTCATTTCGGCACAGAGCGTGGGACAAAATCTTATCGGCGGTGTGCTGACCTTTGACCTGACGGTGAAGCTTGACGATATGACCTATGAGCCGTCAAACATTCAGCTGACGCCCGTTATCACTCATTATGACGGAAATTATGGAAATGTCCGCATTTACAAGCTTTCGGAATATACTCCCGAAATGGCGGCGGCGAACGGTGTGCGAAATTTCTCGAAATTCAGTTACGATTACATATTTGCGGTTCTCGAAAAAAATATAAATGCAGAATATCTTAATGCTGAAAGGATAGATGAAAATGGCGAAATCCAAGGGGGGCAAGACCAAGCTGTTGTTTCTTGAGCGGCTTTTCAAGGAACGTACAGACAGCACCCACACCATCGGTTTGAGCGATATTATGAATGAGCTTGAAAAGCTGGGCATTACTGCCGAAAGAAAGGCACTTTATGACGATATTGACGCTCTTCGGGCTATGGGCATGGACATTCGCCTGAAGGGTCGGGGACGGTATTATCTGGCGGAGAATGTTTTCTCGGCTGCCGACCTGAAGCTGCTGGCGGAGCTTATTGCGTCATCACGGCTTATTTCGGCAAAAAAATCGGCGGAAATGTGCGGAAAGCTGGAAACGCTGGCGAGCATTTACACCGCTCCCGAGCTTAAAAGAAATGTTTTTGTTGCGGACAGAATGAAGGCGTCCGATGGGGACGTTATGGGCTGTGTGAACACGGTTCAGGCTGCTGTGACTGCGGGGGTGAAGCTTAGCTTTCGGTATATTTCCTATATTTCGGGAACGGACGTGGTGCTTGCGGACAACGGCAGGCTGTTCACCGTTTCGCCGCTGGGCGTTATACGTTCGGGGGGCGTTTACTACATTGCCGCCGACCTGGACGGTGAGGACAGGCTGTTTCGGGCTGACAGGGTGACCGAGCTTGTGACCGAAAAAGAACCGTCCGTTAAGCGGAAGTACAATCCGCAGGAGTTTGCGGTGAGGATTGACCCGCTGTTTTCCGAAAATCCCGAAACAGTCACCGTTGAGTGCGGTGCGGACGCTCCCGCAAAGCTTTACGACATTTTCGGGCGGGATATGAGCGTTGTATCTCCCGACGGCGAAACCTATCTCATTTCCGTAAAAACTGCCCTTAACAGCGAATTTTTCGGGCTGATAGCGTCGTTGGGCGGCGGGGCTAAGATAATTCTCCCCGAATATGCGGCGGAAGAATATGAGGATTTCGCAAGGGGACTTCTTGACGATGAGGACGAGGAAGAGGAGTTTATTTTCTCATAAAAATCAAAGCACAAATGTTTTGTGAAAAATGCCGTTAAAGCGGGCTGTTTTAACGGCAAAAATGTCCGAATACGATACAAAAAAATGCTTTTATTTTTACTGCAATTGTGGTATAATAAAATATGCTGGCTGTATGCGTACAGTGTTTGCGGCAATTATTGAATAACAATATCTTTATGATATTTCACATAAAATTCAAGGGAGTAATAACTTTGGAGAAATTTATTATCAAGGGCGGACGCCGTCTTGAGGGCGAGGTAGTTATCAGCGGTGCTAAAAATGCGGCTGTTGCTATTATCCCCGCAGTAATTCTGTCGGACGAGCCCTGTGTGCTTGAAAATGTACCTAATATCAGTGATGTTTCCATTAGTCTGCGTATTCTCTTTGAGATGGGTGCAGACGTTAAATATATCGGCAAAAACACCGTCCGCATAGATGCTACGGGCATTAAAGAGCCAATAGTTCCCTATGAAATGGCTAGGCATATGAGGGCTTCTTACTATTTTCTCGGCTCGCTGCTGGGAAAATATAAGTGTGCAAGAGTTGCTCTGCCCGGAGGCTGCTATCTGGGCGACCGTCCTATCGACCAGCATTTGAAGGCGTTTTCAGCTTTGGGAGCTGCCTGTGCTATCGACAGGGGAATGGTGGACGCTCAGGCTGAAATGCTGCTGGGTTCTCAGATATATTTTGACATTGTTTCAGTGGGTGCTACCATAAATGCTATGCTGGCTTCGGTAAAGGCTTCCGGTCTTACCATTATCGAGAATGCCGCAAAAGAGCCGCATATCGTCGATCTGGCGAACTTCCTTAACTCTATGGGTGCTGATATTATGGGTGCGGGCACGGACGTTATCAAGGTCAGGGGCGTTAAGAAGCTTAAGGGAACTACCTATGCTATTATCCCCGATCAGATAGAGGCGGGCACTTATATGGTCGCTGCCGCCGCCACAAGAGGAAACGTGCTTATCAAGAATGTTATCCCCAAGCACCTTGAATCTATTACCAACAAGCTGGCAAAAATTGGCGTTACCGTTGAGGAATTTGACGACAGCGTTCGTGTTTCCGTGGACGGTCCGCTTGTTAAGACGAGCATTAAAACTATGCCGCACCCCGGTTTCCCCACAGATATGCAGCCGCAGATCTCCACGCTGCTCACTCTTGCGGAGGGTACGAGCATTATTACCGAGGATATTTTCGACAACCGTTTCAGATATGTTGACGAGCTTCGCAGAATGGGTGCTGACATAAAGGTTGACGGTCACGTTGCTATTATCGAGGGCGTGGGACAGCTTATGGGTGCACCCGTTACAGCCCCCGACCTTCGTGCGGGAGCGGCTCTCGTTATTGCGGGGCTTGCTGCAAGCGGCGTTACGGAGATAGACGACATTTACCACATTGAACGTGGCTATGAGGACATTGAAGAAAAGCTTCGTGGTCTGGGTGCGGATATTGTCAAGAAAACTATCCCCGGTGCGGCAGTCAGAAAGGCACTTTGACGGTATGGCACGATTTTATCCGTTATTTTCATCAAGCAAGGGAAATTCCGTATATATCGGCGGACGGGAAAGCGGAATTCTTATTGATGCAGGGGCTTCCTGTTCCGCAATAGCTTCGGCTCTTGCGGCGAATGATATACCTATGTCCGCTGTAAAGGCATTGTTCATTACACACAATCACAGTGACCATATCAGCGGAGTGAAAAATCTTACGAAAAAATATCCGATTTCCGTTTTTGCGGAGGCGGGAACTCTCGATTACCTGTTTGAAAACGGCTGTATTTACACCGACGGACAGGATATGAAGGGAGTTGTCACTGCCGCAGGAATGGAAATTTCCTGTTTTCATACCCCGCACGACGCTCCCGAAAGCTGCGGCTACCGCATAAGGACGCCCGATGGACGGCTTTGTTCGGTCTGCACCGACCTCGGATATGTTACGGAAACCGTTGAGGCTAATCTGACGGGCTGTGACTTGGTGTATATCGAGTCCAATTACGATGAAAATATGCTGAGAATGGGTTCTTATCCTGCATATTTAAAGGCGAGGATACGCTCAAAACGGGGGCATCTTTCCAATTCCGAATGCGGACAGCTGGCGGCAAGGCTGGTAAAAAGCGGCACTACACGGCTGATCCTCGGGCATTTATCTCAGGAAAATAACCGTCCCGAAACAGCTGATGCGGCAGTTGAAAACGCTCTGTCGGCAGCAGGCTTTCGGCGGAATATCGACTACATACTATCTGTGGCAAAGCCCCGTTCGGAGGGCGGTTTTGTTGCGTTTTGACGGAGGGACAAGGCTATGATGACAGTTCATCTTGTGACCGTGGGGAAGCTAAAGGAAAAGTACCTTGTTTCCGCCTGCAATGAATATAAAAAGCGTCTGGGGGCGTACTGCAATATTTTTGTGGACGAACTGCCCGAGAGCCGTCTGCCCGATGAACCGTCCCCGAAGCAGATAGAAAATGCTCTTGCTGAGGAAGGCAGGAAAATGCTGAAGCTTATTGAGGGCAGAAAGTGCTGCTACAACATTGCTATGTGTATAGAGGGAAAAATGCTTTCCTCCGAGGAGCTTGCATTGAAGATAAAGCAGGTTTCCATAAACGGCATCAGCTTTATGAATATTTTCATTGGCAGCTCCTTCGGCATTTCCGAGGAGGTAAAGAATGCTTGCGATATGCGGCTGTCAATGTCCCCGATGACGTTTCCTCATCAGCTGGCAAGGGTAATGCTGTTGGAACAGCTTTACAGGGCGTTTTCCATCAACGGGAACGGCAAATACCACAAATAGTGATTAATGTTGAGTGTTGAGAGTTAAGTTTTAAAAGTTTCGTCCACCTTTACAAAGGTGGTAGGGGGGCAATTTTAAAATCAGAGATTTTAAAATCGGGGGCAACGCCACCTTGTCGCCCGTCGCAACGGGCGAAATACCCTTCCCAGTCACTAACAATCCAAACTTAGCAACAATAAAACGCACAAAAGCAACAGTCCAAAAAAGCACCGCACACAAAAGGAACAGTAAAGCATCAAATTCACGACAACAACAAAAGCCGTGTAAACCAAATCGGTGTGCGGTGCCGCAAAAAATATCTCGGGGTTAACCCCCGAGATATTTTTTGCCCCCGCCGACGCTGTCAAGCGGCGGAAAGAACCTGCGGTTATCTAAAATTTTCATCAGAACCGCAAACAACAGCGTCGGGACGGGAAACCCGTCCCCTACAATGATTACTCATAATCTATTAATAAACTATTAACTTGCGGAAATAACGGAAAAATTTTCAAAAACCTCTTGACAAACCCAAAAACCTGTGTTATAATCGATTTCAGCATTTTGCAATAAAAAAGAAAGGAAGTGAACGGCTATGACAAATATTATCATTATCAAGAATCGGGTAAAACTGAAGGCTGTTCACGTATTTTCGGACAAGCTCTGAGCTTTTCACTGTAAAAATACTGATATTTCTGCTCCTTCGGTTTATTCCGAGGGAGCTTTTTATTTGGACAAAAGGAGAGAGATGAATGAGTTTATTCAAAAAATCTGCCGAAAAAAAGGCGGAAAACACCGACGAATTTCACCGTGAATACGGCGTTGTCAGCAATATCCGATACATACTGTCGGCGTTTGTGAGATACAGAAGATCGCTGATATTTTTCCTGATAGCGGGCGGTGCGGCAGCGGCGTCAATGTCCTATATCTGGAGCTTTATCGGCAAGCTGGTCATTGATATGATAGAGCGGCAGATGAAATCCCCCGGCAGCGATATTAAGCCGCTCATAATGCTGGTGGCTGCTTCGACTGCCGTTGAGCTGTTCTTTTTGTGGCTGAACACGCTGTCCCAGACAAAGCTGGGGGTGGGATTTACATACGTCAGAATGATGCTGGTGAAGGAGCGTATCGCAAAGAGTCTGTCGATGGAATATGAGGCTCTGGAAACCCCCGAAATGCTGGACCGTTTGCAGAGGGCAAAGCGTGCAACTGCGGGGGACTGGCAGGGCGTTCAGGGAATGATGACCTATATGCAGACGATGACGACATACGTTGTGTCGGTCATTGTTTCGACGGTGATAATGGCTTCCTACAAGCCGATGATAATCCCCATTATAGGCGTTTTGGCGATCATTCAGTTTCAATTTTTCGAGTATATCCGCAAGAAGGACAAAAAGGAAATGTGGGACGCTATGATGCCCCACTGGCGAAAGCTTGACTATATGGAAACCGTCACCACCGACTTTTCTTTCGCAAAGGATATTCGGCTTTTCGGAATGAAAAACTATCTCAGCGGAAAGCAGAAGCAGGTGTTTGACACGGAGCTTTCGCATTGGAAAAAGTCCCGTCAATACTGGATATACAACTCGTTTTTTTCACACGGAGCGGTGCTTATCCAGAACCTTATCATTATGGCAATGCTCATTTACAGCGTTGTTTACGAGGGGCTTTCCATCGGTAATTTTACGCTGTATTTTGCAGGGTCAACGGCTTTTTCACAGGCTGTAAATCAGATACTTATGGCAATTTCCGCTTTAAGAGAGCGTTCGGCACAGACAGATGATTTCAGGAGCTTTATGGATATTCCGTCGGCGGACGCTTCGGCGGCTGAGAAAAAGCCGACTGTCCCCCGTGCGGACAGATACGATTTCACATTTGAAAATGTATCATTTAAATATAAGGGACAGGAAAGCTATGCTTTGAAAAATGTGAATATCACCATTTCCCACGGCGAAAAGCTGGCTGTTGTGGGCTTGAACGGAGCGGGCAAGACCACCTTTATCAAGCTGCTGCTTAGGCTTTATGACGTCACCGAGGGGCGTATCCTTTTAAACGGTGTGGACGTTCGGGAATATGACAGGGCGGATTATTTCAGCCTGTTTGCTCCCGCTTTTCAGGACGTGATGGTGTTTGCGTTCCCCATGTGCGAGAATGTTTCCATGCGTGAGCCGTTCAATACCGATAAAGAGCGGGCGGACAAGCTGCTTCGCTCGGCGGGTCTGGGAGATAAGATTGACAGCCTTGAAAAGGGCGTTGAAACGGAGCTTTTGAAGGTTTTATATGACGATGGCGTTGACCTTTCGGGCGGCGAAAAGCAGAAGCTTGCTTTGGCTAGGGCGTTGTACAAGGACACGGACGTTGTGGTTCTGGACGAGCCTACCGCCGCATTGGACGCTCTTGCGGAGTACAGGCTGTATCAGAGCTTTGACGGGCTTATCGGCGGGAAAACGGCGGTTTACATTTCCCATAGGCTGTCCTCCACACGGTTCTGTGACAGGGTGGCTATGTTTGCCAAGGGCGAGCTTCTGGAGATAGGTACACACGACGAGCTTATGGAGAAAAACGGTGCATATGCGGAAATGTTCCGTGTTCAGGCACAGTATTATGTTGAGGACAAGGACGTTATTCTTTCGGCTGAGGGAGGTGTTTCAGTTGAATAAGGTCAAAGAAAACAAGACGGCGGCGGTCATAAAATATTTCTTCCCCGATGCGTGGAGGAAAACTAAGGGCTACTTTGTTTTGTCGGCGGTAAATCTGCTGATAGCGGCTGCCGTTCCGTTTGTGGATATTTATTTTCTGCCGCTGCTGGTAAATTCGCTGACTGCCGAGGTCAAGGACATTCGGACTATTTGCTTTTACGGCGGGGCGATGGTGCTGATCGGCATACTTTTTCGCATGTTAAACAGCGTGCTGTCCGTTCATCTGGAAAAATATGCAGACTATTTTCTGAATGAACATTCGGTGGAAATTTCCCGAAGATGCATGGAGCTGGACTTTGCTCTTACCGAAAACAAGGAAGCCCTCGACCAGATAAAAAAGGCGAGGGAGGGGCTTAACTGGTCGGGCGGCGTTCACGAGATAGCGAAGGCGTTTTTCGGGATAATTTCAAACGGTCTGATGATATTCGGAGCGGCTGCCGTGCTTGCGGTGAATGCTCCGTGGCTGCTGCTTCTGATAGGCGTTCTGCTGACGGTCAGCACTATCATTAACCGCAAAAAGAATGACATTGACATAAAGAATTTCACCGAGCTTTCGGGGATAAACCGCATTTTCGGGCATATTTGCTGGGAAATGGAGGATTTCCGATACGGCAAGGACATTCGTCTTTACGGTGCGGCGGGAATGATGACGGAGAAAGCATCTCAGCAGATAAACAGGCTGAATGATTACTGGAAGAAGATAAACGACAAGAAATTTCTGCTGAATATTCTGGACATTATCGTTACGGCGGCGAGAGATTTCGGGACATATCTTTATCTGGGATTTCTGGCAATTACGGGGAAGATAACCATCGGAACATTCTCTCAGCTGCTGACGGCGGGCGGTTCGCTGAACGCCGCTTTGCAGGGTATGGTGTTCGGTTTTCAGGACATTGTCAAGCGAAGCAGCTATGCTTATGAGATAGTGAAATTTATGGAATATCCCCCGTATATGGAAAAGGGCAGCAGGCGGATAGGCGACCCCGCAAGCGGTCACACCATTGAGTTTAGAAACGTAAGCTTTTCTTATCCCGGGACGAATGTTCAGGTGCTGAAAAACACTTCCATCACCCTGAAAAGCGGTGAGCGTTTGTCGGTAGTGGGCTTGAACGGTGCGGGAAAAACCACGTTTATCAAGCTTCTCTGCCGCCTGTATGACGTTACCGAGGGGGAGATACTTCTTGACGGCGTAAATATCAGGGAGTACGATTACGAGGAATACATGAAGCTGTTTTCCGTGGTGTTTCAGGACTTTCGGCTGCTTGCTTTTTCCGTTCGGGACAATGTTTTTCTGGGAAATGAGGAGCCGTCGGAAACGATGGACGGTCTGCTGGAAAAGGTGGGTCTTTCCGAGAAAATAGCATCTCTGCCGAACGGTGCGGACACTATGATGTTCAAGCAGTTTGACAAGGAGGGTGTGGAGCTTTCGGGCGGCGAACAGCAGAAGCTTGCTATTGCAAGGGCACTTTACAAGGACGCTCCCGTGGTCATTCTCGACGAGCCGACTGCCGCTCTCGACCCTGTTGCGGAGTATGAGATATACAAGCGGTTTGACGAACTGGTGGGCGGAAAAACGGCGGTCTACATATCCCATCGGCTTTCAAGCTGCAAGTTCTGCGACAAGATAGCGGTATTCTCCGAGGGCACGGTGAAGGAATACGGCACTCATGAGCAGCTTCTTCGCCTGAAGGACGGCATTTATGCGGAAATGTTCAAGGCACAGGCACAGTACTACATTTAATGTGAAAAGTGGAAAGTGAAAAGTGGAATTTTTTTAGCCTTTTCAAGGCTGTGGGATAAGCACAGTTAAATTAAAAAACCGATATTGCTCCAAATACGGGCAATATCGGTTTTGTTTTTGCAATGGTTTTTTATCAGTTATCGAATTTGAACTGTGCCATAAGTCCTTTGAGCATATTTGCCTGTCCCGAAAGCTCTTCGGAGGCGGCGGCTGACTGCTCTGCTGTTGCGGAATTCATCTGGACGACACCGGAGATCTGGTCAACGCCTATGGTTATCTGCGTGATGGAATCGGCTGCGTCCTTGGAAGCGGTGTTGATCTTGTCGTTTATCTGTGCGACTGCACCTGCCGCTTCGGATACGGCGTTCATCTTTTCGACCGCCGATTTTGCAAGCCCTGTGCCGTTTTCGATTGCGGCAACCGTTTCACCGATAAGTACGGTGGTGTTCTGGGCTGCTTCTGCGGATTTTCCTGCAAGGTTCCTTACCTCGTCGGCAACGACTGCAAAGCCCTTGCCCGCTTCTCCTGCTCTTGCGGCTTCTACGGCTGCGTTAAGGGCAAGGATATTTGTCTGGAATGCTATATCCTCGATGGTTGCGACGATCTTCTGGATCTCATCGGAGGAAACGCTTATCTTGTTCATTGCCTTTGCAAGCTCGCTCATAATATCGTTGGCGTTCTGCATAAGTGCTCCTGCGGCGTTGGTCTTGTCGCTGGCTGCTTGGGCGTCCTCGGCATTCTGCTTTATCTGCTTTGCGATGACTTCGATGGTGGCTGCAAGCTCCTCGATGGACGATGCCTGCTCGGTCGCACCCTGAGATAGTGCCTGTGCACCATCGGACACCTGTTCGGAGCCAACGGAAACCTCGTCGGCGGCAATGCTTATCCGCTGCATAGTGTCGGAAAGGCTGTCCTTGATATTTCTGAGATAATTAACAAGCTCGCTGTAATCGCCTACATAGCAGTTAACGTTCTGCTCGACATCAACGGCAAAATTTCCGTCGGAGATCTCGCTGACTATCCTCATAATATCCCTGAAAATATTGTTAAGCTCATTGACAACGGTACGGGTGGCATCGTTGAGAGCCTTGGTTTCGTCCTTGGTATTTACCTCGGGAATGGGAGAGGTAAGGTCGCCCTGAGAGAGCTTGACAATACGGTCGGTGCAGTTGACGATAGGTCCTGTTATCTTTCGTGCGAATATGGTCGATACGATTATTATGACAATAACAGTGGTAAAAACAAGTCCCAGATTGATGAACAGTGACGTATAAACGCCGCCCAGAAATTCGTCACGGATAATGTTTATGCCAATGCTCCAGCCGGGCGTTCCGGGGACGGGAGCGTATGCCACCATTTCCAGATTGCCGTTGTAGTTATACTTGTCAAAGCCTGTTTCGCCTGCTATCATTTTTGCTTCGACTGCGGCAATATCTTTCAGTGACGGATCGCTCTTTACAGCCTCCTGATTGTTTTCTCCCACAGCCGTACAGCCTGTATATGCGATGGTGTTGCCCTTTGAATCAAGCAGATAGGAAGTTCCGCCCTCACCTACGGTTATTTCTCCCATAAGGTCGTCCAGAAATTCGTCGGAGGGGATTATGTATGCAACACCTGCAACCGTTGTGCCGCCTCGTCCGTCCTGCCAAACGGGACCCGAGATAACAACGGCGTTTTTGCCTGTGAATTTGCTGTTAAAGATAAAGTCTGAGCAGTAAACTTCGCCCTTTATGGATGCTTTGAAGAAATCCTCTCCGGAAAGGTCCTCACCTGTAGCAAGATTTCTTCCGTTTGCGTCAAGCAGACCGCAGCCCGAAAGGTTGTATCTGTCGATACGTTCATCTATTATGCTTGCTCTTATTTCCTCGGACAAATTCTGGTTTGTCAGAGAGGAAATGCAGCCCATCTCGGTTATGGCAGCCTCATAAAATCTCAGCTCCGATTCAACAAGCCGGGAGGACTCCTCAGCCGTTTCGGACAGAGTCCTTTCCAGTACATCCATTCCCGACTGATAGTTCAGCATGGTGGCGACAGAGCCGATAATGTAGGAGGTCAGTGCACCCATAAGCAGCATTGCTATCAGTATTTTTCTTTTAATGCTTTTCATTTTCAAACACCCCTATTGACAAAGTAAATCGGTGAATTGTTAAGATAATTATAACATTCATTTTCCGATAAGTCAATATGTTAAGGTCAATTTTTTGGGTAATTTGCAAAATTTTTGCTTGATGAATTGAGAGTTTTATGGTATAATATTAATATATGATTTTAACTAATGAGGACTGATAAAATGTTATATGATACCATAATAATAGGAAGCGGCCCTGCGGGGCTTTCGGCGGCGGTCTATGCAGGACGGGCAGCAATGAAATTCATCGTTATCGAGAAGATATATCTCGGAACGGGGCAGATAGCAGAAAGCGAATGCGTGGATAATTATCTCGGACTGCCCGGAATAAACGGCTTTGATATGGGCGAAAAATTCAGGAGCCATGCCGAGGAGATGGGTGCTGAATTTGCCGAGGGAGAGGTTTCCGAAATTATCCCCGAGGACGGGAATTACAGGATAAAGCTGTCGGACGGCGGCAGCTATCTCACAAAAACCGTTGTTTACGCTGCGGGTGCATCTCACAGAAGGCTTGGGATAGCGGGCGAGGAGGAATTTTCGGGAAAAGGCGTTTCCTACTGTGCCGTATGCGACGGGGCGTTTTACAAGGGAAAGACGGTGGCTGTTATCGGCGGCGGTGATACCGCTCTCGGAGAAGCTGTGTTCCTTTCAAAGATAGCCGAAAAAGTGTATCTTATCCATCGGCGGGACAGCTTTCGGGCGAATAAGAGCTTGCAGGAAAAGATTTCGGGAATTGCAAATATCGTCCCCGTAATGAATGCTGTTCCCACCGAGATATTCGGAGATAAAAGGGTCGGGGGGATAGAGATCTCCCGTGACGGAAAGTCCGAAAAGCTCTCTGTGGACGGCGTTTTTGTCGCTGTGGGAACTGTTCCCAACAGCGAGCCGCTTAAAGGCGTTGCAGAGCTTTCGCCTGAGGGATATGTTATTGCGGGGGAGGACTGTGCTTCTTCCGCAAAGGGTATTTTCGCTGCGGGAGATGTCCGCACAAAGCCTCTGCGTCAGGTGATAACCGCTGCTGCGGACGGTGCCTGCTGCATTTATCGGGCGGAGAAATATCTGGCGGAATAAGCGTTGCGGCGGGCGGGACGGAGAGTGTTCGGTTATAGTCCCGCCGCCGTATGTGCATAATATAGATTTAATAATAGCATATATTTATTCTGAATTTTTGCATTGAAATATTCGGTGCAATATGTTATAATACTTTTATGATTGTTACTTTGTCAGAAGGACTGATCTTACAATGAAATTAAACAGTATTCAGAATATTTTAGACCCTGATATTTCATCGGCGGACGCTCTTGATTTTCTGATCGATCAGGGGCATATCAACATTGCCGTTATTGATCTGTCGAAGGATTATGCTATAATGTATGCAAGCAAGACGTTTATTTCCGAAGCATCTATAGTTCCCGGCGAGTTAAAAAAATGCCTTGGAGAGGGTCTTCACGGTATCCACCCCGATGATATTGAAAAAGTACGGGATTCTCTGCATAAAGCACTTGAAAAGGAGATAACTGTTGATATAAGGCGTATTTCCGAAAAAAGCGGAGCTGTGATATGGCTGAGATGCAAGGCGTTCCCCGCTAGCTTTGCTAAAAACAAGAACGCTGTCGCTGTCATTATCCGCAACATCACTGCCGATGTTACCATTGAAGAGGATATGCGGTGCAGGAATGAAAGATACAAAATATACGAAATAACTACCCCCGCTGTGCTGTTTGAATACAATCCTTCGGAGGACATAATGATCTTCTCGTCCAACAGCGGCAGCGGTATCACCCAGACGGTGCTTACCGAATATATGGATAAATTCAAGACCTCGCCCCTTGTCCACCCCGAGGACAGAGATAGGTTCATTGCCGCACTGCTCTCCGCCTGCGATGCTCCGGTCACTGCTACCCTTGAATACCGCAGCATGGTCACCGGCGGAAACTATAAGTGGTGCAGAACATATTACTCCAGCACAGCAGACGATTCGGGCAAGGTTACCGCCGTTTTCGGACGCATTCAGGATATAAGCACCGAGTTTGCTCAGAACAGGGAGCTTATCAGAAAAGCGGAGCTTGATCCGCTGACGGGTCTTTACAACAAGACTTCCTTTGAGAGCCATGTCAAGTCGGCGATGGATAAAGTAAGAGAGAGTGAAAAGATGTTTTTCGCTGTTGCCGATATTGACGATTTCAAGCAGTTCAATGACCGTTACGGTCACAGCACCGGAGATAAGGTGCTGACGGTCATATCCTCGCTTATGGAAAATTTCTTCTCCGGAGAGATCACGGGAAGATTTGGCGGTGACGAGTTTATGATGTTCACTGCTGCATCCGACCTGAGCAGTGCTTGTGAGAAGCTTTCAAAGCTTGCAGACAAAGCACATATTGAGATAGGCAAAGATGATATACAAATAAAGCTCAGCATTGGAGCAGTTATTACTTCCGACAAATCGGTTTCTTTTGAACAGTTATTTGAATCGGCGGATAAAGTGATGTATAAGGCAAAAAACAACGGTAAAAACGCTGTCATCGTTGAGAACGATGAGAGAATTCAAACAATCAATAATTAGTGCGTACTACCTGATTGACGTCTGCTTTTGCCGCCGCTAACGGGCGGCAAGGTGCAAGGATTTTTTGGCTAAATCGCCAAAAAATCCTTGCACCCAACAACTGAAAAAGTGCTCCGAAGCAAAGCTTCTACACACTTTTTCAGTTGTTGAGCAGACATTAATTAAACAAAATGCCGGGCTGATATTTCAGCTCGGCATTTTTCGTATTATTGACAAAATATAGTATTGACGATATAATGGAAAATAGTGTTCAATACAGTCTGAAATATAAAATCAATGCAGAGGTGAATTTCTATGAGCAAAAAAATGTCAGAGATCGCTCGTGATGAATACACGGAATACATATACGATCAAACCTGCTTCGGAGTGCCTGTTATGCCCGATACTGCCGATGATGTCACAGAGGGCATTGAACGTGCGATGGAGCTTGAAGCCCGTCCCGTGTTTTTGGAGGGACTGTCTGCACGGCTTACTCAGCTTGGTGCAGACTGCACTTGCAATGATGCGGATATTATGCTTGCAGAGGTCAAACGGCGGTACAAGACTGTTTTGGGCAAGCCCTGTCCACGCACTGTTCAGGAATGGATAAAAGGCACTATCCCGGGTATTACAAATCGGCTGAATAACTATGATTTGTGTTATGCCCTTGAAATGGATCTTATGCAGACAGCTGTTTTCTTCCGGAAGCATTTCCTGACGCTGCCGTTCAATGTGAAAAGCAAGGTCGATGCGGTGTTTCTTTACTGTCTGAACCGCAAAAAGCCTTATGCCGATGTACAGAGAATGCTTGACGGCACACAAGGCTTTGTATCTCAGGAAAATGCCCATACTGCCACTTCCCGTATATTTTCCGAGATCATGAGCATAGACGATGATGAGAAGTTTTTACGCTATCTTTCGGAGCATTGCTATGATAATGAGCAGCAGTTTCAGCTTGCCCGAAGCATTATCAACAGGGAAATTGACAGTGTAAAGAAGATTATATTGAAATATGATTACGATAAAATAATTTCACCCGACAGGCTCAACAGCATGACTATCGAAGCGTTGCTCGGCTATCGGTATCAGAGCCGTGATAAAGGTGTGACAGTCAAAAATCTTCCGAAACGCTTTACCGAGTCGCTCCCGAATGATGTGACTCTTGGCAGGATAATCAACGGCGACAGCATTTCCTATGAGGTGCTGCGTAAAACGCTGATGCTTCTGAAATTTTACAACTTCTACATTGAAGCCAAAAACACCGACCGCAACACCATCTGCGGCAACCTTATGGATTTCTATGACGAGCTGAATAATACGCTTTTCTCCTGCGGATTTGCACGGCTGTATGTCCGTCACCCGTTTGATTGTTTGCTTTTGTATTGTGCAAATTCATATGACCCGATACTTACTCTGCACCTTGTCAACGAGCGGAATTGATTTTTATATTTGCTCTATGAAATTGGTGTACAATTACAGGAAAGGAGGTCGGTATTATGTTACCCGACGGATATGTGCTGAATGCCGAGGGCAGGCGGTACACGGTTATCGGTATGCTGGGCAGGGGTGCGAACGCTGTTGCATATCTTGCGGAATGTCATCAAAACAATTTGACGGCAAAGTGCATTTTGAAAGAATATTCTCCGATTGATACAGACGATCTCGACGGCGGCAAAAGGCGTTTTATTGATTCGGGCAGACGGCAGAATGCCATAAGGCAGCTTTCTGTGCTGAACAATCAGACCCCGCCCGTTAGCCGCATTTTTGAAGCGAACGGCACGGCATACATTGAGGTCGCTTGCTATAACGGCACTACGCTTGACAGGCTCGATACGCTGACATTGCCGCAATATATGGATATTTGCCGTACGATAGCAAAAACTGTGGAATATTATCATGCTTCGGGTCAGCTGTGTCTTGACCTGAAGCCCGAGAATATTTTTGTTATGCAGAACGCCCCCGATGATACGGTCACTCAGCTGGTGGAATTTATCGATTTTGACGCTGTTCGTTCGGCGGGCGTGACGGCGGACAATGGCATTTCCTACACAAGAGATTGGGCTGCACCCGAACTGCTTGACCCATATGCGGCGGCGAAAATCGGCAAAACGGCAGATATTTACACGGTGGGCGAGATAGTGTTTTATCTTCTTTTCGGCAGACATTCGGAAGAGAGCGAGCATCGTGGGTTTTCCGAATATCCTTTTGATGAGTGCAGGCGGGACTATCGGAGATATACGGCTCGTCCCGACATTCGGGGGATATTTACAAGGATCTTCCGTGGGACCATACGCTCATCTGCGAGTAACCGTTTCAAGGATATTGGAGAGATAACAAAACTGCTTGAACAGCTTGTCACGGAGCTGTATCGGAAGGACTATATTATCCCTGTTCTGCCCTCTGTATCGCCCGATTTTGTTGGCAGGGACAGGGAGCTGAAAGACATTTCGGAGAGCCTGAAAAGCAATCCCGTGCTGTTTCTCACGGGTATAGGCGGCATTGGCAAGAGCACACTTGTGCGGAATTTTATTTACAGAAATAAAGCGGAATATGATGCGATAGTCTATCTTGAATTTGACGGTGATTTTAAGCATACCTTTGCAGACGATATGCAATTGCAGATAAGCACTGTTTCAAGGCAGGACGGTGAATCTTTCGAAGAATATTTTGCCCGTAAATTATCCCATTTTAAGCGGATATGCACTGACAAGCGTGTGCTTTTCATAATTGACAATTTTTCGGGCAAGGTCACAAAAGACCTGAGCCGAATCATTGACAGCGGTTATGATACGATAATCGTCACCCGAAATCAGCCGCCGAAAAACAGCTTTGCGTTTATGGAGATCGGAGCAATATCGGACAGGTCGGATATATTCAGGCTGATAACGCTGAACCTTGGCAGACCTTTAACAAAGGCTGAACGGCTTTGTTTTGACGAAATTACGGCAGTTGTGCAGGGACATACTCTCGTTATTGAGCTTATCGCACGGCAGACAGCGGCAGGCAGACTTGACATTCACACGGCTTTACGTCTTATCAAGGAAAATGGATTTTCACGTTTTTCCGATGAAAAAGTGGGCAATTACAAGGACGGCGAGGAAGTTTACGATACGCTTTCCGCTATTATTTCGGCATTGTTTGACGCAAGCGGTATGAGTGCAGATGAACGGCTTGCAATGAAAATTTTGTCCCTGCTTGATGTGCGTGGGCTGGAAACAAGCCTTATCCGCAAGCTGTTTCCCGACATTTCGGAGGAAGTGATAATGTCACTTCATCGGCAGGGCTGGCTTTATTCGGACGCTAAGGTGCGTGTTCACTCGGTTATTGCAGAAACTGTGCGTAGTTGGTCTTGGTATTCGGACGATATTTCCGTTATGGAATATCACAGTAAAATTATTGACATTTATTCGGGAATGGCGAATGATGTTCATATCCGAAATGTACTGCGTGAAGCGGAGCTTTACAGAGATAGGCACCCACGGCATATTATCACGGCTATGTATTGGGATATGGCGGGCAGTTACTATGACACGCTGTTAAACGGAAATTATATGCCGTGCTGCGAACAGGAAGCGGAACTATTGCGGAAAATGACAGATGCAATGGATAAAGCGATAGAGAATATGGAGCTGTCCGAGGACAGCCGCAGGACAAAATATTTGGCAAAATATTATCTGTCATTGGCGGGCATTTTGATAAGAAGTATTCCCGAATATTATGACAAAGCCGCCGAGCTGCTTGACAGGGCAAATAAGCTGATAGATGCCAACGAGCCTCAGTACAGCGATGAACGCTGTTATTACTGCATGGTTTCGGCTTGGTATTTTACGCTTGCAGAGCCTGATATTGTTCGGACGAAAGCGTTGACCGAAAGGGCGGAGAGCATTGCAGAAAAGGTATTTCCCACCGACTTGGAGATAATTGACATTATCCATATCCCGACGGCAAACTGTTATTTTTATCATAACGATTTTCAATCGGCGGCGAAAAAGCTTGAAGAAGCAGTGAAACTGTGCAGGCGGCATTTCGATATGCTGCCGTATGCTGACAAGCAGGCGGAGCTTATGAATTGTTTGCTTGATGTGTATATGGAATTGCGTGATACGGCAAAGTGCCGTGAGCTGATAGCGGAAATAGATCATATCAATGAAACATACAAGGAACAGGGAATTTACAGAGAGGTTGACCCCGAAATTAGAGAAATACTAAACACTCATTAATCACGGGAATCTCTCGGCGTAAAAAACCATATATGCAAAACTCTTTTCACAGTTTACGTTTTTTACGCCGATTTCTTCTCCGTGATTTAAATGGTGTTTATTATAAAGCAGGTTCGTAAGAGCCTGTTTTTTTGTTTTGGAATTCATTTTTATAATATCCGAAATTATTGTGATAAACTGTAAACAGCAAAATTACAGAAATAACAACTATGGAGGAAAGCTATGAATAAGAATAATCTTGAACCGAACACAAACGAAACTTCGGGAACAACTTTTGTCCCTGCCCAATGCACAAACTGCGGCGGAGAGCTTACTGTTGACCCGACTCAGGACGCCGCTGTATGCAAGTACTGCGGTACGCCGTTTATTGTATCAAAGGCCGTTCAGAATTACAATATTCAGCACAATACATATCAGACGAATATTGTAAACGATCAGCGAAAAGGGGCGGTAGAGTCGATACTGAGTTATGCAAGCGAAAGGCAGGACAAGAAACAGCAGCGGCTTGATGAGGAAAGGCGGAGAAACGAGGAGAATGCTAAAAAGAATAAAAAGACAATTTTGTGGGTGCTTGGCTGGATATTTATTTTCCCTGTTCCGCTGACCATACTTATGCTTCGCTTTAAGACAATGAACAAGAAGATAAAGTTTGGCATCATCGCTGCTGCTTGGATCATTTACCTGATACTTGTCTTAACAAATGGCGGCGGCAGCAGCAGAAACAAGCCTGCTTACACACCCGAAAGAAGCTCAGGAATTGTGACGACTGTTTCCGAAGAAAAGACCGAAGTCACCACGGCTTCCGAAGCACCCGTAACAACAACTGCCGAAACAACGACCGTTGCTGAAACAACTGCCGCCGAAACGGAAGGATCTGCCGAAACTACCGTCAGCGAGTTTTCTTTAGCCGATGTGAAGAAAGCCATAGAAAATGGTGATTATTCGCTGGTAACTCCCGAATTTAAGGAAACAATGGACGCATACGAAGCGTTCTATGATGAGTATATCGCTTTTATGAAAAATTACTCTTCGGGCGAGGGCGATGTATTGAGTATGCTCAATGACTACGCCGATATGATGGATAAAATGGACGAATGGTCGAAAAAGATCGATGCCATAGATGAAAGCACACTTTCTGTTGCGGACAATGCATATTATCTGCTTGTAACACTGCGTATTGAGAAAAAGCTTCTCGGTTCATTAGTATAAAATGCTGCTTCGCAATTGCCAAAGCAAAAACGTTTTCGTCACAAAACGTCTGCTTTTCATTTTCTAATTCCGATTGAATAAGGCTGTTTGATATGGTATACTTTTTGCAAAAATGTATGTCATACGGAAAGGAAAATTCAAAGTGGCAAAGAAAATTCTCGATTGGAATAAATACATTGAAAAGTCGGCGGAAACCGTTTCCGAGGGCATTGTTATGCTCAAAAACGACAACAATGCTCTCCCGCTTAATGCTGATGAGGAGGTCGCCGTTTTCGGACGGATACAGCTTCATTATTACAAAAGCGGAACAGGTTCGGGCGGTCTTGTAAATGTTAGCAGAGTCATTGGCGTTACGGACGGACTTATTGAAAAGGGCGTAAGGGTCAACCGTGAACTGTTTGAAGTTTACAAAAAGTGGGACGAGGAAAATCCCTTTGATACCGGCGTGGGCTGGGGAAATGAGCCTTGGTCACAGACGGAAATGCCGCTCGATGACAGCCTTGCTAAACGCATTTCCGAAAAATGTTCCGCTGCAATTGCGGTCATCGGCAGGACTGCAGGCGAGGAACAGGACAACAAAAATGTCAAGGGTGCGTTCCTTCTCAGCGACGGCGAGGAGGCGATGCTTGAAACTGTCAGAAAGCATTTCAAAAAGGTCATTGTGCTGCTGAATGTGGGAAATATCGTTGATATGAGCTTTGTGCGGAAATATTCTCCCGATGCTGTGCTTTACATTTGGCAGGGCGGCATGGTGGGCGGTCTTGGCACTGCCGATGTGCTTACGGGAAAGATTTCGCCGTCGGGAAAGCTGCCCGACACTATTGCATATGAAGTTTCCGATTATCCATCGGATAAATATTTCGGCGACAATGACAGAAATTTCTATTCCGAGGATATTTATGTCGGTTACAGATATTTTGAAACCTTTGCCCCCGAAAAGGTTATGTACCCTTTCGGCTTCGGTCTTTCATACACGAATTTTGAGGTAAAAACCGTTTCCGCAAATGCAAATTCCGAAACGGCAAGGCTTGAAGTTTCCGTTAAAAATGTCGGAAAATTCAGCGGAAAAGAGGTCGTTCAGGTTTACGCCTCGGCTCCTCAGGGGACGCTCGGCAAGGCTGCAAGGGTGCTTTGCGGTTACGAAAAAACGAGGCTTCTTGCCCCGGGTGAGGAACAGACTGTCACCATCACGGTAAATATTTCGGGGCTTGCTTCCTATGATGATTCGGGCGTTTCGGGAAATCGGTTCTGCTATGTTCTCGAAAAGGGTGTTTACAAGCTGTTCTGCGGTACTGACGTAAGAAGTGCTGTGGAATGTGCTTCATTTGAACTGTCCGAAACTATTGTTGTGAAAAAGGCAAAGCAGGCGATGGCACCCGTTCTTCCATTCAAGAGAATGAAGCCTGTTTCGGAAAACGGCAGATTTACCGTGGAATTTGAGGACGTTCCACTGTCGGAGATAGACGAGTCCCGCCGCCGAATTGAAAATATCCCCGAGGAGATACCGTTCACAGGCGACAGGGGCATAAAGCTTTCGGACGTGCGAAACGGCAAAAACACTCTCACCGAATTTATCGCACAGCTTTCGGACAATGACCTTTCCTGCATTATCCGTGGTGAGGGCATGGGCAGCCCCAAGGTCACGGCGGGAACAGCGGCGGCGTTCGGCGGAGTTTCGGACGGTCTGGCTGCATTTGGCATTCCCTGCGGCTGCTGTTCGGACGGACCTTCGGGTATGCGTCTTGACTGCGGAACAAAGGCGTTCAGTCTGCCGAACGGAACGCTTATCGCTTCCACCTTTAACAAGCCGCTTGTTACCGAGCTTTTTGAATATATGGGCAGAGAAATGTCCGCAAACAAGGTGGACTGCCTTTTGGGTCCCGGAATGAACATTCACCGTCACCCTTTGAACGGCAGAAATTTTGAGTATTTCTCCGAGGATCCGTTCCTGACGGGAACAATGGCGTCGGCTGAACTGAAGGGTCTGCAAAACGAGGGAGTTACGGGAACTATCAAGCATTTTTGCGGAAATAATCAGGAAACAAACAGGCATTATCTCGATTCCGTTGTGTCCGAAAGGGCACTGAGGGAAATATATCTGGGAGGCTTTGAAATAGCCGTGACCGAGGGAAATGCAAATTCCATTATGACAAGCTACAATTTGGTAAACGGTCTGTGGACATGCGGAAATTACGACCTCTGCACAGCTATTCTCCGTGAAGAATGGGGTTACACGGGCTTTGTAATGAGCGACTGGTGGGCAAATATCAACCGCCGTGGCGGTCAGGCGGACAAGACTGATTTTGCGGCTATGGCACAGGCTCAGAACGATGTTTATATGGTTTGTGCAGACGGCGGCAGCAACAATGACAACACTCTTTCAGCCCTTGAAAACGGTACTCTGACTCGTTCCGAGCTGCAGAGAAATGCAATGAACATATGCTCATTCCTGCTTAGCACTCACGCTATGGACAGGCTTTGCGGCACTGCCGATGAGGTGGAGATCATTAACCGTCCCGATGAAGGCAGCGTTACAAATTCCGATGATGTGACTTTTTATAAGCTGGACGGCAGTGTTACCATCGACTGCACAGACGTATGTACAAACCGTGGAACAGAGTTCTCCTTTGCTCTGGACATTTCCGACCCGGGACGTTACCGCTTCACTATGACGGGCAGCTCCGAACTCAGCGAGCTGGCACAGATACCCGTCAGCGTTTTCAGCCTGGGAACGCCATTCGGTACGTTCACCTGGAACGGCACAGGAGGACTTCCCGTTTCATTCACCTTTGAAGGCGACTGCTTCTCACGTTTCACAGCAATGCGTGTTTATTTTGCTCAGAGCGGGCTTAAGCTTCACAGCATCAAGATTGAAAAGGTAAAATAATAAAACATTCTCCCGCCGGCTTTATGGTTTTTCAAGGTCTGCGGGAGTTTTTGTATTATGACTGCAATATACCGTCATGCACTTGAAAATTATGCGTCTGTATGATATAATGTGTACAGTATCAATTGACAGGGGAGGGCTTTTTTTGAAAAAATCACAGATTGCAGCAATTTGTCTTGCTGCTTTGCTTGCGTCGGGCTGCGTTAGCAATGACGGATATTCAGCCGAAGCCGACAGCACACAGACATTTGCGGAAGAAAGTGCTTCCGTAACCACGGCACATTCGGAAACCGATATGACGGAAGAAGTCACGGAAACGGTCATTTCCGAAAATGAAGATGAAGTTATCCCCGTTTCCGACACAAAGCTCACTTTTTCGGCGGACAGCGGGATATATGCCGAAGAATTCTCACTTGAAATATCAAGCGGCAATGAGGACGTTATCTACTACACTCTTGACGGCAGCGACCCAACGGTCAGCGAAACAAGGCTTGAATATTCCGAGCCGCTTAAAATAGCTTCGAGAAAGGCTGATAAAAATGTCATAGCCGCTGTTGATCCGCTGCTTATTTCGGGAAATTTCAGCGAATATTCAAAAACGGACAAGGCTTTCATCTCAAAGGTTTCCGTTCCCTCCGATGAGGCTGTTGACAAATGCACGGTGGTGCGGGCGGCGGCTGTGAACGGCGAGGGCGTTTTCTCGGAATGCTTTTCACGGACATATTTCATCGGCACTGCCGAGGAACACATAAAGGGTCTTTCGGAAAGCTGTGCTGCTTCGGGAAGCAGTCTGGCGGTCATCAGCATTTCAATGGACTATGCCGACCTTTTTGACAATGAGAGCGGCATTTACGTTAAGGGAAGTATCTGGGAAAAAGAGTTTCAAAAAGCCTTGCTGCTTGGCAAGAATATCAACGATGAATCGGCAAGACAATTCGATGCGAACTACAAGCAAAAGGGTCGTGACTGGGAAAAGGAATGTCACATTGATATGTTTGAGGTATCTCCCGAAAGCACCGAGCTTGCGTTTGAACAGAACTGCGGCATTAGAATACAGGGGAACTATTCACGTTCCGACCTGCAAAAGGGCTTTCGGCTTTATGCACGAAAGGATTATGGGGAAAAACGCTTTGATTATCCCGTTTTCGGCGATGATGCTGACGTTAAAAGCTTTAAGACGCTGGTTCTCAGAGCGGGCGGAAACTGTGCATTTACTGCTAAATTCAACGACACCTACTGGCAGACTATTGTTGAGGATATGGACTGTTCCGTTCAGATGTCACGTCCATGCGTTGTCTATTTAAACGGCGAATATTTCGGGCTGTATGTTTTGCAGGAGGATTATTCGGAGCATTATTTTGCCGACCATTACGGCGTTAATGCGGACGATGTTGTGATATACAAGGGCGATGCGGAAAAGTATGAAAAGAAATACTATCTTGACGAGGGAACGCTTCCCGAGGGCATTACTGACGAGGGATATTTCTATAATGAGCTTTTTGAATTTTTCGGGACACATTCCGATTTAAAAGATGACAAGGACTTTGAGGAGTTTTCCAAGCTCGTCGATGTTGAAAGCGTTAAGGACTATTTCCTTGCAGAGGTCTGGATAAACAACAAATGGGACTGGCCGGGCAAGAACTGGTCTATGTGGAAAACGGCTTCAAATGACGGCAGTGAGTACGGTGACGGACGCTGGAGATTTCTCTTTTACGATATGGAATTCGGCGGTGTCAGCGGCAGTCAGGACATTAAAACAAACACCGTTAAGGAGGACAATTATATGCCCAACGGTCTTTTAAACAAAGACACGAACAATCCGGCGGTGCTTTGCTATGCTTATCTTATGACAAATGAGAATTTCAAAAATGAGTACTGCGATGAACTGCTTGCACTTTCCGAGGGGACATTCAAAAGGGACAGGCTGAATGAAACTCTGGCAAATTTCCTTAACGAATATTCTCCGCTGTACGGACAGTTTTTTGAAAGATACCCGGGAGCGGGTTCGGTGGAAGAAGCTGTTGAGGGCGGATATGCTTCCGCACAGTGCATAAGCGATTTTATCGGCGGACGTGCAGAGAGTATTCAGAGTATTGTTGACTGGATAAAAAGAAAGACACAGACCGAGTCGTGACCTATATAGAATAGGCAATTCTGTTTCCGAAAAAGGAGTGAAAAATATGCCGTTCAGAATAATAAAGAATGACATAACAAAGGTCAAAGCGGACGCAGCAGTCAACGCAGCAAACAATTCGCTGCTTGGCGGCGGGGGTGTTGACGGGGCTATCCATCGTGCGGCGGGTCCCGAGCTTTTGAAAGAATGCATGACCCTCGGCGGCTGTGAAACGGGTCAGGCTAAAATCACAAAGGGCTATAAAATGCCCTGCAAGTACATAATTCACACGGTGGGTCCCGTATGGCATGGCGGAGAAAACGGCGAAAAA
Source organism: uncultured Ruminococcus sp. (assembly GCA_964540575.1). Taxonomy (GTDB): domain Bacteria; phylum Bacillota; class Clostridia; order Oscillospirales; family Ruminococcaceae; genus UMGS1889. The sequence continues at coordinate 110,475 of CAZINI010000004.1, forward strand.
GAGCTGCTTTATTCCTGTTATGAAAAGTCACTGCTGCTTGCGAAGGAGTATGAATGCGAAACGGTTGTATTTCCGCTTATCTCGTCGGGTATATATGGCTATCCGAAGGACAAGGCTTTGCAGGTGGCAGTATCGGCAATTACGGACTTTCTTGCTGACAATGATATGGATATTACCATGGCAGTGCTTGATAAAAATGCCGTTTCTGTCAGTGAAAAGCTTCTTTACGATGTCCGCAGATATATTGATGAAAATTATGCCGAAGAACACTCTGACGGTGCAGTCAGGAGAACCTTTGGAGCGGGTTTATTCAAAAGGACCGCATCCCAAGCAAAAATGCTGCAGGAGGATGTCTGCTGTGCTGCACCGGCGGCTTATGATGCCCTGCCAATTGATTTTGATAAGCTGGACGAGTCCTTTTCACAGGCACTTTTGCGTATGATAGACGAAAGGGGCATGACCGATGTTCAGGTATACAAAAAGGCAAATATTGACCGAAGGCTGTTTTCAAAAATACGAAGCGATGTGAACTATAAGCCGAAAAAACAGACGGCAGTCGCACTTGCCGTTGCTCTTGAGCTGGACATTTCCGAAACGCAGAAGCTGCTTGAAAAGGCGGGATATACCCTTTCAAACAGCATAAAATTTGATGTTATCATAAAATTTTTTATTGAAAACAGAATATACAATATTTACGAGATAAACGAAACGCTGTTTGCTTTTGACCAAAGTCTGATAGGCGTATAATACTAAACACTCATTGAATTATGGGAATCTCTCGGCACAAAACCACATAAACGCAAGCTTTTGTGCCGATTTCTTCTCCATAATTCTAATGGTGTTAATACTAATAACCAATAAAAGTGTAGATAAAAAATCTGCACAAAAACCATATATGCAAGTTTTTGCTTGATTTTTTATTCACTTTTTAATTGGTTCTTAGTATAAGTATAATGTCGCTTGAAATGCGACCTATTATCCCTCCGAATGATGTATCATAAAGTTACAACAAATCATACGGAGGGATCTTTTATGAAAAAGAATTTTACGGAGATAGTTTTTATTCTGGACGAAAGCGGTTCGATGGCTGACCTCAAAGGCGATACTATCGGAGGTTTCAACAGTCTTATCGAAAAGCAGAAAGGTGAGGACGGCGAAGCTGTTGTATCGACTGTTTTATTCAGCACCGAAAGCCGTGTACTGCACGACAGAGTGCCTATTGAGCGTATTGGAAAAATGACGGACAAGGATTACTGTCCGGGTGGCGGTACTGCTCTTCTGGACGCTGTGGGCGATGCGGTGAAGCATATTGGGAATATACACAAATATGCCCGTCCCGAAGATGTGCCAGAGCATACGCTGTTTGTCATAACCACCGATGGTATGGAAAATTCCAGCAGGCATTTTACCGCCGACAAGGTGAAGAAGATGATAAGCAAACAGCAGGAAAAGTACGGCTGGGAATTTGTTTTTCTGGGAGCGAATATTGATTCTGCCGAAACGGCTGAAAGCATCGGCATTGGACGTGCCACTGCGGTGGATTACTGCTGTGATACCGTTGGCTGTGCTGTTCAGTACGATGCTATGAGTGAAGCTGTTTCAACTGTGCGAAAGGGCAAAAAGCTGTCCGCATCAGCTGCTTGGAGAAAGGATGTTGATGCAGACCATAAAAGAAGAATAGGATAAGAGTTTGCACGGGGAGTCTATTCCGTTGTTGTTTCATAGCCCCATTCAATTATTCCGCCGAACTCCTTAACGTTGCTGTATCCAAGTGCCGCCAGCTTTTCGGCGGCATTTTTGCTTCTTCTTCCGCTGCGGCAGTAGACTAGGATAAGCTGTTCCTTGTCGGGCAGTTCATTTTCGGCTCGTGTTTCTATTTCGTAATCGGGGATAAGGATTGCACCGGGAATATGTCCGTCGGCAAATTCATTCTCCGTGCGGACGTCGAGAATGATATAATCGGTTTCGCTGTCCATAAGGGCTTTGGCTTCGGAAGCGGGAATGGATATATATGTTATCGGAGCTTCATCGGCAGAACAGCCGTAAAGCGACAATGCCATTGTTATGGCTGCAAAAATGGAAAGCGGTTTTTTCATATAAAACTCCTACATTGAAACTTTTTTATGTTCATTTGTATTACTCTATTATAATATACGGACAGAGTATTAGTCAAGCCTGATTTTCATACGGAAGGATTAGAAAAAAGCTGATTTTTGCATTCATTTCGCCGTTTTGGGGAACGCTCGAAAATGCGTGACTGAGAGGATTTCCTCAGACGGCAGAAACGATTTGTTCAGCGTTTCCTTAGTTGTTTTTACTTGTCAATGTTTTTCTCAGGTACAGTATTCCGGTAAGGTCTGCAAGAAACCATCCGATGGGTATTGCCCACCATATACCCGACACTCCCACAGCTGGAACAGGCGAAAGAACATATGCAAGCAGAACTCTTGTACCCAAAGAAATAACTGTAAGTATCAAGGACATTTCCGGTTTTTCAATACCCCTGTAAAAGCCGTAAAGCAGGAACAATATTCCGATACCTATGTAAAAGCTGCCTTCTATCCGCAGGTAGCCGACACCTATCTTTATAATTTCGACCTCCGAAGCCTTGACGAAGATCTGCATAAGATACGGGGCAAGAATAAAAATCACAGCCGAAATTACCATGCAGAATATGGCAGATAGCTTTACAGCTTCCCGCATGCCGTCCCGAACTCTGTCCTGTTTTCCACCGCCGTAATTCTGGGAAATGAAAAGGGAAAATGCATTGCCGAATTCCTGTGCGGGCATATATGCAAACGAATCGATCTTGACCGCAGCTGCAAATGCTGCCATAACCGATGTTCCAAAGCTGTTGACAAGCCCTTGTATCATTAATATGCCGAAATTCATTACCGACTGCTGAATGCAGGCTGCTGCCGAGTGGCGTATAACTCCGAAAACAGCAGCTTTGCTGAACTTTATCTCATTGATTTTCGGTCGAAGTCCCGGTTCTTTGAGCAGTACATAAATTCCAAGACCTATTCCCGATAAAATCTGTGCAATTACAGTTGCCAGTGCAGCACCGCTTATTTCCATTTTTAATATCAATACAAACAGAATATCAAGCAGAATATTTATTATTGCCGCCGCTCCGAGAAAGCACAGTGGTATAACCGAGTTTCCAATTGACCGAAGCAAAAATGCAAAATAGTTGTAGAGGAAAACAAAAAATATGCCGAAGAAAATTATCCGAACATATTCACGCATTGAGGAATATATATCGGGAGGAACATTCAGTACATGCAATATCAGATCAATACCGGCAAAAATCAGGATATTTATTATGACGGTAAAGGCTGCAATAAACAGGAACGAAACTGCAATATTGTTTTTCAGCTGTTGTTTGTCGTTTCTGCCGAACCATACGGAAAAAACAGTTCCGCTTCCCATGCACAGACCGATTATGACGGAGGTTATAAATGTCATAAGTGAGTATGCCGAGCCGACCGCTGCCAAAGCATCGGAGCCTAAAAATTTTCCAACTATAAACGAATCGGCAATATTATAGCATTGCTGGAGCAGATTTCCGAGTATCATCGGATAAGCAAACAGCAGCATTGTTTTGGTAACATTACCTTGTGTTAAATCTTTTGCCATTTGAAATACCTTGTTTCTATAAATATAAAATGCTGACTGCATTATACCATTTTTTCTTGTAAAAATCAACCGTCTGATCACGGGAATCTCTCGGCACAAAATTTTTTACGCCGATTTCTTCTCCGTGATTTAAGCTGTCGGCATTGAGAGCGTTATTATGGCATACGGGCATAAGCACAACAAATCGGTGCGGTTTTTGTCATTGCGGAAACGCTTCTCAATGTCAGCGATATAGTTTCGCTGCTTGGAATCGGCGATGAGGGAAGTCCCGTTTGGTGGATAGGCGTTGGAGTGTCAATGGGTGCGGCGAAGCCGCAAAGGAAAGTCGTACAATACTAATTCCGTCAAAACCGACGGTTTTGACTTGCCGCCTTTTAGGCGGCTCTCCTTATAGACTCTGTCTATAAGGAGATTAGGAATTAGTATTATACGGCAAATATCTCTGCCAGCTCTTTCATCAGTTCCTTGACATTTATAGGCTTGGCAATATGTCCGTTCATACCCGCCTTGTATGCATTTTTCTTATCTTCTTCAAAGGCATTGGCTGTCATAGCAAGAATAGGGATCGCCGCTTTTTGGGTATCCTGAAATGCCCGAATTGTCCGTGCAGCATCATATCCATTCATATTTGGCATCTGAATGTCCATCAGGACAAGGTCGTAATATCCTGCAGGAGAATTTTCCAGCATATCAACACAGATCTTTCCATCTGCAGCCCAATCTATCACAAACCCCGCTTCCTTGAGGATCTCCATCGCTATCTCTGCATTCAGGTCATTATCCTCTGCAAGGAGGATATGCTTGTCACGAAACAGATTCGGATCAAGTTCAACCTCGGGGTGTACGATAAGGTCTGACTTATTTGCAATTCGGTGCGGAAGCGTTACAATTACAGTTGTGCCGTTATCTTTTTTGCTCTTTATTTCTATTGTGCCTTCCATGACCTCCACAAGACGCTTTACGATAGGCATACCAAGACCTGTGCCCTCGATCTTATTGTCGGTGGTGTTATGCTCCCTTGAAAATTCCTCAAATACATGGGGTAGAAACTCTTCGCTCATTCCTATACCCGTATCTGTGATAGTTGTCCTATAAAAAGCATAGCCTTCCCGATCGGACTCAATTTCCTCCAGCAGCATATTTACCTTTCCGCCCGGATCGGTGTACTTGTATGCGTTGGAAAGAATATTGAGAAACACCTCCCTCAGCTTTATCGGGTCACAGAATACATAGTGATTTTTAACAACTATCTGCCTTGTAAACTCTATTTTTTTCTGAACCATCATCTCGTGGAAAACAGAATAAAGCGTATCATTAAACTGCTCTGCACTCCACACGCTTTCGTCGATCTCCAATGTGCCTTTTTCTATTCTTGCCATCTCAAGGACATTGTTGATTATGGAAAGCAAAACGGAGCTTGCGTCCTCGATCTTTTGAAGATAATCCGCTCTCTTCTCAGGCTCCTCCTGATGCTTTTCGAGAAGCTCCCTGAAGCCGATTATGGCATTCATCGGAGTGCGGATATCGTGGGACATATTAAACAGAAAGGTGGTTTTTGCACTATTGGCTCTTTCGGCTTCAATTCTCGCCTCTTCAATTCTTTTGTTCTGTTTTTCTTCTCTCAGCTTTTCTTCGTGAATGGTGCGTGCCGCCACAAAAAGCGTTTTGATTTTCCCGTCCGTATCTCTGTCGCCTGCGATCATATAGAGCTGGCACCATCCAGATGTTTCACCGATATATTCGCAGGTAATGACATCGGTTTCACGCATACGCTCGTCAATAGTGGAAAGGTCAACAAATTCACGAAAAATATCCGACGTTTCCGCACTGACCATATTGTCGCATATCAAATAAAGCGTTTCCTGTGCTTTACCGAAGGTTCCGATCAAATTTCTTACAAATTGAACACTGCTGATCTCTACAAAGGTATCTTTTATGACATCAACATAAAAGGAAGCGAAATATATCTTATACTAAACACCATTTAAATCACGGAGAAGAAATCGGCACAAAAAACTTGCGTATATGGTTTTTTGTGCTGAGAGATTCCCGTGATTAATGGGTGTTTAGTATTACTCATAGATTGGATCTGGGCAATTCTGCTGCTTAATTCTTCATTTATTTCCTTGGTTTTTTCAATTTGCAATTCCTGTTCAGCTCCAAGCTTTTCAAGCTGATTATTCAGAGCTTTGATTTCTTCTAACTATTCTTCGATCTCACGCTTTTGCCTTTCTTCATCGGTAATATCTCTGGTATAGGCAAATCCGATTATCTCTTTCGTAACTTCGTCGGTCGGCATTATTATATTCTGCAAAATGTATATATCTTCGCCTGCCGCATCTTTTATCCAATACCGCAGGGAAATTTCCGATTCACCCTGCTCAAAGCTTTTCTTCAAATTCTCCGGAGAAAACGTTTCCCTGTATGATTCGATAAATTCGGGAAAAACTCTGCTCGACAGAAACTCATAATACGCCGAATATTTCATATCCGTGTGATCGGGCTGCTCTGTATAGTGAGTTTTATCCAGGTATATCTTGCTGTCATAGATGCAATCTCTGTCCGCATTAAACTCATACCATTGAAGTATGGGAATCTCTCGGCACAAAACCACATAAACGCAAGCTTTTGTGCCGATTTCTTCTCCATAATTCTAATGGTGTTTATAGCAATCCATAAAAATAACGTTATTGTAGGGGCGTTTTTTTTTTTTTTTTTTCGCCCGCAGATTTCAACAGTTCTTTCGGTAACTGCGGGACGGGAAACCAAAGCTATGCTTTTTCCCCTACAAAACCTGTCAGGATATTTTTATGTACCGCTATAGTATAAGTTAGTACCGTCTTTTATGATCGCAGCTTCATGTGCAGTATTGATTTGCTCAGAGAGCTCCGTAATTTGAGCTTGAAAATTGAATGTCCGCAATTTTGGACTATCGGGAGAAACCGTGCGTTAACGTCTTAATGCAGTTGACAATTATGTCGACATATGGTATAATTTACATGAATATTTGGATTTAATGCAAGCTCATATTGCATTAAATTGGACTGTTATCGAAAATATACTGTAAGGATGGTAAAAATGAAAAAGCGAATGATTATTCCTGCATTATTATTGACCGCTCTGCTGACAGGATGTTCAAGCTTTGATGATTGGATACTCAATAAAGGAATTGATAAGTCGGGCATTTCCGAAAGTGAGGATTATAAGACGTATCAGGCTCGATTAAGCAACAATGAGCTTGATGATGAGGGAAGATACAAGGTCGATGGTATGGAGGAAGCTGTTCCTGCATTTGCACCGATGGCTTCGGGAATACAGCTTTCTTCGGCAGAAAACAATAAGCTTTCGGTACAATTCTATGCCGATTCGTCAAAAACAAATGAGATAGACCTTAATGGCTTTCGGTTTGCACCGGGGGACACGATATATGTTCAGGCAGATGCGGTAAATGACGGCAGTTTGTATAAGTTTTCCCGATTGAGAGTATTGGATATTGATGCAAACGGTCAGGTGCTTCGTGAAATGAACGATGTCTGGGACGGTACCTCTTCCGTAATACATATACCCGAGGATTACACGGGAAATTATATGGCGATAGAGCCTTTGGGCGAATATGTAATGTGCAGTGCTGTGCTGGAAACATACACCTCCGATACGGGAGGAACTGTCCGGCAGGTATCGAGTGAATGGACTGTGGACGGTATCAAATACACAAGTCAGACCGCCGAGCTTGACCCTTCTAAGGTCCATAATATTTCGCTGCGTTATGACGGGAGCATTTATTACTACTATTCCGATAATTCTTCGGGATTTGATGCGGAAATAAATCGTTCGGATGAAATTGTGGAATTTAAAAACGTTGCCTTGAATAGTGAAACCTGCAAATTTTCCGTTGAACTGAGCAAATATATATGCTGTGAATTTGATTCGTTAAAGGGTGTTTCATCTGTCAAGGTAAATGGCAAAGAGTGTAAGGATAAGAAAATAGTCGGACTAAAGGCAGATGATATTATTACTGTTGATTTGCAAAAGAAATATATTGCAGAGTGTATGCAGTTTGATTATCAGAATTCCGAGCCTATTGATAATGGGAACAGAGTAACATTTGTAATACCTAAACTCACTGATGATATAAAGATAATTATTGCAAAAGAATCTGATGGGATAGACAGGCATACCGGCATATCATTTAAGAATGCGACAATGACCGTAACTGCTGTTGATACCGGATATGTGCTGAAAGACGGCGATAAAATATCGGGTTCTGCAAAGGTGACTGTTACTATTTGTCCCGATGAAGGCTATTATATCGGCGGTCCCGGGGTATCGGACAATATCTATAAAAAGGAAATGAAATATTCCGATTATCTGAAAAACAGAGAAAAGCTCACAGCAAATATTGAAATATCGGATAAACCAATAGAAAAAAGCTTTTGGGATAATCTGAATCCGTTAAATTGGTGAGGGGGGATAACAGTATGTTAAAAAAGATACTTGATTACCTTTGGCTTATAATGGCTGCTCTTGCTGTGCTTTTAATAGTTTTTTTGTTTGTAATTGTTGTCCCTGCCAGGATAAATGCAGAAGAATCCGCATCCGAAAAGGGAAGCTTTTTCGGTAATGCTGTTGGCAGCTGTATCGGCTCATTCGATGGATTTACAAAAGGACTTGCAGAAGGCGATGAAGCAGGAAAAAAAGAGGGTTTGAGTGCAAAGGATACCACTGTCAATGTGATCGGTAAGGTTCACGATATGGGTAATCTTGAAGTTCTTAATCTGAGTATAAAAAGAAGTGATGTGTTTTCGACAGATGGCGGGAAAAACAATTCTTTATATGTGCGGAAATGCACTGCTTCATTTTCGGTTGATCTGACAAAAGCTGAAATATCCGAAGATGAAACTCAGGTCTTTGTGAAGATCCCTTATCCTGTACTTGATGAAATGAATTATGAGGATTCGGAAAGAATAGCTCATTATTCCCAAAATTCTTTTGTCGGCAGCAGCAAGGACGGTTCCGAGGCATATCTTAATGCACAGGAAGAAATAAAGAAGAAAATCGAGGAAGAATTATCAAGGGACACAGAATTATTTGAGCAGGCTAAGGAATCGGCTATCGAACAAGTGGGAGCGTTATTTCGTGATGTTCGCATTGATGACAAAGAAGTAAGGGTGCTTTTTGCGGAGGGGAATGAAGATGAAGCAGAATAAAAAAGCAATTCCCATATTGATAATAAGTACGGCTGTATGTCTTATCATCGGCTTGGTTATTTGGAAAATAATTTCCGACAGCGTAAATATAAGCTGTGATGCAGCGTTATCATCATATAATGAAGCTTTCGATGAATCTAGGGAATCGGTATATAACAGCTTCTATGATTACGCATATAATAAATCCGAGGCTAAGCACCATGTTTCCAATAATGTAACGATCAATATTGAAAGCATACTAAAGGTATCAAAGCTTCAAGTGTATAAAGCTTACGATACTGAGTATGTTATCAACAAGCTTGAGGATAATAAAAAGTGTGAGTCTTGGTATGAGATCGACGGAAACTGCGTATATTACGTTGACCTTTCGCAAAGTGAGATATTGGTTGACCGTAACAGAAAAGCAGTTACTGTAAGAATACCGTCGCCCGAAAAAGAAATCAAGACCGAAACTCCAAAACAGCTTCTGTATGCGGATAAAACCATTAAGCTGGGCGTGATCGAACTGAATAACGGTTCATCGGAAGCAGGTGAATCGGATGCTCATAATGCCGAGGTTAGGGGACGTGAGCTTATCGTGGAATATTTTATGAAAAACGGAACGCTTGACAGCAAAGCCGAGGATGCTGCAGTTCGAATGATAACAAGCTTAGTAAAAGAGGCAAATATCGGGATTGAAGAATTGAGCGTTACTGTTGAATTTACGGATAAATAGTGCGTACTCAATAACTGCCCAACGGGCAGTTATTGGCTGAAAATCCTGTAAGACAGGATTTTCAGCGGCATAAATCAAAGATTTGTGTTGAGGTAAAAAAACAAGGGCTGCCCCAACACACAACGGAGCAGCCCTTATATTATTTTATAGACAGGGTCCATAAGGAGATTAGGAATTAGTATTATTATTCCTTTTCCACCGTAACTATGCCCCTTGCACCGTCCACTGTGACTAAATCTCCCGTCTTTAAGACCGTAGTGGCATTGCCGCAGCCCACCACCGCAGGAATGCCGAATTCCCTCGCTACAATGGCGGCATGGGAAAGGGGAGCACCTATATCGGTAATGATAGCCGCCGCTCTGGGGAAGATAACGGTCCAGCCAATGTTCGTTGCAGGGGCTGCAAGAATTTCCCCGGGGAGAAGCTCCTCTGCACAGTCTGAGCTGAAAATGACTCTGACCCGTCCCGTAACAACTCCTGCCGCTCCCGGAAATCCCTTTATGTCCGCCGAAAGGGAACAGTCCGAGTGCTTTTCGGAATAAAAATCCCGCCGCCTGTTCTCGTCCGAAAGCCATTTTTCGGGGTCGAAACGACCGTAAATAAGATTTGGGAACGGGGGATATGCAAGATTTTTTTCATAGCTTTTCCGTCTTTCGGGAATGTGTGCAAGTACACTTTTGCCGCCTTTCAGAAGCTCCATAGCTTCGGGGAAATACAGCATAAAAATATCCTCGCCGATGCCGTTTATCTCCCCGACTCTAAGCAGAAATTCCCTCATTATGCAGAAAAGCTTCACACCCTTGCTCCGCACTTCCTCACGGGAACGGTTAGCTTCCTTAAAGCTTTGCAAGGTCTTGTCCAGCCATTTTGCCTTTCGGGGATATTGCTCCTTGAATTTCCGAACGGCTTCATTATAGCGGCTTTCTTGTTCCGCTCTCATTTTATGTATATCTGCTCCCGATTTAATGTGGTCTTTAATAATATTGTCGGGAAAATCGGGGTTTTCATAGGGATAGGGTGCGGAGAGCTCCATTTCGTTCACATGTCTGTGTCCGCAGAGCTTTATATATTCCTCACGGGACATATCTCCTCTGATAACGTCCTCAAGCATCAACAGCGGCTTCATACTGTCAAGAGTACCTGTTCCTCCCGAGCAAAGCTCATTCGCAAGCTCTTCGCCGCATATGTCCGACAGACGCTTTTTCGTGCCGAAGAGAGGAAAGACATTTGCTCCCTTCATTATCGTTTCGAGAGCGTTTGACATAAATGCATTGCCCTTTGTTGCCCAGAAATCAAACAGTGCATTGTTGTCGGAAATGCTGTGTATCTCATTTATCAGCCCATCGGCAATTTCACTCATTTTTTCTTTAAATTCACGCTTTTCCTTACGGCTCGTCTTATTTTTGCCACCTGAAAGGAAAAGCTTCCTCATTTTCTTCCTGAAATTTTTCTTGTCAAAGGGAAATACGGGTACGCTGACGCCGTCGGGCAGTTCTCCCGCAATTTCTCTTATCATTTTGAAAGCCGACTCTTCCTTCACGCCCAAAGCCACCATAAGTGAACATATAACGCTGAGATTTGCATAAGGCTGACCGCAAATATTGTCAATAAAGCAGGGCATTCCGATTGTGCCGCAGATTATCTCCAGCACGCTGAAGGTCACAGGTGAAACGGGACGCATGAATATCTCGCCCACATTGGTTTTCGACAGCAGATATTCCCCCGAAAGGCTGCCGTTTACCTTAAAGCTGTCCCTGTCCATACGCTTTAGTGACGTAATGGGACGAGCCTGCAAAATGTATACCTTTCCGCCCGACACAGCCCATTCAATGTCCATAGGTCTGCCGTATCCGTTTCTGATTTTTCCGCAGTATTTATAAAGTTCCTTTGCGTACCGTTCAAATTCTTTGTTTCCCGTGTAGGAAAACTTCATAGCGTCAAATGTAAATTCCTCGGCGTTTTTCTCGCCCGAAACAAGAGCCTCACCTTCGCCCCTGACGTAATTTCCCATCATGACCGAAGCACTGCCGCTTATGGGGTCGGCGGTAAACACAACTCCTGCAAATTCCGGTTTTACAAACCGCTGAATGACCACTGCAATTCCGCCGCTGTCCGTCCCCGAGCTTTCGGCATATTTCTTTACACGCACACTGTCCGCCGAAGCAGCCACTTGTTTCACTGCCGTGATAATGTCCTCACGCTTGACATTTGTGACCGTTTCAAACGCCCCCGCAAATGAAGCGTTTTCTCCGTCCTCCGAAACAGCGGAAGACCGAACGGCATATGTACATTTATCCGAAAGCCCCGATAACAGCGTTTCCAGCTCCGCCAAAGCCTCCGGGATTATCCCGCTGCCGAATGCATTTGCTGTAATAACATGCCCCTCGGGAACGGGCATACCCATTTTTGTGAGCCTTGCAAGAGAAGCACCCTTTCCGCCGCATAAAGTGCTTACGTCCTCCGAAATATCCTTGAATGAAAAAATGTACTTCATAATGTTATTCCCCCAAAAGCAAATCTATCCGCATATCAATAAACCTGTGAAGCTGTTCACTGTCCCGAAGGTCAATGCCCGAGAATTTCAAAAAATCCTCAAGCCTGTAAATGACAAGCTGCATCATACTTGAAAGCTCATATGCAATTACCCTGCATTCCTCTTCGGTTTTCCGCTCTCCGAAATGTGCCCGTATAAAAGGCAGGCTTGACGGCTCTTTAGAAAGATCTCTGTGCAGCAGCACATATCCCGTTACTGCCTTTGTAAACTTGTACTCTTTTACAAGAAATTCTGCCGCCGCATAGTGCATTTTCCGAAGCTTTTCCTTCGGGGAAATATCCGACAGGATAATGCTTTTTATCCTCGGGTCATCTTTGTAATCCTTCTCGTTTCGGGAAAACGTTTCAAAAAGCAAAGTTTCCCTTGAGCCAAAGCAATAGTTTATCATCGAGAGCCGCACTCCCGCTCTCTCCGCAATAGCTCTTGAAGTCACCTCCGAGCAGTCGGTGCATTCGTTCATCAGCTCAGCCGCCGCATTTATAAGCTTTCCCTTAGTGATGGCAAGCTTTTCTTCCTTTTTCATATGCTCATCTCCGATTATTGAACGTGTTCAATTTTCTTGATTATAGCATATTTCTCTTCCCATGTCAAGCAAACCTAAAAAATTACTAACTGTTGACAAATTAGACAAAATGTGATATAATAATTGTATCAATTGATTAAAAACATTATTTGCTCTTGCTGTAAAAAAAACAGAAGTCTTTATATGCAGAGTCGGAATTTATGAATGATTTCTGCGATATTGATATTGTATTTAGGAAGTGATCAAATGGACTCAGTAAAATTTTCTTCTCTTTCTCTCTGCCTTGCAATGTCCGTTTTTATTTTAGGCGGCTGTGCTGCTGACACTGAACTTGAAAGCTACGATGATTATGTGATAAATACTGTCGCTGAATTTAATGAACAAGTTCAGACCGATATAGTATCTGATGTCGGTATCTCAAAAGAAAACATAAATGTAGGAGTTCTGTACATATCCGACCCTGCCGAGGGCAGCGGATATTCCTACACTCACGATCTGGGCATACAGGGAATGCAGAAAAATCTCGGTCTTGCTGACAGTCAAATACATCGTGTCATTGTTGATGATTTGGATACCGCAGCTACCGAACAGGCAATAGATACCCTTGTGGGGGACGGCTGCAATGTTATTTTCACTACAAGCTGGGGTTATATGGAAACTACTGCTGCTTGTGCAGAGAAATATCCCGATGTATATTTCTCACACGGAACGGGCTACCTTTCCAACGGAAAGAACTTCACCAACTATTTCGGAAGAATATATCAGGCAAGATATTTGAGCGGCATTGTTGCGGGACTCAACACCGAATCTGACAAGATAGGATATGTTGCGGCAATGGGTACCGAAAGCTCCGAGGTAACGGGAGGAATCGATGCATTTGCATTGGGAGTTTATTCCGTAAATCCTGATGCGGAGGTTTTTGTCAAGGTCACAAACAGCTGGTATGACCCCGATCTTGAATCGCAGTATGCGTTCGATCTTCTTGATGCAGGCTGCGACGTTATCACTCAGCATGCCGATACGGCTTATCCTGCAATAAATGCAGAAAGCAGGGGTGCATACGCTATCGGATACAATTCCGATATGAGCAAGGAGGCTCCCGATTCGGTGCTGTGCAGCGTAATATGGACATGGAGTGCCTATTATACCGAAGCTGTTCAGAGCGTTATCAACGGCACATGGGACGGCGAGAATTACTTCGGCGGACTTGCCGAGGGACTCGTGGGCATAACAGATACGTCTGATTTCTGCAACCCCGAATGCGACGAAAAGATCGCCGAGGCTACACAGCAGATGCTGAGCGGAAGTTTCAACGTATTTGACGGAGTTATAGAAACAAATACGGGCGAAACTGTGGGCGAGGAAGGCTCTACTCTCAGTGATTCGGAGATAACAGGCGGCATCGACTGGTATTTCAAGACCGTTACCGTGCTTGAATAAAGGAGGAATATAAAATGAAAGTAAGCATACTTGCTAAATTCCTCTGCGGAGCGGTCCTGCCTATACTTGTTCTGGGCGGAATGATATATTATCTCGCTGAGACCACTTTTCGCAGTGCAGTGCTGGATCAGGCAAAAAACGCCATGAGAAACACGGCTACCTGTACTCTTGCAGCTTATGAAACAAATTCGGGAGAATATTATATTTCCAAAAACGGCGATGTCTGGAAGGGCGGATATAATATTTCCCTTTCCGACAATCTTATTGACGGTATAGCAGGGGACGACGGAACTGTTGTAACATTCTTTTACGGTGCTGACAGAATAATGACCTCCGCCAAGGATAGTGACGGCAGAAGGCTTCTCGACACTCCCGCAGGAGATAAGATAGTTTCTGAGGTACTGAAAGGCGGAAAGGAATATTTCAGCAGCTCCGTATATATTGACGGAACAGTCTATTACGGCTATTACATACCCGTTTATCAGGACAGCGGCAGTTCTCCTGTGGGAATGGTCTTTGCGGGACAGATCAAGGAAAATGTTGACAGCAGCATAAACAGCCTTATCAGCAAAATACTTGTTGTAGTGTTCGCTGTCACAGCGGCAGGACTTATTCTGGCTGTATTTGTGGCAATGTCGGTAACAGGTGCAATTAATCAGGGCGTTAATGTCCTCAAGAAGCTTGCTTCGGGAAATCTGTCGGCGGACGTTCCGAGGAGTATCACACGCCGCAGAGATGAGGCAGGCGAGCTTGCAAAAGCTGTTGAGGAGCTGAAAAATTCCCTGACGGACATTATTTCCCGTCTTAAAGCAAACTCAGATTCGCTGCTTAAGGCATCGGAAATACTCAACAATATGGCTGCAAGGACTATGAACACTCTTGGCGGCTTTGAGTCAGCTATATCGGATATGACCTCGGGTGCAAATAAGCAGGCTGAGGATATGAACAGTGCAGGCAGCAGCGTTTCTACCATGAGCAGAGTTATCGGTACCACTACCGATGAAATTGCCGCACTTAATAAAAACTCGGAAAGTATGCTCCAAAACAGCGATACTGCGGCGGTAAATCTGAAGAACCTCCTTGACGTAAACAGCAGAGTAAGAGATGCCATAGATATAATCGGTGAAAGCACAGCTCAGACAGACTGCTCGATCAATGAAATAAGCACAGCCGCAAAAATGGTGTCGAATATTGCCGAGGAGACATCTATCCTCAGTATCAATGCCAATATTGAGGCTGCAAGAGCAGGGGAATACGGACGAGGATTTGCAGTAGTCGCTTCTCAGGTAAGAACTCTTGCTGTAGCATCCACAAAGTGCGGAAAACAGATACAGGAGCTCGCAGAACGTCTTACTGCAGATTCTGCACTTACTATGAAAACAATGAAAGAAACAAAACAAATCATCACCGACCAGAGCACGAGCATGGAAAATACCGCTGCGGCGGTCAGCGAGGTCATCGGGGGAATACACTCTTCCGCCGATAGTATTCGCATAATCGAAAAGCATACGGCACAGCTTGAAAATGTCCGCACGGATATTGTAAAAATGGTAGACGATCTTACTGTCATTGCAGGAACTACCGCAGAGCTTTCCAACAGGACCAGCGGAGAAGCAGCGGAAATGTCCTCGGAATTTTCTGAGATCGGGCGTTCCGCCGCAGAGCTTAAGCGTATTGCCGATGAGCTTTCACAGTGCGTGAACGAATTCACAATATAGTTTTCGAAAAAACACAGAGTATGCACGGGAGCTTATTTGAATAAGAATTTGCAATTATTGATTTGACAAATAGCCGGCAACTGTATTTTTATTCTGTCATATACAAGCATAAACGTCTTTAAGGCACATCAAAATGATGGACCTTAAAGACGTTTTGAATATGGAAAAGTTTTAGTATAATTCCTCAACTATCCCAATGAGCTTTTTTACGTCCTCGGGAGGATCCTTTGCGTATAATATCCCGTAAGGTATGGTAAAATCCCACTCGACAGGGATCGTCACAAGCAAAGGATGAACGTCCTGCCAGCACTCGATCGTCAGCAGCACATCGTCAGACTGTGCACAGCGATTGAACACGCTCATATCATAAAAATGCGGCGTATCAACCAAATGTATCTGCGGATGATTTTTTGTAAGCTCAGCCCTTATCCTGTCATTAGCCGCAGAATCGCCTGCCTTTACCATCATCAGATTTTTGCCGTATAAATCGGAAAGTCTGATGATTTTTTTCTTTGCAAGGCGGTGATTTGCATTTACGGCAATACATTTTTTATACTCGCCCAGCTTTAAAAAACCGCATCTGTCAAGCCATGTTGCCGAATCGCATACACCAGTCAGAAAATCGAATTTTTCACCGAGAGAGGATATTTCAGCCACAATATTGGTATGCTCGTCCTCAAAGGGAACAATGTTCAGACGATACCCCGGAAACCGCGGACTTAGCTTGTACCAAAGGTCCATAAACGGTTTGCAGGGGTTTAAGATCGACGTTCCGACACAGAAGGTCTTTTCATATTCCTCGGTATATTTTTTCGCTTTCTCGATGGATTTTTCCGAGTAATCAAAAATGAACAGTGCGTCCTTGTAAATTGACTGTCCTGCAGGCGTCAGCTTTATTCCTTGATTTGTTCGGTTTATCAGCTTTAGCCCCAGATGATCTTCAAGTGCGTTTATCTGCTTCATCACCGCAGTGGGAGATATAAACAGCCTTTCCGCCGCCTTTGTAAAGCTTCCGCATTCGGCAGCGGTCACAAAGGCTTTCAGCTGAGAATTATACATAATACCACTTCCCGTATAAACTTTTAGTTGATATTATCATAACATATTGGATATTCCATGTCAAGATATAATGTTGTATAATATCATAAAAGGAGTTGATGATATGTTGTTGCCTGACACGCAAAACGCAAAAAAATGACACGCAAAACGCAAAAAATCCAA